>DASXYY010000057.1:0-109855 GCA_036502225.1 Opitutaceae bacterium
GCTCCCGGCGCACGGCCAGCCGTCGGCCCCGCGCATCCCGCTTCGCCCCCATGTCCACCACCTCCGCTGCGATCGCTTCCATCCCCGCAGCTTAGCGGGTTTTCGCTCCGCCGACTACGAGGTCCCCGGCCGGCCCTTTACAAGCAAACGAAGCAAGATATAGCCCAGCGCAATGCATGGGCACAAAGCGTGCGGTGATTTCCGGTGCGCCTGATCACGTTCACGTCTCGACCAGCTATGTCGAGCGCCAGAACCTCACAATGCGCATGTCTATGCGCCGATTTACCCGCTTGACTAACGGCTTTTCTAAGAAAGTTGAAAATCATGAACATGCTGTTGCGCTGCACTTTATGAACTACAACTTCTGCCGGGTTCATCAGACCCTTCGTGTAACCCCAGCGATGGAGGCCGGGATTTCCGACCACGTTTGGAGCTTGGCTGAATTGATTGGGCTTCTAGACTCTAAAGCGGCAAAAGCCGCTTAGATGGACGTTTGGACTTACCGCTTCGGGAAGGTTTGTTTGCTGATCGCTCCAAGAGGGAAAGATTGGCTCCTTTCGTACTCGCAGGCTGGACAAACGCAGGAGACGCCGATCGGCGTTTACCCTTCTTCAGAGCTTGCCGCAAATGATGCTCCAAACCGGGGAGCGGAAGTTGGCCTCTGGCAAAGTGCGACGAGTGCCCCGCCAGCGATTGGAAGTATTTCAAATTGGCGAGCGGAAAGTATTGGCCGGATCGACACCTGATAATCTCCGCGGCGTAGTAAAGCCCCATTCCGACGTTGTACGGGGCGCGGGCCGGAATCATGAAATTACCGGTCGCTAGTCGAAGTATTGAAAAATAAAGATTACGGATAAGGCGAGAATCGCATCTAGGGCGCATTTTTCATCGACGGCTGGAACACCATTGATCGGTTATCGTCTTAAGCCGCTTCGGTTTTCGCTGCCTGCCGCTAAAAATCTACACTGTTCAGCAGAGCGAAACCGATACGCTGTTTGACTTGCCCATGCCAAAATTTGCCCGCGACATGCGGGCCGATGATGAGGCTTAGACCAAACTGTACCATTACCCTTATATGCACGGCCTTGACACCCCGGGGCCGTTAAGGCACTTCAGTTACCTCTTAAAGAGGTAAAATCATGCAACCGACCTTCCGTCCGCATCGCAAGAAACGTGCCCGCAAGATTGGCTATCGCGCTCGCATGGCCACCAAAGGGGGACGCAAGGTCATTGCCGCCCGCCGGGCCAAAGGGCGCAAGCGCTTGACTGTCGTGTGATTGTGCGGTTCCGGCCGGAGCAGCACCTGCGTCGCCAGGCCGACATTCGGGCTGTTCGCGAACGCGGGAGCCGGTCGGATTGGCGATTTTTTACCTGCTGGTCACTGATACCTAAAGAGGGAAGCGGCGGGCACGCCGCTTCTGCGTTTGCGCGAGTCGCGGTGGTGGCTTCAAAAGCAGCGATCGGAAACGCCATAGAGCGCAATCGCGCCAAACGGCACCTGCGCGAAGTGTTCCGGCGTCACCAAAAGGAGCTCCCGGCGGGGGATCATTTGCTGATTGCCCGCACTGCAATCAAGTTCGTGCCTTTCAGCGAGTTAGAGCAACGGTTCGTGGCGGCATGCTCGCACCTTCAAGGCCGGGTCCGCCCATGATCGAACAGATTCCCATCGGACTGATCCGCGTGTATCAAGTCGCGCTTTCGCCGATCATGCCGGCCCTGTGCGGATCGCCCTGCGGATGCCGATTTTCGCCCTCCTGTTCGCAGTATGCGATCGAAGCCCTGGCCCAGCACGGTTTGGTGACAGGGTCCGCGCTCGCGGCAAAGCGAATTCTTCGCTGTAACCCTCTAAATCCTGGCGGCATCGATCCGGTGCCCTGAAAACCTTTTACCGTGGACAAGAAAAATTTCCTGATGGGCACGCTCTTCGCCGCCGTGGCGCTGGCGGCGATGTTTTATTCGGCCAAGCATGCGCCGCAGCCGGCCAACGCGGCGGCGGTGACCGCGGCCTCGGCTCCCACTGCCGCGCCGATCTCTGCTTTGCCGGCGCCCAGCGGCGCGTCGTCGAATTTCGTCACGGCGACGATCGAAGCGTCGAGCTCGAAGACCACCGATCTCGAAAACGCTTACATCACCGTCACGCTCTCCGACGTCGGCGGAGCGATTCGAAACGTCGCCCTGGCCAAATATCCTCGGGAACTGCACAGCCCCCTGCCGTTCGTGATGAACAGTCTCCACAAGGACCCCTTGATGGCCTTTGTGGATGTGCCCGGATTGGACCGGCAGGCAACGTATCAACTGGTCACGAACACGGGCAGCGAAGCCATTTACCGGACGGTGTGGAACAAGCAAATCGAGGTCACCCGCCGCTACCAACTGTCTCCCGATGCACCGCCCAACAACGAACCGTATCTGCTGCACGTCGAAACCACCTTCCGCAATCTGACGGATCAGGCGGTCACGCTCCCGGCCCTCCCGGTCGCACTGGGCACCGCCGCGCCGGTGAATACCGCCGACAACGGCATCGAGCTGAGCTCGTACTCCTATTCGGGCGGAAATCTCACCAAGACCACCCGGCCCAATTTGGAACCCCACGGTCCGATCTTCGGAATGTTCGGCGCCGGGCACGGCGCGGTGCCGGAGGTCCAGACCCCGGGCCCGCTGCAGTGGGCCGCGGTGTCGAATCAGTTCTTCGTTAGTATCTTCACGCCGGATACTCCGGCCACCGGCCTGGTCACCCGCCGCATCAAGCTGCTGACCCAGCAGCCGGACGAGGATCCCCACGCCTATGGCGTCACCGCCGACGCCGTCTTCAACCTCCCGCCGATCGCGCCGCACGCCACCGCCACGCTCGGGGGTTCGCTGTATGTGGGCCCCAAGGAATATCACCGGCTCGGGAACGTCGAAGTGTTCAAGCTCAGCCAGGACCGCGTGGAGCTCAGCGGCTGGTGGATCATCCGCTTCTGCTCCGCCCTGCTGCTGACCCTCCTCGGTTGGATGCACAGCCTGGTCTCGAATTGGGGCGTGGCGATCGTCCTGACGACGCTGCTGCTCAAGTTCATATTCGTCCCCTTCACCCTCGCCCAGTCCCGCTCGGCCAAACGCATGCAGAAGGTCCAGCCGGAGATGAAGGCGATCAAGGAGAAGTACAAGGACAACGCCCAGAAGCAGCAGGCGGCGATGCTCGAGCTGTACAAGACCCATCGCATCAATCCGGCGGGCAGCTGCCTGCCCATGCTGATCACGCTGCCGTTCTTCTGGGCGTTCTTCTACATGCTGCGCTCCGCGGCGGAACTGCGGTTCCAGCCGTTCCTGTGGGCCACCGACCTGTCGAGCCCCGACACCGTCGGCCATGCGTTCGGTCTCGCCATCAACCTGTTTCCGATCCTCCTCGGCATCGTCTCGTTCATCAACGTGCGGGTCACGCCGCAGCCGTCCGTGGATAATTCGCAGCGGACGATGATGCTGATGACCCCGGTCATGATGCTCTTTTTCTATTATACCTATGCCTGCGCGCTGTCGGTCTATTCGCTTGTGAACACGGTGTTCTCGATCGGACAGCAGCTGGTCATCAATCGGATGAAGGACACGCAGCCGCCGGTTCCCGCCGTCGCGGGCGGACGGGGCGCCGGCGGCAAGGCGTTGAAAAACGTCACGCCCAGGCGTAAATAGAATCCTCTCGGATGGCCGGCCATAACAAATGGTCCAAGGTAAAGCGTCTGAAGGCCGTGACGGACAGCCGTCGCGGCAAGGTCTTCAGCCGTCTATCGCGGGACATCACGGTCGCAGCCCGGTCCGGAGGCGGTGACCCCAACGGCAACGCCCGTTTGCGCACGCTGCTGCTCAAGGCGCGCGACGCCAACATGCCCTCGGACAATGTCGATCGGGCGATCAAGAAGGGCACCGGCGAACTGCCCGGCGTCGTGTTTGAGGAAATGATCTACGAGGGCTACGGTCCGGGCGGCGTGGCCATGATCGTCAAGGTGACGACCGACAACAAAACTCGCGCGGCGCAGGATGTCCGCAGCATCTTCTCGAAGTTCGGCGGCCATTTGGCCGGCTCGAATTCCGTGGCGTTTCAATTCACGCACGCCGGCCAATTCCTGATCGCCAAGGACCAGTCCACCGAAGAGGCGCTGATGGAAGCGGCGATCGAGGCCGGGGCCGACGACGTTGTGACGACCGAGGAAGGCTTCGAGGTTCGCTGCAACGTTCATGCCTTCGACAAGGTGTCGCAGGCACTGGAGGTGAAGCAGATCAAGACCGAGCACGCGGAAATGGGCTACCTGCCCACCAGCACGGTGCCGGTCGCCGATGTGAATGCGGCGCGCCAGCTGATCAAGCTGCATGACGCGCTGGAGGAGCTGGACGACGTGCAGCAGGTCTTTTCGAACGAGGAACTCGACGAGGCCGTGAACGCGGCCGCCCACGCGTGAGCAGCGCCGTCCAAGAGCCGGGGGTGGGCCCGGATGCGTCGCCCGCCAGCGCGTCCCCGAACGACGTGGGGATCGTGCTCCCGAAGGATTTTGTGTCGCCCGGCGCGTACACGTTTCGCAACGGGCAGACGATTCCCAGCTTCACGCTTCGCTACGAGACGTATGGCCAGCTCAACGCCACGCGTGACAACGCAATCGTGATCTGCCACGCCCTCAGCGGCGACCATCACTGCGCCGGCTGGCATAGCACGTCCGATCGCAAGCCGGGCTGGTGGAACAACCTGATCGGTCCAGGCAAGGCGGTCGACACGCGCCGGTTCTTCGTGGTCTGCGCCAACGTGCTGGGCGGCTGCCAGGGGTCGACCGGACCGTCGTCCAACCATCCGGCCACTGGCAAGCCGTATGGCATGGCATTTCCGTTCGTCACGATTTCCGACATGGTCCGCACGCAGAAGCAGCTGTTGGATCACCTGGGCGTCGCCGAGGTGCACACCGTTATCGGCGGATCCATGGGCGGAATGATCGCGATGCAGTTTGCGATTGAGTATCCCGGCTTCGTCCGCCGCCTGCTCGCGATGGCGACGACGGCGCGGGAAAGCGCGCAGGCGATCGCCTTCAATGTGATCGGCCGCCAGGCCATCATGCAGGACCCGGCGTGGCTCGGCGGCGACTATCCGCGCGACGGCGGTCCGCACGTCGGGCTGTCGATCGCCCGCATGATGGCGCACATCACCTACCTGAGCAACGCCTCGATGGACCGCAAGTTTGGCCGGCGCCGGACCCAGGCGGGCACGGACACCCAATTCGAGGTGGAGAGCTACTTGCGCCACCAAGGGCTGAGTTTCATCAACCGCTTCGACGCCAATACCTATCTTTATATCACGGGCGCGCTCGATGATTTCGATCTGGCGAACGCCTCGGGATCGCTCGAGCAGGCGTTCGCCGCCGTGCAGGCTGAAACGCTCATCGTCGGGTTTGCGAGCGACTGGCTGTTCCCGCCAGAACAGAATCGGTCGATCGCGCTGGCGCTGCTGCGGCTGGGCAAGCGGGCCAGCTACGCGGAACTCGCCACCGATCTGGGGCACGACTCGTTCCTGCTCGAGAGCAACGAGCTCTATTCGCTCGTCCGCGGCTTTTTGGAGCGCGAGGCGGTCGTGTTCGATTTCGCGATCTGATCATGGAAAAAATCGAGAAACGTTCGATCGACATGCAGATCATCGGGAGCTGGGTGGCTCCCGAGACCCGCGTGCTGGACCTGGGCTGCGGCAAGGGCGAACTGCTCGCCTATCTGGTCCAGACCAAGAAGGTCACCGGCACCGGCGTCGATTTGGATTTCCTGCGCATCAGCGCGTGCGTGCAGCGGGGGCTCTCGGCCTATCAAGGGGACATGACCAGTTTCATGCGCGCGTTTCCCGAGCAGCATTTTGACCGGGTCATCTGTTCGCGGACGGTGCACGAGTTGAACGACCCGGCCGAAGTCATCCTGGAAGCCCTGCGGGTCGCCAAGGCGGTGACCGTCGGCTTCGTGAACCACGGGTATTGGAAAAATCGATTCAACGCGCTGTGGCGCGGCCGCAAGGTGCGGAACGTCGTTTACCCGACGGAGTGGTTCGAGAGCCGCCCCGCGAATCCGGTGACGATCGCGGACTTCCAGGATTTCTGCCGGGCCAAGTCGATCCGGGTGGTGCGCCGCACCCATCTGGCGGGAGATTGGCGGACGGAGCTCAAGACGCTGCCCAATCTGCTGGCGGGGTACGCGCTTTACGACTTGGCGCGCAAATAACCGCTCACGCTGAGGGCGTGGAGCGCGTGGTCCCCGCGCGCTTCAACGCCAAACGCGGGCGGACGTCAAAGCGCATGGGGACCATGCGCTCCACCCGCTACAGGCGTGCCGCCTGAAACAGCACCACGCAATCGCTCCCATCGGCGGTGTGCAGCCAATGCGGCTCCCGCTTCGCGAATTCCCGGTTGACGGCATCGTGCAGCGCGCCGACCTCGATTGCCAGAATCCCGTGCGGCTTTAGCCGCGACCTCGCCTGCTTGATCAACCGGCGCACGATGTCCATCCCGTCTGCGCCGCCGTCGAGCGCCAGCCGAGGCTCCGCCTGAAACTCCGCGGGCAGCCGATTGACCAACCCGGAGGGTTCGTACGGCGGGTTGCTCACGATCACGTCGTACTTCACCGGCGGCACCCCGCCGAAGACGTCGCTGCGGTGGAGGGAAATTCGCCGCGCCATCCGATGCGCGCGGCAATTGATTTCGGCGACCGCCAGGGCGTCGGGCGAAAGGTCGACCGCGTCCACCTTGGCGCGCGGAAATTGCCCGGCCAGCAGAATGGCCAGGCAGCCCGAGCCCGTGCAGATATCCGCGGCATGCTTCACTTCCACGCCCGCCGGCAGCCACGACTCCAGCTGCGTCGGGATCAGCTCCACGAAATAGCTGCGCGGAATGATGACCCGCTCGTCGACGAAAAAGCGCTGTCCGCCCAGCCACGCCTCGCGCGTGATGTAGGCGGCGGGCACCCGCTCCATCACGCGCCGGCGGATGGCTTCCCGCGCGACCTCGCGCTGCGCGGCGGTCAGCGCCCGCTTGAGCGCCTCCGGCCCGCTGTCCAGCGGCCAGTCCAGCACGCGCAGCAGCAGATAAAGCGATTCGTCATGCGCGGTCGACGCCACCTGGCCGAAGGCGAGGCCGTGCGTCTCATAGAGTTCCTGCGCCCAGCGCCAGATTTGGCCGAAGGTGCGCAGAGAGTGGAAGCGGCGGCTCGCGGCCTTGTCCCAATCCTGAAGCGGCGCTGGCCTCGGTGAAGCGGAGCGGAGACGGGGTCCGGCGCTTCGACTGGCTCGGCGGGTCACGGGGCTCTTAGGCCTCTTTGCCCGCTTCATTTTCCCCCGTCACGTGTTCGTGGTTGAAGATGTGTTCGGGGCAATAGCACTGCTCGCCCGCGCAGCGCGAACAGTAGCGGAAGTCCATTTCGGGATTGGTCTGGTCGGTTTTGCCGCAAATCCGGCACCGGTGGCGGGCAACATCGGCGGCGCCCTGGGCCGCCCGGCGGACCGCGGACTGCTTGACGGCTCGCCGCTTGAGGCCGAGGCCTTGGTACAAATCGCGGGAGAAGAAGAGAAAGAAGGCCGCAACGCTCGCCAGCACCTGCAGGCGGTCCGGGTTGGAGCCCATGACCAGGACGTAGCCGTAGTACAGCCAGGTCAGCAGCGCGAGCCACTTCACCCGAACGGGAAGAATGAAGAAGATGAGAAACTCGAAATTGGGATTCAGGTAGGCAAAGGCGATGAACACCGAAGCCTCGAGAAACAGGTTGGTGACCCCGAACATCGGATAGGCAAAACTGGCGGCCACCGCGAAGACGTAGCCCACCAGCAGGAAGACGTTGAAGCGAAATGCGCCCCAGAACCCCTCCAGCGCCGAGCCCATGAAATAGAACATCCACCAGACAAACAGCGCCCAAATCAGACTCGCGGACGGAGGCGCAAAAAGAAACGTGAAAAAGAGCCACGGATGGCCGTGGATCGCATCATACGGGTAGAGGACGAGTGCCGAGTCGGGTATCCGTCCGGTCGTGATCGCCAGCTTGGCCAGGATTTGGCCGGCGACGATGATCACCGGCAGGCCGGAAATGGCAAAGCGGCCGAAGTGGCGTTCGAGACGATCGAGTATGGTCATGCCGAGTCCCGAATCCGGGACCGGTCACTTTTTCGCGTTTTCCGGCAACTGGGCAACCAGCTTTTGTTTTTGCTGGGCGAGATCGGGATCGGTGACCTTGGCCAAAATCTCGCGGGCGTCCGCGATCCGGCCCTGGTAAATGCGGACGCGGGCCTCCTGCAATTCGAGGATTTGACGGTCGGCCGGTGAGGTTGCCTTGGCCTCCAACGCCGCCCACTTGCCATAAGCCTCGTTCCAGTCCGGCGCGGTCACGTCAAAATAGGATTCGGCGTAACGGTAGGTGAATTCGATGCGGTCGGGGGCCAGCTCGGCGGCCGTCCGAAACGCGCTCTGCATCTGCTGATCCCACTGCTGGCGCGACATCCGGCCCGGCCCGAGGAAGGTGTCGCGCGCCTCGTAGAGCAGCGTGCCGATCTGATAGGGATAGAGCGGCTCGCCGGGGTTCAGCCGGGCCGCCGCCTGGAAATAGCTGAGGGCATCGAGCGGCTTGCCCGATTCGGCCAGCGTGTTCCCCAGCTGGTTCTTCACCATGGGGATCGTCGGGTCGAGCTGGTCCGCCTTGAGGAGGATCTTCATCGCCTCGTCCTCCAGGTGCAGCTTGCCCAGGAAGTAACCATAATCCGCATACGCCGGCGCGAAGTCGGGGCTTTGGGCGATCAGCGACTTGTACTCCTCGGACAGGGAATTGAGCTGGGTCTTGACGCTGTCCTGGTCGAGCCGGTTGTCGCCGGCGCGGGCCGCGTCCTCCAAAAGGACCTTTTGCCGGGCCAGGATGTCACGGAGGGAGTGCTCCGTCATCGTCTCGGCATCGTCCGCCCGCAACATTGGCGCAGCCAAAGCCAAACCCAGGACGATCAGGCGGAAGCGAACGGAGAAGACGGCAATCATGCGGCGGGAACCGGAATGCGACCTTCTTTTGTTGTCACAGTTCCGGCTCCGTGCGACATGATTCGCTCGCGCCCCCCTTCGTGACCCTCCTCGACCGCCATATATTCCGCAGCGCCTTGGCCACGTGCCTGGCCGCGGTGGCGGTGTTCATGTTCGTCATCATGACGGCCAATATCGCCAAGGATTTGGCCGCGCCGGACGCCCTGGGGAAGCTTTCCTGGTTTCAGATCGGCCGGCTTCTGCTGCTCCTCGCGCCGATCGGAGCCATGTATGGGCTCCCCCTCGGCATGCTGGTCGGCGTGTTGCTGGCCCTCAGCCGCCTGGCCGCCGACAACGAAATCACCGGCATGCGGGCGGCCGGGGTGAGCCTGAAGCGGATTGCCGCGCCGATCATCGTGCTGGGCCTGATCGGCACCGCCGTCGAGATTCCAGTGAGTTTCGGATTCATGCCGCGAGCCCGAGTCCAATATCAGCACGACTTCGAGGAGGCGGTGCGCGCAAATCCGCTCAACTTCATCGTGCCCCGGACGTTTGTCCGGAGCTTTTCCAAGGCGGTGATTTTCGTCGGAGACCGGAAAGACCGCAATATCTCCGACATTTGGTTTTGGAAACTGGACGACCAGAACCGCGTGAAGGACCTCGTTCATGCCCGCAGCGGCGCGGTCGATTATGATCCCGCGTCGTTCGCGTTGATTCTGACCTTGCGCGATTGCCTGGAGGAGAAGCTGGGCGATGCGAATCCGGAGGACTATGCGGACAAGGATGCGCTGCCGGTGATCACCACGATGGCGTCGCTCGACCCCTCGCCCATTTCGCTCAAGGGCATTTTTTCGCGGACCACGTCCCGGCAGAAATTGGACTGGATGACGCACCGCGAGCTCGAGGCCGAGCGCATCCGGCGCAGCCAGGACAAAACACTTTCCCCTTCGGAGCGCGTTCACGCCGTCATGCAGGTGAAAATGACCATCGTGGACAAATTGACCTGGGGCGTCGCCGTTTTCGCGCTCGCCTTCGTCGCCGTGCCGCTTGGCATCCAGGTTTCGCGGCGGGAAACCAGCGCGAGTTTGGTGCTGGGAGTCGTCATCGGGCTATCGTACTACGCCATGACGCGGGCCGTGGATTTGCTGGATCGGCATCCGGAAGTTCGGCCGGATCTTTTGCTTTGGCTGCCGATCGTGCTCGTGTTCGCGGTGGGAATTGCCCTGTTCCGGCACATCGATCGGCGACGGGCCTAAAGTTGGTGGGTGGAGCGCATGGTCCCCATGCGCTTTGACCTCCATCCGCGTTTGACGCCGAAGCGCATGGGGACCATGCGCTCCACCTCGGGCAAACTAGGTTAAACGCCTTGCACCGCCACCTGCCCGCTGCGCCCGTCAATCTCGCCCATCGCCTGCTCGATGACGGGAATCGATTCGGGATTCGCCCGCAGCGCCTCCGCTTCCTTGTCCAAGCGCACAAACTCCGCTCCCGCGGCTTTGGCCGCCTGCAGGAACTTCCGAAACAAATCGCGATGGGCCATTCCCTCGATTTCCGCGTGCAACGTGAAGACGTTCAACTCGCCGGACCGCAGCCGCGACACCAGATGCGGCACGATTTTTTCTTTGGGAAATTCCGGGCGGCCCAGGAGCTCATCCAGGGTCGGCAGCGTGCTGGGAATCTCCAGCGTCTGAAACGTCTGTCCGCCAATGCGCGGGAAAAACGGCGAGCGGCCGCGGGTGTCGCTCGAATACAGCAGGGCCGCCTCGTCGTAGGCCTGGCGCGAGCGCTCATTGCTTTGCCACCCCGCGGCGCCGGCGGTGCGGGCCTCGCATTCGAAGATCCGCTCGAACTCCGCGCGCGCCCGGCCGAATTCCGCCCGAACGTCCTCGAGCGACATCGTCTGCACGTAGTCCTGCCAGCGGTAGTGGTTGTAGCAGTGAATGCCCACTTCGTAACCGGCGTCGCGCACCGCCTGCATGATGTCTGAGCGCCGCCGGCCGATATGCGGCGCCGGGAGCAGCGTGCCGTTGAGCAGCGTGCGGATGCCGTACACCTGGACCACGCTGGTGCGGCCCACCTTCTTGAGAAATCCCGGCCGAAAGACGCGCGTGACGGCGCGGCCCGTCTGATCGGGCCCCAGCGAAAACAGAAAACTGGCCGGCGCCGAGGCGTCGTGCAGATCCTCCACCAACTGCGGCACCCCCATGGCCGTGCCGCGATCGGTGTCGACATCGACCTTGAGCGCGAGGCGCATCACTCCAGCTGGTAATCGCGATGCGCCACCGCCAGATGATAGTCGAGCGTGCGGCGGATGGCGGTCTGCAGGTCGACCTTGGGCTTCCAGCCCAGCAGCTTGCGGGCGTTGTCGATCGACGGCACGCGGCGCGCGATGTCCTGGTAGTATTTGCCGAAGTACTTCGCGGACGGAACCACCACGACCTTGGCCGTGCGGGCGTGCTCGCGGTAGTCGGGATATTTTGCGAAGGCGGCGATGATCAGTTTGGCCAGGCGGGCGACGCTGACGTCGTTGGCCGGGTTGCCCAGGTTGAAGATCTGCTGCGATGCCTTGCCGCCCTTGTTCTCGATGATCCGCAGCAGGGCGTCGATGCCGTCGTCGATGTAGGTGAACGACCGGCTCTGCTTGCCGCCGTCCACGAGCTGAATCGGCTTGTTGAAAATCACGTTCGAGATGAACTGCGTGAACAGGCGCGAGCTGCCTTCCTTGTGCTCGAAGACGTTGTCGAGCTTGGGGCCGATCCAGTTGAACGGCCGGAACAGCGTGTAATCGACATTGTCGCGCACGCCGTAGGCGTAAATCACCCGGTCGAGCAGCTGTTTGGAGCAGGCGTAGATCCAGCGCTGCTTTTCGATCGGACCGTACACCATCGGGCTCGATTCCTCGTTGAGCTCCGCGTCGGGGCACATGCCGTAGACTTCGGACGTCGACGGGAAGATGATCCGCTTCCGGTATTTCGCGCACTGGCGCACGACCGCCAGGTTGGATTCGAAATCGAGCTCGAAGACCCGCAGCGGGTCCTTGACGTACTGGGCCGGGTTGGCGATCGCCACCAGCGGCAGCACGGCATCGCACTTCTTGACGTGGTATTCGATCCACTCCCGCGAGATCATCACGTCGCCTTCGACGAACTTGAAGCGGGGATTGCCGAGCGAGTCGCCGAGCTTGTGGTCGCCGATGTCCATCCCGTAGACCTCCCAATCCTTCTGCTGCAGGATCGCGTGCGTGAGCGAGCTGCCGATGAAGCCGTTGGCGCCGAGAATGAGGACCTTGAGGGGCATAGCCTCCGAGTATCGGACTAGATAGCTTGGCCCGGGGCAAGCTTCACGGCGGGGCCGCGCCATTCGGTTCGGGTCAGCTCCAATGCACCGTCGGCGGTGGCCACCCGAAGAGGTTCAACTGAAATAACGAAGCCTGGCTGCCGGGGTCTTATCCCGGGGTGGAGCGCGTTGTCCCTAACGCGCTGATCGACGTCGGAAGCGGGACGGCCGGGGTCAGCGCCCCCGGCTACAGCTTCCACCGGCTCCGCCCACCAGACCATCAAACGCGAGCCCTGCACATCCACAAACGCCCCCGGATACGGATCCGTCACCGCCCGAATCAGATTAAAAATCTCCCGCGAAGTCTTTCCCCAATCGATCCGCCCGTCCTCGGGCTTTCTTCCGCCGAAATACGTCGCCTGCGAATCGTCCTGGGGTGTTTCTTTCGCGGTGCCTGCCAACAAAGCATCGATCTGCTGTTCCAGGACCCGGCGGGCGCAGGGCAGCACTTTGCGGAACGCCTGCTCGGCCGTGTCGCGCGGGCCAATGTCGACCCCGTCCTGATCCACCACCGCGCCCGCGTCGGGCGCCTTGACCATGCGATGCAGCGTCATGCCGATGCGCGGTTCGCCGTGCAGAACGGCCCAGTTGATGGGCGCGCGGCCCCGGTACTTGGGCAGCAAGGAGCCATGCAGATTGAACGCGCCCAGCTTCGCCAGGGCCAGCACCTGGGTGCCGATCATGCTCCGGTAGTACACCGAAAGGATCAGGTCCGGCGCCAGCGGTTCGACGTCCGCCGCCGTCACCTTTTCCGGCGTGAACAGCGGAATATTCCGCTCGCGGGCGATCAACGCCGGTGTCTTGAACCACAGCTTCTCGTCGGGATTGTCCGGGTGCGTGAACAGCGCCACCACGTTGTCACCCCGCTCGGTCAGCAGCTTCAGGCATTCGTAACCGACCTCGCTGTAGCCGAAAAAGACGATCCGCGGGCCCATCAGCGGCGCGTCTCCAGCACCTCGCGGATGTTGAACCGATGTCTCGCGCGCACCACCTGGTAGGTGCGGCCGACATATTCCCCGATCAGCCCGATGCCGATCATCGCCACGCTGAGCAGGAAGAAGAGGATCGCGAACAGGGTGAAGATGCCTTCGGCTTCCGCGCCGAGGAAGATGCGGCGGTAGGCGAGGATCAACACGAGGGCGAAGCTGCCCGCCGAACAGATGCCGGCGAACATCGTGAAGTACTGCAGTGGCGCCAGGGAGAACGCCGTGATCAGGTCGAAGTTGAGCCGGATCAGCCGATAAAACGAATAGTTGGAGACCCCGGCATGCCGCTCCTCATGGCGGACGCCGACCTCGGTGGGTTTGGACGCCACGCTGTAGGCCAGCGCCGGAATGAACGTGTTCATCGCGCCGCTCTCCACAATCGCGTTGACGATGCGCCGGCTGTAGGCCCGCAGCATGCACCCCTGGTCGCGCATCACGATGTTGGTCGTGTGCTCGCGGAACCGGTTGATGATTCTCGAAGCCTGCGTGCGGAAGAAAGAATCCTGCCGTTCGAGACGGTACCCGCCGACGTAGTCATAGCCGGCGTCGACCTGCTCGAGCAGCTTCGGAATCTCCTCGGGCGGATTCTGCAGATCCGCGTCCAGGGTCACGATCACGTCCCCCTTGACCCGCTCGAACGCCGCCATGATCGCCATGTGCTGGCCGTAGTTCGCGTTGAAATCGATCACGCGCGTCACATCGGGCCGCTGGGCGTGCTGGGCCGCCAGCAGCGCAAACGAGCCGTCCCGGGAGCCGTCGTTCGTGAACACGATTTCGTAGGGACGGCCCATCGCATCGAGCACGGGATAAAGCCGCGCAAAGAGGGTCGGCAGGTTGCCGGACTCGTTGTAAACGGGGATGACGATCGAAATCAGGCTCATGCGGCGGGGGATTCGCCCAGGATGCGCAGCAGTTCGCGGCAGACCCGGTCGACGTCCTCGTCGGCCAGGGCTGGGAACAGGGGCAGGGTCAAAATGTTGCGGCCGGCGAACTCGGCGTGCGGAAAATCGCCGTCTTTCCAGCCCTGGCGGCGATAGAGCGCGAAGAGATGCATCGCCGGATAGTGGACGCCCGTGGCGATGCCCGCCGCCGCCAGTTGTTCCATGACGTGGGCGCGCGTAAGTCCGCGCTCCGGCAGGACCACCTGGAACATGTGCCAGTTGCTGTTCTCGAAATCCGCCACCGGCAGGCCCAGCCCCAGCTTCGTCCCCGCTTCGCCCAGACGCTCGAAATATCGGCGGGCCAGCTCGGCGCGCCGGGCGTTGAACCGCGCCAGATGCGGCAACTGCCCCAGCCCCACGCGGGCCGCCACGTCCGTCAGGTTGAATTTCCCTCCGAGGACCTCCACCTCGATGCGGCCCCATTCCGAGCGCACCACCCCTTGCAACCGATATTGTTCGGCCAGCTTGGCTTCGCTCTCGGTATTCATGACCAGGGCGCCGCCCTCGATGCAGGTGATGTTCTTGTTGGGATGGAAACTGAACGACGCGAAGTCGCCGAACGATCCGATGTTTCTTCCCTTCCAGCGCGCGCCAAACGACTGCGCCGCATCCTCGACCACGCGCAGGCCGCAGCGGCGGGCCAGCGCGTAAAGTTCGTCGCGATCGACCGGCAGGCCCGCCAGATCCACCGGAATGATCGCCTTGGTGCGTTTGGTCACCGCCGCTTCCACACGGCGAAGGTCGATGTTGCGCGTCACCGGATCGATGTCCACGAACACCGGCCGGGCGCCGACTTCCATGGTCACGTTGGCCGTCGCGACCCACGACAGCGGTGTCGTGATCACTTCATCGCCCGGACCCACCCCGGCGATGCGCAGCGCGATCTCCATCGTGCAGGTGCCCGAATTGAACACGCGGACGGGTCGGCCGCCGCAATGCTGGGAAAGCCGGGCCTCGAACTCCCGGGCCTGCGGCCCCGTCGTGATCTGCCCGGAGCGGAGCACGTCGGCGACGCCGGCGATCGTCTCTTCATCGATCGTGGGACGGGTGAATGGCAGCATGGGATCTAGGGACGGTTGCTGAACAGATAATGATCCGTCGTTTCGCCGAGCAAATGATATTGGAAGGTCGGGTCGGCAAACAGGGCCCTCACATCCTTCTTGCGCGCCACGGCAAAGGCCCGCGCGGGGCCGTCCCACAGCGCGCGAAAGGTCCCGTCGCTGACGAATTGCGACCGGGCGACCGCGCTCGTTTCGTTTTCCGGTTCCAATTCTCCGACAAATCCCACGATGCCCACCGTCCGGCCGTAGTAGTAGGGGAAGTCATGGAAAAACTCGTGGTACGTGAACACCATGTCGCCCGGCTGGACCAACCGCGACACCTCGATCGCCAGGCCTTTGGTGCCCGGCTTGATCAGGTACGGCATGGCGAACGTCAGGTCGGCGACCATGAGACCGCCCGTGAGGGCCATGGCGGCGATCATGCCCCAAAGGCGCCGGCGGCGATGGGCCAAAATGGCGGTGAGACCGCCGGCGACCAAGATAAGCGCCAGCCCGATGGCCGAAGGTTCCAGCCCCTCGGCCTGCCACGACTGCAGGCGGAAGCGCAGCGGATCGGATACCACGACGAGGACCGCGATCGCCAGGAGCCAGGCGAACCCGGCGAAGCACCATAGGCCCGCTCGCGTGCGGCGAAGCGCGTCCGCCTCCGGCGCCCGCCGGGCGTCCGCCAGCCAGATGCCCACCAGGGCCGCCAGCGCCGGAAACACCGGCAGGATGTATCCAGGCAGCTTGGACTGCGACTGGCTGAAGAACAGGAAGATGAAGCCGGCCCACAGGACGAAGAACCAGACGTCGGGGCGGCGGCGCGGGCGGCCGACCGCCAGCGCGGCAAAGAGGAACCCGAACCACGGAAAGATTCCCGGGATCACTTCGGGCACGAAGTAGTAGAGCGGCCCCGTCCGATTGTGCGTGGTCGTGAAGAACCGGTCCCATTGCTCGTGCACGAAATAAAACTGCGCCCAGCGGGGGTTGTGCCGCGCGATCAGAATATGCCACGGCACCGCGATGACGGCAAAGAGCAGCAGGCCCGAAGGCAGATAAAGCGGCCGAAGGCGCTTCCATTCCTTGCACACGATCAGCCAAAGGAGCATGACAGCGCCGGTCAGCAGGACGCCGATCAGGCCCTTGGTCAGGGTGGCCAGCGCGGCGCAGGCGTACATCGTGTAGAAGAGCCGGCGGCGCGCGGGCCCGGGCGGCTCGTAAACGCCGACGAAAAACGCAAATAGCGTCCCGCTGATCAGGATGGCAACGGCCAGATCCAGGGAAAGAATGTGGGAAAACGCCGCGTAGAAGCTGGAGGTGCCAAGCACGACGCCTGAGGCCAATCCCGCCTCGGACCCGAAACGCCGGGACACCGCGGCGAACGTCATCAGGACGCCCAATAGGGCGATCAGCGCCACCGGCGTGCGCACGGCGAATTCGCTGCGGCCGAAAACCTTTTGCGCCACGCATTCCACCCAGTACATCAAGGGCGGCTTCTCGAAGTAGACCACCCCGTCCAGGCGCGGCGTGGTCCAATGGTGCGCCGCGTTCATTTCGCGGGGGATCTCGGCATACCGGCCCTCGTCGGGATTGCCCAGGTTCGAGCGGCCCAGCGCGAAGAAATAAAGCGCGCCAAAGACAATCGCCAAACCTGCGCAGAATTTGCCGGACATCGGGCCCAACAAGAGGGAAAGTGGGGGCGGATGGCAACGAAGGCGTTTACCTTTATCTGCGGCGCGGACGACTTTCTCGTCGGGCGTTTGGGCAAGGAACGATACGCGGCCTTGGCGGCCGATGCGACCGACGAATTTTCCCGGGAAATCATCGACGGCTTCGCCGCCAATGTCGGCGAAGTGGAGTCCGCCGTCGGCCGATTTCGTGAAGCGGTCCAAACGGTGCCCCTCTTCGGCGGCAAGCGGGTTGTCTGGTTCAAGGACATGAATTTCCTGGCCGACACGGTCACCGGCCGCGCCGAAGGGACGCTTTCCCAGGTGGAAGCCCTCCAGGAACTGCTCGCCGCGCTGCGCCCCGAGGAAGTGACGGTGCTCATCACCGCCGCGCCGGTGGACCGGCGCCGATCCTTCCTGAAGTGGTGCGAAAAGAACGCGGATTTTGCCCTGACCGGTGAAACGGGCGACGGGAGCGGCGAAGCGCTGGCCGGGGTGGTGCTGTCCGAAGCGCGGCTCGCCGGGGCCACCTTTGGGCCCGGCGCGGTCGACCTGCTGCTCGCCAAGGTCGGCGCAAATTCCCGGCTGCTCGTCGAGGAAGTGCGCAAATTGGCAACGCATGCCGGCAACCGGGCGATCACCGAAGACGACGTCGCGGACCTGACGGCCAACGTGGCGGAAGGAGACTTTTTCGAGGCGGCGGAAGCCTTCTTCAGCGGCCATCTTCCGCGCACGCTCGATGCGCTGCACCGCCATTTTTTCGCGGGCGGCGATGCCCGGCCCATCATCGCGGCGCTGCAGAACCGCAACCGCATCCTGCTTCAAGTGCGGGCGCTGCTCGATGCCGGCTCGATCCGGGTCGGGCCCCGCGGAGTCTCGGGACTGGCGGAGGCCGGAGCCCTTCACCGCGAAAAGTTCGCGGCGGCCGCTTCCGAAAAGAGCGCGTACAACGTCTTCACCCAGAATCCGTGGTACCTCGGCAAGCTGGTGGGCAACGCCACCATCCCCACCCTGCGCCGCCTGATCGACAACCAGCGGGAATTCATCGCCGCTTTCGAGGAGATCGTGCGCCGCCCCTACGAGCAGGAGGAAGTCTTGCGCGACGTGGCGGTTCGCTGTCTCACTTAACGCCCCTTGTTTCCCGTCAACGACACGTCTGCGTCGGCGCCATCGCCGATTCCCAACGTTCTGGCCGAACGTTACGCCTCGTCCGCGATCAAGGACATCTGGTCTCAAACCGGCCGCGTGTCCCTGGAGCGCGACTTTTGGATCGCCGTCATGAAGGGCCAGCGCGACCTCGGAGTGCCGATTCCCTCCGAGGCGATCCGCGATTACGAGCGCGTCAAGGGCCAGATCGATCTGACCGCGATCGCGCAGCGCGAGCGCACGACGCTCCACGACGTCAAAGCCCGCATCGAGGAATTTTCCGATCTGGCCAAACGCCAGTTCATCCACCTGGGCCTGACCAGCCGCGATCTCACGGAAAACGTCGAACAGCTGCAGGTGCTGCGCTCGCTCCGGGCCGTCGAGCTGAAATCGGCGGCCGCGCTGCTGGGCCTGGCGGCGCAGGCCGATGCCCATCGGGATCTGATGCTGACGGCCCGCACGCACAATGTGCCGGCTCAGCCCACGACGCTGGGCAAGCGCTTTGCGATGTTTGGCCAGGAACTGCTGCAGGCCCATACCCGGCTGCAGGAATTGATCGGCCGCTATCCGGTCCGCGGTCTCAAGGGCGCGGTGGGCACGCAGCTTGACCAACTCACGCTTTTGGGCGGCGACGCCCACAAGGCCACGAGTCTGGAAGCTCGGATTCTCAAGCACCTGGGCTTCCGCGGCTCGCTGAATGCGGTCGGCCAGGTGTACCCCCGCAGCCTGGATTTCGAGGTGGTGACTGCGCTCCATCAGATCGCCGCCGCCGGCGCGAGTTTCGCCACTACCTTGCGGCTGATGGCGGGCGCGGGGCTCCTGACCGAAGGTTTCCAGGAGGGACAGGTCGGATCCTCCGCCATGCCCCACAAGGTCAACGCCCGCAACTGCGAGCGCATCTGCGGATTCGCGACGATTATCTCGGGGTATGTGACCATGACGGGCGCCCTCGCCGGCCATCAATGGAACGAAGGCGACGTCTCCTGCTCGGTGGTGCGCCGTGTGGCCCTGCCCGACGCCTTCTTTGCGATCGATGGTCTCCTGGAAACCTGGCTGACCGTGCTTAACCAGATGGAGGTCTTTCCGGCGGCGATCCTCGCCGAGAACCAACGCAATCTGCCGTTCCTGGCGACCACGACCATCCTGATGGAGGCGGTCAAGAATGGAGCCGGGCGGGAAACCGCCCACGCCGCCATCAAGGAGCACGCCCTCGCCGCCGCCAAAGCCATCCGGGCGGGCGGCGAGCCGGACATGATCGATCGAATTGCCGCTGATCGGCGGATCGGACTGAGCCGCAAGGCGCTGCAGGCACTCATGGCGGACGCCGCCCGGTTCGTGGGAGCGGCCCCCCATCAGGTGGACACCTTTGTCGGCGAAGCCCGCTCGATCGGAAAGCGTGCCAAGGGTGCCGCCGTTTACCGCCCATCGAGACTTTTGTAATTTTCGTTTGCGTAAGCCGTACGCCAACCGCTTTATTGGACCCTCACGCGGTTTAATCGTCTTTAACTTTATCTGTCATGGCTGAACTCGTCGGTAACGTACTGATTGGGCAATCCGGGGGGCCCACTTCTGTCATTAATTCCAGCGTCGCGGGCATTGTGTCCGAGGCCCTCAACCATGGCTGCATCGAGGAGATCTACGGCACCATGAATGGCGTGCTCGGCCTCCTTCAGGAGGAGCTGATCGACCTCGCCTCCGAATCTCAGCAGCAGATTCGGGCCCTCAAGCATACGCCGGGCGCCGCCCTTGGCACCTGCCGCTACAAACTCAAGAAGGACCAGGACTTCCAGCGGGTGCTCGAAGTCTTCAAAGCGCACAATATCCGCTACTTCTTCTACATCGGCGGCAACGATTCGCAGGACACTGCCGACAAGATTTCCAAGCTGGCCCAGGCCCAGGGTTACGAGCTGCGGGTCGTCGGCGTCCCGAAGACGATCGACAACGATCTGGCGGTCACGGACCACTGTCCGGGCTACGGCAGCGTCATCAAGTATCTCGCCACGACCGTGCGCGAAATGGCCTGCGACAACGAGGCCATGGGCCAGGGCGACCTGGTCTCGATCATCGAAGCGATGGGACGCAGCGCCGGTTGGATCGCCGCCGGTGCGGCGCTGGCCAAGCGCCGCGACCACCCGCACGACCCCCCCCACCTGATTCTCCTGCCCGAGGTCGCTTTCAATCAGGAAAAGGTGCTGGAAGACGTTCGCCGCGTTCTCAAGCGCGAGAAGTACTGCATGATCGTCGTCGCCGAGGGTCTGGTCGACTCCGACGGCAACTATCTGGCCGCCGACTCTGCCACCGATGCTTTTGGCCATGCCAAGCTCGGCGGCGCCGGCGAAGCCCTGGCGGAGATTCTCGAAGCGAACTTGCCCAGCGTCAAAGTCCGCGTCGCCCGTCCCGGGCTGATGCAGCGCGCCGCCGCCCACGCGGCGTCCAAGACCGACGTCGACGAAGCGTTCCTGGCCGGCCAGGCCGCCGTTCGCGCAGCGGTTGACGGCGAGACCGACAAGATGGTCACCCTGCTCCGCGGCGATAACGACCACTATACTTGTGAAACCGGCTTGGCGCCTTTGTCCGAAATCGCCAACGGCGTGAAGAAACTTCCCCGCGAGTGGATCAACGAGGACGGCGTCAGCATGAACTTCCAGTTCCTGCGTTATGCCCAGCCGCTGGTTCAAGGCGAAGTCACCCTTCCCACCGATAACGGCATCCCGGTGTTTGCCCGGCTCGACAAGGTTCGGGTCGACAAGCTGCTCCCGGCTTACGAGATCTGAGGCGGAGCGGCCTAGCGGTTGGTTGGATTGGCGTCGTCGGCCTTTGGGCCGCCGCCGCTAAACTGCCGCCCGCCGGTCACGACCATCCCGGGTTCGGACTGTTTATCGGGCGGTTTCATCCGCTCGTCCTGCACCTGCCGATCGCACTGGTGCTGCTCGTGCCCGTGTTTGAACTGGCAGGCGTCAGCGCCAGCCGGGTTTATTTGCGCCGCGCCGCCGGCATGACCCTGTGGCTCGCGGCCTTTACGGCCGTGATTGCCGCCCTCGACGGATGGCTCCTGGCGTACTTGGGCGGCTACAAGGGCTCGCTCGTTCTGCTCCACCTGTACGGCGGAGTGTGGCTGGCGACGATCGCCATGCTGACCCTGACCCTGCGTCGCCCCACGGATGAATCCGGAGGGGCGCCGGGGTGGCTCTATGCCTGCGGGCTGGTGGCCACAGTCGGACTTCTCGTCTGGACCAGCCACAACGGCGGGAGCCTGTCACATGGGTCGAATTTCCTGACGGAGTATAGGCCCACGTGGCTGGGCGGCAGAAAAGCTGAAGCCAAACCGGCGCCGGGCGGGGTTCGGAGCGGTCAGCCGCAGCCGCCCCCGAAAACGGTCTATGCGGCCCGGATTCAGCCGATTTTGGATCGCAGCTGCGTGGGCTGCCACGGTCCCGAAAAAGTGAAGGGGAAGCTTCGGTTGGACACGTACGCCGGCCTCATGGCGGGCGGCGACGACGGCTTGGAAATCGAGCCCTGGGTGCCGGACAAGAGCGAAATCATCCGCCGGATCACCCTGCCGCCTGACGACGACGATTTCATGCCTAACAACGGCAAGAACCTGCTCACCCCCGCCGAGATCGCCACGATCAAAGCATGGATCGCCGCCGGGGCATCGGACAAGCAGCCGCTGTAGAATTGTTTGCGCAGAAACCTGCGCTGTAGCCGGGGGCGTTGACCCCGGCAGTCCCGCTTTCGATATCTCAGGTGCCGAGGTCACCGCCCCGGCTACAGCCTAGTATGCATGATCTTACGCGATATCGTGGGATATTCTTTCCCCCTGTATTGACATCAAGTCTCACTTGAAACTAAGTCTCAATCCCCGTCGTCACCATCGCCGTGAGCCCTTTCCGTTCACCTGAACCCTTCCGCCCTTCCCGTATGGCGCTCTGCGACCTGCCCGTGGGAGCCTTGGGCCGGGTCTGCGATTTGCGGGGCGAAACCGGGTTTTGCTCACGGCTTCGGGAAATGGGATTTTGCGAGTCGGCTGTGATCGAGCGCCTGGCCGGCCAAAAGACCCTGCTTTGCCAGCTTTGCGGTGCTCGCATCGCGCTCAGCCAAAACGCCGCCGCGCATATCGTCGTCGAGCTGATCCGCGGAGGGATTTAGCCCAGTGAACGGATTGGATTCACGCCCGATCTTGGGCTAGCCATGGCGTCACCCACCCCTCTTTCCACGTTGGCCAAAGGCGCTTCGGCCGTCGTGTTGTCGTATCCGAAAACCGGTGGCGGATTTCTGCGCCTGCGCGAGATGGGACTCCTGCCCGGGACGCCGGTGACGCTGGTGCGGGTGGCGCCCCTGGGCGACCCCATCGAAATCAAGGTCCGGGGCTATCGCCTGACCCTGCGCAAGAGCGAGGCGGAGCATGTCATCGTCGAACCCAGCTAACGCGCCGCGTCGCGCTTCCTCGCGCTCGCCAACGTACGCTCTCGTCGGCAACCCAAACTGCGGCAAGAGCACGCTCTTCAACGCCCTGACGGGGCTGAAGCAGAAAGTCGGCAACTATCCCGGCGTCACGGTCGAAAAAAAGGTTGGCACGGCCTACACCCAGCACGGGCAGCCCCTCACGCTCATCGATTTGCCCGGCGCCTATTCGCTGGCCGCGCGCTCGCCGGACGAGGCGGTGACCCGCGACGTCCTCCTGGGCCGGCGCGCCGACACCCCGATGCCGGACCGCGTCCTGTGCATCGTCGACGCCACCAATCTCGAGCGAAACCTCTATCTGGTTCACCAAATCCTGGATCTCGGCCGGCCCGTGATCCTGGTGCTGAACCTGATGGACCTCGCCGCCGCGCAGGGCATCACGATCCGCGTCAACCGCCTGGAGCATGAGCTCGGCATTCCGGTCATCGCCTGCGAAGCCGTGAACGGCAAAGGCATCATCGAGCTCAAGCTGGCCATGAGCCGCTCGGAATCGCCGCTCTCGCGGCACGCTTGGGAGATTCCCGCCGCGATCGCGCCCGCCGTTTCGGAGATCCAGGCCTCGCTCAGCGCCCAGGATCGGAAGTCGCCCCTGATCGCCCGCGCCGAAGCGCTGCTGCTCCTGACCGACCACGATCAGGTGCGCGTGACCGGCTCGGCCGACCTGCATTCCCGCACCCTGGAAATCCTCCACGGTTGGCAAAAACGCTGGTCCGACGAAGGCACGGACTGGTCCGCGGCGCTCGTCCAGTCGCGCTACGAGGCGATCGCCCGGCTCGCCGCCGAAGTGGTCCACCGCGCCGGCACGGCGACCACCAGCGCCACCGACCGCATCGACACCGTTGTGACGCATCCGGTCTGGGGCTGGCTGATCTTCGGCGGCGTCATGGGCCTCTTGTTCTTCAGCATCTTCACGCTCGCCCAGCCGCCGATGGATTGGATCGACCACTACACGGATTTGCTGGGGGGCTGGGTGAAGCACGTCATGGCGCCCGGTGATTTCACGAACCTCCTGAGCGACGGCGTCATTGCCGGCGTGGGCGCGGTGGTGGCCTTCATGCCCCAGATTCTGATTCTCTTCTTCTTCATCGGCCTGCTCGAAAGCACCGGTTACATGGCCCGCGCCGCCTTCATCATGGATCGGCTGATGAGCCGCGTGGGGCTCAACGGGAAATCGTTCATTCCGCTGCTGAGTTCCTATGCCTGCGCCATTCCCGGCATCATGGCGACGCGCACGATCGAAGATCCCAAGGATCGTCTCGCGACGATTCTCGTCGCGCCCTTGATGAGTTGTTCGGCGCGGCTGCCCGTGTACCTGCTGATGATTGCGGCCATGGTGCCCAATGACCGGGTGCCGCTCGCGTTCAAGGTCGGGCTGATGCTCTTCATGTACTTCATCGGGACGGCCGGCGCCTTTCTATTTGCCTGGCTGTTCAAGCGCACGCTGCTCAAGGGCGCGCCGCCGCTCATGATCATGGAGCTGCCGCCGTACCGGCTGCCGCGCGCCAAGGATGTTCTGCTGCAGATGACCGAGCGCGCGGGCATCTTCCTGAAGAAGGCCGGCACCATCATCCTGGGCATCAGCATCCTGCTTTGGTTCCTGAGCGCCTATCCCAAGCAGGCGTCGAATGCGTCGGCCGAGCAGCAGATCGAATTGAGCTACGCCGGGCGCGCCGGACACTGGCTCGAGCCGGTCATCCGGCCCCTGGGTTTCGACTGGAGAATCGGCATTGGACTGATCTCGTCCTTCGCCGCTCGCGAATCGTTCGTCAGTTCGACGGCGGTCGTCTTCAACGTGGAAAACTTCGAGGGCGGAAAGAACGCCGACATCACTCCGCTGCGCAAAGCCATGCGCGACGCCGTCTGGCCCAACGGACGCGCGCTCTTCACGCCGCTCGTTTGCCTGTCGCTCATGCTTTTCTACGTCTTCGCCATGCAGTGCATGAGCACGGTCGCCGTGGTGAAGCGGGAAACGAACGGCTGGCGCTGGCCGCTTTTCCAGATAGGTTATATGACCGGCACGGCCTGGGTGGTCTCCTTCGTGGTGTACCAAGCGGGCCATGCCCTGGGTTTCTGAAATGTCTCCGCACGCACAGTCCCTGATCGCTCTGGCCATCGTGGCGCTCACCGTCGGCGCCTTTGTCTGGCGCGCCATCGCCCGCCGCCACAAGCACGGCTGCGGCGAAGCCTGCGGCTGCCCGAGTCAAAAGCTGGCGCGCAAATGATAGTGGGTGGAGCGCATGGTCCCCCATGCGCTGAGCGACTCCGCCAGCCGATTCGTTTTTGCCCGAATCAAACAGCGCGTGGGGACCACGCGCTCCACCCAAGATAAAGCTTACGTCCCCCGCCGATTCCCAAACAGCTCAATATGCAGCCGGTGCGCGTACCGATACCCGCGCGTCTTGCAGGCCTCCACCAGCCAGCCTGAGCGCGAACGCAACACTTCGAGCGACGTGCCCTCGGGCATCAATAGCACCTTGGAAGGCGGAATCGCCCGGTCGACCGCGCGCAGCATGCCCTCGATCTCCTCGACGTCCGCGGGAGAGGCCACCACGAACTTGAATTGGTACGCGTAGCCGCCGTCGATCCAGGCGCGGATCACGTCCGGCTGCCAGCGAGTCGCCTCATGCCGCTTGCGCCAGACCGCGTGCTTCGCGGCGTCGGGAGCGGAATTGAGCAGCTTCGGCGAAAGCGACGCCAGGTCGCAGGCGATGCCCTCGGGCGCGACCGTGGCGGCCGTTTCGATCGTGATATGATAATCGCGCTCGCGCAGCCGCGCCGCCAGGTCGCGCATGCCGGACGCAATCATCGGCTCGCCGCCCGTCAGCACCACATGCTTCGGTCCGCGCTCCGCCTCGACGGCGGTGGCAATTGCGTCGACCGAAAGGTTTTTCCCCTCCGGCTGCCACGACGCATATGGCGTGTCGCACCACGCGCAGCGCAGATTGCACCCCGAGGCCCGGACAAACACGGACGGCATGCCGACGAGTTCACCCTCGCCCTGAATGGACGAAAAGATCTCGGAGATCAGCATGGCTTGCCGGGCAGCGGACCGGTGTGCGCGTAGGGGGTGGGATCGGGCAGGCCGGCCTGAATGAACGCCTCGCGCCGTTCCACGCAGGTTCCGCACTGTCCGCAATGCACGTCGCCGCCCTGGTAGCACGACCAAGTTCGTGCAAAATCCACGCCCAGCCGCGCGCCCTCGCGGGCAATTTGTCCCTTGGTGAGCGCGATGAAGGGACGCAGGAGCTGGATGTTCGCGTAGGTGCCCGCACGCATCGCATCCCCAAAAGCCCGCATGAAATCCTCCCGGCAGTCCGGATAGATGGCGTGGTCACCCCCATGCGCGGCGATCACCACGCCTTCGGCCTCCCGGCTTTCCGCGTACCCGGTGGCGATCGAAAGCATGATCGCGTTCCGGAACGGCACGACGGTCTGCTTCATGGTTTCGGCTTCATAGTGCCCCTCGGGAATTTTGGCGCCGCCCTGGAGGAGGGCCGACTGGAACAGCCGGCCCACGAACGGAAGATAAATGACGTCGTGCGGCACGCCGAGTTTGCGGGCGTGCTCCGCGGCAAAGGGAATTTCCCGATGGTTGTGTTTCGAGTCGTAGTCGAAACTGAGCGCGCCAACGACGGTCTCTTGCTCGCGGGCCCAATAAAGGGCCGCGACCGAATCCATGCCGCCGGAACAAAGCACCACGACTTTCATGTGACAAGGCTCCGTGGACAATAGCCCACTTACAAGTATGATGCACGCGGCCATGGTGATCGTTCACGACCCCCGCTGCGCCGACTACGGCTCGTCGCAGCGCCCCGAACAGCCCGCCCGGATCCTCCACACGGTTCCGTATTTGCGCGATCGTCACCCGGATTGGATGTGGCTTGCCCCGGACGAAAACGCGGCTCCCGACTCGGTCCTGCTCCTGGCGCATACGGCCGAGCACCTTCGGCGGCTGCCGGTGCCGGTCGATTTTGACCCGGATACCCCGGCGCCGCCCAACATCGCGGTCCACGCGCGGCGCTCGGTCGCGGCCGCGATCACGGCCACTCGCGAAGCCACCCGGCGCCGAAATCCTGCGATCAGTCTGATGCGGCCCCCCGGGCACCACGCGACGGCCAGCCAAGCCATGGGCTTCTGCTATCTCAATCAGATCGCGATTGCAGGATTTGCCCACCGGGCCGAGCACCCCAGCGCGCGGATCGCCGTGTGGGATTTCGACGCCCATCACGGCAACGGCAGCGAAGCGCTCCTCCAGGGCGTTCCCGGGTTCTTTTACGCGTCAGTGCACCAATCGCCCTGCTATCCTGGCACGGGCCTGCAGGACAACGGCAATTGCCGAAACTGGCCGGTCCGCCCCCGCGCACCCCGCACCGTGCATCTCGCAGCCTTGCGGGATTCCTGGGAGGCCGTTCTGAAATTCGCGCCTGACCTAATCCTGGTTTCGGCCGGATTTGACGCCTATGCCCGGGATCCCATCACCGAGATGACATTGGAAGCGGAGGATTTTGCCACCTTGGGCTCCTGGGTGCGCTCCACGGCCATCCCGGCCGCCGCCGTGCTGGAAGGCGGATACAGCACAGACCTGCGGCAACTGGTTGACGCCTTTCTTTCTGCCTGGGACGCTAACGCGGTTATTACATGATTTCCCGTTTTCTGCCGCATCCGGTTCGCCGCCTGTTGGGGGTGAAGACCGCCGGCCGTCCGCCGAGCTACGAATTGATCAGCACGACGGCGCAACTGACTCCATTGTACAACGCCTTGGACAAGGCCAAGGAGGTCGCCTTGGATACGGAAGCGGACAACATGTACCATTACCGGGTCCGCGTTTGTCTGCTGCAGTTCCATATCGCGGGCGAGGTGTTCCTGGTCGACGTGCTGGGCAAGATCGAACTCACGCCCCTGTGGACCCGGCTGGCGCAAAAGCACCTGGTAATGCATGGAAGCGATTTCGATCTCCGGCTCCTGCACGACCTTTGCCGGTTCCAGGCCAAGAGCCTGTTCGACACCATGCTGGCGGCGCAGCTCCTGGGCCGTCAGCGGATCGGCCTGGCTCCGCTTCTCGAAGATCATTTCGGCGTCCAGCTCGACAAGAACGGTCAAAAGGCCAACTGGTCAAAGCGTCCTCTGACCCCCAAGCTCCTCGACTACGCCGCCCTGGACGTTTGGCACCTGTTTGAATTGCGCGACCTGTTGACGCGCGATCTTTCGAAGGCGCATCGCGTGAAGTGGCTCGAGCAGCAATGCCAGGCCCAGATTGCGGCCGGCTGCGACGGTTTCGCTCCGCCGGGAGAAAACGACTGGCGCATCGGCAAATCCGAGCGCCTGCGCGGCCGTCCGCTCGCCGTGCTGCATGCCGTCTGGCATTGGCGGGAGCAGCAGGCGCAGCGTCTCGATACGCCGCCTTTCAAGGTCTGCTCGAACGACCTGCTGCTCAGGATCGCCACGACCGCCCAGGATCGGGAAACGGTCGAAGGCATCCTGGAGGGCCTGCACCTCGGCAAACGCCATGACCGGATCATCTCTTCGCTCACGGCCGCGGTTCAGGGCGGCCTCGAGCGCGATCCTCAAACCCTGCCGCGCCGCCCCGGCCGCGATCCGACCCACTCGCCGCTGACCCAGGCGGAAATCGCCCGGCTCGAGCGCATCAAGGACGATCGCGACAAGGTCGCGGCCAAGCTCGGATTCGAAGCAACGTTGATCGCCAACCGTTCGCAGCTCGCACAGATCGCGCGCGCCCCCGACAAGCTCGACGAACTCCTCTTGCCCTGGCAGGCGGACTTGCTGCGCGCGCTGCCCTCGTTGAAAGAGTCGTCGTAGTCGGGATTTTCATGAAGGCGCCTCAAGACCCCCGTAGAACCACGACCAAAGGTGGAGCGCGTGGTCCCCACGCGCTTCGATCGTTATCCGCGTTTGACGCCGAAGCGCATGGGGACCATGCGCTCCACCCTCGGATAATAGTGAATTTTCCGGGCTGACTCCGCTCGCCGCGGGCCGATGTCGAACGCCAATATCGCCCGGCATCTGGCCGCCATGGCGGCGGCGCAGCCCGACGCCTGCGCGCTGAAGATTCCGCGCGGGCGCACGGCCAAGGGCCGCATCGACTACCTGGCGCTCACGTTCGCCCAACTGGACGCGGAGGTCGCCGCCTGGCAGGAAAAGCTGGCGGCGGCGGGGGTGAAGCCCGGCGACCGCACGCTGGTCATGGTGAAACCCGGCCTGCCGCTGATCGCCGCCGTGTTCGCGCTGTTTCGCGAGGAGGCGGTGCCGGTGATCATCGACCCGGGAATGGGACTGAGCTCCTTCGCTGCGTGCGTGGCCCGCACGCAGCCGCGCGTTCTGCTGGGGATTCCGCTGGCGCAGGTGGTAAGCCGGGTGATGCGGAAATCGTTTCGCTCGGTGGAGGTGCGCATCGGCGCCAGTCCCTCTCTGACGGCGAGAGTGAATAAAGTGGGAGCGGCGTCCCCGCCGCTTCCGAGGCGGCGAGACGCCGCCTCCACGACTTCCGACACCCTCGCCGCCATTGTCTTCACCAGCGGCTCCACCGGCGCACCCAAAGGCGTCTGTTACGAACACGGCATGTTCGATGCCCAGGTGCGCATGATCCGCGACACCTACGATATTCAGCCGGGGGAAATCGATCTGCCGATGCTTCCGATTTTCGCGCTCTTCAACCCCGCGCTCGGCCTGACGACCGTCGTGCCGGAAATCGATCCCCGCCGGCCCGCCACGGTCGATCCCGCCCGCATCGTCCAGACGATCCTGCAGGAAGGCGTCACCAATTCATTCGGTTCACCCACGCTCTGGCGGATCGTGTCCGAATACTGCGCCCGGACCAAAACCACCCTGCCCTCGCTCAAACGCGTCCTCTGCGCGGGGGCGCCGGTTCCCGACGCGCTATGGCAAGCCTCGCCACGCTTCCTGCCGAACGGAGAATTGCACAGCCCCTACGGCGCCACGGAATCGCTGCCGGTCGCCACCGTTGGCGCGAGCACGCGAGCGCACTCGCCGTTGGGTTCAGCCCTCGGACGGCCCGTTTCCGGCGTCGACGTGAAGATCATCGCGATCTCCGATGGGCCCATCGCGCGCTGGGCGGATGCGACCGAGCTCGAACCCGGCCAAATCGGGGAAATCATCGTCCGCGGCCCCATGGTCACGCGGAGCTACGATCATCTGCCGGAGGCCACCCAGGCCGCCAAAATCACGGACGACCAAGGTCGCATCTGGCACCGCATGGGCGATTGCGGATTGCGCGACCCGGAAGGGCGTCTGTGGTTTTGCGGGCGCAAGGCGGAGCGCGTGCAAACGGCCCAGGGCACGCTCCAGACCGAACCCTGCGAACAAACGTTTCGCCGCCACGCCCGTGCCCGCCGCTGCGCGCTGATCGGGCTGGGCGGGACCGGCGCGCAGATTCCCGCGCTCGTCGCGGAAACTTCGCTTACCGGCCGGACGGAGGGCGCCGCGCTCGCGGCCGAACTTCGCAGTCTGGGGCGCGACAATCCCTGGACACGGGACATCCGTCACTTTTACTTCCACCCGCACTTTCCCGTCGACGTGCGCCACAACGCCAAAATCCACCGCCTTACGCTGTCCCGCTGGGCCGCTCGGAACCGCCCGTTCGTGGCAGCGGACTAATGGACATGCCCGCGGTAGCCCAAGGTATCGCGTCCGCCCCGGCGATGGTGACGGGCGGGACCGGATTCCTGGGCCGTAAAATCGTGGAACGCCTTCTGCTGCAAGGGCGCCCGGTGACCGTGTTCAGCCGGCGGATCGCCGGCGACCTGGCCAAGCGCGGCGTGAAATTCGTGCAAGCTTCGCTCGGCGATCCGGTGGCGGTGGAAAAGGCCTGCGAGGGAGTCTCCACCGTTTTTCACGTGGCCGCCAAGGTGGGAGTCTGGGGCCGGTACGACGATTTCTTCATGAGCAACGTCGTCGGCACCCGCGCGGTCCTCTCGGCTTGCCGGCGGCAGGGCGTCGAACGGCTCGTGTACACGAGCACGCCGAGCGTGATCTACAATGGCCTCGATTTGGCGGGCGTGGATGAGTCGGCTCCGATCACAACCCGTTGCCCCAGCCCTTATCCGCTCACGAAGGCCATGGCCGAAACCGAGGTGCTCGAAGCCAACCATGATTCGCTGCGGACCGTCGCCCTCCGGCCGCACCTGATCTGGGGCGTCAACGATCCTAATCTGATTCCGCGGGTGATAGGCAGCGCGCGCGCCGGAAAGTTGCGGATCGTCGGCTCCGGCCACAATCGCGTGGACATGGTGCACATTGAAAACGCGGTGGACGCGCACCTCGCGGCGGAACGCGCGCTGGCAAACGATGCGTCGGCCGCGGCGGGCAAGGCTTACTTCATCACCAACGGCGAGCCGGTGCTGCTCTGGCAATGGATCAACCGGGTGCTGCACGGCGTCGGTGAAAAACCGATCAGCCGGCAGATTTCGCTGCGATCGGCGTCGGCCATCGGAGCCGTCTGCGAAACCGCCTGGAAGGTCCTTCCGCTGCGGGGAGAACCGCCGATGACGCGCTTTGTCGCCGCCGAACTCGCCAAGGATCACTGGTTCGACATCACCGCGGCCCGTCGCGATCTCGGCTACGCGCCCCGCGTGAGCATGGAGGAAGGCACCGCGCAGCTTATCGTGTGGCTCCGGGCGATCCTGGAGCTCGCTGACGCACGGCCTCAAATAGCGTGATCAACGCCGCCATGGCGACGTTGAGCGAATCGGCCTGGCCCGCCATCGGAATGCGAACGGTCGCATCCGCAGCCCGCAGCCAGAATTCGCTGAGGCCGTACTGCTCGCTGCCCATGACGATCGCGAGCGGACCGTTGAGATCGGTATCCGAGTAAAGGCGCTCGGCCGCGGGAGTCGTGGCCACCGCCCGGACGCCCCGTTCGCGCAGCCAGACCCGCACCGTTTCGCTCTCGCTGACGATGCACGGCACGGAAAAAAGCACCCCGGTGGAGGCCCGCACCACGTTGGGGTTGAATAGGTCGGTGACCGGGTCGCACACGATGACCGCATCGCAGCCGGCCGCGTCGGCACTGCGCAGGATGGTGCCCAGGTTACCGGGCTTTTCGATGGCCTCGACCACGAGCAACAAGGCAGGTCGATTCGCGGGCAACGCCAGATCGGCCAGTTCGCGGCGCCATTGCGGCGCAACGGCGAGCAATCCATCGGGCCGCTCCCGATACGCGACCTTGGCGAACGCGTCGCGGGACAATTCGATCAGGGTGGCGCCGGCGGCCTCCGCCTCCTTCAGCAGGGCGGGCTCATTCTCTCCCAGGTACCAATCGGGCGCATGGTACAGATCGGTCAGGCGTACGCGGCGGTCCAAGGCCCGGCGGATTTCGCGGTAGCCTTCGACTAAAAATACCCCCTCCTCGTCGCGCGCGCGGCGATCCCGCAGCTTCACGAGCTGTTTGATCCGGGGGTTTTGCAGGCTGGTGATTTTTTCCGGCAAACGGTTTATTTGTGCCGACGTGCGCGGCAAATTCAACAGTCATCCCTACGCCTACCATCACGAGCTTGAGCTTGAGATCACCACTTTGACCAATCTGGGAGTGGGGCTTGGCCGCGACCAGAACTGGGTCGTCATGGTGCCTTTCAGCCTTCCGGGCGAGCGGGTCCGGGCGCGCGTCTTCCGCAACCATAAGAACTTTTCGGAGGCGGACCTGGTGTCGGTGCTGACCCCTTCGCCGCATCGGGTCGCGGCATCGTGCCCCCTCTTTGCCCGCTGCGGCGGGTGCCAGTATCAGCATCTGGCGTACTCCGAGCAGCTGGCATGGAAGCGCCGGCAAGTGGAGGAACTTCTGCTGCATATGGCCGGACTCGAATTCCCCGTGGAGCCGGTATCCCCTTCGCCGCGCGAATACGGCTATCGTTCCAAGATCACCCCGCATTTTCAGGCTCCGCGCGGCGGCCGCGAGGATTTTCCCATCGGCTTTCTGCGGCAAGGCACGCGGTTCGACCTGGTCGACGTGCCGCAATGTCCAATCGCGACCGAAGCCATCAACGAACGCCTGACGCCCGTGCGCGCCGAGGTGCGGACCAAAGCCGCCGCCGGCGGGTACGAGCGCGGCGCCACCTTGCTGCTGCGCGATGCGGGCCAGGCCGTCTGCACGGATTTCGACGCGGAAATCACCGAAACCGTCGAGTCGGATCCACCGCTGAAGCTCCGCTTTCTCGCCCGGGATTTCTTCCAGAACAATCCGTTCATCCTTCCCGCCTTCGTCGCCCACGTGCGCGACGAGGCGGCCGCCTCGGAGGCTCGCTTCCTGGTCGACGCTTATTGCGGCAGCGGCCTGTTTGCCTTGGGTTCGGCCCGCCGTTTTGAGCGGGTGGCGGGCGTGGAGTTGAGCGAATCGAGCGTCGCCTTCGCCCGGCGCAATGCCGAAGCCAACGGAATCTCCAACGCCACGTTTCAAGCCGCGGACGCCGCGGCGATATTCAAATCGGTCGATTTCCCTGGAAGTGAGTCCGCGGTCATCATCGACCCGCCCCGTCGCGGCTGCGACGAGACGTTCCTTCACCAGCTATTTGCGTTTTCGCCGCGGCGCGTCGTCTACGTCAGCTGCGATCCGGCAACCCAAATGCGCGATTTGAAACTGTTCACGACCGCCGGTTACAAACCGGCAAGGGTCAGGCCCTTCGATCTTTTTCCGCAGACACGGCACTTGGAATGTGTCATTACCCTGGATCGTCGGGCGTAGTCCACATGGCGCACACTTGGAATTTCTACCGGACGGGAGGACTCGATCAGGCTTCCCTCAAGACGGCAGCCGATCTGGCCGCCCTCGACGAACTCGATCCAAAATTGTGGGTGGCCCTGAGCTGCCCCGTCAAAGGCCTCGAATTGGACGAGAAGACGCTGGCCATGATCGACACCGATCACGACGAACGCATTCGCGTGCCGGAAGTGATCGCCGCCGCCAAATGGCTGCTCTCCTGTCTCAAAAACCAGGAGGAAGCCCTGAGCGGCAGCGATAAGCTTCCCCTTGCGTCGATCAACGTTTCCACGCCGGAGGGCAAAGCGGTCGCCGACGCCGCGCGCCAAGTGCTGGCCAATCTGGGGACGCCCCAGGCCGATTCCATCACGCTCGATAATTTCGCCGACCCGGCGACCTTGTTTCCGCCGGAGCACATCAATGGCGACGGCGTGATTTCGGCCGAAGCCACGACCGACGACGAAGTCAAGGCCCTGATCGCGGATGTCGCCGCCTGCTTCGGCACCGTCAAAGGCAAAACCGGCTCAGTGGGAGTCACCCCGGAGCAGGTCGAAAAATTCTTCACGGACCTCGAGGCCTATCTGACCTGGGCCGAAGCGTCCGCCGGAATCGAGATTCGTCCATTCGGCGACGACACGGACGCGGCGCACAAGGCTTATGTCGCCGTGCGGGCCAAGATCAGCGACTATTTCACTCGCTGCCGTCTGATTGCTTTCGATCCACGCACCTCGCAAGCCATCAACCGCCCGCCGGAGGCCTACGATCCGATCGCGCCGCAGGTGCTCGCTGCGGATTCCGCCGGTCTCGTGGCGCTGCCCTTGTCGCTGGCCGACGCCGACAAGCCGCTCGACCTGAATCAGGGCGTCAACCCGGCTTGGGCGGATGCGGTGGAGCAATTTCGGACGGCCTCGCTCACCCCGCAATTTGGCGCGCACAAAGCGACGCTCGCCGAGGACGAGTGGATCAAGCTGCAGGGCAAGTTCGCGGCCTATGAGGCTTGGCTGCTGAAGCGCCCCGGCGGCAAGGTTGCCGCGCTCGATCTGCCCCGCGCGCGCGACATCATGGGCGGCAAGGGCAAGGCGGGCCTGTTGTCGCTGCTCGCCCGGGACGCGGAACTGGGCCCGGGCTTCGAGGCCCTGGTCGATCTGGAGCGCCTCATTCGCTACCGGCGGGACCTGGGCACGCTCGTCCACAACTTCGTCAATTTTTCGGATTTCTACTCGAAGGATCGATGGGCCGTATTCCAGGCCGGCTTGCTCTACCTGGATAACCGCTCGTGTGAATTGTGCATCAAGGTCGACGATCCCGGAACGCACGCCGTGATCGCGACAATGAGCAAAGCGTGCATTGCCTACGTCGATTGCAAACGCCCGGGAGCGGCGATGAAAGTGGCGGCGTGTTTCACCCAGGGCGACAGCGACTACCTTTACGTCGGACACAACGGCATTTTCGTCGATCGCCACGGAAAGGACTGGGACGCAACGATCGTCAAACTGATCGATAATCCGATCAGCATCCGCCAAGCCTTCCTGTCGCCGTACAAGAAGTTTATCCGCTTCATCGAAGAGCAGATCGCCAAGCGGGCGCAGTCCGCGGACGATGCCTCCAATGCGGCCATGACTGGAGCGGCGACGGACGTTGCCGGCGCCGCCAGCGGCACTCCCCCTCCACCGCCGGCTCCCAAGAAATTCGACGTGGGAACCGTCGCCGCACTGGGCGTCGCGGTCGGCGGCATCACCGGCGCGCTGGGCATCGTCTTTGGGGCTTTCTTGAACCTCAAGGGTTGGATGCCCATCGGGTTTCTCGGTGTGTTGGTGGCCATTTCGGGACCGTCGGTGCTGATCGCCTGGCTCAAGCTCCGCCAACGCACGCTCGGACCCCTCCTCGAAGCGAGCGGCTGGGCCATCAACGGCCGCGTGCAAATCAACATGCCGTTGGGCCGTGCGCTGACAGATTGCGCGAAGATCCCCGCCGGGGCGCACCGCAGCCTCCGCGATCCCTACCGGGACAAGGGGGAGTTCTGGCGCGTGTTCGCTTTTTGGTTTTTCCTGGCGGCGCTGGCGGGTGCGCTCATCGCGGCCGCCATTTACCACCAGTGGCCGTTCACGCCCAAGCCCGAGCACAGCCAGACGACCTCGGCGCCGGACGCGCCACCATCCGCGCCGTCCGGAGCACCCGCGACGAAATAATCGGCGACGCCCAACGGCGCTTGCTGTAGCCGGGGGCTTATCCCGAGGTGGAGCGCGTGGTCCCCACACGCTTGAACCTCCGCCCGCATTTGGCGCCAAAGCGCAGGGGGACCATGCGCTCCACCCTTCATCGGGCGAGCGACCACCCGCCCCTCACCGCTGCTCATTCCACTCCGGATCCGAATACTGGTCCGTGAGCGCCTCCAGCTCCCCTTCCCGAAACTCGGGAAACGGAATCGGCTTCACCCCGCCTCCCAGCTCTCCGGCCAAAATTTGCGTGAAGTCTTCGCTCAGCCTTTCCCAATCCACCTTCGCCCCGGCCGCCGGCTTCCACACCGATCCCTGAAACAGCAGCCCGAGCTTGCTCCGTTTCTGCGCCGCTCCGGCGATTTTTCCCGAGGGCCCAACCACGTCGTACCGCTCGGCGCGCTGGAAACACACGCCGAAGGGGCCCGCTGGCGCGCCCGCCTCCACCGTCGGCGCATCGGCCAGCGCCGCCGGCACGCCCTGCGCGCGCAGCGCTCCGGCCAGCGCCTCGTGAATCAGCCGATAGCTCTCGCTCGCCCGCAATTCCTCCAGCTTGTGCCCCCGCGGGATGACCACCGTGTAAGTCCAGTCTTCGCGATGGTCCACCAATCCGCCGCCGGTCGCGCGACGGCAGATGTCCCGGCGCGCGCCATCAGCCGTGGGCAGCGCCGCCTGCACCGCCTCCCACTTCTGGCTGTATCCAAATGTGAACGCGGGCGCCCGCCATTCATAGTGCCGAAACCGCGGACCGGGCAGCGACGAATCCGGCCAGCGCTGCAACATGAGAAAGTCCACGGCCATGTTTTCGGCCGCGCCGCCGGTCCGCACCGGCAGCACTCCCAAGTCGCCAGTCATCGCACCAGGTTGCGCCGCTTCCAGGCGGCCACTACGTCCGGCTCGCTCATCGCCTTGAGCATCTGCGGATCCAACTGCCAGGCGACGCACCAATCCCCGGGCTCGCCGCGGCCGAGATTGTTCAGGGCCAGGGCCGTGCATTTCGAAAATTCCATCGCCGGCAAAGTGGCATGCTCTCCCTTGACCAGCAACGTGCCCAGCATGGTCAGGTGGGGATTGTGCCCCACCACCATCACGTCGTTCGTCACGTGCGCGAGTTTGCGCGCGAACGCGCCGGGATTTTCATCCGGCGCCAGTCCCGACACTTCCTTGAGCACGGCCACGCCCAAACCCTGCGCCACCATTTCAGCGGTCTGCCGGGCTCGAACCAGCGTGCTGTGCCAGACTTCGTTGGTCGGGGCGATGCGTGTCAGCCGCAGGAACCGTCCAAGCTGGACCGACATCTCGCGTCCGCGGCTGGTCAGCTCCCTCGCTTCGTCCCTCTCCGCTTCTTTGGCTTCGGCGTGTCGGACGAGGTAGATCACGGAGAAAGGCGTTCGGTGACCCAGCTGTCCTTTTCCCGCCGATAGCGAAGCCGGTCGTGCAATCGGCTTCGGCGCCCCTGCCAAAACTCCACGTTGTCGGGCGCCAGTCGATAGCCGCCCCACTGCGGGGGCACCGGCACCACCTGCCCGGCGTACTTCTGCTCCAGCGCCTGCATGGCCTGCTCCAGGACCGCGCGGCCGGATACGATGGCGCTCTGCTGCGACGCCCATGCGGAGAGCTGGCTGAGGCGCGGCCGGCTGTGAAAATACGCCTCCGTCTCCTCGCGCGTCACCTTGACAAGCCGGCCCTCCACGATCACCTGGCGTTCGATCGGAAACCAGGGAAACAGCAGCGACGCGCGCGGATTGGATTCGATCTCGCGGCCCTTGCGGCTCTCGTAGTTCGTGTAAAAGACAAAGCCGCGGCCATCGACGCCCTTCAGCAGCACAATGCGCGAGGACGGCGCGCCGTCGCGGCTGGCGGTCGACAAAACCATGGCGTTCGGCTCGACCAGTTTGGACGCCTCCGCTTCCTGAAACCACTTGTCGAACTGCCGATACGGATCGCGCGCCAAGTCCTTTTCGGTCAGCCCCGCGAGGGAATAATCTTTCCTCAGGTCGGCCAAGGTCATTGCGTTCGGAGGCTGCGCGGCGCTACCGTGCGGGGCAAATTCTTTTGCGCGCCGCATGTCACCTTCCGCGTATATTGATCGGCACCGTGGCCAGCTGACGTCGTTCCTCCGCGACCTGGTGCGCATCCCAACCGTGAATCCGCCGGGCGATCGTTACGGCGAGATCACCGAACTGCTGGCGGCCCGCCTCGAGGGCATCGGCTTGGCCACCCATCGTTATGCGGTTCCGAAGACGCTGTTACGCAAGACTTTGCCTTCCGGTCAACCGCCGCTGCCGCGTTACAATGTGTTGGGAAAGTGGCGTGTGCCCGGGGCTCGCCGGACGGTTCACTTCAACGCGCATTACGATGTGGTGCCCGTCTCCGGCCGATGGAAAGCGGGCGGACCTTTCAGCGGGGCGACCCTCGGCGGCCACGTCTATGGCCGCGGCACCGCCGACATGAAGGGCTCGATCGCGAGTCTGGTGATCGCGCTCCAGGCCATTCGGGCGTGCGGCCTGCGCCCCAGCTTAAACGTCGAAGTTTCCTTCACCGCAGACGAGGAAACGGACTCGCTGCTCGGCACCGGATGGCTGGTCAAGCATGCCCCGCTTGAGCCCGACTATGCGGTCGTCATGGAAGGCGGCGAAGGCAACTGCATCTGCTGCGGGCACAATGGTGTCACCTGGCTCCAGGTGACCGTGCACGGCCGCGCGGCGCACGGCTCGACTCCGCAGGAGGGCGTCAACGCGCTGGAGAAAATGTCGGCGCTCGTAATGGAGCTCGATCATTACAAGCGGATCCTCTCCCACCGGCCATTCCTGGCGCCGGATGGGCGCCGCATGGTGCCAACGATCAACGTGGGCGGCGTGTTCGACTCCGGCCCGGGCGGGAAGATCAACACCGTGCCGTCGCTCGCATCGTTCTCCATCGATCGCCGCGTCCTCGCTGTCGAGAATCACGCCCATGCCGAGAGGGAACTGAGGGCCTATCTGGAGGCGGCGGCGCGGCGGATTCCGCAGTGCCGGATCACCATCAACAAGGTCTCCGACAATTTCGGTTCGTTTCATCCGCCCGAACATCCGTTTCTTTCAACCGTGGCCGACATCGTGCACCGGGTGCGAAAGCAGCCCACGGTCTTCACGGTCGCGAGCGGCTTCAACGACATGTATTTTTTCGCGTCGGAGCTGAAAATCCCGACGGTCGGCTACGGCCCCGGCGGCCAGGACTACCATGCCATCAACGAACGGGCGTCGATCAAGGAGTTGGCGGCCAGTGCGAAGATCTACGCCGAACTGATGACCAACGGCGGAGCCGCGCTGTAGTCGGGGGCTTATCCCGATGTAGCCGGGGGCGCTGACCCTGGCATTTCCGCTTTCGACGTCAAACGTGCCGGGGTCAGCGCCCCCCGGTTACAGCAGCCCGCCCCAACAACGCTCGAATTCCCCTGTCGCATCTGCCAGCGTGGAATCCCCCTCAATGGCCTTCATCAAGGCATTCATCCCGCTGTTTGTGGCGATCGACCCGATCGGCCTGGCCGCGGTATTTCTGGCGATGGCCGGCGGCGTCCCGCTCGCGACGCGCCAGCGCATCGCCCGGCAAGCGACGTTGACCGGCGGCCTGGTGCTGCTGCTGTTTCTCTTTCTGGGCGCGGGTATCTTTCGGCTGATCGGCATCACGGTGCGCGATTTCCAAATCGCGGGCGGGTTGATCCTGTTCATCATCGCGGCGCGCGAACTGATCCAATCGGCCGCCGAGCCGCCCGTGAAGCTGGCGGACGATTTCGGCGTCGTGCCACTGGGCATGCCGTTGATCGCCGGGCCTGCGGCAACCACGACGCTCCTCCTGCTCGCCGACTCGGTCGGCTGGCGCCTGACCTTCGCCGCCCTCGCGGCCAATCTGTTTCTGGTGATTCTCGCCTTTTTCTACAGCGACCTGCTCGGCCGCCTGGTCGGATCCACGGGCCTGCGCGCCATCTCGAAGATCATCGCGCTGCTGCTGGCCGCGATCGCGATCGGCATGATCCGCAAGGGCTGGCAGGGTTGAGGTTTGTGCCTCTACCGGCCCTTCATGCGCGATGCGATATCCGCCAGCGCCCCGTCCAGCTTCGGAAACCGAAACTTAAACCCTGCGTCCACCAACGCTCGCGGCTCCGCCCTGCACCCCGTCAACGCCAGGCTTGGATCCGTGTGCATGAATTCCTTCGCCGCCACCTTGACCGCCAACGCCGGGGCCGGCGGCGCCCATGGGCGATGGAGCGCATGCCGCAATTCCTTCATGAAATCCGCATTCGTCGCCGGATTCGGCGCGCAAAAATTCCACCCGCCGTCCGCCGCCGGCGGGTGATCGCACACCCATTGGCAGGCGGCGACAAAATCCGCCACGTGCATCCAGCTGATGTACTGCCGGCCCGATCCGGCGGCTCCGCCTAAAAACGCGCGTGTCAAATGCGCCAAGGGCACCAATCCGCCGGCTTCCGCGTCCAGGATCATCCCAATGCGCACCGCAATCTGGCGAGCCGGGGAGATCGTCTCGAAGAGCGCTTTCTCCCACGCGCGCGTGACCTCGGTCGTGAATACGTCCGAAGCCTCCGGCCCGGTCGCCTCGCTGCACAGCTTCTCCCCCGGATTCCCGTAATGAGCCAGGGAGGAAGCCTGCAGCCACAATTTGGGCGGACGTTCGGCCCGCGCCACGGCCGCCGCCAGCACCCGGGTCGAGTTGATCCGCGAATCCAGGATTTCTTGCCGATTGTCCGGCGTGTGCACGCACGCGATGCTCCGTCCGCTGAAGTTCACGAGCAGCTCCGCGGCCTCCAGTTCGTTCATCCAACGCCCCGGCGTGCGTCCGTCCCACAGGACGACTCCCGGTTCCTCATGCCGCGACAGGCACACGACCCGCCAGCCTGCCTCTCTCAGCGCGCAAGTGAGGCGCGAACCCAAGAAGCCCGTGCCCCCGGCAATCACGGCTTTGCGTTGCATCGCATTTACAATACGCACACTAGTGCGTCTTGTCACCTCTTCCACCCGTCTATGGCCTGACCCGAGCGGAACTCACCGCCTGGATGGAAGCGCACACGTTCAGTCCCGTGCATGCCGCCCGCCTCTGGCGTTATCTGTATTGGGAGTGCGCCTCCGGTTGGACGGACCTTGCCGAGTTGCCCCGAAAGGTGCTCGCGGCCTTGCGCCACGAATATTCATTCGGCGGTCTCGGCCCGGCGCGCGAAACCCATTCGACGGACGGCTTCACCCAGAAATACCTGCTTTCTCTCGATGACTCGAAGGTGATCGAAACCGTGCTGATGCGATTCACCGGACGGGTGACCGCCTGCATCAGCACCCAGGCCGGCTGCGCGATGGGGTGCGTCTTTTGCGCCACGGGCCAGCGCGGATTCGAGCGGCACCTTTCCGCGGCGGAGATCGTCGCGCAGGCGGTGCACGTTCAGCGGATCCTGCGCACGCGCCGCGAACCGGCCGAACGTCTGCGGAACATCGTCCTCATGGGCATGGGCGAGCCGCTGCACAACTACGACTCCGTGATGCGCGCCGTCGACATCGTGCGCGATCCCAACGGCCTGGCGCTGGGCGCCGAGCGCATCACGCTGAGCACGGTCGGCGTCGTGCCGGGCATTCGGCGGATGGCGCGGGAGCGCCCGCCCGTGCACCTGGCCGTGTCGCTTCATGCGGCCGACCAGAAGGAGCGCGCGGCGCTGGTCCCGGCGGCGCGCAAATGGCCGCTCGACGAACTGATGGCGGCGTGCCTCGAATACAGCCAGGCGACCGGCCGGCGCATTTTCTACGAGTGGACGCTGATCGAGGGCCGCAATGACACCCCGGGGCACGCCCAAGCCCTGGGCCGATTGCTCGTGCCCGTCCAGGGCCATGCCCAGGTAAATCTGATTCCGCTCAACCCCACGCCCGGCTTCGCCGGGGCGCCCACGCGAACGGCGGCCGCCGACCGGTTTCAGGAAATCCTGGCGGAAGAATTCCGCATCCCGAGCACCGTCCGCCAGCGCCGCGGCATCGACATCGCTGCCGGCTGCGGACAGTTGGCGGCAAACGACACGCCAGCTCAGTAATCCAACGCTTGCGCTGTGGCCGGGGGTGCTGACCCCGGCACCTGCGACGTCGAAAGCGGAAAAACGCCGGGGTCCGCGCCCCCGGCTACATCGGGATAAGCCTCCGGCTGCAGCTATCCCCTCCGCCGCCTCACCGCCTCGGCCAGCTCCGCCAGCACCGGCCCGGTCTTCTCCCAGGCCAAACACGCGTCCGTGATGCTCTGCCCATACACCAGCGGCCGCTTCTCGTAGTCCTGCGCTCCGCCGATGAGATTGCTTTCGATCATCACTCCCATGATCGCCCGCGAACCTCCGGCGATTTGCGCCGCGAGGTTCGCCGCCACAATCGGCTGCCGCTCCGCGTCCTTGCCGCTGTTGGCATGGCTGCAATCGACCATCACGTGCGGCGGCAATCCGGCGGCCCGCAGCTTTTCCGCGGCGCCGTTCACCGACTCCGCATCGAAATTCGGCCCGCGGGTTCCGCCGCGAAGCACCAGATGCGTCTGGTCGTTGCCGGTCGTGCCCAGGACCGCCGGCGCTCCTTCGCGCGTCAGCGACGGGAACCAATGCGGCTGCCGGGCCGACCGCACGGCGTCGATCGCCACCTGGAAATCCCCGTCCGTCCGGTTCTTGAACCCGACGGGCATCGAAAGCCCGGAAGCCAGCTCCCGGTGCACCTGGCTCTCCACCGTGCGGGCGCCGATGGCGCCCCACGACACCAGGTCGGCGTAGTACTGCCCCAGCGTGGTATCCAAAAATTCCGTACCAATCGGCAGCCCGAGGGCGGTCACCGCCGCCATCACGCGCCGCGCCCGGCGCAGCCCGACGTTGATCTGGTAGGTGCCGTCGAGCTGGGGATCGTTGATCAATCCCTTCCAGCCGATCACGGTGCGCGGCTTCTCGAAATACACCCGCATCAGCACCCGCAGATCCGCGGCGTGCCGGTCGGCGGCGGGCCGGAGCAGCCGGGCGTATTCCTCGGCGGCCTCCGGGTCGTGAATCGAGCACGGCCCCACGAGGACCAGCAGACGGTCGGATCGTCCGGCGACGATCTCCCCGATTTCGGAGCGCGCCTGCCTCACCCGATCCGCTCCGGCATCATCGAGCGGGATCTCCTCCTCGAGCACCGCGGGTGCCACCAGCGGCTTCGTGGCCCGGATCCGCAGGTCAGCGGTCGCCGGATGCATGCGCGACGATCGGATTGGCGATCAATTGGGGCTCCGGACCCGCGCCCAGCGGCCGCGACAACTTCTCCGCGCGCTCCCGGAGAGTGAGCCACGCGAGCGACGCGATCGCGCTCGTCGGAGCCGCGGCGCCCAGGGCGCGTTGGGCGCTCTCGAGCGACGGGACTGCCGCGGCCGGCAGCAAGCCCTTGTCGGCGAGAAACAGGTTGAGCGAGGCGCCGATCACCTCCAGCCACGCCCGGGGCGCGGCCTGCGGCTCGAAGGCCACGCCTTCGCCTGCCGGATACGGCGCCCATTCCATGAATTGGCAGATCTGGTCGCGGAGCCGCGCCAGCTCGGCGTCCACTGTCGCCGGAGTCCAGCGCGCGGTGAACTGCTTGCGCTCGCGGAATTTTTTCACCTCCCAGATTCTCAGAATCAGCTCATAGTCGCCGGACCGCTGCTTGAGCGCGCCGGTGAAGACATAGTCCAGGGCGTCCTTGGTCGTATCCACCAGGTGCCGCAGATTTTCGGTGGTCCACTCCGATCCGAATACCATCGGAAAACGTCCGCCGTCCGCCTTTTCGACAAACGCCACCGCCGCGAACGCGGTGTAGCGCGGCGTGAACATGAAGGTCTCGGCCAGCCACGCGGGAATCGCGCCTGCCAGGAGGGCCAATTCGCTGTCGACCTGGCTCACGGCCTCGTCGGAGGAGGTCTGCGTTCCGGGCAGCGCCAGCTGCGCAAAGGAGATCTTTCGCGTCTTGTTCTCGTTCTTGGGCGGGAGAATTTCGCTCGCCAGATCCTCCAGGCCGTAAAACCACACGGGCTTGCTGATGCTGGCGACCCCCACCTTCTGCACTCCCGGCGAAACCTGCCCTTCCGTCAGCGGCGCCACGCCGCCCGGGACTCCTTCGCCGCCCGAAAGCATCAGCTCTGAAATAGCATTGGAGAAGCCGAACAGCCGCTCCTCCAAGTCCGGGCGCTTCAGATCAAACAGCAGATCCAGCAAATGCTGCGCCGCCTCCGCCTGATGCATGGCGATGAAGCCCTGCAGCAGATTGAACCCGGTCGCCGGTCCGTGCCGCTTGGCATCGTAACGCGGCGCGATCAGCTCCACGAGCTCCGCGACATGCCCGGTCGAGCCGAGATCCCCCGAGACTACCACCAGCACGTCGGCGCGATCCCCCGCCGCCACCAGCACTTCTTCATAAGTCGCCAGCGCACTATTTAAATCCTTGGCGTCCAATAACTCACGGGCGCGCTTCAGCTTGGCCATCGTCCCGGAGACGGGACCGGTGGATTCGGAGGATGCCATGCCCGGCAGCTAAACCGGCGGCTTGCGGGCACGCAAAGTCAAACGCGGCCACCACCAGACGATCTTCCCGTCCTCGTCCCGCAGATCGAGCGCCGCCCGAATCTTTGGCGCGGCGGTTTGGATCGCGCTCAGTACTTGAATGCGATTCTCCGGGCTCGTTCCGGCCGTGTCGAAATACCAGGTCAGGTCGGGCTGCTTGAGGCGCTTGAGTTCAGACCGTTCGACGGCGAGGCCTTCGCCCTGAACCAGGCCTTCCCAAGTGGCGCGGGAAAGCAGTTTCGCGTGCGAAGGGTCGCGCCACTTTTCGAGCTGATTGAGCCACGCGTCGGTTTCGGGATCGTTGTCCGGCACCGTTCCGTCGATCAGGAGAAACCAGCCCCCCGGCTTGAGCACGCGCGCCACTTCGCGAACAAAACGCGGCGGCGAGCTGAAGTGATGCGGGGCCACCCGCACCGTCACCAATTCAAATGAGGCGGCTCCAAACGGGATTTCTTCCGCCGCGAACTGGCGGGTTTCGATGCTGAAGCCTTCGCCGGCGGCGAGCTGCCGCGCGTTCTCCAGCATCCGCGTCGAGACATCGCCGGCCGTCACGCGCCAGCCGTCGCGGGCCAAATGCAGCGCCGTATGGCCGCCGCCGGTGGCGACGTCGAGCGCCACGCCGTCGATCGGCGGCCGCACGCCTTCCAAGCCCTCCGCCACATCGCGGGTATCGGCCAGGATATGCGACTTGCCATAGCGATCGCTCTGCCGATCAAATTGCGCGGCTGACGCCGCTTGAATATCGTCGAGCGGTTGGCTCATGCCACTCAGCCTAGCTGCAATCCGCGCCCATGCAAATGCCCCTCCGCAATCGAGTCAGCGTTGCCCTTTTGAGCGTCGCCGCCGCGCTGGCCGGATGTTCGCGTTCGCGTTCGAGCGCGGACGGGCCCGCGGGGGCCAAACCTTTCCCCATCGTCGTGCAACTTGACTGGTTCGCCGAGCCCGAACATGGCGGCTTCTACGCCGCCGAGGCGGCGGGCGATTTCAAGGCGGAGAATCTCGATGTCACGCTCGTGCAGGGCGGACCCAACGCATATGCCCTGCAAAAAGTGAGCGCGGGCCAGGCCCAGCTCGCGCAGGCGGACTCCACCAGCGTGCTCACGGCGATCCAATCGGGCGCCCCCGTGATCAATGTCGCCGCGATTTTCCAGCACGATCCGAGCGTGCTGATGATGCGGCCGGACAATCCCGTGAAGACCTGGACCGACCTGGACGGCAAGCGGATCATGGCCCGGCCGGACTGGGCCTTCCTGCCGTATCTAAGAAACAAATACCACATCTCGTTCTCGGTCGTGCCCCAGAATTTCGACGTGATGCTGCTGGCCCGCGATCACGAGCTGGTCCAGCAGGGCTACTACATCGCCGAGCCCTATCGGCTGGCGCAGCAGGGCATCCGCCTGCGGTACCTTTTCGCCTGGGACACGGGGTTCGACTCGTACACGACGCTGGTCGCGAACCGCGACTTCGCCCGCCGGCATCCCGCGGAGCTGAAGGCCTTCCTGCGCGCCCTCAAGCGCGGCTACGAGACCTATTTCGGAGGCGACCCGGGCCCCGCCCATGCCATCATGCGCCGGATCAATTCCCGCGCGGAACCGGGCTACCTGGATTGGTCCCGCCGGCAGATCCTGAATGCGCATTTGGACCGTTCACCCGGCAGCCAATATCTGGAAATCACGCGGGATCGCTACGCCAGGGAGATCGAACAGCTCGAGGAGCTGGGCCTCCTGCGCAAAGGCACGGTCACACCGGAGTCGGCCATGGACGCTTCCTACCTGCCTTAGCCTGGTCGAATCCGCCGGTCCGCGGCGAATTTCAGCTCGGCCGAACCGATCCCAGAATCGCCTCCCACTGCCGAAGCAGCGACCGCAAGATCGGATCCTGCGCATTGGCCACCACGACCTGCAGCCCGACGGTCAGCCCGTCGGGGGTGCCGTCCAGCGGCAGCGGCAGCGTGAGCACCGGCAGCCCGCCCAAGCTCGCGGGCGCCGTGAGATCCAAAATCCGCCGCCGATTTTCCGCCGAAAATTCCTCTGGTTTGAGCGCCGGAAAGGGCGCCGCCGGAAGAATCAAATAGTCGTAGTCCCGAAAATACTCCGCCCAGGTGCGCATGATCCGATCCCGCGCGGACCGCGCCGCGGCGATCTGTTCGGTTGACCATTGATTGGCCCGCTCCAGGCGTTCCCGCGTCGCGGGTGAATACTCGCCGCGATATCGGGCAAACCAGGGCCGGTGCGCGTCCCAGGCCGCCAGGCTCGTGACGACGGCGTAAGCGCCCTCCGCCTCCGAAAAACTCTGCAGCAATGCGGCGCGCAGCTTCCCGCGAGGGGGCGGAGCCAATTGGGAGGCCGCGGCCTCGCAGGCTTTGGCCACCTCCGCATCCAGGCCGGGCATGATCAGGTAGCAACCGCGCCTCGGCGCCGCTTCCTGCGGGAGTTCTTTCGGCACCGGTGCCGACGGCAAACCGGCCAGGGGCAGCAAGGCGTCCATCGCCAAATGCATATCGGTCGCCGTGGCGGTGAACCACCCGGCCGTGTCGCACGGCGGTGCCAGCGGCACGGCGTCGTTGATCCACGGCTGATACGGCGACAGCCGAAACCCATAGAGACCGCAGAATGACGCGGGCAGCCGAACCGATCCGCCGGTATCGGTTGCAGTCGCGAGCGGCACCACCCCCGCCGCCACCGCCACCGCCGATCCGCTGCTGGATCCCCCGCTCGTCCGATCGGGAAAGAGCGGATGAACACAGTCGCCCGTGTGCGCATTTTCTCCCGTCAATCCGTACGCGAATTCCACGAGGTGCGTCTTGCCGGCCGGCACGGCGCCGGCCGTCCGCAGCGCGCGGCAAAAGGCCCCGTCCGACGGATGGGCCCGCCCAGGCTGCGCGCGCGAGAGAAAGGTGGATCCGGCCTCCGTCGATTCACCCTCCAGATCGAACACGTCCTTGAGGAGGCAAGGCACGCCCCGCAGTGGCGCCTTGGGGTCGGCCGCCGCAAACCGCCTTTCCAGCACGTCGCGCGGCGGCAGCGGCCGCAGGACGGCGCGGCGCATCGAATCGGGCAGAGCATCGACCCGCGCGATCAGTTCCGCGGCGGCAGAAGAAGGATCCAACGCCTGCCACGCGGCGAAATCGAGCGGGGGCAGGCGGACGGCTTCACTCATGTTTTGCCTGGAAACGGACCCCGCCTCGCACTAACGGTTCAACCGATGTCCGAAGACCGGCTGAGCGCATTGGAAGCCAGATTTGCCTGGCTGGAACGGCACGTGGTGGAGCAGGACCGCACCATGTTGGAATTCGCCGATGAATTGCGGCGCCTGAAAGAGCAACTGAAGCGCGTGCGCGATCGCGCCGGGGCGCCCCAGGAAGAGTCCGACGAACGTCCACCCCATTACTGAGCCATGAGGCAACGCGCGCCGGGGGTCCATTGTAATTCCATATTCACCTGGCGTATGAGGTGGAAGCGGCGTCCCGCCGCTTCAGCCGCGCAAGAAACAGGCGGCTTGTCCGCCCTGGCCTTGGCCTAGGCGGAAGTCGCCGCTTCAGCCTGCCAATGCCGCCCAATCCCAAAACCGCGCTTCTCGCGGCGATTGTCGCCCAGCTCGAGGAAGAACTCGCCCAGTTCACAGCCGGAGCCGAAACTTCCCGCCAGGAGGCAACCGACGCGGAAAACCGCCAGGAGGGCAAATACGACATGCGGGCCCAACTCGCCGCCTACCTGGCCGCCGGCCAGGCAAAACTGGCGGCCGAGCTGCACGAAGCGCTGACCGCCTATCGCCATCTGTCCGTCGCGGACCTGCCTCCGGGCTCGGCCGTGACGGTCGGCGCCTTGGTTTCGATCGAAACCAACCGCAAGCCGTCCTGGTTTTTCCTCGGCCCCGCCCGCGGCGGCTTGGAGATACCGATCGGTGACGACACCGTCACGATCATCACCCCCACTTCCCCCCTCGGCCGCCAGATTCTGGGCCGCAAGGCCGGCGAGCCCCTGCCCCCCAGCCGCCGCCTGCTCTCGGTAATGTAATTGCCTTGCTATGAAAGGTGGAGCGCGTGGTCCCCACGCGGTTTAACCTCCGTCCGCGTTTGGCGCCCAAGCGCATGGCGACCATGCGCTCCACCTCCCTGGCTACAGCCCACAAACACCCACGAACTGAACGCGATCCCACCTGTCCGTGGAAGGTCCGGCTCGCGCATGCGCTTCAGTCCGATTTTCGATCCTGTATCGTCGCAGGCGACGGCGATCCTACGGGTATCCGTCGTGGGCTTTGTCGTGGCCGCAGTGATCTTTGTCGGGGTGACCGTCTGGGTCGTCTATTCGCTCATCCGTTTCCGCGCGCGTCTGGAAAACCCCGAGGTCGAGAAACCCGCGTTCGGCAATCTCAAGCTCGAGATCGCCTGGACGCTGGTGCCCGTCTTGATCGTCATCTTCCTCTTTGCAATTACGGCCCGCGGCATGCGCCTGTCCGACCCGCCGGCGGACCGCGATCCCGACATCCTCGTGATCGCCCATCAATGGTGGTGGGAAATCGATTACCTCCACACCGGCGTCCTGACCGCGAACGAACTGCACATTCCGGTCGGCCGGAAACTCCTGCTCCGGCTGGAATCCGCCGACGTCATCCATGATTTCTGGGCGCCGCAGCTGGGGCGGAAAATCGACATGGTGCCGGGACATCCGAATTCCCTCTGGATCGAGGCTGACCGAACGGGCGCGTTCTCAGGATCCTGCGGCGAATACTGCGGCACCCAGCACGCCTGGATGCGTTTCACGGTCTTCGCCGATACTCCGGACGATTTTGGCCATTGGCAGGAGGCCCAGCGTCTATCCGCTCGGGTGGCCCGGCTGGGGCGTCCCCTGGCGGGACAACAGCTCTTCACCCAGCTGACCTGCGTCAACTGCCACGCTCTGCGTGGCACCCAGAATGTCGCTCGCGTGGCGCCGGACCTCACGCATTTTGCCAGCCGCACCACCCTCGGCGCGGGCGTGCTGCCGAATTCGCCGCCGAACCTTGCCCGCTGGCTGCTGAATCCTCAGGACGTGAAACCGGGCTGCCTGATGCCCAATTTCCAGCTGAACACCGGTCAGGTCGCCGACTTGGTCGCGTATATGGAAACCTTAAAATGAGCACCGGCTCCCGCCGCGCGTGGCTCATGACCGTCGATCACAAGCGGATTGGGATCCTGTACATCCTGACGGCGCTCGTGTTTTTCCTGGTCGGCGGACTCGAGGCGCTCGCCTTGCGGATCCAATTGGTGAAGCCGGGCAATCACTTTCTATCGCCGCAGGCCTTCAACGAGCTTTTCACCATGCACGGCACGACGATGATCTTTCTCGTCGCGATGCCGGCGCTGATCGGCTTCGGCAACTACCTGCTGCCGCTCATGATCGGCGCGCGCGACATGGCGTTTCCCCGCCTCAACGCCCTCGGCTATTGGATGCTGCCCTGCGGCGGCTTCCTGCTCTATTTCAGCTTTCTGGCCGGCGGTGCGCCCAGCGTGGGCTGGTTCAGCTATGCACCGCTGAGCGAGGCCGCCTACTCGTCGAACACGGGCGTCGACTACTGGACGATCGCCATCCTGCTCCTCGGTGCCGGATCGGTGGCCGGGGCGGTCAACCTGATCACGACCACCCTCACCCTGCGGGCGCCCGGCATGACGCTCCGCCAGGTCCCGCTGTTCGTGTGGATGATGTTCATCACCTCGATCCTCATCATCCTGGCCATTCCCGCGCTCAACGCGGACGTCGTGCTGCTCATGCTCGACCGGCTGCTCCGGGCGCACTTCTTCGTCGCGACCGGCGGCGGTTCGGCGCTGCTGTGGCAGCACTTCTTCTGGGCGTTCGGCCACCCCGAAGTGTACATCCTGGCGCTGCCCGCCTTCGGGATGATCTCCGAGGTGATCCCGGTCTTCGCCCGCAAGCCGATTTTCGGCTACGAATTCGTCGCTGCTTCCACTGTCGCCATCGCGCTGCTCAGCCTGGGGGTGTGGGCCCACCACATGTTCGCCGTCGGCCTGGGCCGGCCGAGCGACCTCTTCTTCGCCGCTTCGAGCTTCCTCATCGCGGTCCCCACCGGGGTGAAGATCTTCAATTGGACTGCGACCCTCTGGGGCGGCTCGATTCGCCTGCGGACGCCACTGCTCTTCGCCGTAGCCTTCCTGATCCAGTTCACCGTGGGCGGCCTGAGCGGCATCACGTTCGCGATGGTGCCGATGGATTGGCAGCTCACGGACACCTACTACCTGGTCGCGCACATGCACTACGTGATGTTCGGCGGGACCCTGTTCGGACTCTTCGCCGGCGTCTACTACTGGTTTCCCAAGATGACCGGCCGAAAACTGAACGAGGGCGCCGGCCGCTGGCATTTCTGGCTGACGGTCATCGGCTTCAACCTGACCTTCTTCGTCCAGCACTTCCTGGGGCTGATGGGCATGCCGCGCCGCGTCTATACGTATCCGGATCTTCCTTACTGGGGAGCCTTCAACGCGATCTCGACCGTGGGCGCGTTCATCCTGGGGCTTTCCGTGGTGGTCCTGCTCGTGAACATCTGGGTCAGTCTGCGCCGAGGTGAGATCGCGGGCGACAATCCCTGGGACGCCTGGACCCTGGAATGGGCGACGACCTCGCCGCCGCCGGAGCACAATTTCCGCGCGGTGCCGCCGGTGCGCAGCCGCCGGCCCCTGTGGGACCTGGCGCATCCGCAGAACTGCGATCCCGTGCTTTCCCCGGCGGTGACCGTCGCCCCCCGGATCAAGCCGCCGGCCCTGACGGGCACCGCCACGTTCATCGTTTCGGAGGCCATGTTTTTCCTGATGCTTCTGATCGCGTTCGTGTTCTACAACGTGTCCTCTCACGGCGGACAGTACGCGGCGACGGCCCTGAACGCGGGGCGATCGGCAATCTTCACCATCGCCCTGCTGGCCAGCAGCGGAACCTTGTGGCTGGGCGAGCGCGCCCTCGACCGCGGCCGGCAGGGGGCCTTCCGTCTCTGGATCGCCGTGACGCTGGCGCTGGGGGTTGTCTTCCTCGTCGGCCAGGGCGGCGAGTATCTCGACCTCCTCCACAAGGGCGTCGTCATAAACTCCAGCTTGTTCGCCAGCACGTTTTTCACCGTCACCGGATTTCACGGATTGCATGTCGCGGTGGGGCTCATCGCCCTGCTCGTCCTGGCGATTCAGGCGTGGGCCGGCGACTTCCGCAAAGGGCGCACGGACGGCGTGCATGCCGTCTCGCTGTACTGGCACTTCGTCGACGCGGTGTGGATCGCCGTGTTCATCCTCATCTACCTGATCGGACCGCATCTATGAGCGAATCTCGACCGCTGCGTTTCGGATATCTCGCCGGGGCTGCCGCGCTGCTGGCGGTGGCGCTCCTGCCGCCCCTTTCCACACTGGCCCACGGCATTTTGTTCAGCGCGCACATGCTCCAGCATCTGCTGCTCCTCCTCGGCGTGCCCGCATTCGCGCTGCTCGGTTTTCCGCCGACCAGCGCCCGTCGAAGCATTTCTCCCGTGCTGGGCTGGGCGGCGGGAGCCGCCGGCATGTGGGTGTGGCATGTGCCACTCTTCTGCAACGCCGCCGTCCGATCGGCGGGGATCCAGTCGCTGCAAACCGTGTCGCTGCTCGGATTCGGGGCCTTGTTCTGGTGGCCCCTCATCGGCGCCGGATCGGAGCGCCGCCTCGCGCCCCTGGCCGGGGTGACGTATCTGTTTGCCGGGTGCGTGAGCTGCACGCTCCAGGGCATTCTGCTCACGTTTTCCCCGGTGGAGATCTGCTCGGCGTTCCTGAATCCGGCCGATCCCGGCCCCGTGCTGCCGTGGCTTTCCTCCCACTGGGGCTTCACCCCGGCCGCCGATCAGCAGATCGGCGGCCTGATCATGTGGGTGCCCGCCTGCCTCGTGTACCTCGGGGCCATCATGGCCCAGTTCGTCCGCTGGTATGGTTCCGCCGGCGCCCGCGCCCTTTCATGAACGCACCCGACGACAAACCTCCGCCCGAGGGCTGGCACGTTCCAGGCCCGGAACACATCCCGGCTCCCACCATTTGGCCGGCGAGCGTGGCCTTCAGTTCGATGCTCCTGCTGTGGGGCCTGTTGACGTCACCCCTATTGTCCGCGGTCGGCCTGCTGGTGTTCGCCGGCTCGATCGCGGCCTGGATCGGAGAAATTCGCGATGACCGGCGACGCTGAACCACCCTGCGAACGGCCGGCGCCGACGCCCGAGGAGATCAACCGGCGCAAGTTCCTGGACAAGCTCTGCTGGGGCCTCGGCAGCCTGGGCGCCGCCTTGGTCGTGGCACCGGGCATCGGATTCATTCTCGCGCCGCTCCTTCGGCATGCGCCGGCGCAGTGGCGAACGGTCGGCAAGGTCGATGACTTCAAGGTCGGCGAAACGACCGCGGTTCGTTTTCAGGACGCCTCCCCTCTGCCCTGGGCGGGAGTGACGAGCAATATCGCCGCCTGGCTGCGGCGCGACGAGGGCGAAGCGTTCACGGCGTTCGCGATCAATTGCAGCCATCTGGGTTGTCCGGTGCGCTGGGTGCCCGGTCCGAAGCTCTTTATGTGCCCCTGCCATGGCGGCGTCTACTATCAGGACGGTTCGGTTGCCGCCGGTCCGCCGCCCCGCCCGCTCGACCGCTATCGCGTCCGCGTCGTCGAGGGCGCCGTGCAGATCCTGACCAAGCCGCTGCCCATCGAAACGCACTGACCCCGCCATGCGCTGGATCAAATCGACCTGGAATTGGATCGACGATCGGACCGGGCTTTCGGAAATGCTCGGCCCGGTCATGACTCACCTGGTGCCGCATGACGCCAAATGGTGGTACGTGTTCGGCAGCGCGACGATGTGCGCGTTCATGATCCAGGTGTTCACCGGGGCGGCGCTCGCCTTCTCGTATATCCCGTCGGCGGCTGAAGCGTATCCCACCCTTCAATTCATCAGCCACGACGCGACTTTCGGCTCGTTGCTGCGCGGGATGCACTACTACGGCGCCTCGGCGATGGTGCTGATGGTCGGCGCCCACATGGCGCAGGTATTCCTGTTCGGCTCCTATAAGTTTCCGCGCGAGATGAATTGGGCCACGGGCGTCCTGCTCCTCGGCTTCACGCTGGTGATGGGATTCACGGGCCAATTGCTGCGCTGGGACCAGACCGCCGTCTGGTCGGTGGTGGTCGCGGCCGAGCAGGCCGGGCGCATCCCGCTCATCGGAACCGCGATCGCGCATTTCACGCTCGGCGGCACTTCCGTGGGCGGCGCCACGCTCAGCCGGTTTTTTGCGATCCACGTGTTCGCGATGCCGGCGCTGATCTTCGCCTTCACGGGCCTGCATGTAATCCTGGTCCTGCGCAATGGAATCTCCGAACCGCCCAAGCCCGGCGATCCCGTCGATCCCAAAACCTATCGCGCGAACTACCATCGGCTGATGGAAAAGACGGGCCGTCCGTTCTGGCCCGACGCCATGTGGCGCGATATCGTATTCTGCGTGGCGATGATCACCGTGATCATCCTGCTGGCGTGGTTTGTCGGTCCGCCGGAACTCGGGCGTCCGCCGGACCCGAGCATCGTCGCCGCCAACCCGCGGCCAGATTGGTACCTGCTGTGGTACTTTGGCGTCCTCGCGCTGCTGCCGCACGGCAGCGAACGCTATTTTATGGTGTTCGCTCCGGTGCTGGTCGGCGTGCTGCTGATCATCGTGCCGTTCGTCTGGAATACGGGCGAGCGCAGTCCGCGCCGGCGCCCCTGGGCGGTGGCCGCCGTGATCGCCACGGCGTTGATGATCGGTTCATTCTGGATCGCTGGCCAAAAATCCAGCTGGTCCCCGGTTTTCGACGCTCGCCCTTTGCCCGAATCGATCGTGGGCGCCAGCTCAGGACCGATCGCGATCGGGGGTCGCCTCTTTTTCGACAAAAGCTGCATCTTTTGTCACGCCGTGCAGGGCCAAGGCGGCCATCGCGGGCCTGACCTATCCGCCGTCGGATTGCGGCTGAGATCGGACCAGATCATTTTGCGTATCTCGAACGGCGGCAATAATATGCCTGCCTTTGCCGGGAACCTGACCCCGGTCGAGCTCAACGAACTCACTGCCTTCCTGCTCAGCCGCAAATACGAGGCGCATCGCCAGATGACTCCGGGCGAAGACCGATACTTTCAGCCCGGGAATTGAAAAATTTCCGACGGGTGGAGCGCGTGGTCCCCACGCGCTCCACCTCTTCTCCAGGCGTTTTCAGGAAAAATGCAAAAAACCTATTGACGCCTTCCTCACTAATGGTACCTTGTTGATACAAGGTAGCTGTAATGAGCATGGTTAACCCAAATCTCGAAGAGAAATTCTCCCCGCTCCGCAAAGGGCTGCTCGAATTTCTTGTCCTGAAGATCATCTCGGCCCGCCAGGTGTACGCGGCTGACATCCTCAAGGAACTGGGCGGCACCGAGTTTACGACCCAGGAAGGCACCCTTTATCCGCTTCTCAGCAAACTGCGCCGCGAGCAATTGGTGGACTACATCTGGCAAGAATCCGAAGCCGGACCGCCCCGCAAATATTACCAGCTCACGGACCGCGGCCGCGCCCAACTGCGCGAGACCCTCGAGTACTGGGAGAAGATCACCGCCACCGTCAAAAAACTTGGAGAAACCGCCCCATGAATAAAGTCATCGCCGTCAATCTCAACGGCAACGCCTACCAACTCGAAGAGATCGGCTACGATCGCCTTCACGCTTACCTGGATAACGCCTCGGCGTCGCTGACGGGCAATCCCGACCGCGACGAAATCATCGCCGACATCGAGCAGGCCATCGGCGACAAGTTCCGCGCCACACTCGGGCCCCACAAGACCGTGGTCGCCACGAAAGACGTGGAGCGGATCATTTCCGAAATGGGCTCGGTCGACGGCGCCGGCCATGGCCAGGCGACAGCCGATGCGGCCGCCGCAGCGGGATCGGCCGCCGGAGCCGCGGCCAGCGCCGCGTCGCCGGCCGGCGAAAGCACCCCGGGCGCCTGCGGTGCGCCGCCCCGCCGCCTCTATCTCATCCATGAGGGCGCCATGCTCGGCGGCGTTTGCAACGGCATCGCGGCCTACCTGAACGTCGATGTAACGGTGGTGCGGATCCTGTTCGCCCTCACCTGCCTGCTCTACGGCGTCGGCGTCCTGGTCTACCTCATCATGATGTTCGTCGTGCCGTCGGCGACGACCCCCGAGCAGAAGGCGACGGCACAAGGCCTGCCGAAGACCGCCCAGGAATTTATCCGGCGCGCGAAGGAAGGGTACTACCAAGGCATGAACACTTGGGGCGATCGCCGCGCGCACCGGGAATGGAAACGCAAATTCAAACGCGACATGAAAGAAATGGGACAACAAATCAAAGACGACGCCCAAAACTGGCGTCACAATTGGCAGCGCAACTGGGGGAACTGGCACCCGGCGGCCGTCAACCCGGGCGCCTGGATGATCCTGAACGCGCTCAAGATCGCCTTCGTCATCTGCCTGCTCCTGGTCCTCTTCAACCATCATAGCGGCCTCTGGTGGACCGACCACTTTCCCGGCACGCCCTGGTGGGTCGGCCTGATCGTCGTGGTGCTGCTGTTCAAGCTCGTGTGCCTGCCCTTCAAGTTCGGGGCGTTCGGCGGCCCCTTCTACGCCCAACACTGGCACGCCCCCTTCGAAGGACTGTTCGTTCTGCTCTTCATGGCCTTCGGCGTGTGGTACCTGAACCGCCACGTGCCGGCCTTCCACGAATTCCTGCAGGAAATTCCGACGTTCATCCGTCAAAGCGCGGACTTTGTCCACGACTGGTGGGTGAAGCACGTACACTAGAGAAAGTACACTGAGGGGCAGTGTACGGGTGCTGGCCTTACGTCGAGGCCAGCACCTCCAATGTTTTGAGATCGGGCTTGCCGGAGCCCAGCAGCGGGAACGGCGAAACCACCTTGAGGCGCTTGGGAACGCTCAAATCGGAAAGCCCCCGCTCCCGGACCACCGAACGGATTCGCTCCAGCGTCAGTTTCCCGTCCGCCGCGCACGCGATCAGTTCCTCGCCCTTGGTGGAGTGCGGCCGGGACACCACAGCCACCGCTCCTTCGGCCACGGATGCCACCGCCTCTTCGACCGCCGCCAGCGAAACCATTTCGCCGGCGATTTTAGCGAAACGCTTTGCCCGGCCGAGCAGCGTGACAAACCCCTCATCGTCGATGGAGGCGATGTCTCCGGTGTCGTACCAATCGCCCGTTTCCACGAGGCGGCCGGGGTCGTCCGGTAGGTAATAGCCCATCATCCGATTCGGGCCGCGGAAAAACAGCCGGCCGCCGCCGGTGCCCGGCATGGGTTCGAGACGATATTCAACGCCCGGCAGGAAGCGGCCCACGGTCCCGGGACGAAACGACAGGGGAGTATTCATCGCCAAGGCCGGCGAGGCTTCCGTCGTGCCATAGCCCTCGAATAGACGCAGCCCAAAGCGCTCGCTCCAGAGCTTCTGCGTGGCCGGCTGCAGCTTTTCCGCGCCCGCAAAGACATAGCGCAGCGAATAGAAATCGTAGGGGTGCGCCTTGCGCGCGTACCCGTTCAAAAACGAATTCGTCGCAAAAAAGATCGTGGCATTGGATTGGTAGATCAGCTCCGGGATCACGCCATAGTGCAGCGGCGTCGGGTAAAGCAGGCTCCGCACTCCCGAAAGGAGCGGAGTCAGCATGCCGCCCGTGAACCCAAACGCGTGAAACAGCGGCAGCGCGTTGAACACGCAATCACTCGGCGTGAAATCGATCCGGGCCCGCAGTTGCGCGACGTTGGCCAGCAGATTGCGGTGCGACAGCACGACGGCCTTGGGCAGGCCCGATGAGCCCGAAGTGAACAGGATCGCGCACCGTGGATCCGCACCCGCCGCGCGCCAGCCCTTTTCGCGGCGCGCGTACCCCCGGACCGCGTTGGCTCCGACCGCGGCGGCCAGGAGCCGATTTCGCCCGGTCGGCTTTATATCTTCCAGCCAAAGGATCCGAATCCCCAGCTCGTTCAGGATCGCAACCAGCTTGGCGAGGCGGCCGATCTCGACGAAGCGTCGCGACGTGATGACGCTGTGAACCTCCGCCGTGCGAAGGGTCGAGGCAAAGGCCGCCGGCCCCATGGAAAAATTGAGCCATGCCGCGACCCGGTGGATGTATTGCACGCCCAGAAACGCCAGCGTGGCCTCCAGACTGGTCGGCAGCAGGATGCCGACGCTGCCCGCGCTCGGCAGCTCACGCTCGAACCGATGGCCGAGATAGGCCGCGCGGCTCAAGATGGCCTTGTAGCCGAGTTCCCGGCCTTCCGGCGAAACCAGCACGGACCGGCCGCCCGCGAACCGCCGCGACGCCTCGATCAATTCGCGGAAAACGCTGTGCGGAGGAATCCGGGCGAGGCTCGCACTCTGCACCAGCATTTCCGAAATCCGCGTCGAGCGTAGTGAACGTGGGCCGCCGGCCGGCACCGTTTGCGGCCGGCCGATCGTGAGGACAATCTTCGGAAAGCATTGCCTCCGGTATTTGCGGCCCAATCGCGTGAACAGCGAAAGGTGCGCGCCTTCGATATGCACCGGAATGACCTCGGCGCCGGTGCGCTGCGCGATGAAACCGGGGCCTTCGTACACCTTCATGAGTCCGCCGGTCGTGCTCAAGCGGCCCTCCGGAAAAATCGCCACAGGCACCTCCCGCTCCACCAGGGTGCAAAGGGTCTTGAGCGCCAGCGGCCGCGCCGTGCCGATCGGATAGGATCGGATCCATTTCAGGAACGGCCGGATCCAGGACAGCCGGGCGACGCCGACAGAGAGCGCGAATGTCGGCGTCTCGGGCAGGAACGCCGCCAGCAGGGCGCCGTCGAGCCAGGACGTGTGATTGGCGATGATCAGGCGGCGGCCGCTTTCGCGGTAATTTTCCACTCCGCGCACTTCCACGCGATACAGGAGCCGCAGGAGGAAGCGCACCGCCGTCTGAATCACCGACTCCGGCACGAGCCACACCATGTAGATCGCCACGGCCAGATTCGCCAACGCCAGCACGGCGAGCAGGGTCGCCGGACGGCGGTTGATTTCACCGATGGCGATCGCCCCGATCGCGCCGGCAACCATGAAAGCCGCATTCATGATATTGTTCGCCGAAATCACCCGCCCGCGGTGCTCCACCGGACTGCGGTGCTGCATCAGGGAGTAAAGCGGCACCGAATAGATGCCTCCCGCGACGCCTATGCCCGCGGTCACGATATTGAGCATTGCGGCCAGATGGCTTCCGGCCCACCGATCCGCCGCGATCCACAGCACCAGGAAGACGGACATCGCCAATCCGGCCACCGGAACGTAGGTCGCGCGAATCCGGCCGTGCGTGAGCTTCAAGCCGAGGAACGAACCCGCGCCGATGCCGAGCGCGAAACACAGCAGGAACCGGGTGACCGCATCGGCACCGCCGTGGAGCGTTTCCTTCACATAAGTCGGAAGGAGCGAGAGCAGCACGGCGCCGAGGCACCAGAACCACGATACTCCGAGCACGCTGCGCCACAGCACGGGGATCCGATGCGCGGTGCCGATGGCGTCGACGGTGCTCGTCCAGAGCGTGCGCGGGTTCCACGGCGATTCGGTTGGCTGCGCCGCGGCGGGCGCCTCGGGCAATAGGTAGCTCACAACGCAGCCGATCGCCCCCAGCGCCACGAGCACGATCGCGACCTCATCCCGTCCGATCCGTCCATGGGCGGCGTACGCGCCGACGAGTGTGCCCGTGACGATCGCAAGGAACGAGCCGCCTTCAAACCAGGCGTTGCCCGTGACCAATTCGGATTCCGCCAGGTACACCGGCAGGAGGCCATACTTCAAAGGACCGAACAGCGCCGAAATGAATCCCAGGCACACGATCACAGCCCACATTCCGTAAAAGCTGTTCTCGTGCAGCGACCAGGCTGCCCACGCCATGACGCCCAGTTCGAAGGTCTTGAGCCGGCGAATTAGCGTGTGCCTCGTCCAGATGTCGGACACGTACCCCGCCCAGCCGGAAACGAGCGCGAAGGGCAGGATGAACAGGCCGGCGATCAGATTGACCGTCGAATTGGGATTCCACCCATGCACCTGCGCCAGGCCAAAAGTGGCCAGCAGCACGAAGGCGTTCTTGAAGACATTGTCGCAAAAGGCGCCAATGAATTGAACCACGAAGAGCGGAACGAACCGTCGGGAGGCGAAGGTTTTCATGAAGTAAGAGCGGGGAACCGGAGCAGCGAGGCGGCGCGGGTGAAACTTTCTTCCGGAAAACCCAGGGAGCGTTTCAGCATCACGTCGCGTTGAACGGGGTTGCGCTCGCGGACGCTGGCCGCGAAAGCCTTGCGGCTGATTCGGCCGCGCAAGAGAGCTTCGATGCCCATGACCGGAACGGGAATGTCGCTGCCGTGCAGAATCCGGTCGCGCAGGGCTGTGGCGGTGCATTCGTCGACATGCTTGCCCCGAATGCGACCGTTCGGGGTGTTAAAGGCGCTATTGTCGCCGTAAAGCCGCGGATATTTTCGGGTCATTTCCGCGAAAATCCCGAAATAGTCCGGATCAAACAGCACGCTGGCCGTCCCGCAGTGCGCCGCGATGCATGTGACCCCGATTTCCAGCGGCCGCACTAGCACCCGCGGATCGGCCAGCCGCGCATCGACGACTGGGAGGGTGTGCTCGCCGCCGGTGTGGGCCAACAAAGGCAGCCCGGCCTCGGCCATCCGCTCGAGAAACCCGGTATAGCGGCGGTCCGACCAATCGATGTTTTGGCAATTCGGCAGGCACTTGAGCAGCGCCGCCCCACCCGCCAGGCACCGGTCCAGTTCCTCCCGGGCATCCGCCCGCGCGGGGTGGATCGAGACCCCCGGGAGAAACTCCGGATGGAGCCGGGCCAGCCCCAGGACATAGTCGTTGGGCACGTAAAACGAACCGATGCCCTCCATCCGCCGCCCGCTGGCCTCGTGGGGCTCGTCCTGGGCGAGCAGAACCGCGGCGTCCATTTCGGATTCCCGAATGAACGACAGCAGGCGATCCGTGTAGACCGTTTCCAGGTCCTCCTTGATCGAGCGGGCCGGCAGGCCGACGGCACGGAGCATGAACGGTTCCCCCTGCCGGGTCCAACCCCGCGGGCGGTACCAGCAACCCGAGCCGCCGCGCCCATTTCCCACCGCGTGAATGTGAAGATCGATCTTCATGGGACGGAGCGTGGAGCGCGTTAGTTGATATGTCAACTATATTCGGTTGATACATCATCTACCCGGTCGCCGGCCCAAATCGCTGTTGCCGGGAGCCTATCCTGAGATGACATGAAACTGAGGAGGAGCGCGTCGTCCCCACGCGCATTCCCGCTTTCGACGTCGCTGGCGCGGGGGATTGTTCTTTTCTTCCCACGGTCGAATGACGAATCTCCCTCCCGTGAGCCGAAAATTGGGGATCTTCACCGCCTCAGTCGGTCTGGGGCTTCTGCTCGGCGCCTTGGCCGGGCTGTCCGTGTCGCCAGTCGTTGCGACCGTGATCGGAGCCATCGCTCCCTTCGCCGTCGCCTTTGCCGCGTGGATCGGAACCAAACGGGATCCGTCGGTCGATGCCTCCGAGTACTACGTGGCGGTCGCCGGGCTATCCTGGGCCGCCGTCGCGGCCTTGGTGATCGGCATCCACATTCGGGCGCACAATTCGCTCTCTCCCACCCCGCTCGAAGTGGAGCAGCGATGGGAGGCCGCCGGCCTCGCCAAACCGGATGCGCTGCAGGAAGCGCGCGCTGAGCTCGGAGCGGGGAGCGCCGGGGCCGCCGTAAATTCCGGCAAATCCGGTCCCTCCGAGAACGCGTCCGTGCTTTTCAGTGGTCCGTATACCTCATCGCAACTGGTCGCGGACATGGGCATCGTGCAGGCGGGGAACCTGGACAATATCTCCGCGGCCTTCCGGCAGCTCGGCGGTCCACTCGCCCAGCAGGTCGATTCGGTCGACGATCGAATCCAATCCCATAAAATGAGCCGGGAAGATGCAGTGATTTATCTGCAAGGATACTATCAAGCGCTGACGACCTTGGCCGACGGGCAAAAATGAAAAGCGCTCGAACGGTCTTGTCGCTGGCCGCCGGCCTCAGCGCGATGCCGGCTATCGGGCACGCCCTCGATCTTCCCGGCGTCCAGCACGCCACCGGTCTGTTGCGGGTCGATTACGCCTCCAGCGACCCGCGTTCCGCCGCCTGTTTCCTCTATTCGAATCAGCGTACCGCGGTGACGTGCCTTCACGCGGTCGCCAACGCCGCTCACGTCACCGTTACCTTCGATTCCGGGGTGACCAATGCTACGGTCAAAACCATCCTCAAACGCTACGACCTCGCCCTGCTGGAGCTGGCCGCCCCTATCTCGGCCACGCCCCTCGACCCCGCCGCCAGCATTCCGGATTCGCACGCCCATCTCGAAGCGGTGGGGTTTCCGGCCAACCTGGTCAACGCCACCAGCCAAAGGGCCTCCCTGCGCGCCATCGGGCCCAATACGGTCGAGGGATTCGTCACCTCCCCGGAAATGCGCCAACAACTCGAGAACCAGGGATATCCGGCGCTCGATGCCGACGTGCTGGACCTGGAATCCCATGTTGAGCCCGGCATGTCCGGCGGTCCGTTGGTCGACAAGAACGGCATGGTCGTGGGGATCTGTGACGGCGGCCTGGAAAACGGCACGACCGAACTGACCTGGGCCATCGGCGCCAATCGCATCAGCGATTTACTCGCGTCGCACGAGAACCTGCGAACCGCCGGGGGCGGGGACGCCCCGCCCGTTCTTTTTTCGTCGAAATTGACGGCTCAAGCCGCCGGTGAGGCCGTCGTCGTGGGTAAACATACCTTCGTCAAGATTCGGACGCTGGCGCTCGAGGACCTGATCAATTCGTCGCACGAGCCCTTGGGCTTGTCGCGCCTGGCGACCGACTTTGCCGTCACCCACCCCGAAACCTTTCAGTTCGATCTCTACCGCGACGAGAGTTCCGGCGCCACCTTTGTCGTTCCTTCCGGGGCGCGGCCCCAAGTCGAAGGCAACACGATCACCCTCCATGGCGCCAATGGGCTCGTCGGCATTCGGATCACGCTCACCGATTACAACAGCTACTCGGAAGCCATTCAGCAGGGCACCCAATTCCTCTACAACGATCTGCCGATGGCTCCCTACGAGCGCTGGTTTCCGAACAACCGCTGGTCCTATTTGCAGCCCGTCAACTACCGCAGCGGTCTCACCATTCAGCGCGAAGCGTTTTACCGTTTGCGTTCCGGCTATGGCCGGCCCGTTCAGACAGCGCTCTCGTTCCTGACCTTTGCGGGCTACAACCACCTATTGCTTTCAGCCGCCGCGATCCGCGTCGGCCTGACCGCCGATTTTGCGACAGGCACTCCCGTCGACATTTCCTGGGGCAAAGCCGTCTTCGCGATCGAAATGCTCACCTTCGCGGAGCAAGGGGAGGTCACCCAAGCCCCGCCGCAGGAGCCCGATTCGGGCTTTTGAGCGGGTGGAGCGCATGGTCCCCATGCGCTGTTTGACATCGAAAGCGGAGCTGCCGGGGTCAGCGCCCCCGGCTACAGCGCGCCCGCACGCCGCTTCGGGCTAAGCCTTCGCGCTCGCCGCCGCGAATCCGACCGCGGCTTTCTTGGCAACCGGCCCCACGGGGAGAACCACCTTGCCGTAAATCTCATTCAGCACCGCGGCAAAGCCTGTGTACATGGCGCTCGCGCCGCAGAAAATGCCTTCGTACCCGGCGAAATGTTCCAGTGCCTCGCTGCCAGAATGCTTGGCCGCAGCCAGCAGGAAGAAGAGCACGGTCAGCGAAAGGAACACCACCTGCAGCGCCCGGTTCAGCTTCAGGGTCCCGATGAACAGGAACCCGGTGAATACGCCCCACAAAATCAGGAACCACACCATCGCGTCGGCCCCGGTCGGCGTGACTCCGGTCACTTGATGCGGCAGCGTGATCAGCCCCACCAGCACGAGCCAGAACATGCCATACGAGGTGAACGCCGTCGCTCCAAAGGTATTGCCCTTTTTCCATTCGAGCACGCCCGCGATCACCTGGGCGAGGCCGCCGTAAAAGATGCCCATCGCGAGCACCATGCTGCCGAGTTCGAAAAAGCCGGCGTTGTGGAGGTTCAAAAGAACTGTCGTCATGCCAAAGGCCAGGAGTCCCAGCGGAGCCGGGTTGGCCGTCGTGTCCTTGATATCGATAGAATCAGTCATGGTGGGGTTAACTAGGGGGGAACTGCGTCTCAGACCGCCCCGAGTCTTACGCTGGTTGGCCTGCATGGGTAAAGCCCGATCCTGCATAATTCTGCCGGGCTCACGCGTGGTTAAGGCAATCACCACTTCCTCCCTTCCTCGCTGAGGGCATGACTCCCAACGAAATCGAAGCGCTTCGTGCCTTCTACGTCGATAACCGCCAGCCGCTTTACACCTATGCCTTGTCCATCACCCGCAATCGCGAAGCCGCCGAGGACGCCGTGGCGGGTGTGTTCGAACGGTTGGTTTCGCGCGACACCCTGCCAGTCGATCTGCGCCCCTTCGTCTTTCGGTCGGTCCGCAACGCCGCCTACGACGCCTGTCGCCGAACCAAGGTTCGATCGGACTCTCTTTTTGCTTCCGCTGCGGAGATATCCGTGTCGGCGGCCCCGATCGGTCCCGGCGAGGATCTCGAAGTCCTGCTGCGGCAGCTCGCGCCGAGTGAGCGCGAAGCCATCGTGCTACGCATCTACAGCGGACTCTCGCTCGCGGAAATCGCCGAGCTTCACCAAGCGCCGCTGCCAACCATCGCGTCCTGGTACCGGCGCGGCCTCGAACGACTCCGAGCAATGCTGAAAAAGGAACTTTGATGGACGAATTCGAGCATTATCTGCGCAAACGACACCTTGCCGTCCCCTCGGTCAGGCTGGATCGCCGCATCGAATCGACTCTCGCCGCCCCGCCCGCACAAATGCAACCGGCGGCGTCCTTCTCCTCCGCCTTGGCCCGGTGGTCCCTCGGCGCGGGGATGGGTATCGCCGCGGGAGTCGCTTTGCTCCTGATGTCACCGCGAAAGGCCGAGAACGAGGAACCGATCGTATATCGGATCGAGGCCTCTTCGCAGCTTCGAAAGCTGCTCATTTCCCCACGCTCACGGACCGCCTCGCAACCGCTGCCCTTCGTCGTCCGCAGCCAGAACCCATGACCGGATACGTCAAATCGATCCTGCTCCTGTCGTTCAGCCTCGCGCTTTTGCCGGTGCTGTGCGCCGAAAACGTCGTAAAACTCGACGCACGCCTGTTCGTCTACCGCACCGGTGACTTCGCGTCCGTGCATCTTTCCGGAGCCTCTCCCCTCGGATCAGGGCCCGCTCGGTTGCTGCGGTACCCAGCTGCAATCCAGTTCGACAGCGAGTCCTTCACCCTTGGACGAATGGGCTTCGAATGGACGCACGGCGATGTGCTCCCTCCGCAGTTCACGCTTGTGCCGATTCCCCCCCTCCTGCTTCACGTTTCAAAGCCGGTGGTCGTCGACTCGAGCGTGCCCGTTCAGTATTTGGAGAGGCAGGAAGACGGCACTCTAAAAGTCCGCGAAATACCGAGCGAATCGCCCGAGTCTCCTCACATCCGCGTCACCTTTCGCCGCCCGTATTCGGAATACATCGACGCCTTCTCCGGCATCACGGTAAGATGCGGGTTCGATTTGGCGACGGTCGCCAAGCGCGAGACGTTGCCGGGCGTCTCGTTGGACGTAGGAAAACCGGTCATCGCCACAGTGAATCAGACGTGCGACATTTCATGTCAGCCTGAAGCTTGGTCCGCGGTGTCGCTTTTGTCACCCAACGAGAATGGTTTGAGCTTGTTACTCCTCATTCGTGTTCTCCGAGTGGATGATCGCGGTTGGCTGCCCGACCGCAGTCCGGGGACTAACCTCGACGGGCTGAACAACCCGATCCTGAACAACGGCCCTGCAAACATACCGGCGCCTTCCTCAGGATCGCGCCGTTCCAAATGACCAATGCGCCCGAGGTGGAGCGCATGGTCCCCCTGCGCTTGAGCCTCCGTCCGCGTTAGGCACCCAAGCGCGGGCGATCAAGCGCTTACCGGCGGGCCCGAATTTCATGCGATTCGGGCTAGGCAGTCGTAGCCCGGGCCCCGATCATCTGATCAGAAATTGCTTGGCGGCCCGTCGCCGCCAGATTCCGCAGCGAGTAGATGTGCGTCAGAATTCCCATCGGCGGCCCAACGAACAGCGGAATGACCACCAGAGGATATAGGCCGATGTTGGTCGTATGCGTAAGCATGGCCGCCGTTGGCGCGACGATCAGATCCAGAATGCCAAAGTAATTCCAGGCGAGCGCCAGACCGCGCGAACCCGGTCGTCCCCGTTCGAGCGCGCTGGCGACAAAGGGCGCCGCAAGCCCGGTCAATGCGTCCCCCACGCCCGCGGGCCAGGCGAAACCCGCCGGCAGGAAGTGATAGTGCAGATACGGCCAGAGAAACATCAGGCCCGCCATCCGGTAGGATTGGATCCGTATCAGGGTCGCCGGCGGAGAGACGGCGTTGATCGCCTTGACCGTTTTGGAACTGAGCATGATCACCAGCGAAGCGAGCATCATTGGAACCATCTTGAGCAGCAAAAGCGGGTTTCCCGGATGATCCACGGGCGAAACGGGCTGCGTGACGAGCGTGATCGCCCAGCCGGCCCAGAACGCCAACCCCAGCATGAGCAGCGCGGGAGCCTGCCGTTTGGCCCGCGTTGAAATCACGGCCTCGCGCGCCGCGAGCGCGAAAACCCGGCTGTGCTCGGCGACCACCACGATACTGAGCGCTACCACGAGAAACGCACCGCCTTCGAGCAGCGCGGGAGGAAATGGGACGTTGGTGTTCATGATTCGAAATATGTCACTTGTGTTATGCAAGTGACACCAGGATCATGTGACTTGTCTTTTGCAAGCGCAAAGATTCATTGAGGCATGCCCAAGCCCGCCCGCTCCCGTGTCGCCCCCACGGTTCATCGCTCCACCTGTCCGATCGCCAGTTCCCTCGACGTCGTCGGGGACCGCTGGTCGCTGGTGGTCATCCGCGATCTCTTCCGCGGGCTAAAATATTACCGGGAATTCCAGTCCGGCCCCGAGGGCATCCCCACGAACATCCTCGCCGACCGCCTCCGCCGCCTGGAGCGCGACGGCATCATCCAGCGCGAGCCGTATCAGACCAACCCCGTCCGCTTCGCCTACTCCCTGACCCGCAAAGGTGCCGACCTGAAGCCTGTCCTCGGAGCCCTCGGTTACTGGGCGATGAACCACCTCCCTGAGGTGAAGCCGAACCCCAGCCTGATGGCGATGCTGCGCAAATAATTTGTCGCTTGCTGTAGCCGGGGGCGCTGACCCCGGCACTTGCGATGTCGAAAGCGGAACCGCGCGTGGGGACCACGCGCGCCACCCCGTGACAAGCCCCAGCTGCAGCTTAATTTGCGGTTGCACCTCCTGCCCGCATACGGCCAACCTCCTCCCGGCAATGGAATCTGCCGGCCCGCCTAGCGGGCGAACCGCGGCGACGAAAGTCGCCGCTGATGACTCCTACGAAGCGGAATCATCATGTCTCTATTCCCAACTTTGTAGCCCATCCCACCGTGATCTATTGCTGGATAGCCCTCGGCAGCATGATTGGCGGCGTGGCCCGCTATGCCCTTTCCGGTTTCGTCGCCCACCGCTTCGGCGAAACATTCCCGTGGGGAACGATGGTGATCAACATCACCGGCTCCTTCGCCATCGGATTTTTTGCGACCCTTACGCAGCCGGCCGGCCGCTTTCCCGTCAGTTCCGCTGGACGGCAGTTCTTCATGACCGGCATTTGCGGCGGCTACACGACGTATTCGTCTTTCAGCCTGCAAACGCTCGCGCTGGCGCGCGAAGGCGAGTGGCTCCTGGCGGGAGCCAACGCCACGGGCACCTTTGTACTCTGTTTCGTCGCCGTATGGCTCGGCCACGTCGCGGCGATGGCAATCAATGCCCTGAAAGGATCCTGACCCATGAACCTTCCCGAACAATCGCTGCTCTTGCGGATTTTTGTCGGTGAGAGCTCGAAATTCGAACATCGACCCGTCTACGAGGCGATTGTCCTGAAAGCGCGCGAATCCGGGCTCGCCGGAGCAACGGTCCTGCGCGGCGTCATGGGCTTCGGCGCCAGCAGCCGGCTCCACACGACGAAAATTCTCCGCCTCTCGGACGATCTCCCGATCGTCGTCGAAATTGTGGACAGCAAAGAGAAAATCGAAGGTTTTCTGCCGGCACTGCAGCAAATGATGGACGATGGGATGGTCACGCTGGAAGAGATTCGCGTGATACACTATCGCGGGCGGCCGCCGGCTAATTGAACCAGTCCACCCGTCCCGGGCCAAAAATGCGGAAGTTCTTTTATCCGCTCCGCGCCCATTTTTAGCGTGACTTGACTTTGTAGCGTAATGCTACACCGTAACTTCATTAGCTCGATTCCGCTGCGCATCGATTCGGAATTGGTGAACCTGGCAAGAACCAGGGGCGCATTGTTCGACCGTCCGCCAACTGCGCAAATCGAGCACTGGGCGAAACTCGGACGGGTGCTCGAGAGCGTGTTGGTGGGCGACAGCGTCGCAAAGGTGAAACAGCGGGGCAATGTCGCGGAGCTCGACCAAGTGGTGGCGTTGTCCCAATCCGAGAAGGGCCGGAAGAAGGCGCTCGCGCTGATCGCAAAGGGGGCCGGTCCGGTTTACGAGGCTGACCCTAAAACGGCCGGCTTGGTCATCGAGCGGCGAGCCGATGGAACCGTACGCCGCGGACGGTTCTCGAATCGACAGTTCGTTCCGATCGACTAGCGCATCGGCATGGGATGTCGTTTGGAGTTTCTCGCCGGGCCCAACGGGGACGGCAAATCGACCTTTTTCGAGGCATTTCTCAAGGACAGCGGCCGGCCGTTCATCAACGCCGATCGCATTGCCGCGGCGCTGGGCATCTCGGACGCCGAGGCTGCCGCTGCGGCGGATGCGGCCCGGAATCATCTCCTGGCCGAAGGGATATCATTCATCACCGAAACAGTTTTCTCCGATCCGATCGGGGCCGAGCTGCAATTCTTGAGGGATGCGATCGCGGCCAACTACCGCGTCACGCTCCATTTCATTGGCGTCTCAAGCGTCCAGCTTTCAGCGGCTCGCGTCGCTCAACGCGTGCGCGCCGGCGGTCACGACGTGCCGCCGGAACGCCTTGAGCGCCGGTTTCGGCAGTCGCTCGAGAATCTTCGCTCGGCGCTGACGTTTGTCCCCGAGATTCACGTCTACGACAACAGTTCTTCCCAAACGCCGTATCGGCTCGTCCACAGCCTCCAGGCGGGCCGGACTGAATTTGTATCCGATCCGCTGCCGGATTGGCTGAAACCGATCATTCCGAGTTGAGCGCGATTCCCGGCGCCCGCCCTGAATGTCCCGGGGAGGTCGGTCAAAAAGTTCCCAACTTCACCCGCAGCCAGGTCGGGGTCCCGGCCAAATTCAGGCCGTAGTCGGTTTCATCGCCGTTCCAAATCCGCACCGGCTGCAGCGTTTGGCCGTCGACGCGAACCTCCTCCACCCGCAGGAAATCCCGTTGGGCGCCGGCGTTGCCGCGCGGAGCAAAATCGAGCCGGCAGAAAAATCCGCCGACCAGAAATTCATCGGGACCCAGTTCTCCGACGATCACGCCGCCAATCGGCTGCGCATTGCCTTTCGGAACATGGCCGAAGCCGAATCGCGGCACGCCGTAGCTGATCTTGGCGTACCACCGCTGCACCCCGAACGCGTCCTGGGGCTGGCCCGGGCGTTCGGCCACGCCCTGGAGCTTGCCCTCAAAATTGAGGCGGGCCAGGAGCCGCGAGGCCGGGCCGGCCAATGCGAAGTTTCTCGCCAACTCGTCATTTCGGTCCTCGTCGCCCCCGGCCGGGTGATCGATTCCGAACGGAGACCATCCCACTGCGCCCTGGCTCAGGGCATCGAAGAAATGACGGCAAAATAACGCCTCCCCCATGGTTTCCGGCACCAGGAGCGTGTTGTCCGGCCGGGAATACAGCTCCAGGACCTTCAGGTACTTGGCGGGTTCAGGCTGATAGATGTCCGGCGCCAGCAAATCCACCGCGGGCGCCGCCGCCTTCCAGATGTCGATCACGTTGTCGGTCGCCCCGCCGCTTTCGTAAGAGCCTGGGGCATTGGGCGCCAACGGATCGCGCAAGGCCGCGTTGACGTAGAGGGGCAGCGGATACTCGGCCTTGCCTGCCGCCGCCACCTGGCCGACGTAGCGGGCCACCGACCAAGCGTGAAAATATATGTCCGCGTTGGCGCCAAAGGTTTCCGGCCAGGTCCGGCCGGCCGCCACGCCCAGTTTCGCGCACAATTCGGCCGGAACCGGACCGCCGAAGAGCTTCTCCGCCGCCGGCGAGTAGTCGCGCACGGATCCCCAGGTGCCGGGTTCATTTTCCACCTGCACGAGGATGACCGTGCGGGCCGAATCGACTTCCTTCAGGTGGCGCATGAGCGCACGGAAAGCATGGATATCCGCCTGAAGCAGATCGTTCGAATAGGGCGACGGCGAATCCACCCGCTTGCCATCGCGGCCAATCAGCCGAGGAAAGCGCTCGGGCTGCGCCTTCATCCAAAGGGGCCAATAGTGCCCGCTGCCATTTTTCCACGTCCCGAACCAAAGCAGCACGAGGTGCACGTGCCGCGCCCGCGCGCCGGCGATCATTTGATCGACCAGGGACGAGTCGAACTTGCCGGGTTCGGACTCGAACTGCTCCCAATAGACCGGCGCCTCCAGCGTGTTGGCGTGGATCGAGTCGATTTCGCGCCAGACCGCCGGCAAGGTCGCGGGCCACGCGCTCGAATTGTGGCACTGGCCGCCCAAAATGAGGAAGGGCTCGCCGTCCACGAGCAGGGCATGGCGGCCATTCTGCTCGACGAGACGGGGCAGCGGCTCGGCGCCAAACGCGGCGGAACTCGCCATCAAGACGGCGGCAATCAAACCAAATCGGAGCGGCATCAATCGGATTTGCATAGGCAGGCCTACCATCCCGCATCGCCGGCGGATTTGGAATCGTTTAGTTCGGAATCGCCGAAATTTCAGCGGGTTGTTTTTTGAGCGCGACCGTGAACAGCCAAATGGCGATCGCGCCGAATACCAGGTGGCTCAGCAACGCGATGGGGCCCTTCCCGCCGACCACCGGCGGTTGGCCGAATGCCGTCGTCGCATACGTCAGCAACGCGCCGCCGGCCGCGGCCAGAATATGCCGGGGAGTCCAACTTTCCCGCCGACCCCACAGCAGCAGCAGTGCGGCTCCCCCGAAGAGCAATACCCACTGCAGGCCCGCCAAGGGCCAGCCCGGCATGAGCCGGTTGTCCCGCATAAACGCGATGCCCAGCAGGTAGCTCGCAATCCCAACGATGAGCGGAGCGGGAACGGCGCCGGACCGTTTCGACAGCTCCCGGCCGAACCGCAAGCCCAGCGCGGCGAACGCCACAATCAGCACCCAGACGGTGAGCAACTGCGGGGCGGAAGCGTGAAACTTGTCCATTTTCACCGTAAAGACATGCATCACCAGGCTGCCGAGCACGAAGAGTACGAACGTGACCGACAATCCCAAGGTCCCCAGCCAGGGACTTTCACGTCGGTCGGGATAGAGTCCCTCCATGAGCGCGATCGGTGTCGAGATGCTCCACACCATATGCAAGGTAAGGACAAACGGGGTCCACCACATCCCGATCCCGAGCGCGGGCACCCATCCGCTGGCAAGCAGGTGCAGGCCCAGGTAGTTCGGATTGAAGAGCGTCTGAATTAGAATGCCTTCTTCCAGCAATCCATAGGCCAGCGCCCAGGCCAGCATCGTCGGCCATCCTCGATGGGTGCGGCGGGCGAGTTCGCGGATCAACAGGGCGCCGCCACCATACGCCGGTGCCACGAAGAGGTACGGAAGAATGGCGTTGATCGAAAAATCCCCCAATAGGCACTCAGCCACAAACGGGGAGAGGAAAAACAGGGCAAAGGCGGGGGCCACCCGCCGGAAGCCGCTGGGAGCGGCGGCCATCAAAACCGGATTGGTAGTATTCATGGGTTCAGGTACGTCGCGCGCCGCCCGTCGGGGGCAGGCGCTGGGTCGCCAATTCGAAAATGGTCACGAGTTCCCGGGCGTATTCGGGCAGCGACAGCTTGGGATCCATCACCCACTGGCCGAGGGCGCCATGAATGGAGTGCATGAGCGTGGCCGCCATGGGCTTCACTGCAAAGGCGCGGAATTCGCCGCTCTTTTGCCCGGCCTCCAGCATCGCGCCGATCATCTCCAGGTTTATCCTTTCCGCCCGGTCGTGCAGGTACAGCGAGCCCTCGCGGTCGCGATGGTTCATGAGCAGGTACGAAACGGTCAGCAGCCGGTCGCGGTGCATTTCCAAAAAGGCGAACTGGGATTCGATGTACGTTCGCAAACGTTCGCGGGAGTTGGCGGCCGCCTTCACCCTCGGCCCCACCGCCCCGCCGATCTCCTCGTAGATCTGCTGAACGGTCGCCTCCACCAATTCGTCCTTTCCGCCAAAATGGTACACGACGACGCTTTTGCTGATTTGCGCCCGCTGGGCCACCCGTCCCAGCGCCGCGCCCGCGTATCCCTCCTCCGCCACCACGGCAATGGTCGCCTCGATGATCTGGTTGCGTCGGGCCTCCTCGATGAAAGTCCGTTTTGGACCGGTCGATTCGTTTTTGGACCGCATGGTCTAAAAAATAACCTTTTGGTCTATATCGTCAAGAAATTTTCCTGCGCGCATCGTGTGGCCAACCGGGCGAAAGCGCCTCATGCTTTCTTGGGATGAGCGCGTCTTTCCTCCGGTTCGGCCTTTGCTCACAGCTGGTTGGCATCGTCCTGGCGGTCGCTTCGGCGGCCTTGACCAGCCGCGGCGCGGAGGTCAAGGAGGCGCCCCTTCCGTCCGGCGTGAAAGCCGTCTGGGATCTGGACCAGGCCTATCGCGAGACGACCTCCACGCGCGAGCGCATCTGCTTAAACGGGCTGTGGCTGTGGCAACCGGCCGAAACCAGGGCGGCCCCGCCGCCCGACGCCCAATGGGGCTGGTTCAAGGTGCCGGGTCCCTGGCCCGGAATCTCCAACTATGCGCAGCGGGACTGCCAGTCCATATTTGCCAACCCGGCCTGGTCGGTGTCGAGCGTCGCCTGTCCGAACGGCGCCTGGTACCAGCGGGAATTCAAGGTCCCCGCGGATTGGTCCGGCCGCCGCATTTCGATTCACGCCGAGTATGTGAACTCCTACGCCGCCGTTTTCGTCAACGGCGCCCGGGTGGGCGAAATCCGCTTTCCCGGCGGCGATCTCGATCTCACGTCCGTCTGCCGCCCGGGTGCGGCCGCGAAGCTGAGCCTGCACGTGATCGCCGTCCCGCTCGCCGGCGTGATGCGGTCATTCAGCGACACGTTCGGCACAACGGATGTCAAAGGCACGGTCGAGCGGCGCGGTCTCTGTGGCGACGTTTACCTGGTCGGAACACCCACGGGCGCCATCGTCGAAGGCGTTCGGGTGGCCACCTCGGTGCGCCGATGGGAAATCACCTTTGATGCCGCCCTGAAGAACCTGGAGGAGCATGCAACCTATGTCCTCCGGGCCGAAGTCACCGAACCGGGCGCAAGCCCCCGCTCGTTCACCAGCGGGACGTTTCAGGCGTCCGACGTGAAGGAGGGCCGGTTCGCCTTCACCGCCGCCTGGAAGCCCTCAAAACTTTGGGACACTTGCACCCCTCAAAATCAATGCGAACTGCGGCTCTCGCTCGTCGACTCCAGGGGCAAGGTTCTCGACGCCGCGCTGCCGGAACGCTTCGGCTTCCGGGAATTCTGGATCGACGGCCGCGACTTTTACCTGAACGGCACCCGCATCTTCTTCTGCGCCCTCCCTCTCGACAACGCGCAGCTCGGAGCGGCCTGGGCCAGCTACGCCGGGGCCCGGGAGACCTTGGAACGCCTCAAGAGTTTTGGCGTGAACCTGGTCTACACCCACAACTACGGTTGTGAGCCGGGCACGCACCTGAGCTTCACGGAGGTTCTTCGCGCCGCGGACGACGAAGGGATGCTCGTCGCCTTTTCGCAGCCGCATTTTGGACAGTACAATTGGGATGTCCCCGACGCCGATCGGACCAACGGCTATGCCCACGACGCCGCGTTTTACGTGCGCGCGGCGCAGAACCATCCCTCGGTCGTCTTCTATTCAATGAGCCACAACGCGGTGGGGACCACCGCCCAGATCGATCCGGACACGATCGGCACCGCTCACGATATCCGCGATTCGTGGTCGGCCCGAAACGCCCGGAAGGCCCTGCGCGCCGCGGCCATCGTAGCCCGCCTGGACCCCAGCCGCATCATCTACCACCACTCGGGTGGCAACCTGGGCGCCGTGTACACGGCCAACTTCTACGCCAATTTCACGCCCATCCAGGAAATGTCCGATTGGTTCGGGCCCTGGTCCGAGCACGGCGTGAAACCCGCGTTCCTGTGCGAGTACGGCACTCCGCTCTCCTGGGATTGGACGATCTACCGGGGATGGTACAAGGGCGTGCGGTCCTACGGCGACGCCAGCGCCCCCTGGGAGCTCTGCCTGGCGGAGTGGAACGCGCAGTTTTTCGGACCCGAGGCCTATCAATTGACGAACCCGGAAAAGAAATATCTGCGGTGGGAAGCCGGCCGCTTTCGCAGCGGCCAGCCGTGGCACCGCTGGGACTCTCCGCTGCATGACGCCGCCACGACCAAGATTGAACTGCAGCAGGAGGTCTTTGCCCGTTACCTGACCGACAACATTCGCGCCTTCCGCACCTGGGGCCTCTCCGGCTTCACCCCCTGGGATCATGGCATGTATTGGAAGCTGCGCAACGGAGTGAAGCACGGCCGCACGAATCTCAAAGTCGATTGGGCCAAGCTGCAGCGGCCGGGCTTCAGTGCGGACTATGTCGACCAGGAGACGGAGGTAATTGATCGTTCGTACGAGCGATCCGATTGGATCCCCACCGCCGCCGGACGGGCCCTGATCCGCAACAATCTTCCGCTGCTGGCCTACATCGGAGGAAAGCCGTCGGATTTCACGGCCAAGGACCACAACTTCTTTCCGAACGAGTCGGTGGAAAAGCAGCTGATCGTGATCAACAATTCGCGCCGAACGATCGACTGCGAATGCCGCTGGTCCCTGGCGCTGCCGGTGCCGGTCTCAGGCGGAACTTCGCTGCGGATTGAGACCGGCCAGCAGGCCCGCGTGCCGCTGCAGTTCGTTCTGCCTCCCGCGCTCGCCGCCGGCCGGTACGAGCTTCGCGCCACCGTGAAATTCAGTGGCGGCGAAAGTCAGACGGATACCTTCGCCATCGACGTCCTCGCCCCGCCCGTTCGAGCCGGCGAAGCCACCTCCATCGCGCTCTTCGATCCCCAAAACGAAACCGCCCCGCTGCTAAAATCGATGGGCGTGCATTTCACCCCCGTCGAATCCGACGCGGATCTTTCCAACTACGATACGCTCATCGTCGGGAAGCGGGCGCTGTCGGTGGACGGTCCCGCGCCCGATATCATGCGGGTGCGCGACGGACTGAAAGTCATCCTTTTTGAACAGACTTCGGAAGCCCTGGAGCAGCGGTTCGGTTTCCACGTCGAGGAATACGGCCTTCGCCAGGTCTTCAAACGGGTGCCGGATCATCCGCTGCTGGCCGGGCTGGACGACGAAAACCTCCACGATTGGCGGGGCGCATCCACCCTGCTGGCGGAGCGGCTCTCGTACACGATGGGGCCGCGCCACGCGCCTCAGATCCTGTGGTGCGGCATTCCGGTCACGCGCGCCTTCCGCGCGGGCAACCGCGGCAACGCCGCTTCGGTCCTGATCGAGAAGCCGGGCCGGGGCGATTTCCTGCCGATTCTCGACGGCGGATTCAGCCTGCAATACAGCCCGCTCCTCCAATACCGCGAGGGCAAGGGGATGGTGCTATTTTGCCAAATGGACGTGACCGGACGAACGGAGGCTGATCCGGCCGGGCAGATCTTGGCGAACAATCTCCTGAGATACGCCGCCGAATTTCAGCCGGCGCCCGTTCGGCCCATCGTTTACATCGGCGATTCCGTCGGGCGCGATTTTCTCGAGCACGCCGGTTTCGATCCTGGCGCATGGCGCGGCGGCGCGCTGCCCGCCGACAGCGTGCTGGTGGTGGGATCCGGCAGCGGAAAGATCGTCGCAGACCATGCCGCCGCGTTGGACGACTTCCTCCGCGCGGGCGGGCGCACACTGGCCCTGGGCCTTGATCAGCGCGAAGCGGATCTGCTGCTGCCCGCGACGATCAAAATGAACGACGCGGAACACGTCGCCGCCTACTTCAGGCCGTTTGGCGCGGAGTCTCTCCTGGCGGGCGTGAGCCCAGCGGAGGTGCTCAACCGCGAGCCGCGGGTCATGTCCTTGATCGCGGCCGGCGCATCGATTTACGGCGACGGGGTGCTGGCGCTGGCCCGCGGCCATATCATCTTCTGCCAGCTCACTCCCACCGGCGTTCTGAGAGATCCGGGTTCGTTCGACGGCGAACTGCCGGACGACGTCCGTAAGACCTATCGCCGCGCCGGTTTTCTCGTGTCGCGATTGCTGGCCAATCTGGGTGCACAAGCATCATCTCCGCTGCTGGAGCGCTTTCATCGTCCAGCGACCCTTCCGCAGGCGGAAGCCCGCTGGAACGACGGCCTCTACCTGGACCAGCCCGAGGAGTGGGACGATCCCTATCGGTTTTTTGGCTGGTGAGCGGAGAACCTCAAGCCGGTTTCCCGGTCACGGGATCAGCCCGAGGGGCCGGCACTTCGTTGATCCGCTTGACCGTTTGGAAATCGGCCGGGCCTCGCTCGGCCTCCCATTCCTGTCCTTCCGGGTAGGCACCAACCACCAGCAGATCCTCGGTCGAGCTGACGAGACAGTGGGCCGTTCCCGGCGGCAAGACGAGGACGTCGCCGGCCTCCACGTCCACGTGCCGGCCGGAGGGGCCGCCCAGGACGACTTCGCCGAAGCCGGAAGCGACACCGAGCGCCTCGTAGGCGGTGGAATGGTAGTGATGATAGGAATAGATGCTGTCACGCCACTCGGCGCGCCAGCCGTTGCGCCCAAACAGAAACTCCAAGGTGGTGGCGACGTCGCCGGTGATCTTGACCGCGCCGCGATATATCAGCACGGGGTGGTTGGGGTTGTTGGGCATGCCTTCGCTCGGAGACAACACGAACGATTCGGGGGACTTCATAAGAAAGCCTAGACCTAAGCTCAATGGACCAGGGTAGTCCGGGGGTGGAGAGCCGATCCGATCCTGAGCATAAAGCCCGCCAACATCAATTTAGTTCGCGGGCTTCCTAGCAGGTGGAGCGCGTGGCCCCCACGCGCTTCGGCGCCAAATGCGGGCGGACGTCAGTGCGCATGGGGACCATGCGCTCCACCCGCCAGTTGGCGGCGCTTCTACCGCAAAAGCAGCGCAAGCAGCGCAACGCCGGCCACCACCGCCACCACCACCCAAAGAACTCGGGTGAACCGGTTTGGCCCCAGGCTCCGCCGTGGCCGATCGGAGTTCTCAAACGCGTGATCCGGCAGATCGATTCCGTCGTAGAGGGTCCCTTCCTCGTTCCAGCCCGAGCGTTCGTCCGCGCCGCAATTCGGGCACGCCCGCGCGTTGCGCGGCACGGCTTCTCCGCAAATCGGACATTCTCGGGGTGGCATGCGGCCGTATCAGTGATCCACCGTGCCGATCACTCGTGGCACGCCCACTTCGACGTGACCCTCGGGGAGCGAGTCGTGAAGCACGCCGCCGCTGTCCTGGCCAAAATACGCGGCGGCTCGCAGGGTCATGGCCGGCAGGTCCTTGTCGAAATCGTGCCCGCGCATGTCCACGCTGTATCGGGTTTCCCAGACGAGCTTGGGCCCCTTGTGCGCGCGCATCAACCGGTAGTCGTAAGCCAAAATTGCCACCAGGTAGCGCGGCCGTTCCAGTTCCTCGAGCATGTCGTTCATCTTGTACGCCCAGACCGTTCCCTGGTATTGCTGGACGGACGACCACCAATCCTCGTAGCCGAGGATTCCCGCGGTCTGCGCGTCCGCGCTCATGCGGTCGGTGTATTCCTGCAGCATCAATCCGCCCGAAACCGAGTCCGCGCTGGTTGAACGCGCCCCGGCCTTGACTGAGGCTCCTCCTCCCCGCCCCGTCGGCGCAACCGAGAAGTTCGTCGCAGGCCCGACGGGCATTCCCGGCGTAGTCATCGACGAGAGTGCCTGATGCTGATCGTTGGTCGTGCCCCAATAGACCAGCAGAAGCAGATCCGCCCGGCTCTTATCATTCACCGGAACGTAGCCTTGCTGGCGAAGCGGACCGGCGACCGTTCGCACAATATAGGGAAACGACATCCGGTCCTCCGAATCATCCTTGATCGTGCTGCCGTAAAAGCCGCCCTTGCCCACCACATAGGTTTCGGTCTTGAAATGACCGTTGGGCAGGCGCTCTCGTTTATAGTCGGGGCTGACCCGCGATGAGACTGCCACGGCGCCATGCCCCCAATCGTCCGCCGCCACGAGTGGCAGGCGCATGAAACCGCACCCGGCTATAGCCAGCAGGGAATGGCCAATGTATTTGGACAACTTCATAGCCTCGCCTCCTAGCCCCAGAATACTCGGCTTTGACTGACGGGCAAGCCATCGCATCGGCGGGAGCGGAGTTGTCGTCCGGACTTTCTGCGGACACCGTCCTGGAATGCGCTGGTTTTTCTGTTGGCTGGGGGTGTGCGGCCTAGGCGGGCTGGCGAATGCCCTGCCCGCGACCCCCGCCGCGGCGGTCGAAGGAATCGCCAACTCGGAGGTGCGCGTGCAGGTGCGTCTGGAGCACTCGGAGTTTGCCGAAGACATCGCCGCGCGGCACGGCAACGAATGGATCCTCGTGGCCAAGAGCGGCGGCACCGCGGGGGCCACCTTGATTGTCGGAGCCGACGGAACGCCCTGGCCAGTGCGGGGCGTAAAACTGAGCCGGCAGGGGCAGTCCTTGACTGAGGAGTCAGAGGCGGGCGATCAACGGATCGTCCGCATCCTGCAGCTCAAGGGCGATCTCGCATGGATCCACGTTGAAACCTGGCTGGTACCGTCTTCCCCGCTGCGGCTCCATTCCTTTTCCGACCGGTACCGCTTCTGCGCGCAGCCGGATTGGAGTTTCGCTCCGTCGGTCGGCGGATTCATTCCCGACGCCCAGTACAAGGCGCCGGTGATTCTGACGCAGGGCGGGCCGATGGCCCTGGCGCTGGTGCCCGATCTTGGCCGGCTCGATGCGGCCGCATTGCAGCGCTGCAATCACGCGCTCCGTCTCGACGTGCCGGCGGGACCGTACCTGTCTGCCGGTTACATCCCGGGAAAGTACCTCTATCATTCGGTTTATGCCGAAAAACCGAACGGCGATCTTTGGACCGCCGCCGCTCCCCTTGAAAACGACTATTATCTTTTCGCGACCGCCAGCGCACCGCCGGGAGAGGCTTATCGCGAGGTGGTGCGGCGCCAATGGCAATGGTTTGGCCGGCCGGCTCAACGGACCGCCGCCCTCCAGCAAATCGGAACGGCGACCGCCAAATCGTCCTACGTCTGGCGGCCTCCATCGTGCCCCACCGACGCGTGGCGGGCCTGGGATCGTCAACTCGTCGGTTTGGGGCTATGGGATGACTGGCGGCACGCGGTGTGGGACGTCCAATCGCGCCGGGAATGGCTGACGCTGGCGCTCCCCGGCGGGGTGACGGGCGGAGGCGTTCCCACCTACCGCTGGGGACCGGGGCCTTCCATCTATTGCACGGCGTGGTTCAATACCCTGCGCACCTCGTTCGGCCTGGCCCTCTACGCCCAGAGAACGAGCCAAGCCGATCTGCTCAAGTTGGCTGTGCAAACCGTCCGCGTCGCCCTGAACGCACCCGGAAGTGACGGGGCTTTCAAATGCATCGCCGCTCAACCCAGCGGAGGCGGGCCGGTCGTCTGGGCGGCGGGCGACGGCTCGGGCGGCAGCACCGAGGCCGGCTATTTGGGCTACGATATGAGCTGGACCGCCTATTGGCTGCTGCGTTGGCGGGCCGCGGGGCTGCCCGAGTCCGCCGCCATTCTGGGCCGATGCGAAGCCTTGGCCGATTTCTTCGCTTCGCGGCAATGGGCCGATGGCATGCTCCCGACGCGCTTTGCGGAAGACGGTTCGGCCGAATCAGATTTGTCCCGCACGGTCAAAGCGGAGACCGGCCCGGTCGCGCTCTTCCTGTTTGAGCTCTACCAGCAGGATCATAACCCGCGCTGGCTGGCTGCGGCCGAGCGCGGATTGCGCTTTTTGGAAGCGAACGTGATTCCGCAACGGCAGTGGTACGACTTCGAGACCTTTTGGAGCTGCAGCCCGCGCCACCCGGCCCTGGATGCCGTGACCGGGCAGTGGCCGGCCAACGATCTGGCCTTGGGCCAGACGGTGGCGGCCTATTTCGCGGCCTTCCGCGCCACCGGCGAGCGAGGCTTTCGAGAAACCGGCTTACGCCTGGTCGACTATCTGCTCTTGTATCAGCAGTGCTGGACCAATCCTCTCCTGCAGCACCTGAGCGGGCCGAATATGCTGCTGGGTGGCTTCACGACTCAGAATTCCGACGCGGAGTGGTCGGATGCACGCCAGAGCCAGGACGGCACCGTGCTGCTCGAGGCCTATCGGCTCACCGGCCAGGCCGAATATCTGGAACGCGGCGTGGCGGCCCTGCGAGCACAGTTTCCAATTTCGCCCGCCGAAAACTGGGCTCATCCTGGTTATGGGGATAAGAGCGGCATCAGCAGCTTCCACTGGGGAACGGGCAGCGGCATGGCCGGAATCGAAATCGAGGAAGACTTCCTTCACGACGCAGCCGTGGATGTGCCTTCAGCTGAGGCGGTGGGCGTCAATGGCATTGACATTAGCCACTGCGCGATCGCCGGGGGCGCCATTCATCTGGAATACTCCAGCCCCGTTGTGTGGACGCACGATCCGGTGTTCACCTTTCATGGCTGCGACGCGCAGCGCCACTACGCCATCGATGCGAATGGCACGCCGGTGGGAGATTGGTCCGGACAGCAATTGCAACGGGGCGTGCCCCTGCCCAAGCCCGTTCCTGCGACTACAGCGGGTGGAGCGCATGGTCCCCATGCGCTTTAACCGCTGCCCGCGTTTGGGACCCTAACACGAGCGACGCCGGAGCGCATGGGGACCATGCGCTCCACCTGGCGCCCCGAAGCCCCGGAATACGAAATCCCGGGCTTGGCTTTCCGGACCGCGTAACGAGGGTAGGTCATGTCCCTAAAATACCTCCTGGGCGCGGCGGGCGTCCTTCCGTGGCTCGTTACGGCGGCGTTGGCGGATTCTCCTCCGGTCGCGCCCGCTTGGGCCCAGCCTGGATCGGCCACCCGGACGCAGGTCGCACCGCCTCCGGATTATCATCGCGCCAGCGTCAACTTTGCCGAGCCTCTCGGCGTGTTTGACGGCCAATCCGACATCGGCGCGGCCTTGGTGCCGGGTTCGGCGACTTACGACGCGGCGCGGGGCCGTTATACCATCGTCTCGGCCGGCTACAATATCTGGTACACGCGCGACGAGTTCCGATTTCTGTGGAAGAAGCTTTCCGGCGACCTCTCGCTGTCGGCGGACATCTCGTTTCCGGACCCGCATGGCTACGGCGACCGCAAGGCGGTGCTGATCGTACGTCAGGATCTCAACGATGGTTCGAAGGAGATCGTCGCAGCGCTTCATGGGCTCGGCATGATCCAGCTCGCGCAGCGCCCGCGGGAAAACGTGCGGGTCAAGGATACCGAATACCGCATCGGCGGTCGCGGCCGTCCGGGCGGCACAAGCCCGGATAGCTTGGTCGGCATCATGGCGCAGCGGATCGGTCTCGAGAAGCATGGCGACGACTTTCAACTCTACGTCAGTCTGGAAGGTGAACCGCTGCATCCCTTCGGGCCGCCCGTGCATTTAAAAATCTCGGGCCCGTTCTACGCCGGAATCGGGTTCTGTTCGCACCTGCCCACGACCAAGGACTCGGCGGTGTTTTCGAACGTCCGCTTTGAAAACGAGGCTGGGCGCCTGTAGCCTCCGCCAAATGCGGGTTCACATTTTGCAGCACGCCCCGCCTTCGGGCCCAACAACGGCTACCACATCATTCCGCCCGAAGTCGTCCGAGCCTATGCGTCCCGCGAGCGGTGACGTGTTGCCGCGTGCCGGCACGTGAGCCCGGTGGGCCGCCAGCCTTAGGGGCGGGCGCGCCAGCGATCAAGGGAGCAGGTGTCGTAGCGCAGCGTGGCCAGCAGGCCGACGTAAAATCCGACGTAAATCAGCTGCTGCGTCGCCACGGTCCAATCCTGGATCAGGGCCGTGCCCAATTGCAGCAGGATCATGAGCAGCGTGCCGGCGATGAGCGCGCCGCGCAGTCCGAGGCCCAACAGCACCAGCAGACCGATGACCGTTTCGCCGGCGACGATCGCGTAGGCGCTGCCTTGAATCAGTCCTGGAGAAAGAAACGTCTCCGCGAACTGATGCTGCAGCTTGCCGGCAAATGCTCCGACGTGGGGAATGCGCACGAGCCCGTGGAGAAAGATATTCAATCCCAGGCAAATTCGCGCGAGAGCGTGGGCGGGGCCGGCGAACCGATTATCGGGGGTTTCGCTCATAACGGGAGGGGGCTTCCATAGCTAGCACAGCACCAGGCCGCCGCCGAGGAATTTTGCGCCCACCTCTCGATCCGCGAGGCCGGCATTCAATGCGATTTTCTGTCGCTATCTTTGATCGCGCGCGGAAGGACGCGGATGAGCGCCAATGCAATCAGCACCTTGAACGTCAGGCCCATCATGCGGCCCAAGGCCGCCAAGCTGGCGATGGCGGCCGCCAGCGCGAGATCCAGAACGATCAGCACGTACCTGGCCATCCGCTTATTGCACGGTGTTTTCGACTTGCCAGGCCAAAGCCCGGAGCAAGAACACGTCCACTTCGTGGTCGGTGACGAGCTGTTCCACGAGAGTGGCGGCCTGGGATTTGGACTCCCCGTCACCCAGACGGGCCTTCTCTTCCCGCAATTGGAATAGCACCGCTTGGTGCGCCGCCAGCAATTGACGGACCGCCTCGAGCTCGAGTTTGCCGTCATCGCCGGCGGCAGGCTTCCGAACAGCATCTTCGCGGGCAGCGGTCCAATCTCCAACGGCGGACTCGGGGAGCTGCTGCGCCAGTCGGAGCATGCGCAGGCGAATTGCCGGCAACTGCTGTTCCAGGAGCGCATAGAGGCGGACGAATTTGCGGGTCGCCGCGTCGAAATGCCAATCGCGGGTGACTCCGTAGAGCGTCGATTCGCCTTGGATCATACGAACGATGAGCGTCGTGAATCCAACCGCGCCTGCGATCGGCGGCGGGCATTGAGCTAGGGGCGCCGCCGCGAGAATCGGGGCCGTGTCAGTTGGATCGTTCATCGTGTCCTTGGTGGTTGGAACGGTCATTCTAGTTTCGCTTCCACGCCAATGCGATGTATTCCGCAGCGAACTCAGGGAAAATCGGACGATTGTAAGTTGCGGCGGCGTCCCACCCGTGACGAAAGAGCACGTACCGCTTAAGATCGTTCCAAGCCATTGCCCGGGCAATGCATTGCCCGCGTGTTGGTCGGGCGGGGACAATAGGTGTCGTCCGCTTGCCGTCACGATTACGTGGGTGCGGGATCGCGCTAGGCGGGCAAGGTGAAATAAAACGTCGCGCCCTGGCCGACTTCCGATTCCGCCCAAATGCGGCCGCCATGGCGCTGGAGGATGCGGCGCACGTGCGCCAGCCCGATGCCGTTTCCCTCGAATTGTTCGGCGCTATGCATCCGCTGAAACATGCCGAAAAGATTTTCCGTTTGCCGCCGGTTGAATCCGGCGCCGTTGTCGCGGACATAAAGCACGACATCGCCGGCTTCCGGTCCGCGGCAGCCCACTTCAATTTCGGCGGGCGTCCGGCCTCGGCTGAACTTCACCGCATTGGAAAGCAGATTGAGAAACACCTGCCGCAGCATCGACTCGTCGCCCCGAACGGTGGGAAGATCGGAAATCTTCCAAACGATGCGGCGGAGCCTCTCGTCGCTTTCCAACGCCTCCCTCTGCTGCTTCAATTCCTCCCAGACGCTGTCGGCGAGGGCGCGAAGCGCCACGGTCTGGCGGCACAAATCACCACGCGAGAGCCGGGAAAAAGTCAGCAGATCTTTGATGAGTCGCCCCATCCGCTCGCCCGCGTCGGTGATCGAACGAACGTAACGCTGGCCGGTCGGACTCAATTCGGGCCCGCAGTCTTCGGAAAGCAGCTGCGCGAAGCTTTTCACGTGCCGAGCCGGCGCTGCCAGGTCGTGGGCGATTTTTCCGGCAAACAGGTCGAGGTCTTCGTTGGCGGCCTCCAGCGCGGCAGTGCGCTCCATCAAGTTTCGCTGCAGCGCGGCGTTTTCCAAGCGCAGCTGCCGAATCGCGAGCGCGCGGGAAAGCACCGGCAAAATGGCGCTCACCTTGAACGGCTTCAGGATGTAGTCGAAGGCGCCCACCTTCATGGCCTCGACGGCGGTCTCGATCGTGCCCTGTCCGGTCATGACTATCCCGACGAGATCGGCATCCTTGGCGAGAGCGGCCTTCAGCAACGAAATGCCGTCCATCGCGGGCATCGTAAGATCGGTCAGCAACAAATCGAATCGTCCTTCGTTCAATGCCGCCAGAGCGGCATCGCCCGCGACGACGCCGACCGTTTCGTAGCCCCGGTCCCGCAGCGTCTCGCAGAGCGCCTTCATCTGCAGCACCTCATCGTCCACGACCAGCAAACGTGCGGTCGGCGCGGTGGCCGCCGGGCCTGGAGAATCCCTGTTCATGGCGGGACCGGCGAACATAAGCGCGCCAACGTTTCGCGCAATTCGCGCAGCTTGGGCGGCTTGGACAAGACCTGGTCCACATGGGGAGGCACGTCGCCTTCGGCCACCAGCCGCTGTCCCCAGCCCGTAAGCATAATCACCGGCGTGGCCGGCGAGATCGTCTTGATCGCAATCGCCACTTTTCGCCCGTCGATATGGGGCATGCCCAAATCGGTGATCACGGCGTCGAAGGACGCCTTGCGGCCGTGCGCCAACCGGAACGTATCGATGCCGGACTGGCCGTCGTTGGCCGTGACCACGCTATGACCGTCGAGTTCGAGCGTGTCGTGCAGCGACTTGATCAGCAGCGGATCGTCGTCGACGATCAGCAGGCGCAACCGCGACGGGACGGAGGTCGTCAGGCGTGGCTCCGCCCCGTCCGTCGCCGTCACCGGGATGGCGAAGCTGAGTTTCATCTCCGTTCCTTGTCCGGGCGCGCTTTCAATCGCCAGTTCGGCGCTGTGGCGCCGCACCATCCCATATACCATGGCGAGCCCCAAGCCGGTGCCGCGGTCTCCCTTGGTTGTGAAAAACGGCTCCAAGCACCGCTTCCGCGTCTCTTCATCCATACCGACTCCCGTATCGCTCACCGTGATCTGCGCATACCGAGTCGCTTCGGTGTCACCGCCGCCGATGACCTGGGTTCGCAGTGCCAACCTCCCGCCTTCGGGCATCGCGTCAGCCGCATTCAGCACCAGGTTGATGAGCGCCTCTCGGATTTCGCTTTCGACTCCCATGATCGCCGGCAAATCCTCGCGCAGTTCGGTCTGCAGGTCGATCGCGGTGCCGCGTTGCAGCGGCATGTCGTGCCACCGCGCCCGCGTGAGGCCGATCACCTGTTGCGCCAGCTGGTTCAAGTTCACCGGCGAAAGGGTCAACTCGGGTTCGCGCTGGCGATAAAATTCCCGCATGCGCGCGACCGTTTGGGCGACATCTTCCAGAGCGTGCTGAACAATCGCGAGCTGCTCGCGCCCGCGGTCCGTGAGATTGGGCTCCTGCTCCAACAAAGACTCGGTGTAAAGCGTCGCGGGCGAAATGGCATTGTTGATGTCGTGCGCAATGCCGCTGGCCATCTGGCCGAGCGAGCGCAAACGCTCCTGCTGCATGATCGCCTGCTGGGTCTGCCGCAGATCGTCGTAGGCCTGCTGCAGGGCGCCGTGCAGCTCGGCCTGGTGCGCCGCCAGGGCAACGTGTTCGCACAGCTGTTTCAGGAATTCGCATTCGCCGCTGCTGAAGCTCTGCGGCTCGCGCCGGGCCGCCACCAGGACGCCGAAGACTTTGCTTTCGACCAGCAGCGGCGCGGCGACCAGCGAATGGAGTCCACCGCGCACCAGCCGCTCGGGAAACGGAAATTTCACTTCGGCGATCTCCGGCTCATAGACCAAGAAGCCATGAACGCAGCGCGAGAGCCCGTTCTCATCAATGGGGACGAAGGCCTGTTCGGGCATGGCCAATTCCAGCGCGAGCGCGGCGCTCTTGAAGCCGACGCAGCTCACGCGGATTCGCGGGTCGGGCGGGTCGTACAGGCCGATGCAGCAAAAATCGAGCGGGAGGTTGTCTTCCAGGCTTCGGATCACCACCTGGAAAATGCTGCGGAGATCCTGCCGTTCGCCCGCGGCGCGGGTGATCCGATGCAGCAGGTCCAAGCGCACGAGCTGCGCCCGCAACCTCGTCTCGGCCAGTTTCCGTTCGGTGATGTCCTGCGCCACGACAAGGCGTGCGACGTTCTCGCCCAATTGAACGTCGTGCGCATGCACTTGCACGTGGATGATCGTGCCGTCCTTCTTGCGGTGCCGCCACTCGCCGGATCGAGAATGCGTCCCGTGCGCCTGTAAAATATCGGCCGCCAGCGCGGGCAAATCCTCGGGTGGACGAATGTCGCGGATCGTCCGCGCCAAAAATTCCGCCTCCGAGTAGCCGTAATGCTCCTGCGCGGCCCGATTGGTCGCCAGGAATTTCAGGGTCTTCACGTCGAAGATCCATTTGGGCAGCGGGCTCTCCTGAAACATCACGCGGTACTGCCGCTCGCTCGCGGTCAGCGCCGCCAGGGTGCGTTTCCGCTCGGAAATATCGCGGGCGATTTTTGCCGCCCCGATGACGTGTCCCTTCGCGTCCACGATCGGCGAGATCGTGACCGCAACGTCGATCGCCGTTCCGTCTTTCCGAATCCGCACGGTATCGAAGTGCTCGATTCGCTCGCCGCGTCCGATCCGCGCCAAAATAGCCTGCTCCTCGCCCACTCGCTCGGCCGGAAACAAAACGGTCAACGGACGGCCGAGCATTTCGGAGGCGCTGTAGCCGAACATCGCCTCAGCGCCGCGATTCCAGCTGGTGACGTTGCCATCGAGCGTCTTGCCCACGATGGCATCGTCGGACGACTCGACAATCGCTGCCAGCAGAGCGGTATGCTCCTCGGCACGCTCGGAACTTTGAAATCCCTCCCCCATTTGGCGCTGATGCGACCGGACGATCGAACCTACCGGAGGCGGCGCCGTTCAGCCAGATATATCGAAAGCCGATCCAACCGGGTCCGGCGCGCTGGATTTCCCTTCGAAAACTATGTGAGCCGGCGGCAATGTCGTTGGCACGCCGCAATACCGTCGGCGATCACTCGCTCGTCAAAATGCCCCGCGGATCCTGGCGGAGCCAAACCACCCGGTTGAGGCGGCAATCGCACCGTGCGCTCCACCCGCCCGTTATCCCGCCTGCGCCCGCAGAAAATTTTGGAAATTCGAGAGTTTCCCCGGCGAAATCTTGAGCCGCCAGCCAGTCGGCGTCGCCTGCATGCTGAACGTCGAAGGATTGAGTCCGGCCTCGCCGCTCAACACGGATATTTCCGCAGTCTCAGGATCGAGCAGTTTGACTCCAATGATTTCGAGGGTGTCGATCCCGTCCAGCTTGGCGTTGACGTAAAGCGCTGCCAGCTTCTCGGGCGTGTCGAACTGCGCCTGTTGTGAGGCCGGAAGCCCAGCGACGATCTGATCGGCCTCAATCCTCGCTGCCTCGTTCAAAAACAACCTGCCAGGGAGGCTCGGGTCCCCATGGACCGCCGCCCACACGACCGATTGAAACGCATCGGAAGGGCTGGCACGTCCGATCTCCTTCAGTTCTGCGATCGGCACATATCCATGTAGCAGGTCGACCCCGGGACGCAGGTCACCCGCTTGGCCTGCCGGAGCCACGTTCTCGTTCAGTGCTCGCGGTGTCGCGCGCGGATTCAGGCCATCGATCCCCGTTACCATTTCGAGCATAAGCGGCGCCGGTGGGACGGCGCTCGGAGAAATTTATTTGCTGCCAGAATAGGACGGGGAGCACCGCGCCCTCCTTCGCCCGGTGGGCTTCGGCGGGCCACGTTTCGCATTGCGAAACGTGGGCCCACTGGGATTCGAACCCAGAACCAAAGGATTATGAGTCCTCTGCTCTGACCGTTGAGCTATAGGCCCGCAAAACTCCATTGGTAACGTACCGGGGTGAGGTCGCCAAGTGGCATCTTATGGTGCCCACTGGCCGGCGAACTCTTGGATTGAGTCGTCTCTTGCCGTGTGTTGTGTCAGAGGGGATTGGCCACCCCCCGGGTGGTGTTGAAATCGTGGGTGCCGCGGGCACGATCCTCGTGACCACGAACCTGAGAACGATTAGGTTGGCCGCGAAGGCCCGTGCGAGAGTTTGCGGGCTTCCTCCATGGCTGGATTTTCGAAGGCGCTGGCATAGGCATCGAGCGTGGATGCTTTGATGCGCAATTTCCTTCCCATTTCGCGCCAGCGCAAAACCGTCGAGTGCACTTCGTGCACGATCGTCTTGGCATCGGTTAACTTGAGGCCGAACTGACCGGCCGTCTCCAGGGCGACCCCAACCGAAGCCTCTCCGCCGGCTTGTCGGATGGGCGTCTTGGTGGTTCGCGGGCGATCGATTTCCGGGACCGGGTTGATATCGTAGGCGGGCGAAAGCGACCAGCGCCCCGGCCGGTGCATTAAAAAGCCGTGATTGCGAAGGTGATCGTCGTAGTTGCTCGCCAGAAGAGAAAAGACCAGACGCCGCCAAAGTTCGCGCAAATCCCCGGTAACTTGGTCGCCCAACTGCCGGATGCCGTCCGCCAATCGATCATATGCTCCCGGATCGTCACGCGACAGCCCCAGCAGGCTGTTCGCCGAGACGAATGGAATGCGACGATTTCCGCTGCGGTCGAAGCGAGTGATTACGGAAACGCTTCGACCCTCAACGCTGACGAGGCGGTGCTCGGCCACCGAAATTCCGGCCGCGCGGGCCAGGGCCAATGCCAGGACTTCGCCGGCTGCAATGTCGCGAATGTCATCGGGCGCTGGAAATTTGGCGATCGCCAGCGCACCGTCCGCCAGACGAACGGCGGACTTGGGCCGGGCGCCGCCGAGCGGAGAGCCGGCTCCCATCAGGAAACGAAGGTCCGCGGCCGATTCGCTTTCGTCGTGCACGGCGTCCGTCGCTTGCAGGAGTGCCGCAAGCTCAATGAGCGGCGGCAGCTTGCCCTGGCTCGCCGCCAGGAAGGGTCCGGCCGGATCGGCACGGAGGCGCAGCGCTCCAATCCGGGCGACATCGTCGAGCGCCAGCACATAGTCGAGATGCTGGTAGGGCTTTCGCTCCAGGATTTGTTTGCGCACGGCGCGTTCGATCAGAAGGCGACCCCACCGGTCGGGCCCGCAATCCCGCAGGGCGCCAAAGAGCAGGGCTCCATGGTGCGGACCGGCTCGAAGCGGCAGCGACGTCGGATCGATCGCGAAGGTGCCGGGGCGGGCGAGCCAGGTGTCCGCATAGGCGAATGTCACGGCATCGCTGTGCGGGGCTTCGAACAGGCGCCCAACAAGCTGCGTCTGTCCCTGCCAGTCGACATGCACTTCAACGCTCATTTCCGGGGGGTCCGGATTCGGATCGGCAAACGCCGCTCATCCAGCTCCAACGCCAGCGCGTCGTTCCCCGGCGCGGCCAGGGCCGCCAGACGCTCGTGCAATTGCAGCACGAACGCCGCCGCCGCGAGCGTGCCAAGGGCGACCGAAGGGTCCCCCCGCTCCAGGCGCCACAAGGTGTCGCGACTGACAAACAGCCGAGATGCCATGTCTGCCGTTGAGATGCCGCGCTTCCGACGGGCGAGCGCCAGATCGCGCCCCAATTGGCGCAACGCGTGCGAAGCCGGCAATGGAAGAGCGAGGTTGGCGGACACGAGATTTAACGTACGTTATAGCGGACACTACGTCAATTAAAGTCCGATATAGCCGATATAATGAGGCAAACCAAACTCTCTTCAATGGCCCCGTCGGAGAAACCGGACGAAATCCGCGCCGTCGATCCACATCTCCGCGGTTGTCGCGTGGATGGGGTTCTCGCCGAAATAGATGTGAGCCGAATGGGCCGGATTGAACGGCACGCGCAGCCTCCACCGCACCACCCCGTCCAACTTCACCACCAGCATCGAGTCCGCGTCGGGGTTGAGCGCGGGAACGGAAAATTCCACGAGGTGCACCGAACCTCGCACCACGGAAATGGCTTCGGAATGCCGCGTGGTGTCAAACCAGTGATCGTAGCCGAAGGATAGCTGGCCGTCGGCCGACCACCGCAGAAAGAGCACGTCACCGGTCCCTTCAACGCCGGTCGTCAGCAACGGCAGCGATCGGCCGAACAGCTCCGGATCCGCGCGGATGCGATAAACCGCGCCGATCGTGCCGGAAGGAACGTCGACCGATGAATCCGCCCGAGGAGCAGGATGCCGGATCTCCTGTGCGACGGCCGCTGCCACCTTGTTGCCGCCGGAGGCCATCAGGTGCCCGGCATCCACAAAATCGTCGGGGACAAACGCGTTTCGGTCGAAATGAACGATATGGTAGCCCAGCTCCTCCATGGCCCGCTTGCCGATCCGATCGCTGGTGTCCAAGTGGCGCTTGTCCGCTTCCGACAATGTCCGCAGGAAAAGGGGGTTGGCCCGGAGATACACGATGTAGCAGCGCGATCGCAGATCGGCCGGAAACATCGCCGCCCAATTTTCCGTGCGCCCCGCCCAGGCCGACGGATCCGCCACCCAGGTCCCGTTCGGGCCGGGGTTGTAGCCGCTCCGGGCCGTGCCCAGATTGCCTGCTTCCGCCCCAACCGCGTAGGCAGCATCCGCAAATTTTTCGAGCTGGCGCTGGCGCAGGATCGGATCGGCGGTCTCCAAATAGTCGCGGCGGGGCTTCCACGGGCTGGATTCGGTCCCGGGCGTCCAGACCGTGAAAACGTATTTGTAGCCGATGTACGTCCACAGGTCGCAGGCATACGTCAAGTGATCGATCCACTTGCCTAAATGCATTTCCAGCCCATCGCGGGTCGCCAATTCGCGCCGGCGGGCGGCCTGGACCGCCGGTGCTTGGGCGACCTCGCTCGGGATCATTCCTTTGTAGTAGGCGTCCCAAAAAAGGTACCGGTAGGTGTCGTTGCCGTCCGGCTCCTCGCCCGCCACGGGGCTGCCGTTGGCGATGTAGATCATATCCGGGTGCCGCGGGCCCAGGATCCGGAACGCGACGCCGGCGAACGAGGTGCACCCGGCGCCGTCGACGGCGAAATTCACGACCTTGTACCGATTGTCCAGTTCTTCCGCCAGGCGCAGGCTCCACAAGTCCTTGGGATTTTGACCGGTGCCTCGAAAATAGGAGGCGCCCCCGACCAAGGCGAGCGGGCGCTCCTGTGACGCCTGGCTTTCCAGATAGGTCACCACTTCCGATGCGGTCGGATAGAAATTGCGTTCGGGCTGGATCGGGCGCGTGAAACGAAGAAAGTGCTCGAACATGGGCCGGCGCGCCGTGATTCGTCCGGCCACGCAACAGGCCAGAAATCCGACGACCAGGCCGGCGAGCGCGGCCAAGGGCCGAAAGCGCGATTCGATTGCCGTCCTAAAATGAAACATAGATGAACGGCTTGGCCGGCAGCGACAGCCGGTACAGGAGGTAGTGGAAAAACACGCCGGCGAGAATTCCGACCGCGAACCACAGGAAGGTTTTCATCGGAAGGAGAAGAGCAGCCGAAACATGCCCCAGGCTTCGGCCGTCGGGTAAAAGAACAGCAGCCAGCCAAAGGCGACGAACAGGAGGGTCACCCCCCAGCTCAGGATCCAGGCTCGCTGGAAAAAGGCCTGGAGGGCGGCGCCGGCCGGCCCCAGCAGCCGGGCATAGGTGGTGCTTACGCCCAGCGCCACGCCATGGTAGACGCCCCAAAACACATAGTGCCACGAAGGGCCGTGCCACAGGCCCACCAGCGCAAAAGCGATCAGCCCGTAGGCCACGCGCCGGGCGGCGCCATGCCGATTGCCCCCCAGCGGAATGTAGACGTAATCCCGCACCCAGGTGCTGAGCGAGATATGCCAGCGATGCCAGAACTCCCGCACGTTGGATGCCAGATAGGGGAAAGCGAAGTTTTCAGGGATCGCGATACCCGTCATTTGGGCGAGCCCGATCGCGATGTCGCTATAGCCGCTGAAATCAAACAGAATGCGCAGCGACAGCGCGCCGAGATAAGCCCACCGCCAGCTCAGCGGCATCCCCGGATAGAAGGGATGGTAGGAATCGATCGCGCCGGTCAGGTTGTCGGCAATCACCAGCTTCTTGAAGAAGCCGAGCGCCACCCGCAGCAAACCCGCGGAGATGGACGCGAGCCGCGTGTCCTCCGCGCCTTCGTTCAGCGCGGGCATATAGCTCTCGTAACGCTTGATCGGACCGGCGGCCAGCGACGGGAAAAAGATCGCAAACAGTCCGAAGCGGACGGGATTGCGGATCGGCGCCTTGCCGTGGCTGACGTCGAACAGATAATGCACGAACTCGAACGAAAAGAAGCTGATCGCAAGCGGAGGGGCCGCCGGCGCCAGCGCCAGCGCCTTTTGCGAAAGGGCCCGGCCCCACCCCGCATTGACCAATCCGAGGGTGTCCACGGACAGAAACTGGGCGTATTTGTAAAAGGCCAGCGCGCCCACGCTCAGCCCCAGCACGATCCATTGAATACTCCGGCGCCCCGACAATCCGGCGAGGTACGTCAGCACCGCCAGAATGATGATGGGCCTCATCCCGGCCGCGCCCGCAAAGTGCGCGTGGAAAACGACGCAGGCGACGAGCAGCCAGGCGAGCCGCAAGCGGGGCAGCGGCAACAGCCAAAAGACCGCGAAAAATACCGCGGCGAACAGGCAAAACCAATAGGTGGCAAAAATCACAGCGCTGATGCCATCAACGGCCAATGTAGCGCGCCGATTCGCACATTCAAGATCGGGTACATCAACGCCGAACCGGCACAGAGCTTCAGCTCTGCACCGGCCGTGATCCCTTGTCGCTCAGAGCGCGGCTTCAGCGGCCTGGTGGATGACGTTCGCCACCTCGATCGGCTTCGAAACGTAGATCGCGTGGCTGCCGCGGACTTCCGTGACACCGGCCAATCGTCGATACGCGAGCTTTGAGCCCACCGCTTCCTTGAAGAGCTGGCTCACCACGGCGACGCAACGCCCGATGCTGACCTCGGTGATCAGCGAATTCATGCTGTCGCTCTCAATCGAGACGTTGGGACGATGGGGCGTGAAAACGCGCTTCAAGATCCGATGGAATTCCGAGTTCCTTTTGCGATTGAGAACGACCAGCGGCAGTTCCGATGCGCTCGCGACCGAGATGCTCTTTGTCCTTGTCAGGGGATGAGTCGGGGCCATGGCGACCCAGAAAGGATACCGGCCAATCTCCTCAAACGAGATCCCGCTGATCGATTCATCGCTGGGCTCCATCATCAAGGCGAGGTTGAGCCGCCCCTCTCGCAAATCGTCGCAGAGTTCGTCCGTTCCCCGGTCGTGAAGCACCACCGTGACGCCGGGCGCGGCTTTTTGGAATTCAGCCAAGGCTCGGGGAAGGATATGCAGCTCCAGCGGCGGCACATAGCCAACCTGCAGTTCGCCCACCTCTCCCCGGGCGAGCGCCCGCACCTTGAGGCCGGAGCTTTCGACTTGTGCGAGAATCGCTTGGGCTTCCTTCAGATAGAGCCTGCCTTCTGCCGTCAACGTCGCCCCGTGCGAAGTGCGCTTAAGAAGGTCGACTCCCAACTCATCCTCCAGGTCGGCAACCTGCCGGCTCAATGCGGGCTGTGCCAGTCGCAGCCGCGTCGCGGCCTTGGTGAAGCTTTGCGCCTGCGCCACAGCGACAAAGTACCGAAGGTGACGCAATTCCATCGTTCCAGCGTGTTGGTCGGCTAGTTCGCGGATCTCAATCGTTTTTTCTCAAACAGGGCGTCCATCAGCGTCTGCAGCGCTCCGCCGATCTTGCCTCGCTGCCAGACAACCAGGAGCTCCCACGTGGCACCGCGGTCCGCGAGGGGAACCATGACCACCCCCGGAGCCGGGTTTTGAGATAGATAGGCGGGGAGCAGGGCCACGCAGCCGTCGTTGACGACGGCTTCGAAGACCTCGGAGAGCGAACTGACGGGTGGCGCGTACGTGGCCCGGAATCGGCCAAATTTTCGGCAGTATTCCATCATGCGGCGATGGACCCCCGGCAAATGTTCGTCCGAGCCCGTCACGAAAGTTTCGTCCTTGAATTTCGCAAGATGGACCTGGGACAGGCCCGCCAGCGCGTGGTCGTCCGGCACACCGATATACGTCCCGGTCTTGGCAAGCTCGCGCACGTAGAATTCGCGGGCGAGCACCGATCCGCTGTGGTCCGTGATCGCCAGATCGATTTCGCCCGCACGCAACGCGGCGATCTGCTCGCCAGGACTCAGGTCCAGCAATTTGAGCGCGACATCGGGGTGGTGTTTCGTCACGAGGCGCCGCGGCTCTTCGAGGTATTCTCGCCGGGTCGATCCCAGATATCCGACCCGCAGATGCGGGCCCTCCCCGCGCATCAGGCGGCGGACGTCCGAAACCACTCCGTCGAAGCCCTTTAAGACGGCTCCCATCTGGCCCGCCAGCGCGTATCCACTCCGGGTCAGGCGCACACCGGTCGACGTGCGGTCGAGAAGGCGCCCGCCCAGCTCGTGCTCGAGAGCCTGCATTTGACGCGAAAGTGCGGGTTGGGATATCCGCAGGCGCTCGGCCGCGCGGCGAAGGCTTCCTTCTTCGGCGATGACGAGGAAAGAGCGGATCTGTTGCAACATCGGTCCGGAAGCCAATCGATCCGGCCCAAACGGCGCGATGCAAAAAGCGCATCACGGTAAGGCCCGGCCGGCATTATGCGGGGACCAGGGGATCAGCTATTCTAGGCCACGTTCCTCAACCCACATTCATCATGAAAATCGTCATCACCATCGCCCGAGTCCTGCTGGGACTTCTCTTCCTCGTTTTCGGCCTCAACGGCTTCCTGCACTTCATTCCGGCGCCTCCGCCATCGGGCGTTGCCGCCCAGTTCTTCGGCGCGCTCTATGTGTCCCACTACCTAAATTTCATTTGGGCGGTGCAGATTCTCGCCGGAGGGCTGCTCCTGGTAAATCGCTTCGTCGCCGGGGCCATTGCGGTCCTCGCGCCCATGCTGGTCAATATCGCACTTTTCCACGCTTGCATGGCGCCGGTCGGCTACGCTCCGGCCGTGATCGCCGTCATACTGTGGTCGATCGTCTTCGCCCACGAACGCACGGCCTTCCGCCCGTTGCTCAGAGCGCGGGAAACAGTGCCGACGCCGTGAGCACTTCGGCCAGCCCGACCAATGAGACGGCGCTGACGAGGATCGTCCACGTCCGCAGCGTTTCTCCCTGAGTGAGGCCGCCCCACCGGCAGATGACCCAGAAGCCGGAGTTGTTCATCCAATCCAGAAATTTGGAGCCGAAACCCACGGCCAAATAGACGTAGATCGGATGGACTCCGAATCCGGCCGCGCCGGCGATCGAGACAATGATGCTGATGGCGGTGATCGACGCCACAGTCGCTGATCCTTGCGCGGCGCGCATCAGGGCGGCGGTGGCCCAGCCAAGCAGGATAAAATTGGGCGCGTGGTTGCCCGCCAGGTTGCGGGCGACTTGGCCGATTCCCGCGGCCTTGATCATTCCGCCGTAGGCGCCGCCGGACGAAATGACCAAAATGATCATTCCGGCCGCTTCAAGGGGGCGCCGAAGTTCGGGGCCGACCCACCGCCAGCCAAGGCGTTTTTGGCGGGCCAGGACGCCGATCGCCACGCCCGCACCGATGGATAGCGCGACCGACTTGTCGCCGAGAAACCGAGCGCAGGCCGCCAGGGCCGGAGAAAGCCGAAACCCGCCCACGCCCACCAGCGACGAACCGCCGATCAGAACGAGCGGCAGCAGGATCGGCAGGATCGAGACCCCGAAGCCGGGCAGCGTCGAGTCCGGCGCCTGCAGCGTGGCTTGCAGGGCTTCCAAGTCGGAGCCATCGACCGGCCGCAGGGGCACGGTCATTCGATGGTCGAAAAATTTCGCCACGAGATAGACGGCAATGAGCGGCAGGACACCGAACGCCGCCCCGGCGGCCAGCGCCTTCCCCAGCTCAAGCTTGAGGGCGGAGGCGACAAACAGGGGGCCGGGAGCGGGCGGAATGAGTCCGTTCGAAACCGAGGCCGCTCCGCATATCACCAGGACATAAAGCAGGTAGTGACTGCCGGTGCGCAATCGCATCGCTCTCGCCAGGGGCAAAAGGAGCATGAGCACGGTGTCGATGAAGACCGGCGCGCTGAGAACGAAGGCCGTGAGGAGAAACGCCACTCCGGCCATTTTTTCTCCCAGCACGCCGATCGCCTGCCGCACGATGCGATCGGCGCCGCCGCTTTCGGAAAGGCAGGCACCGATCACGGCGGCCACCGCGATCGGAAAAGCCAGATTCGCAAAGGCCGCGCCTCCGGCGGCCATCGTCCCTCGGATCGCCGACAGAAAGCGGTCAGGCTCATGGCGCGATATCGCAGTGGCGAGCCCGACCGCCAGCGCCGCGGCAAACAGGGCGAAGAACGCCGGCACGCGGAAGATCGCCACGAGCAGAATGATCAGGACGACGCTTCCCAGCAGGACGCCAATCGGACCGAGCAGCAAGTCGATGAGGGGCGGCATTGCGGGCCCAGCCGGAGTCACCATCGCACCGATTGGAATTTCCAGCCCGGGACTTTCTTTTGCATTTCGATCTCGTCGTTGCGGTCCTTGAGGCCGCAACGCAGGTAGTGGGCGTGCGCCTTCGCCAGCGCCGCGCGGTCGAGTTCCACGCCCAGACCCGGGCCGGAGGGCAGCCGCACGCTGCCGTTCTCAAAGGCCAGCCGCCCGCCCTGGATGATTTCTTCGGACTGCCACGGATAGTGGGTATCCAGGGCGTAGCGCAGGTTCGGCATCGCCGCGCCCGCGTGGACCATCGCGGCGAGCGATATGCCGGCGTGGTTGTTGGAATGCATCGAGACTCCGCGTCCGAAAATGCGGCACACCGCCGCCAGCTCCTGCGTGGCGTGCAGGCCGCCCCAAAAGTGGTGATCCGTCAGTATGATGTCCTCCGATTCCTTGCGCAGGCTCCCGGGCAGGTCCGCGAAAGACGTCGTGCACATGTTAGTGGCGAGCGGCACCCGCAACTGCCGGCGAACGGCGGCCATGCCGTCCTGTCCGATCGTCGGATCCTCCAGATACTCCAGAAGCCCTTCGAGCTCCTTTCCCCACTGAACCGAGGTCTCCACGGTCCACAGCGCATTGGGGTCCAGGCGAAGGGGCATCGCGGACCCGAAGGCATCCCGCAGCGCGCGGATGGCCGCGACCTCAAGCCGAGGCTCAAAGACGCCCCCCTTCAATTTGATGGATTGGAACCCGAACTCGCGGACCATCGCCTGCGCCTGCGCGACGATCCCTTCGGGCGTCAGGGCGGCTTCCTGGCGCGCGGCGGGCCAGCCGGCCGCCGCGGGATCCCGGCCAAATTCCCGGGCGCCGCCGGCGCCTTCGTATTTGTAAAATAGATACGCAGCAAACGGCACCGCCTCGCGCACGATTCCGCCGAGGAGCTGGGCCGCCGGCACGCCGAAGGCCTTGCCCGCGATGTCGAGGCAGGCCACGTCGATGGCGCTGAACGCCTGCACCGAGCTGCGCTTGTCCCAGGGTGCCGGGCCGCGCGCCACCGAGGTCTCGGCCGTGAGCCGGTCGGCGAGTACCGCGCGGAGCGCATTCCAGTTGAGCGGGTCCCGGCCGAGCACGACCGCTTGCGCGTGCGACAGAGCCTGGTCGACGAGGGTCGATCCCGGCACTTCGGCGATCCCGTGAATGCCGTCGTCCGTCACCAATTCCACCACGGTGCGCAGCGCATACGGGGCATGCAGCCCGGCGGCGTTAAGCAGCGGCGGATCGCCCAGGGCGATCGGCGTGATGTGCATTTCCGAGATTCGCATGGGCCGGGATCAGGCGCCGGTCGGATTGCGAAGGGCGGACAGGTTCTGCTTCAGGCCGGAAACGACCGCGCCGGAATCCGAACCGAGCGCGACGAACGAGAATCCCAGTTCCTTCAGGGTTCCCGCCTGCGCCGGCTGGGTCAGCAGAATCCCCGCCGTCTTGTTGGATGCTTTCGCCGCGCGCGCGGTCTTTCGGATCGCCTCCCAGAGGACCGGGCTGTCGAACTGGGCCGGCACACCCAGGTTGACCGACAGGTCCAGGGGGCCGATGAACAGGACATCCACGCCGTCGACCGCCGCGATGCGTTCGGCGTTTTCGACGGCCTCGGCGGTTTCGATCTGCACAATCGTGACCAGCTCCTCCGATGAATGGGCGAAATACCGCGTGAAATCTTCGCCGAAGCCCGCCGCGCGGTTGAACTTGGACACGCCGCGAACACCGTGCGGCGGATAACGGACGGCCGCGACCGCGGCGCGGGCCTCATCGGGCGTGTTGACGTAGGGGACCATCACGCCGGCGGCTCCCAGATCCAGGACCCGCTTGAACCGCGCCGGTTCGTTGGCGGCGATTCGAACGATCGCCGCCGCCGGAGTCGCTGCGACCGCCTGCAACAGGTGCAGCAGGGTTTCATCGCTGCCGGCCCCGTGCTCGAAATCGAGCAGCAGCCAATCGAATCCGATCTGCCCGGCGATCTCGGCGGACAGGGAGCTGCCCAAATTGAGAAACGAGCCGGCCAGCCATTCCTGGGATTGGATCCGGGAACGAAGCGACTTACGCGCAGTCATCACCCAGCGTATAAGCAGCCCGCAAGCGTTCCGCAATCCTGGCGCGGACCGGGCCCGGCCGCCGAATGATTGCCCACCGGATTGTCTCCGGGTGGATCTTACTTTTCCTCCACGATTACGTCTGGAGGTTTGATTTGGTATGCTCAGCATGGGCTCCGCCTAGGAGCCACGCTCCGCCCTCATGAAAATTCTCCTCGCCGATGACGAACCGATTTCCCGCGATGTCGCCGTCGCCGCGATCAAGAGCCTGGGGCATGAACCCATCGTCGTCCCGGATGGCCAGCGAGCATGGGAAGCTCTGGAGAGCGCCGAAATTCGCTTGGTGGTAAGCGATTGGCGGATGCCGCAGGTCGACGGGCTGGAGCTCTGCCGCAAGGTCCGCCAGCGCGGGGGGCGCTACGTCTATTTCATTCTCCTCACCGCGGCGGCGCCCGATGACGCCAACATGGATGAGACCTATGCGGCCGGGGTGGATGATTTTCTGACCAAGCCGATCCGGCGCAAGGAGCTCAAGACGCGCGTCCACGTCGCCGAGCGCATCCTGGAATTCGCGCATCGGGTGGAACAGTTGGAAACGATCCTTCCCATCTGCTCCTACTGCAAAAAGGTGCGCACGGACGAAACGCATTGGGCGCCGGTGGAGACGTACATTCAGACGCGGCTGGGAACGGAACCCAGCCACGGGCTCTGCCCCGAGTGCTTCGAGTCGCAGATGGTGCCGATGCTGCGCAGCAGCGGCGTCCCCGAGGCCACGATCACGGAACTGCGGGCGAAGGAACGCGCGCGGGCCGGCAAAGGCTACTGAGACACCCGCTTAGGAGTTCGCCGCCAGCAACGCCGAATTCAATCCGGCCCGCAGGTGCCGAAGCCGCGACATGCAGCTTTGCACCGAGACCCAATCCGAGGCCGCCGCCGCGCGCTCCAAGGCCAGCGCGGCGGAGCGCATCTGCTGCGCGCCAAGCGAAGCGCAGGCGCCCGCCAGGGAATGCGCGTGCTGTTTCAATTCGCGCGATTCGCGATTTTGGATGTGAAGATCGAGCGTTTCGAAATTGCGCCCTTCCTCGGCGACAAAGCGCGCCGCCAGTTCCGGCCAAAGCGAAGGGCCGACCATGCCGGGCATCTCGCGCAGTTCGCGAACCATTGAGGGATCGAGCACCGGCTCGCCCGCGTTCAACTCATCGGCGTCCATGGTGGGTTTCTCCTTGTAGCCATCGCCCAGGATGTGGTGCAGCACGAGCTCCAGATCCTGTTTGCGCAGGGGTTTGGTGATGAAATCGTCCATGCCCGCCGCGAGGCACTTGGCCCGGTCGTCCGGCAGCGCGTAGGCGGTCAGGCCGATGATCGGGACCTTGGCGTTCACGCCCGTCGTCTGACCGGAACGGATACGGCGGGTCGCCTCGTAGCCGTCCATTACGGCCATCTGGCAGTCCATGAACACGGCGTCGAAGCTCTCGCGGCCGAGCCGCTCGATGGCCTTCTTGCCGTCGCTGACGACCTCGACCCGATGGCCGAAGCCCTGGAGGATCTTTCCGGCCACCAGCTGGTTGATCGGATTGTCTTCGACCAGCAGGAGGCGGGCGGCGGGCAGCGGGCGGGGCGCGGCGACTTTGGCAGGGACGACGGATTCCGCGGGGGCGTCGCGGAACCTCAGGGGCAATTCAAACCAGAAGGTCGTGCCCGTATCCATCGAGCTCTTGAATTCGATCTTGCCGCGCATGAGGCAGACCAGGCGCTCGGCGATCGCCAGCCCCAGGCCGGTGCCGCCGGCGGTCGAAGCCTTCGGCCCTTCGGCCTGATAGAACCGCTGAAACAGCTTCGCCTGCGATTCCAAGGGAATGCCAACGCCCGTGTCCTGCACCTCCACGTGAATCTTCGCCACGCCGCGCGCCGAATGGCTGACGTGCGTCGTCACCACCACGCCGCCGCGCTCCGTGAACTTGATCGCATTGCCGACGAGGTTCGTCAGCACCTGCGCAATGCGGCCGCTGTCGCCGAGGAGGGAGCCGGCCAGCTGAATCTGGCCTTCGTGCCGCAGCCACAGGCCCTTCTTTTCGGCCTGCAGCTTGAAAAGGGAAATCACCGAATCCACGACGGTCGGCAGGTGAAACCAGCTTTCCTTGATCACGAAGCTGCCCGCATCGAGCTTCGAAAAATCGAGCACATCATTGATCACCCGCAGCAGGCTTTCGCCGCTCGTGCGCAGTACCTCGGCCATCCCGTGATATTCCTCGGCCAGCGGAGCGTCGGAAAGGAGTTGCGCCATGCCCAGCACACCGTTCATCGGAGTGCGGATCTCATGGCTCATGTTCGCCAGAAAATCGGCCTTGGACTGCGCCACCTTCAGCGCATCGTCGCGGGCCGTGCGCAGTTCCTGTTCGAGGCGCTTCTTCTGGGTGATGTCCTCGATCTGGGCGATGAAATGGCGCAGGACTCCGCGATCGTCGCGGACAACGGAGACGGTCAGATGGGCCCATACGACCTGCTGGTCGCGGCGGATATACCGCTTCTCCATCTGATAGCGCTGGCTGCTGCCGGTGACCAGATGGTGCAGGTGCTGCAGGTCGGCCTCGAGGTCGTCGGGATGGGTGATGTCCTGGAACTTCAGCTTGGATAGCTCGCTCTCGGAATAGCCGAGGATTTCCGAAACCGACCGGTTCACCCGCAGGAAGGTGCCGTCTTTGGCCACCAGAGTCATGCCGACTCCGGCATCCTCGAACGAGCTGCGAAACTGCGCATCGGCGGATCGGCGAGCGGCGGACGCGCGGCGTGTGCTCCGAAGCGCCCAAGCCAGCATGAGGAGCGCCAACGCCGTTCCAACGGTCTCGACCATGCGAGTGTCGTGTTCGAGCGCCGCCTGCTGGCGCACGCGTTCCTGCAGCAGGCGGTCCTCTTCGGCATGCATCTCGTCCGCGGTACGCACCAACCCGCTGGTCGGCTGGCCGCTGACGTTGACCAGCGTGTCCAAATATCCGGCCGCGGCGGCCGCGCCTTGGGTTCTCCGCAAGGAGATCACATGGCCATTTTGGGCAAACTTGTCGTCAACGAGGCGGCGCAGGCTGGCCACGCGGGCCTCCTGCGCCGGATTGTTTGTCACCAGCGGCTCCAGATGATCGAGCGCTTCGCGCGCCTCCTGCTGGTGAACGGGCAGGCGGCGCAGAAATAGCTCGTCGCCGGTCAGGGCGAACGCACGGCAGGACGATTCAGCCCGCGCAACCTGTTCGACAAAGCGATCGACCTCGCTGCGGACTCGATAGGTGAGCGTCACGAATTCGTTCGCCGCCTTCAGGCCCCGGTTGGTCTGCATCGAAATCGCCGCGATGGAAACGATCGTGCCCAGCGCCGCCGTCATGAAAGGCAGCGATTCGTCGGCCGGATTGTTTTCGACCTTGAGCATCGCCAGCGCCGAAAGGAAAAGGCACACCGACGTCGGCAGAGCCATATTCTCGTAGGCTCCGGCTCCATGGTCGGCGATGAGCCAGGTGGCGTATTGAAGAATTGGGAGAAACGCCAGGGCTCCGACCACGCCGGCGATTGCTGAAATGATGCCCCGGAAGGTTCGGCCGGTAGCCAGCAACACGTCGACGGCGCCGATCAGGAAAAAAGCCACGCAGGAATTCGGGGCCATGGCCCCGGCCGGCCGAACGTAGCCCGACCATTGGTGTTTCCAGATCAGGTCGTAGACATTGAGGGTGCTCGGGGCGAACGACTGAATCAGGTTCGCGAGGACGAAAATGATCAGGACGGCTCCGACCAGCCCTAGGGTCTTGCGCATCCCCGCCGCCAGGGCGGTAAAACCACCGGCCGCCAGAAGGGCTGAAACTGCCGCGTTGACAACGATATGTGAATTCCCCGGGCCCCATTTGACGAGCGGTTCGATGCCGAACACCCACCCGGCGATGGCAATCAGCCCCACCGCGACCAATGCGGCGGCGGTCCAGCGGAGCCACCGGCGGTCGACGGGGGTTAAGGGATGGGTGCGCACAGAGGGAAGGGCTCGCGTGGGTAAGAGCTCCTACCCCGGTCAAGCGTCACAATACCCGACTGATAGACCCCGAACAAATTAGGCCCGGTCGATAAACCGTGTAGGGCCGCGCCCGGCATCCCTCGGCATCGGCATCCCGCCGCTGCCGAATTTCTATTCCGTCTCGTTGAACTCGCAGAGGGAGAACACTCGGACACCGAGACGTTCGAGCCGCCGCGAGCCGTTCAATTCGGGGAGGTTCACGATCGCCCCGACGTCCGTGACCGAGCACTCAATGTTGTGAAAGAGCTGCACGGCCGCGCAAAGGGTGCCGCCCGTGGCGATCAAGTCGTCGAGCAGAACCACCCGGCTGCCCTTGGACGCAGCGTTCCTTTGGATTTCGAGGACGCTTTGTCCGTATTCGAGCTGGTAGGAAGCAAAGACGGTTTGTCCGGGCAGCTTGCCCTTCTTGCGGACCATGATCAGCGGCTTGCTCAGGCTATAGGCGAGCACGCTGGCGGGAATGAAGCCGCGCGCGTCGAGCCCGGCGATGACATCAAATTGAATCGCCCGGAAATGCTCGATGAGGACGTCCATCGCCGCGTGAAACCCCACCGGATCGCGCAGGAGCGAACTCACATCGCGAAACCGAACCGGCGGACTCGGCCAGTCGGGAATCGTTTGGATGAGGGATTTGAAGTCGATCGGCATGGGACGGGAAAGGGAGAGCCAGCATGGGCCGTGTCAATCGACAAGCGCAACGCGTCAATCAGGCTTCTTTGGCACTTGCGACGACGACGCCCAACCGGGAGCGAGCTGTAGGCGGGGGCGCTGACCCCGGCACTTGCGACATCGAAAGCGGAAAAGCCGGGGTCAGCGCCCGCGGCAACATTGGGATAATCCCCCGGCTTAGCCATTCAACCCCGCCGACTCAGCGGCCTGCTTTTGCATCGCGCGCATGCCCAGGAAGCCCTTGATGATCCGGAAGGCGATGTAGGCGCAATCAAGGCATCCGCCACATAGAGCACCAAGCACACTGGAGATTCGGCGCCATTCTCGGCACAAACATATCGACCAGTTGGGTAATCCCCAGTCCGAACAAGAATTGAATGCCGGCGTGAGCCACGTTGAGGATCGAATTGATCAACGACCGGCCAGCGATTACGTAGAACCAAACCGCACCTCTCGTCGCGGCGGATTGATTGCGCGAGGGTGTCTTCGCCAGAAAAGGGTAAGGATCGTCCGCCATGGCTGAAACTCTTGCAGGGTCGGACTTGTCAATAAATTGACATTGAGGTCTGTAATCGGGAGCATTTCTTGCCCATGCTTCGGATAAATCTCCGGCAGTTGTCAGCCGCCGCAAAGATCCTATTTCCCCTTTCGGTTTCCTCGCTTTCCAGTGTCCATGCCCAGCAGCCGGACGTTGGCTATCTTTCATCCATCGCCTCCGAAGCGCCGCCAGCAGTCGGCAACCGCTATTACATTCGGCACTGCCTGCGATATGAGCACGGTGTTCATGAAACGACCAACTATGGGCGCGGAACGCTCGTCCCCATCAACACCCGAGTCACCCTGATTTCCGAGCGCGGCAAAAAACTGGTAATCAGCGTCGAACCTGGCGGCCAGCGAGTCACGGTCGTCAATGTCGAAAAATATTCCGGCAAGGATCTGCCTACAATTGCCCGAGAACTTCTGACGCGTAACCCCGTCTCGCTCGACCGCTTCAGCACGGAAGTGGCTTCGTTGATCCGGCAAGGCCGGCCCGCCGTCGGCATGAGCAAGGAGCAAGTGGTAATGGCCCGAGGCTATCCACCCCGGCACCGCACACCCTCTCTCGAGAGCGAGATCTGGGTATACTGGGAAACGCGAATGATGGTCGCAACGTTCGCCTTCAGTCACGGTATTCTCACCAGCGGGGTGAATTTGCCGCGTCTCAGCCGCTGAGACGGATTTTGGTATTTTTCACTGCCATGAAACTCCACTCATCCGCCTGCCTTACGACGGTGTCTTTCAAACGGATCCTTCCGTTTTTTATCGCGCTCGCATTATTTTCCGGATGCCAGCACACGTACACCCCATCCTCTATGCGACTCCCCATGGAACCGCTTGAGAAGGAGTTCACTGCCTCCGGCGGCATTGAGCTCAAGAACGGTCAGCATTCTGAAGAAAAGATCGTCTTCATGCACAACATGGGCACGTCGTTTGCGACCAACCTGCATGAAGTCACCGCATCCGCGATTCAAACCGCCGCGCGTGAATTGCAGAAGCGTGGCATGCAAGTCACGACCGGCGCGCCGAAATCCCTGACTCTTTCTGTCAACTCGGTCGACACCGAAGTCGGGATGGTGAAAATCGAGACTCAACTGGTGCTCGAAGTCACGGCCGGCAATGGGTACTCCACCCAATACGTTGCCCGAAATAACGCGGTGATGGCAGCCCACATCCCGCGTCAAGTCGATGGGGCCGTCATGCGCGGCATCAAGGCGATGTTGGAGGATCCGAAAATTGTCGACTACTTGACGAAATGATCCCGATAGCGGCGGGCTGAAAAGGACTCTGCTTTCGCGCTTCGATATTTCGTTTTCGACGTCACAAGTGCCGGGGTCACCGCCCCCGGCTAGAGAAATCGCATGCTCAAAGCTGTGCCCTTCACGATCCGGCGCGTTGAAGTCGCCGATGCCGATGCCATCGCAGCCGTTCATGTCGCCTCCATTCGTTCCGTTGGCGCGCGAGGCTACCCGCCCGAAATCGTGAATGAGTGGGGAGCTCCGCGAGATGGGCGGCGCTACCGGGAGGCCATGCAGGCGGGCAAAATCTACTTTTTGGCGATCCGCGGAGCCGCTGTGCTGGGATTCGCGTCCTGGCGGACGACGGAAGACGGGCAGCATCGAATTGCAGTCTACATCGATGGAAGGGCCACGCGACAAGGCGCAGGCACCGCGCTGTATCGCGCGGCCGAAGGAGTGGCGGCTCTCCACGGTGCAACGGAAATCCACGTCGACGCTTCGCTCGCCGCGATCGATTTCTATTTGGCGAACGGTTTCGAAAAACAACGCGCCGGTGAGCACCCGCTCGCGAGCGGCGCCCGCATGGCTTGCGTGTTCATGCAAAAGCGAATCAGCCCCCCGTCGATCGAGGCGGTGGCGCACGCGAATAGTTGAACATTCCTGGTTGATCACTTCGTTGTCGCACCACCATGCAAAACGACCTTTCCAACCGGGCGGCGGCTTTCCGAAAGCTTCACGACGGACCAGTTCCTCTTCTCATCGCCAATCCCTGGGACGCGGGTTCGGCCCGCATTTTTGCCACCCTGGGTTTTCGCGCGCTGGCCACTTCGAGCGGAGCTTCCGCCGCGGTCTTGGGACGGAAGGACGGCGAATTGTCGCGGGAAGCCGCGTTGGCGCATGCCGCGTCCATTGTCGCCGCCACCGAACTGCCGGTTTCGGCCGATTTGGAAAATGGCTTTGGGCCCCGGCCGGAAGACGCCAACGAAACGATTCGCCGGGCGGCTGAAATCGGGCTTTGCGGAGGTTCAATCGAGGATTTCAGCGGAAATGACCGAACGGGACTTTTCGATTTCACGCTCGCGGTGGAACGGGTGTCGGCCGTTGCCGAGGCGGTTCGCTCCCTTCCCTTTCCGTTCACTTTCACCGCGCGGACTGAAGGCTACCTGCGCGGTCGCCCCAGCCTGGACGAAACGATCAAGCGGCTCAGCGCCTTCGAAAGGGCGGGTGCCGACGTTTTATTCGCTCCAGGCCTGCCCGATCTGGATGCGGTGCGGACGGTATGCAACGCCGTGAAGAAACCGATCAACTTCATGGTGGGCTTGCGCGGAAAGTCGTTTTCCGTGGCCGAGCTCCAGGCCGTCGGCGTCCGCCGCATCAGTTTCGGCGGATCGCTCTACCGGGCCGCGGTCGGAGGCCTGATCTCCGCCGCGAAGGAGATTCAGAATCAAGGCACGTTCGGCTTCCTGGAAACAGCGCCGTCGACGCCGGACCTGTATCGGCTGCTCGCCCCGCCGAAATAGTGGGTGGAGCGCGTGGTCCCCACGCGCTTTGATCTCTGTCCGCGTTTGGCGTCGCTCAGCGCATGGGGACCATGCGCTCCACCAGCTGTAGCCGGGGGCGCTGACCCCGGCGGTTCCGCTTTCGGTATCGCAGGTGCCCGGGGTCAGCGCCCCCGGCTACAGCTCGATCGACGTTGGTCTTACAAATTTCTTTGCGTTACCCCTTGAAATTCGTCCGCGTTCGTCCGTTCTCAGTAGTTGCACGGACTTCTCTCCCTCCCTCGTGACCACCTCATGACCCACCCATTCAAACTACACTTCGCTGGCTACGTCGCCATGCCGCGCACGGGTAATTTGTCTGCGCGCGTCTGCATCCCCACCGGAGGTGGGTCTCCCTGAAGTCCCGACTAAGAACGTCCTTCTCGATGACCCACTTCCATTCGGAAGTGGGTTTTTTTATGCCCTAATTCTCAACGATTTCCTTAAGGAAGCGCGGGTTCTTGATCCGAGACCCGAGTCCGCTTCGCCCTATCGGATCCCTCAGTAGCCAGCCGGCGGCCCGAGCCCGGCAAGGGCCAAGTTTCACCTGCCATGATCATCGACGCTCCACTCCCCGCCCCATCCCTGGCCGACACCCTCGACTTGGTCGACACGGTGCTGACCAGCCTGGACCGCCGACTTCCCGCCCACGTCTCACGGGCGGACCTGGCCAGCGCGGGCAAGCTCGCGCTGGTCGAGGCCCTCCTGCGATTCGACGGCCCGGCCGACGAGACGCGCGCCTACTGCTTTGTGCGCGTCCGCGGCGCCGTGCTCGACGAACTCCGCCGGCAGGACCCGCTCTCCCGCCACACGCGCACCCAAGTCACCCGGGTGCAGCGCTCGCGCGCCGCGCTCGAGGCGGAGCTCGGTCGCACTCCGTTCGCCGCCGAGGTGGCGGATGCGGCCGGCCTTTCCTCCGCCGCGGTCATCGAGCTGGAGCGGATCGCCTCCGCGGTCCAGTTCCAGTCCGCGGACGCGAGTGGCGCCGACGGCGAGCCTCTGCACGCGCTGGTGGACGGCGATGCGGTCTGCCCGGCGCAATTCGCCGAGTCCGGTGATGCGCACGCTTCCGTGCGCGCCGCGCTCGACCGCCTTTCCTCCACCCATGCCCACGTGCTCCGCCGCTACCACCTGGACGAGGCCACGCTTGAGGAGATCTCCGACGAACTTGGACTCTCCAAGGAGCGTGTTCGCCAGTTGCGCGAAGCGGCGGAGAAAAAGCTCCGCGAGGACTTCATCGTCCTCGCGCTCTGGCAATCGCTGCTCAACCGAAGATGAGACCGCTCTCACAGTTCCAACTTCCGGTTGAAGCTCATTGCGAGCTGGCGCGGGCGCGGTTAGCTGAATTGCATGCGGAAGCCGCCCCATGTCCAGTCCAGCGCCCCCGATTGAAGTTGCGCACTATCCTGATTCGGAAACGGGGTTCGACCACGTCCTCGTCGTCCTTGCGCTCGGCGTCCCCTGCTGGCTGATGCCCGAAGGGGCCGGCTTCTCCCTTTTGGTGGAGGAGCCGGATGCCGAACGGGCCGCGCTCGAGCTTCGCAAATACGACGCGGAAAGCCGCGCCTGGCCCCCGCCGGACCCCGTCACGGAGCGGCCGGCTCGGCCGCTGACTCAAGCGGCCCGGATCTCGGCGCTGGCCTGGGCGCTGGCGGAGATCCTGGCCTATCGGGGCGAACTGGCGAGCGGCGGACGCTGGATCCAATGGGGGGAGCTCGATCCGGCCGAAATACTCCGCCACGGCCAGTGGTGGCGCCCCTTCACGGCGCTCTTCCTCCATGCCGATCCGGGTCATCTGCTCTCGAACCTGACTGCCGGTTATTTTGCATTTTGCGCGGTGCTCGCGGAATTCGGCCTGCGCCGGGGATGGCTGCTGGTGGCGGTGGCGGCGATGGCCGGCAACGCCGCCGCCGCCGCCATTCATTCGGGCGCCGGCATCGATTCGATCGGCGCGTCGACCGCTGTATTCGCGGCTCTTGGACTGATCTGCGGCGAGGCGGCGCGGGCGGCGATCGCGGCGCGCCAGCCTCCGCGGGCGCTGCTGCTGCCCCTCGGAGCGGGCGCGGCGCTGCTCGCGCTCTTCGGCGGCGGCACGCCTGATTTGCCGGTCGACGTCGCCGCGCATGCCGGCGGATTCGCCGCCGGAGCGATTCTCGTGCAATTCGCGGGAGGCCGCCGCGTATCCAATGCCTTAATACAGGACTGAATCGGCGCAGTTTATTTTGCTAAAGTTCCTCATCCTCAAGCCGATTGCATTTATCGGATAACCTCCGGTGGCTTTATCCTTTACCCAGCCTATAGGGAAAGTGGAGTCATCGTTCATCGCATGATAAGTCGACGGTCATTTTTGAAAACAGTGCTAGGCGGCGCATCCTACTCGGTGGCCGTACCCGGACTGTTGCAGCGCATGCTGACCCCCTCGGATCAGGACTTTCTGGACGACTTGGCGCAGCGCTCTTTCCGTTATTTTTGGGAGCAGGCCGACCCCCATACCGGGCTCGTTCGCGAGCGGGTCATGGGCTGGCGCCACGATACCGACAACCGCAACATCGGCAGCCTGGCCCCAACGGGGTTCGGGCTCGTTGCAGCTTGCATTGGCGCCGTCCGCGGCTGGATCCCCGGGGATTCCGCCCGGGAGCGCGTCCGCACCACCCTTAGATTTTTCGCCGATCACGCGCCTCAGGAGCATGGGTGGTTCTACCACTGCATGCATATGCGGACCGGCGAGCGCAGCGGCTTTCATCCGGCGGATCCGAACAAGAGCGAGCTCTCGTCGATTGACTCGGCCCTCCTGCTCTCCGGCATCATGGCGGCCCGCGGCTGCTTCGGCGACGAGGACGCGGAAATCGATCGGCTGGCGGCGGCGATCTACGAACGCATGGATTTTCGTTGGATGCTCAACGGGCATCCGCTGCTCCTGTCGCAAGGCTGGACGCCCGAGGAAGGGTTCATTCCGTATCGCTGGGACTCCTACTGCGAGCACACCGCCCTCTACCTGCTGGGCATCGGCTCCGAGTATCATCCGCTGAGCCCGGACTCCTGGTACGCGTGGTCGCGCAAGGAAAACACCTACGAGGGCGAGACCTACGTCGGCACGGCGCCCCTCTTCACCCATCAGTTTTCGCACGCGTTCATCGACTACCGCGGCCGCCAGGAGCGCCGGGGGACCCAGATGAACTGGTTCACGAATTCCGTGCGGGCGACGCGGGCCCACCGGCAGTTTTGCCTGGAGCTCGCCAAGGATTTTCCCGGGTATTCCCGCGACATCTGGGGCGTCACCAGTTCGGAGAGCGCCAACGGCTACGTCGCCTGGGGCGGCCCGCCGAATCGCTGTGGGATCGACGGAACGGTCGTTCCGTGCGCCGCGGGCGGCTCGCTCATGTTCACTCCGGACATCTGCGTGCCGGCGCTGCGGAGCATGCACGACCGGTTTGGCCACAAGGTCTACGGCCGCTACGGCTTCGTCGACGCGTTCCATCCGACCAATGGCTGGATGGCCCAGGACTACCTGGGTATCGACGTCGGCATCACGCTGCTCGCCGCGGAAAACCTCCGCTCGGGCAACGTGTGGACGTGGTTCATGGCCAATCCCCAAGTTCAGTCGGCGCTGAAGCGGATCGAGCTTTTGCCGGCCTGATTAAGGATAGGGGTAGGGACAGGAATGGAACCTGCCCCTCCCTCCGAACCGGACGTGCGGAACTACCGCATCCGGCTCTCCGGTTGAAGAGTGCCCGTTAAGGGACTGGAATTGACGCGCGCCAGAGTTGCTCCAGGCTGAGCA
>DASXYY010000058.1:0-36072 GCA_036502225.1 Opitutaceae bacterium
CGGTTGCTTCCCACCCCGCCTCGCGGCGGCGCAGTTTCCTTCCGCTGCCGATATCCATGCCGATACCGGGGTCTGACTTTCACATCCTGAGTTCATGTATTTGATGACGCACTGGAGCGCGTGGTCCCCACGCGCTTTGACGTCCGCCCGCGTTTGGCGCCGAAGCGCAGGGGAACCGTGCGCTCCATCCGAGATGTTTTGGACTAATCCCAAAGCGTTGGTTTCGTCTGCCCTGTCGTTATATTTCTATTGCATTATATAACATTTACAACATATTCAGACCATGCCAACTGCCAACGACATCTTCCTGGCGGTGGCCGATCCCACCCGCCGAGAGATCTTGAACCGCCTGCGCGAAGGCGAGCTGCCGGCCGGCGATCTGGTCAAGGCATTCCCGGAAGCGAGCCAGCCGGGCATATCCAGGCATCTGCGTGTGCTGCGCGAATCCGGTCTGGTCGACGTCCGCCGCGACGAGCAGCGCCGGCTCTACTCACTGCGTGCCCAGGGCTTTGCCGAGCTCGACACCTGGATCGCGCGCTACCGCGCCTTCTGGCCCAAGCAACTGGACGATCTCACCCGCCATCTCGATGCCCAAACCGGCGGCAACTCCTCTCTCTCGTCTCATCCCTCTCCTTTTTCTCAAAAGACAAAAAAACTGAAACCATGAATACCGGTTCCTCCCTCCATCCGACGCTCAACGGCGAAGTCACTTACGACGGCGACTACGCCTGTCTCCACTACCAACGCCGTCTGGCCCACCCGCCGCAAAGGGTCTGGGCCGCCATCACCGATCCAGCCCAATTGAAGCAATGGTTCATGGCCTCGTCCGCCCAGATCGACGGTCGGTCCGGCGGCTCGGTTGAAACGGTCGCCGGCCCCGCGCAGATTCGCGCGCACGGAAAAATCCTCACCTGGGATCCGCCGCACGTGTACGAGCACGAATGGAACGCCGATCCGGTCAAGGATATCCTGCCGCTGGGAGAACAAGCGGTCGTCCGCTGGCAGCTCACTCCGGTCGATGGCGGCACGCTGCTCACCCTCGAGCACCGCAAGCTCCATCGCCCCACGGCCGTCGGCTTCGCCCCGGGATGGCACGCCTTCCTCGACCGCCTGGCCTGCCAACTCGATGGCGAGCCTCTCCCCGACTGGCAAAAGCGCTTCACCGAAGCTGCCGTCAACTACCCCGGCTGGGAGCACACCCGCGGTCAAAGGTGATCATTGACAACCCCCCCGTTCTTCTCTGTTTTGGATTGTTTATGAAAGTTGTCTCCTCGATCAAATCGGCCAAGAAGCGCCACCCCGACTGCCAAGTGGTCCGTCGCCGGGGCAAGATCTACGTTATCAACAAGACCGACCCGCGCTACAAGGCGCGGCAGGGCTAAACCGTTCTTCTGCTGTGAAATCCGAAGGTCATCCTACCCTTAACAACGTCTGTTTTCTGGACGTCGGCACCGGTCGCCGGTTCTTGACCCGCTCGACGATGAAGTCTGCCCGCAAGGAGACCATCGAAGGCGAAGAGTACTTCGTCGTCATTCGCGATATCACCATGGACTCGCATCCCGCCTACACCGGCGAGAAGCGCCTGGTCGACACCGCAGGCCGCGTCGAGAAGTTCACCTCGAAGTTCAAGCGCGGCGCCAAGAAGTAATTGAAGCTCGTCTGCTTCGATTGCGATAGCACCCTCAGCGGCATTGAGGGGATAGACGAATTGGCGCGGCAGCGGGGCCCCGAGGCCTTTGCTGCCGTTGAGGCCATGACGAACGACGCGATGAATGGGAAGATCCCCATCGAGTCGATTTTCGCCCGCCGGCTGGAGATCATCCAGCCGACCCAGGCGTCGGTGGCGGCCGTCGGACAGCGCTACCTGGAGGAGATCGAGCCCGACGCCAAAGCGTGCGTGGCCGAGCTGAAAGCCCAGGGCTGGACTCCGGTGATTGTCAGCGCCGGTTTCGTGCAGGCCATTCAGCCGCTGGCGGACGCGCTCGGCATTTCCGACATCGAGGCCGTCCCGTTGATCTTCGACGTCAATGGCGCCTATCGCGATTTTGACCGCGCCTACCCCACGACTCGTTCCGGAGGCAAGCCGGTCGTCGTGCGCCGCCTCAAGGAGCGTTTTCACCCCGCTCGCGTGGCCGCCGTCGGCGATGGGGTGAGCGACCTGGAGACCCAATCCGACGTCGACCTTTTCGTGGGCTTCGGCCGCTATGTCGCCCGCCCGCGGGTCCAAACAGAGAGCGCGGCGTTTATCACTTCGCTTCGCGCATTGCCGGGATTGCTCGCTTAAGGCATTCAGGCTAGTTCAGATTCGGGTCCTCCGGCTCTTCCGCCATGAGCCGCCACTCGTCCCCTTCCCGGGAAATCGCGGATCGCCAGAGGCTTAAGTCGCCCGGTTGAGAGAACAAATCGCGCGGCGCTTCCGCGATCAGCCAGGCGTTCTGGGTCAGTTCCTTCTTGAGCTGCCCCGACGACCAGCCGGCGTATCCAAAATATGCGCGCACGTGGACGTCGGGTTCCGCCGCCAGCTCCGCCGCCTTGTCGGCTTCGATGCCCAGGTGCAATTGGAACCCATGCGGCTGCGCGTGCCACGCGGCCAAAATCAACTGCTTGGTCTGCACGGGGCCGCCGGAAAATACCGGCGTGTCCGACAGCGGCCCGAGCGCGTAATCGCCTCCGAGGGAGCCCAGGAATTTGTTCAGCGGCCGATTGAGCACGACCCCGGTCGATCCCTTGGGATCATCCGCCGTCATCAGAATGACCGTTCGCCGAAAATTCGGATCGCGCAGCGCCGGATGCGCGAGCAGCAGATTGCCGGCGAGCGAATCTTTGGGCGGCGGTTTCCGTTCGCGCATGACCGATCCTTAGATGCCGGTTTAGGAATCCAGTTGCAGGATTTTTACCCCGGAATCCTCCAGGAGCGCCGAAACCAGCGGATCGTTGCGATAGTCCAACCGATACCGCACTTCCAAAATGCCCGCCGCGGCGAGAATCTTCGCGCAGTTCAGGCAAGGATAGTGGGTCAGATAGGCAATGCAGCCTTCGACCGAACTGCCGCGGCGCGCCGCGTCGGCGATCGCGTTCTGCTCGGCGTGAACGGTCGCCTGCTCGTGTCCGTCGCGCAGGCGCGAGACGTGCCCGGCGCCCGGAAGGTAGCCGTTGTAACCGGCCGCCACGACCCGGTTTTTTCGGGGCCCGGCCGTCACGAGGACGCAGCCGACATGGAGCCGTTCGCAGTTCGAGCGGGTCGAGATCAGGATCGCCATCGCCATGAAGTACTCATCCCACGAAGGCCGATGGGGGAAACTCTTTGCCGCCTGAGCGATCAATGCAACGGGATGGGCCTTTTTCTTCATGCCGAGGTGACGGCGGACTCTGGACACGGCAGCGGGGTGCGGCAACCTTCGACTCGCATGCAACGCCGTCTGCAGCCTGAAATCCTCGACACGCTGTCGCCGGACGATCCGGCGGCGCTGCGCAATCGCCGGGACCTTCGGCTGATCAATCGAGCGATGGGGACCGCCCGGTGGTTCACGGGCGAATTGCAGCGGCGCGTCCGGCCGGCCGAACGCATCCTGGAGATCGGGGCGGGCACCGGCGATTTGGGACGCCACTTGCGCGCGCGCGGCTTCCTGGTCGACGGTCTCGATCTGTGGCCGCGGCCGGCGGACTGGCCGGCGGACGCCGCCTGGCATCAGGCGGATCTGCGAAAGTTCGAAGGGTACTCCAATTATTCCGTGATTCTGGCGAGCCTGATTTTTCACCAGTTCGACGAAGCGGACCTGGCGGAAATCGGTTCGCGGCTCAGCCACGCGCGCGTGCTGCTGGCCTCCGAGCCCGCGCGGAAGCGCCGCGCCAAAGTTTTCCTGGCCGTGGGCGGCGCGGTGCTGGGCGCGAACTATGTCACCCGCCACGACGCGCGGGTCAGCGTCGAGGCCGGATTTCTTCGCGACGAATTGCCCCGCTTTCTGCGCATGGATCGCAGCGGCTGGAGCTGGCAGGCGGCGGTCTATCGGCTGGGGTTTTATCGCCTGACGGCCGAACGTCTGTGACGCGGCCCGTCGAAATCGTCGGCGGCGGCCTCGCGGGTCTGGCGCTGGGCCTCGCGCTGCGGCGCCACGGCGTTCCGACGACGGTGTATGAAGCGGGGCACTACCCGCGCCATCGGGTCTGCGGAGAATTCATCGCGGGATTGGGCGAACGCACGATCGACCGGCTGGGCCTGGCTCCCTTTTTGGCGGACGCGGTTCCCCACCGCGAGGTCACCTGGTTCCGCGGCCCGCAGGCCGGGCAGCGGCAGACGCTCCCCCGGTCGGCCCTGGGCCTGAGCCGTTATGTCCTGGATGCCCGCCTGGCCGAGGCCTTCGCCGCCGCGGGCGGCACGTTGCAGACGGATACGCGGCATCCGGACCCGAGACCGGCGGCCGGGCGCGTGCTGGCGGCGGGACGGCGGGCAGCCCGCTCGCCCTGGATCGGCCTCAAGGTGCATTTGGCCCTGCCGCCGGGCAACGCCTCGCCGTTGGCGCGAGGCCTGGAGGTTCATCTCGGCCGCCGGGCCTATGTCGGACTTTCGGCGGTCGAAGGCGGGCGATATAATCTTTGCGGATTTTTCCATCGCCAGGCTGCGGCCGGGCGCAGTTCCGACGCCGCTTCCCTCGGAGCGTTGCCGCGGGAGCGCGATCGCCGCTTCCATTTTGCCCTGCTCGATCATCTCGCCGCGGCGGGCCTGGATGAATTGGCGGCGCGAATTGCGCCGCACCTGGATCCGACCTCGTTTACGGCGGTGGCGGGACTGCAGGTGAACCCAGCGGTCCGGCGCGAGGCGGGCCTCGCGATCGGCGATGCGTGCGCGATGATCCCTCCGTTCACGGGCAACGGCATGGCGATGGCGTTCCAAAGCGCCGAATCCGCGCTCGGTCCCCTCCTCGCCTACGCCCGCCACGAAACGTCCTGGAGCCACGCCGTCGCCGCCGTGCGTTCGGCCCTGCGCCGACGGTTTTCCTTGCGATTGGCCTCCGCTTCCATCCTTCATCCCTTCCTGCTTCAGCCCGGGGCCCAACGTTGGCTGGCGGCAGCGGCTCGCGCCGGCGTTCTTCCTCTTCAACCCCTCTATGCACTTTTGCATTGAAGCGAAGCTCTCATGTATCTCCATGCCCTTTCGACGGCGGTGCCCCCCCAGCATTTCAGCCAGGCCGACTGCTGGTCTCTCCTGGAAAAGTCGACGGCCCGTCAAAGGCTGCACAAACGTTCGCGCCTGATTCTCCACAGCATCCTGCGCGGGGATCACGGAGTCGCCAAACGGCATTTCGCCGTGCCGCAGATCGACCGAATCTTCGATCTGAATTCGGACGAGCTCAACCTGGCCTTTCGCGACGCGGCGCCGGCCTTGGCAGCCAACGCGTTGAACGCCGCGCTGGCCAAGGCCGGACTGATTCCGACCGACATCGACGCCCTGCTCGTCTGCACCTGCACCGGCTACCTCTGCCCCGGCGTCACCAGTTACGTCTCCGAACGACTGGGCCTGCGAACCGACGCTTACCTTCAGGACCTGGTGGGCCTGGGCTGCGGCGCGGCCATCCCCTCCCTCCGATCCGCAAGCCATATTCTCGCGGCGCACCCCACCGCCGTCGTCGCGTGCATTGCGGTCGAAATCTGTTCCGCGGCTTTCTTCCTCGATGACGACCCGGGGGTGCTGATCAGCGCGTGTCTCTTCGGAGACGGCGCCGCCGCCACGATCTGGCGCGCCCACGCCCCGGAACGCAGCGGCCACTCGCCGCTGCGCGCGTTCGATTTCCAAACCGTTCATTTTCCGGCGGACCGGGACAAGATCCGCTTCGAGATCAAGGACGGCAAACTCCGCAATCTGCTCCACCGGACCGTGCCCGAGCTGGCCGCGGGCGCGGTGACCGCGCTCTGGAACCAGCGGGGCGAACGTCCGATTTCGCGCGTCGTTTCCCACTCCGGCGGTGTCGATGTGCTCGACGCGATTGCGGCGGCGCTGCCGGACCATTCGCTGGCCGCCAGCCGGGCCGTGCTGCGGGACTTCGGAAACATGAGCAGCCCCTCGGTCCTGTTTTCCCTGGAGGAAACCCTGCGCGAGGCTCCGAATTCGCCGGAGGAGGGCGACCTGTGGCTGGTGAGCTTCGGGGCCGGCTTCGCGGCGCATAGCTGCCGCGTTTCGGCGAAATAGCTGTAGCCGAGGGCGCTGACCTCGGCACTTGCGATGCCGAAAGCGGGACTGCCGGGGTCAGCGCCCCCGGCTACAGCGCCAGCGTTACTCCCGCAGGTAAATCAAATGCCCGTGCGCCAGCCCCTGCGCCGTCTCGGTATCCCGGTCGATCACCAGAACCTGGCCGTGTTCGCTCAGAGCCCACGTCTCGCGGGTCGTGATGGCCGGACCCGGACCAAAATGCCGCTCGTCGTCGATCTGGATGACGCCGGACGGCGAACGCCAGCCGGTGCTCACCGCTCCGTTGCCCATGATTTGGGAAAGCACTGGCGAGCCATCCAGGCTGGCCGTGAAGTTGATCGGCTGCACCGTGTCGAATTCGGTGCCGCGGGTGCCCGTGACCGACAAGCTCGATCCTCCATCCACGACCTGCATGCGCGTCGGAGAAAAGTTCCGGCCCTGCGATTCGAACGTTGAACGATCGCGATCCAGGACCCAGGCGCCGGTCAACGACGGGGGCGCCGTGCGGAAACGCAGCGGCGGAAATCCCACCGCGGTGCGGTAAGGCTGGATGGCCGTCCAATAGGCCGGGTCGTCCAACGTGAGGACGCGCGGATCCGAGTACAGCCGCTCCATTTCGGCGACGGGGGTTTCCTCGACGAACCCGGACCAGATCATGTAGTACGACCAGCGGAGCTGCTTTGTCAGCACCTCCGGCGTCGGCGGATTTCCGACCTCCGCCAGCGCCATCACCTTCCCCTGGGACAGGCCGGCAATCGTGTCGTAGTAGCTCTGGGCGAAATCGCCGTTGTAAGCGTCCAGCGCGAGGACGTCGCAGTACTGCACGCCCGGAAAATACTTGTCGTATTCCATTCCCGGCCGCGAGGGACGATCCACATTCCACACCCACAGCAGGTTCTTCAGGTGATGGTAGTTCACAAAGCGGTCGAAGATCTGCTTGTACAGGGCCCGCGTCGTGTACGGCTCCTTGGTGTGATAGGCCCACCAGAACCAGTCGCCGTTCATCTCGTGGTACGGCCGCCAGAGCACCGGCACGTGCGCGTCCTGAAGCTGCTTGAGGTAGCCGGCGATCACGTCGACCTGCTGGCACCAATGGTTGTACAAGGGCGTGCCCGGCGTGAGGATGTCCTGAAATTGCTGGTCGAGCAGCTTTCCCTGAACGCTCTTCAATTGGGCCGGATCCGCTCCGGGCAACGGCATGAACGTGCCCGGTTCGTCGGAAGTCGGCGGAATCGCGTGCCAGCACAAGGCGACGATCGAGCCCATCCGATTCTGCCGGATCGCCTCCTGGACGATGTCCGGCCGGGCGTAGATGGAATCGGTGCTGCTGGCGACCGCGTGCCCCCAGTCGCTGCCCCAAATGATCGGCGTCTGTCCGGCATAGCGGCCGGCAAACTGGGAATTCCGGTCGTGGGTGGTCGGAAAGTTGTGCTGGCCCGAGAGCGTGTACGTTCCGGAAATCGACTGCAGAAACTTGAGCAGCGCCCGGGTCTCGGGCATCGCATCCGGCGTCACCGGATCGGCGTGTTCCATCTGTCCCCAGGCGAGCGGGGCGAAGCACAAGGCGGCAACCAGCAGCAGTCTTTTCATAGGGAGGCAGGCGCATTTCGGCGCTCGCCTCCGTGCTCCGCAACCCTGAAGTTTCACGGCGGCATGCCCACCCTCTGCGAATTGGCCGCGTTTTGCGATGAGCGCACCCGCCGAACGGCGTTTGTCGACGCTCCCGGCGCCTTCAATGGCCTGCAAATGGCCAATGACGGCCGCGTGACCCGGATCGGGGCGGCGGTCGACGCGGGAGTGGCGCCCTTTCAAAAGGCGGTGGAAGCCGGGGTCGATTTCCTGATCGTCCATCACGGCATGTATTGGGACATGCCGCGTCCGTTGACCGGTCCGGTCTACGAACGGGTCGCCACCCTGCTGCGGGGAAACTGCGCGGTCTACTCTTCGCACCTGCCGCTCGACGCCCATCCCGAGATCGGGAACAACGTCCTGCTGGCCAAGGAAGCAGGCGTGAATCCGGTCCGCGGCTTCCTGGCGAACCCCGGCGGCCCCATCGGGGTGGTGGCGGCGAACACCCAGAGCCGGGCGGAGCTTCGGGCGCGGCTGGAGCAGCGGTACGCGCGCGTCCTCGCGCTGGAGTTCGGCTCGGACCGGCCCGGCGAAGTCGCGATCTGTTCGGGCAGCGGCAGCAGCGCCCTTTCGCAGCTCGAGGGAGTGGACACCCTGATCACCGGGGAACTGCGCGAAGAGCATTTCAACCGCGCCCAGGAGGAACGGCTCAACCTGTACCTTTGCGGCCACTACGCCACCGAAGTGCACGGCGTGCGCGCGCTTGCCGCGGAACTGGCCGCCCGCTTCAATCTTCCCTGGACCTTCCTCGCCACCGACAACCCATTCTGACTTCCGCCGTGACCAAACTCGCGATCATCAACGGACCGAACCTCGACCGGCTAGGCCGGCGCGAGCCGGAAATCTACGGTTCCGCGACGCTCGCGGATCTCGAGCAGAGCCTGCGGACCGAGTTCGGACCCGCGGCGGAGCTGGAGTTCTTCCAGTCCAATCACGAAGGCGCGCTGATCGACCGCATCGCCCTGCTGGCCGACCGCAAATTTGACGGGCTGGCGATCAATCCGGGCGCTCTGACGCACACGAGCGTGGCGCTGCGCGACGCGCTCCTCGGCTCCCACCTGCGCGCCGTCGAGGTGCATATCTCCAACATCTATCGCCGCGAGGATTTCCGCCACAAGTCGCTCACCGCGCCGGCCTGTGAAGCGGTGATCACCGGCTTGGGGCTGGAAGGCTACCACGCCGCCCTGCGGTACCTGCTGAAAAGAAAATAGGGACTATCGGACGCACAAGTAGAACGCACCGGCGTTCAGCGCCGCGCACGCCGCCAGCGCCGCGGCCAAATCGTCGGCGACGATCCCCCACCCGCCGGGAAGATTCTGCAGGCGGCGGATGCCGAAAGGCTTCAGGATGTCGAACAGCCGAAACAGGAGAAAGCCCGCGGCGACCACCGCGATTCGGCTCCAATCGATGCTCCCCGCTCGCCACGACTCCGGCAGGGATTCGAGGAGTTTCGGCGCGCCCAGGAACACCAGCGGGATCGCGACGAATTCATCGAGAATCACCATCCCGGGGTCCTTCTGCGCCAGTCGAAACTCCGCCTCCCCGCAGACCGCGACCGCCAGATAGCTCATGATCAAGGTGACCAGGACGGTGTAGAAGGCCATCAGCGGAGTCCCGATTTCGTCGCCCACGCGCAAAAACACCACGGCGAAGTAAAGCAGACCGGCCATCGAACCCCACGTGCCCGGCGCCGGCAGCCGCCGGCCCAGCGGACCCAGAGTCGCGAGCGTCACCACGGTGGCGGTCGGCAGAAACCGCGGCCAGATCGGCTGCCGAAGGTTCATGCGGCCGTCGAGTCGGCGAAAACCACCTGGCGGTAGCGCAGGACATAACGCGTGCCCGACCAGACGGCCAGGGCCGTGCCCGCCCAGAAAACGGTTGCCCCAATTTGATGGACGCGCATCGCGAACGAAAGAAAGTCGCCGCCGAAGAAACGGGGCCAATCGAGGCGCACCATCGGCGCGGCCAGCAGAAAGCCCAGGGCGATCAGCTGCGTCACGGTCTTGCTCTTTCCACCGCGGTCCGCCGGCACGATCACGCCCTTGGAGGCCGCGACCATCCGCATGCCCGTCACGAGAAATTCCCGGCACAAGGTCACGAGCGCGAGGACCACCGGGATTTCGTTCTCATTGACCCCATTGACCTCGTGCACGATCCCGACAAAACCGATGACGACGCCGAGCACCATGATCTTGTCCGCCAGGGCGTCCATCAGTTTGCCGAAGCTCGTCACCAGGCCCTGGGTGCGGGCGATATATCCGTCCAGCCAATCTCCCACCGCCGCCAGGATGAACAGCACGAACGCCGCCGTCGCGGCCCCGGGAGCCGGGCAATACATCAGCCAGACGATGACGAACATCACCGGGATGCGGGAGAGGGTGATGATGTTGGGCAGGTTCAAGCGCCGGCGGGAAGTTCACAGCACAACCTGCGCCGCCTTGAATGCAAGCGCGGGTTGTGCTGCTATGATGCGCCAAAACCATGCGGCACTGCATCTACCCCGGCACCTTCGACCCCATCACCAATGGTCATCTGGACGTATTGGGGCGGGCGGCGAAGCTCTTTGACCGAGTCACGGTCGCGGTTGCGCATAACCCGGGAAAGGAGCCCTTGTTCCCGGCGGAGAAGCGGATGGCGATGATCCGATCCAACGTCGGTCACCTTTCCAATGTGCGGGTGACGGAGTTCACCGGCCTCCTGGTGGATTTCGCGCGGGACGAAAAGGCGGATGCCATCATTCGAGGACTGCGGGCCCTCTCCGACTTCGAGTTCGAGTTCAACATGGCGCTGATGAACCGGCATCTGCAGCCGGCGATCGAGACGCTGTTCGTGATGCCGAACGAGCAGTTCAGTTACACCAGCTCGTCCTTGGTCAAGCAGGTTGCCAAATACGGCGGCGCCGTCGGACATTTCGTGCCCGCCAACGTCGCCGCCGAGCTCAAGTCGGCTTACAGTCGCGTGTGATGCGGATGACTTGGTTCATTGCGGCCGGCCTGCTGCCGGCCGCGGCGGTGTTGGCGACGGACCCGGCGGCCGAGGCAGCCCGGCTGAACCGTCTCGGCGCGGCCACGCTCCATTCCAACTCTCCCACCGCCCTGCGCGACGCCCTGGCGGTCTTTCAGCAGGCGGTCGATCTGCAGCCGCAAAACGCATCCTATTGGGGCGACTTGGGCGGCGCGGCGCTGCTCGTGGCCCAAAGGGACCGATCCTATTTCATGGCGGTCCGGGGCCGGGATGACCTCGAAAAGGCGGTGTTGCTGAATCCGGCCGATCTCGATGCGCGCGAAGGTCTGATGCAGTTTTACGGAATCGCTCCCTGGCCGCTCGGCGACGAAGACCGGGCACGGTCCGAAGCGGCGGAGATCGGCAACCGGAACGCCTCGCGGGGCGCCCGCGCCGAATGCAGCCTGGGCAAGATCTTCGAGAAAAAGCAGGAGAATTCCCTCGCGCTGTCGGCCTATCGGGCCGCGCTGCGCTTCGACCCGAAGAGCGAGAGGGCCAGCCAGGCGATCAAGCGGCTTGCCCCCGCCCCTTGACGCTGCCGCTCGCCGGGGCAACTCTTACCTCATGTCCGATGCCCGGGAAAAGTTCTGCGAACGGATGCGGGCGGCGATCAAGGCGGGGGCCCTGCGCAAACTGACGCTCGGACGCTACCGCGGACCCGAATCCACCCTTCGGAACCTGTTTGTCCGCCCGGTGCAGCTCAAGGGCGGGCCCCATCTGAGTTTCGTTTGGCGACACGAAACCCGGGACGTGACGAAGAATCACCCGCCGGAGGCCGCAGTCGACCTGCTCGAGCCTTTGATCGGCGCGGGATTTCTCGATGCCCATTTGTTCACCCACGACGAAAGCGTGCAGCTCGAGTCGCATCCTCGGGGCAAACCGCGATTGACGGTGACCGCGGCCAATGGAGATCTGGGCGGTTCGAGCCACGACAAAGCCAAGTCCCGGATGATTCCCCCGAACGCTCCCTGGCTGCGCACGCTGGGGGTGACCAACCCGTCGGGGAAGCCGGTCGAAGGCATGGCCGCGAAATTTCGGCAGATCGAACGCTTTGCGGAAATCCTGCAGCACCTGCTGGATGAAACCGGCCTGGCGGCGCCGCTGGAGGTCGTTGATATGGGCTGCGGCAAAGGCTATCTGACCTTTGCCCTTGCCTCCGTGCTGGGTTCGGGCGCGCACATCGTGGGCGTCGAACTGCGGGCCGAGCTGGTGGAGTTTTGCAATCGCGCCGCGGCGGAGAACGGCTTCGCCCCCGCCCTGGAATTTTCCTCGGGATCGATCGCCGACCGGCCGCTGGCGAACGTGGACGTGCTCATCGCCCTTCACGCCTGCGACACGGCGACGGACGATGCGCTCGCCAAAGGCATCGAGGCGGGAGCGTCGCTTTTGGTGGTCGCGCCTTGCTGCCAAAAGGAACTGCGGCGCCAACTGGAGGCGCCGGCGGTGCTCGCCGGACCCCTGCGCCATGGCATTTTTCAGGAGCGCCAGGCGGAATTCGTCACCGACGCCTTGCGGGTCGAACTGCTCGAATGGGCCGGCTATCGCACCAAGGCCTTCGAGTTCGTCTCGACCGAGCACACGGCCAAGAATCTGATGATCACGGCCGTCAAGGCCCACCCGCGCGGCGACGAGGCACGGGCCGCCCGCGTGCGCGAGCTGGCCGCCTTCTACGGCATCAAGCGCCACGCTCTGGCGCGCCAGCTCGGGTTCCTACTGGTTTAAGTTCGGAGCGGGTGGAGCGCATGGTCCCCCTGCGCTTGACCATGTGATCCACCCGTCGACAGCTGTTCCACTATCCAGATTAAGGACTCTTTGTTTGCAGCTGGAAATCCCTGATTCCAGCCAACCGTGCCACATCCAGCGCAAGCGCGATGCGTTTGAATTCCGAATCCTCATCGCCCATGATCACTAACCCCAAATCCGGATGCGCTTGGTGCCATTGGCCCAGCGCAGCATTGAGATCCGCATCCGCCATCACTTTCCCATCCAGGGACATTTGGCCATTGGGGAGAACTTTCAGACGTGCATCCTTGCTGGCGTTTGCCGCCGCCCCCGGCGCCTCCAACTGCCCCACCCCACTCGGCGCCGGCGCGGCTGCCGCCGTCACTGGCTCCGAAGCGCGATTCATGGCTTCCTTGAAGAATTCCCCGCAGGGCGTCAGGGGATAGCCGTCGAAGCTCTTTAGCAGCGCGGGATCCCACTGCGGATCGAACACCCAGGCCGTCCAGCTAATGCCGTGGCGCTCCAGATAGCGCGTGATGCGATTGCCGTAGGAATCGTCGGTGATGGTCTCGCCCGGTTGCGCCCAGTAGCCGATTTCGGTGGCGATCATCGGATACTTTTCGGACACGAATCCGAAATCCTCGTCCCATTTGGGCTCCCACGGGCGCGTGCGCTTGTGCGGATACGGATGGGTGACGTAGCCGATATTCGCGGCGCGGATCGGCTCGTAATGCACCTGATCCAAATCGTAAGCCCAATCGTCTCCCGCCACCAGGGGGACCGTGTCCGGGTCGAACGCGCGGATGATGCCGATCATCTCCTCATTCAGATTCCGCCATTCGGTCCAGCTGAAGTCGCCCAATTGCTGGTGATAGTCGGTCGGCTCGTTGAACAGCTCGAAAAACGCGACCGTATGGTTGCCGTTGAAGTGTTGGGCGATGCGCCGCCAGAAATCAAACGTCTCCCCCTTGCTGGTGTCGTACATCGGGTCCTGAAACATTTCGGTCATCAGGTTGCCGATGGAGTGCCAGTCGATGATGACGTACATGTGCCGACCGGTGCACCAATCGACGGCTTCGTCCAGATGCTCAAAATATTCCTTGGGGCCGATCGCCCGCCAGGAAGTCGGATGCACGGGGATGCGGACCAAATTCGCACCCATGTTTTTGACGGCATCGAACAGCTCGGGCTTCCATTGGCCCTCGGCGAGGAGCTTTCCCGGGTCGGCGATGGATACGCCGCGAAACAGGATCGGCTTGCCGTCCGGCGTGACGAATCGGTTGCCGTTGACCGAAACGAGCGGCATCACGGCCGCCTTGGGATTGGGAGGCGGCGGACGATAGGGCAGATCGTTCCACCAGCCCCGGTCCGCCGGCGCCGCGGCCACCGCCGCCACGCCAATTGCCGTTCCGAGCCAAAGCGCCGCCAGGGATTTGAGCATCATACGAGGGTTCGGTGAACCTTGCCGGGGGGGCATTCGATGTCGAGATTCTCCGCCCGGGATAGCAATTCGCCGTAACTTTTCAGCAGCTCCCTGGTTATCCCAGTAACCCCATGTTCAGCGACCTCCTCTTCGCCCTCCGCCAGGTCAAAAAATCCCCCGGCTTCGCGATCATCGTCGTCTTGACGCTGGCCCTCGGGATCGGCGCCAACACCGCCATCTTCAGCATCGTAAACGCGGTGCTGCTGGAACCCCTGCCCTACCCGCAGGCCGACCGGCTGGTCCAGGTCTGCGAAATGCCCCAGGCCGGCGCCTATATTCCCTTCGCTTCCGGAGGCGCGTTCGCGGACTGGCAGGACGAGAGCACGCAGCTGCAATATATCGCCGCCGAGCACGACATGGACGAAAACCTCACCGGTTCGGGCGACCCCGTGCGGCTGAGCGGTGAGGAAGTCACCGCGGACTATCTGAAAGTGTTCGGTGTCATTCCCGCCTTGGGCAGGGATTTTCTCCCTTCGGAAGATACCGCCGACGGCAATCAGAGCGTGGTGATCCTATCGCACGAAATTTGGCAGACGCACTTCAGCGGTGATCCGGCCATCGTGGGAAAGGCCATTCGCCTCGACGACAAGAGTCTGACCGTCATTGGGGTGCTGCCGCCGCACGCCTTGTTCGACAACGCCTCGAACTTTCTGGTGCCGGCCGTGATTCGCGGAAGCACCCAGCGCATGAATCGCGACTACAACTATGTGGTCGGCGTCACCGGGCGTTTGAAGCCGGGCGCCACGCTCGCGCGGGCCTCGGCCGAATTGGCGGACGCGCGACGGCAGATCAAAAACCTCTATCCCGCCTTCAAGCAGCCCTGGTCGGCCGGGGTCGAGCCCTACCATGAACTGCTTTTCGGGAATGTCCGCCCGCAGGTGCTGACGCTGTTCGGCGCGGTCGGCGTCGTGCTGCTGATCGCGTGCGTCAATGTCGCCAACTTGCTGCTCGCGCGCAGCACGGTCCGTCGCGGTGAAATCGCCCTCCGCCTGGCGTTGGGCGCCACTCCCTTCCGCATCGTGCGACAGATGCTGACCGAGAGCCTGCTGTTCGCGCTGGTTGCGGGAGTGGCCGGTTTGGGCTTGGGAATTGCCGCCATTCATCCCTTGGTGGCCTTCACCGGCATCGGTGAAATTATCGGCGCGTCGATTCACGTCAGCTCGATGGTGCTCGTGTTCACGGTCGGCGCTTCGGGCGCGACGGCAGTGATCTTTGGCCTCGTCCCGGCGTTGAGCGCCGTCCGTTCCAGCGTCACGGAAGATTTGAAGAACGGCGCGCGAGGCTCCACCTCCGGCGGCAACCGGCGGGCGCAATCGACCCTCCTCATTTCCGAAACGGCCCTCACGGTCGTCCTGCTCGCGTGTGCCGGCCTCCTGTTGCGCAGTTTCCAAAACGCACTGCGGGCGGATCCGGGGTTCAATCCCCACGGAGTGATCCTGTTCGACCTCTCGGTCTCCAACGCCAAGGCCCCTGAAACCACCGACAAGGTGCAACTGGACCATCGGCTCATCGAGCGCCTGAGGGCGGTCCCCGGCGTGACCCAGGTCGCCATCGCGTCTTCGGTTCCGATGAACGGCAACAACAACCTGGGCGACCTGATCAGCCGCGAAGACCGCCCTCTGACCCGCAATGACTCCGAGGCCGGCTTCGACGGGATCGATGGCGATTTCTTTCCGGCGATGCAAATCCCCCTCTTGCGGGGACGCTACCTCGACTACCGCGACGACGAACCGAATGCACCGAAGGTCCTGGTCGTAAATGACGACCTCGCGAAACAATTCTTCGGCAGCGAAGACCCGCTCGGCCGGCAGCTGCACTTCAAGGACGCGGTCTGGACGATTGTCGGAGTCGTCGGCAGCGTGCGGCGCTACCAGCTCGATTTTCGCGCCACGCCCCAAATCTACTTTTCGCCCACCTATTTCCCGTGGCGAACTACCGTAGTCATCCGTACCAGCGGCCCCACCGCCCTGATCGCCGCCGCGCTGCGCCAGGCGGTGCGGGAGGTCGATTCCGAGATCCCGATCGCCAGCCTGCACACGTTGCAGAGCTCGGTCGACGACACGCTTCGCTTCCGCCGCGTGATCCTGGTCCTCTTGGGCGTCTTCGGGATCATTGCCCTGGCGCTCGCCTGCATCGGCATCTACGGCGTCATCTCCTATTCCGCGGCCCAGCGCACGCGGGAAATCGGCATCCGCGTCGCGCTGGGAGCCAGCGCCCGTCAAGTCCTCGCCCTGATCCTAAAGCAGAGCACCGTGCTGGTCGCCGCCGGGATCATCCTCGGACTCGGAGCCAGCCTCGGCGCCGGCTCCCTGATCGCCAACCAACTCTACGATGTGTCGCGGGCCGACCCCGTGGTATTGGCATCGGTGTCACTGCTGCTATTGGCCGTCGGCGCATTCGCCAGCTGGGCGCCGGCCTTCCGCGCCACGCGCGTAAACCCTACCACGGCATTACGGTCTGAATAGCGATCGGCCGGTGTGATATTCGCGCAGGGCGTCTTGGCTCACTATCACGGTGATCACGGAAAAGGGACATAGAGGTAGATTCCGGCCGTCAAGTAAACGCCGGGAATTATCCCCAGGAAAAGTAGCAACGCCCAAAGGAATGGGACGAGACCGTCGATCAGTTGATGCATTGCCACCCGTTGGTTGCGTTTTCTTCCCAGTCACGGGCCAGCATCGCATTTCCAAACCGAAACATCGTGAATCCGGCCGACTTCCATCCATTTCCCCGGCAGATGCCGTTCAAACGCGTGCTGCTCGGCGATCTCAAAAGGAAACAACACCGCAAACAATGGCCGCTTCGTCGCTCGCAGCGTCTTCTTCATTTTCGTGAATTCAGTGGGTTCCATCCGATCCCAGCGGACAATGGGAAAATCGGTATAAAACATCGCCGCGCCGCTGTACTGCATCGTGGCCAACACCGCGTTTGCCGGGACATGCTGTTTCAGCCAGCCCGCGGTCTGAACATAAGTTCGTTCATCGTGGGCAATGCCCATCGCGCTCAGTCGATTCGACCAAAACACCGCGTTAACCAAAACGAACGCACACGCCCCGGCCACCGCGACGCCGTTCAGGACCTGGCGGCCGCGGTAGAACCGAGGCGATCCGCCAGCTTCGCGGTCGCGAGTGATGGCCACATCAAAACGGAAAAGCGACGCGCCCAGCCGCGAATGAAGCAGGATCCGGCGCATTCCCAATAAACCCGCAATCACCAGTGCGGGTGAACAGGGAAGCAAAAACCGCAAGTACCACCAGAACTCGTGAGTATTTGGATAGAACGAGTAAAACGCGGCAAAACTCACGATCCAGGCGACTAACATTCGAGTCTTCCGATCGAAGAACACCGCTTTCAATCCCAGCGCCAATCCGCCGAATATGACTGGAGTCAGCAATAACGGCAGCCAGTGAATGTAATTGACCATCGTCACCGGAAACCAACGCACGTTCAGCTGGGGATCACCGTATCCGGTGCTGAAGCAGCTCCCGTAGAGTGAGTGGTTGTAACAGCCTAGGAAAAGCAACGCGGGCAAGCTCCCCAACCCGAACCAAAGCCATCGCTCAAGCCGAAATCCCAAGCCAGCAATGACAGCAAATAGCAGAATCGAATTCGTCGGACGAATCAGCACCCCGATGGAAAAAAGAACCCCTGCCATCGCGCACCAAACCCCATGCCGCCGGATCTGCGAATCGCCTCCGCGAACGACAGCGAGCATGGCCGCAGTGGCAAACACCAGAGCCGGCACGTCGCTCATCGCCAGCAAAGCCATCGCCAAATACAGCGGACTGGCGGCCACCACGACGGCGGCCACGATCGCCCAGACCTCGGATAAACCAAACGCAAGCCCAGCTACGCCGGTGAGCACCATCCCCAGGACGCCGAAACACACCATAATCACTCCGGGACCGTCGTTCCAACCAAACAGCGAAGATCCGAGTGCGAGCCATAACGACAATCCAACCGGGTAGGTCGGCACGATTCTTTTGCGATCGGGCGCACACTTGAAACCAAGGGGGGAAACAATCAATGGATCGGAAGGCGCATCGTCTGAGAGCGGACGAATTTCCAAATGCAAACTTCCGGCGCGCAGAAGCCTGGCTTGATTCAGGTACCCAGAAGAATCAGAGCCACCGGCATAGGCATTCACGTGGCGCGAAAGAAACCCGCCATAGATCGCCGCCAATGCCAGCAGCACCACAAACCCGCCCAGTGAAAAATGCGCAGCTATTCGACCCCACCACAATCGATTCATCGTGCGAGACCGAATCAATTTCCAGATTTAACCCGTGTGTGCATTCCATCCGGTTTCTCCAACGAACCTGGACTTAACACGTATCCCGACATAGGCCGACGCTACTGAGCGCGCAAGAAGCCGCCAAGGCGATACTACCTGCTTTGCGGCATGATCGACCCAGGCTCGATTTCCAGGACGCTCCCAGAGCAACCTGCAGAATTGGAACCAGTGCGTCCCGCCGACCAGGCATTCACAGAGCTGCCGCACGTCGGTCGCCATTGGAAATCCGGCCATCAGCCCCTAACAGGCTGCTCTTGACTCTGCCGGCGGACCGGCAACGATTGACCGTTTTCCTACTCAGCACATGAGCAAGCAGTACAACAAGGCCATCAAAAAGAAACGCCGGCTCGCCTATCTCAAGCGCAAGCGCGCTGCCGCCAAGACGAAGAAGTGATCAAGGTTAGTCTGATCTCGCTGGGCTGCGCCAAGAACCTCGTCGATAGCGAGATCATGGTGGGGCACCTCCACCAGGCCGGAATGCAGGTGGTGCCTGAAGCCGACACCGCGGATGTGGTGATCGTAAACACGTGCTCGTTCATCGACTCGTCCAAGGAGGAGTCGATCGGGCACATCCTCGAAGTCCACGAGCAGCGCGGCCTGCGCAAACGCCGCCGCAATCAGAAGCTGATCGTCGCCGGCTGCATGTCGCAGCGCTTCTCCAAGGCGCTGCCGGGCGAACTCCCCGAAGTCGACGCCTTCATCGGCCTCGACCAGGTGACTCAGGTCGCCCCGATCATCCAGGAGATCATGGCGAAAGATGCCCCGGCCGGCGCACCGGCCAGCTTCGTCACGCCGAAATCGACCTACATCCCGGACTACGACACGCCGCGATTCCGGCTTACCCCCAAGCATTTTGCTTACGTCAAGATCGCCGAAGGCTGCAACCACCCCTGCACCTTCTGCATCATTCCCCAGATCCGCGGCCGCCATCGCAGCCGGACTGTCTCCAGCGTGGCCGCCGAAGCGCGGCAGCTCGTCGCGGAGGGCGTCAAGGAGCTGAACCTGATTTCCCAGGACACCACGTATTTTGGCATGGATACCTGGGAGCAGCGGGCCGGCCCGCGGGCTCCGGTGGATTCAACCCGGGGAACGGCGCTGACCCAATTGCTGCGCGAGCTGAATGCAATCGAGGGGGAATTCTGGGTGCGGCTCCTCTACACTCATCCCGCGCATTGGAGCGATGAACTCATCGCCACAATCGCCGAATGCGGGAAGGTGGCCCGTTACGTCGACATGCCGCTGCAGCACATCAGCGACCGCATGCTCGGACTGATGCAGCGGGAAACGAGCGGCGATTATATTCGCGATCTGGTGAAGCGGATTCGCGCCGGCATCCCCGGCATCGCGCTGCGGACGACTTTCATTGTCGGCTTTCCCGGCGAGACCGAGGCCGACGTGGACGAGCTTTGTGAATTCATCCGGGAGACGCGGTTCGAGCGCCTCGGTGTGTTCAAATATTCCCAGGAGGAAGGCACGCGCGCGGCCAAGATGGAGGCTCAGATCTCCCCCGCCGACAAGGAGCGCCGCTGGCGCCGGGTCATGGCGCTGCAGAAGACGATCGCCACGGAAATTTCCGCCTCACGTGTCGGCTCCACGTTGCGCGTGCTGGTGGAAGAGCCCGGGGTCGCCCGGGCGGACGCCGACGCGCCGGATATCGACGGACGGGTTTACGTCCCTCGCGAACTACCCGTCGGCGAATTCGCCGAGGTGACGATCACCGGCCATCACGACTACGACCTGCTGGCGCTGGCCGAAGGCGAACGCCCGGCGAGCTACAAGCTGGCCAAGCAGGCGCAGTAACAAAAAAAGAAGCGGCGTATTAGCCGCTTCTCGGTGCACGAAAGCGGCAACGGCGCCGCTTCCTCCTCAATGCTCAGGCCGAAACGGCCGACTTGCGGCGCGACCAACCGGCTCCCACCGCCAGCGCGAGCGCTGAAATGCCGGCGAGCGCGAAAGTGGACGCGCTATCCGGCGCGGGCACGGCAAAAGCGATATAACCTCCAAAAAGCGGGGAGTTAGAATTGACGTCGCCCTCTTGGAAGGTGTCCAAATACCCGCCGATCCACGACGGCTCGAACGAAAGCCCTTCGCCCGACGCGTTCTCAAAGTCGATGGAACCGCCCAAGGGCCCTCCACCGCCAGCCATGGTGCCGGTATCCGAGAACTGCAGGGTCTGAAACGGCCCTAGGTTCGAAATGACGACTTCGGTCATGCTCAGATCGGAAACGATATCCGCTTGCGTGAACGAATCGCCCCAGAAGAACGAAAAGTTCATCGAAATCGGGTCAACGGTCGAAAGGGCGTACGTGCCGTCGCCAGGGTCATTTGCGATCGTCACCTGGCCACCGCCCAGGGGGAACTGGTCGAAGAACTCGAATTGAAATGTGGTGTCCTGCGCGTGCATCGCACCGGCGGTCACGGTCGCCGCGAACGCAGCTAACAGAAGTCGGAATTGGGGCATAGTTAGGACCAGCACCCTTCGTGCCATTTTCCCATGCATATCGTACAGTCCAATCTTACGGTGTTGAAAATCAAATAGTTAATGCAGGGAACCTTGCCCGACCATAAATTAGTTAAAACGTGAAAGTGTAAACAGATCCGACATATCGTCCGCCGTTTCTCGGAGCGATCGCATCAGTGGAAGCGGCGGCTCGCCGCGTCAGCCTTTGAGTACTTAAGCGGCGGGACGCCGCTTCCACTTCGTTTTCGATTATAGGACGGGTTAAAACTAAATGTGGCCGCAGTAGCGGTCGATGATCCCGTCGAAGCTGCCGTTGCTGAAGAAAACGATGACGCGGGGCGCGCCGGCGGGGGGCAAGGTGGCTTTGATCAAGGCGTCGCAGAGGGCCGCATTACTTTCGAAGTGCAACGCCGTCCGCCCTTGAGCGGTAAGCGCGGCGGTGACGGCCGTGGGATCGAAACGCTCGGCTTCCGGAATGGACTTGGGCCGATGCACCGGGCCCAGAAAAAGCTCGTCCGCTTGTCCCAACGCCTTCTGAAATTCGTCCTGCAGGGTTTTGCGCGCGGCGGTGTTGCTGCGAGGTTCGAAGACGGCGACCACGCGCGAACCGGGGTGGCGGGCCCGCACCGAATCCAAGGTGCCTGCGATCGCCGTCGGGTGGTGGCCGAAGTCTTCGATCACCGTCAGGCCGGAAACGGCTTGGCGGATTTCCTGCCGCCGCTTGACCCCGCGAAACCGCTCCAACGGGGCCAGCTTCAGCCAACGGGGATCGTCATCGTGGCTGAGCCCGGCCGCGGTCGCCGCCATGGCGGCGTTGCGAACGTTGAACCGGCCCGGAAGGGACCACCGCACGCTGGCCCATTCCTGGCCCTTCCACCGCAGCGCGAAACTCACGCCGGCCGGGGTTTCGGTCATTGCCTCAATCCGCACGTCGTTGCCTTCCCCCACTCCGACGCGCACCACCCGCGTCCAGGGCATCGCGCCGAGCGTCGCGAGATTCGGGTCATCCCCGTTCATCACGACGCAACCGCTCTTCGGCACGATCCGGACCAGATGGGAAAACGTCCGCTGCACGTCGGCCAGATCGCGGAAGATATCCGCGTGATCGAATTCCAGATTATTGAGCACGGCGATCCGCGGCGCGTAGTGGATGAACTTGCTGCGCTTGTCGAAAAAGGCGCTGTCGTACTCGTCGCCTTCGATGACGAAGGGATCCGAGGGCGTGCCCAGGTGATTGCCCGTCGGCGGATCCTGCGGCACGCCGCCGATGAGAAAACCCGGATCGAGTCCGTTTTCCCGGAGCAGAAACGCCGTCAGGGCGGTGGTGGTCGTCTTCCCGTGCGTGCCGCAGACCACGATATTGTTGCGCTTCTCGAGCACCAGCCGCCGCAGCACGTCGGGCAGCGACCAGAACGGCCGGGCGCGCGTATCCAGCAGCCATTCCACTTCGGGGTTGCCGCGCGTCATCGCGTTGCCGATGACCACGCCATCGATGCCCAACGCCTCCAGCCGCCGGGGATCGTAGCCGGTCAGCACCTCGATCCCCGCCTCGCGCAGGACATCGCTCATGGGCGGATAGATCGCGGTGTCGGCGCCGAACACCTGATGACCGGCCTGCCGCAGCAGCACGGCGGCGTTGCCCATCGCGGTGCCGCCGATGCCCATGAAGTAAAGTTTCAATTTTTGCCCGCCTTCACTCAGTTGCGCCATCGACGTCATCTTGTGCTTTGCAGATCAGGCGCAGCTTTTACCGGCCTGCTCCGATGAAAGCGCAGCAATCGGGAAACGCACGGGCCAAACCTTTGTCGAATGTGGCCAGCCTGCCGCCATTGTACTTGGCGATCCCGGCCAGGAATCCGTCGGTGACCAGACCGTGGGTCAAGATCTTCGGCACCGTTGGCGAGAGCGACTCAGTGACGTAGCCGGCGGCCGGCTCGGGCCAGAATGCATGGCCCGGGACCGCGGCGATCTCCGTCAACTTTTGAAACGCTTCCTGGGTTGAAACGTGATGCTCGAACGCCGGGTTCGAGCTGATTCGAACGAAACCGATCTGTGTCACCGAACAGGTGCCCCAGCTCCGCTCCGATTCGCGTTCGAACCACGCATGGGCGGCCCGGTGCTGCACATGGTTGGGCCAAGCGAGAGCCAGGACGGTATTAACGTCGAGGAGGAAGCCCTTCATCGGCGATGGCGCTTTTGACGTCGGCAGAGGTGAAAAGCTTTGCCCCGGGCGGCACCGAAAAAATCGGGAAACCCGTCTTTCGTTTCCCCGCCCGTCCCAAGGATTGGGACATCCCCTTCCGGGCCAGCTCGGAGATCACGGCGCCGGCGGTCTTGTTTTCGGCCGCGGCAATCTCCTTCGCCGCCGCGAGCACCGCATCGTCGATCTCCAGGGTCGTCCGCATAACTGCATCATTGCATCAGATGCAGAGATGTCAATCGGTTTGGTCTTCAGCGGGGAGCGCGTGGTCCCCTACGCGCTTCAACCTCCGCCCGCGTTTGACGACGAAGCGCAGGGGGACCATGCGCTCCACCCTCGTCAGCCGTGGATGTCCACGTCCACCGTCGCAGAGAGCCCGGGGCTCAGGCGGTCCTCGTAGCCCTTCAGCGCGCCGTCGTCGAATTCCACCCGGACCGGGATGCGCTGCACGACCTTCGTGAAATTTCCCGTGGCGTTGTCGGCCGGCAGCAGCGCGAATTCGGCGCCGGTCGCGGGGGCGAAACTGGCCACCCGGCCGGAGAAAGTGTGGCCGGGGATCGCATCGATCGAAATTTCCGCGCGCTGACCGATCTTCATCGCGGCGATCTGGGTCTCCTTGAAACTGGCCTCGATCCAGACTTTGGGCTCCACGAGCACCATCAGTGTCTGGCCGGCTTGGACCCGATTGCCGACTTCCACGTTCTTGTTTCCGATACGTCCGCCGGCCGGAGCGGACACGGACACGTAGGACCGCTGGTGCTTCGAATCCGCCAGCGCCGCTTGGGCCAGCGCAACGGCCGCATCGGCCGATTTGACCTGGCCGGCCGCCGCATCGCGATCCGCCTCCGCGGCCTTTACGCTCGCATTCGAAGCGGCCACGTTGGCCTGGGCCGCTTGGACGGCCGCCTGGGCCGCCGCGTCATTGGACCGGGCGGTATCCAGATCGGCTTCCGTCACCGCGCGGTCCGCGCCGGAGTAGAGGTTTTCACTTCGCTTCAGGTTGATTTGAGCCAGGTGTTCCTGGGCGCTCGCCTGATCCACCTGGGCGCGGGTTTCCGCCGCATGCGCCTGCGCCTGCGCCAGCTTGGCATCCGCCTGTTCGGCCGCGGCGCGCACTTCCGTCGCGTTGCCCTGGGCCTGCTGCACGGAGGCCTCCCGCTTTTGCACGTCGATGTCGAGGCTCAGGGGATCGATCTGCACCAGCTCACGGCCCTGCTCCACCGTCTGGTTTTCATGAGCGAGCACCGCAATGACCTGGCCTCCGATCTGAGCGCTGACCTGGTGGATGTGCCCGGTCACGTACGCATCATCCGTGGATTCGTAGCGAAAATAGTGGTACCCAAAACGGCCGGCCCAGACCAGGGCGGCCAATCCGATGAGAATCAGGAACGGGGTGCGAAGCGGATGTCGGAGAGCGGCAGTCATGGAAAAGGGTGTTTAATGGGCGGCCGCGGCGGCGGGGCTGTTGGTGCGGCCCTTGCCGAGCAGGAAAAGCAGCGGCAGCGACACGACAAAGGCCGCAGCGACGTACATGAACACGTCCGCGAATGACAGCAGCAGCGACTGGCCGTTGATGATCGAATCCGTCAGCGCGAGCGCCCGCTTGCCGTTCGCCACCGGATCGGCGCTGAACCGGCCGAACGCACCTGCCAGCAGCTGCAGCCGGTGCGTCGCCGCGAAATTGCCGTTGTTGATGTGTTCGACCAGCACGGATCGATGCACCGCCTCGCGGTGCGCAAGTTCGGTGGTGATGATGGCGATGCCGATGCTGCTGCCCAGCTGCCGCATCAGATTGTAGAAGCCCGATCCGGCCGACACCTTGTCGAGCGGCAGCGGCCCCAGCGTGGCCAGGCTGAGCGGCAGAAACATGCAGACGCTGCCCAAGCCGCGCAGGAAGAGCGGCCAGAACAGGCTCTCGGCGCTGGTCTCGGGATTGATGTTCGACAGCATCAAGGCCGCCGAAACGGTGATCAGGGCGCCAATCGCCACCAGGAACCGGGCGTCGTAGCGCCCGGATATCTTGCCCATGGCAATCATGGCGATGGCGGAGGCCACCGCGCTGGGTATCTGTAGAAATCCGCTCTGCTCCGCCGTGAAATGCAGGTACACCTGCACAAAGACGGGCACGGCAAAGATCACGCCGTAGATGCCCATGCCGAGCACGAGCGAGTAAAGGCTGCCCGCGCTCAAGGAGCGGTATTTGAGCACACGCAGGTCCACCGCCGGGTAGTCGATGCTCAGTTCGCGCCAGATGAACAAACCGATGCCGATGATCGCGCCGGCTGTCATCAGCGTGATGAAACGCGAGCTGAACCAATCGTCCTCCTGGCCCTGTTCGAGCATCGTTTGAAAGCAGGCGAGGCCGAGGGTCAGCAGCCCGATGCCGGCCCAATCCACCCGGCGCTCCGCGTGCGGTTCGTCGGGATCGCGCGGCAGAAAAATGGCGGTCATCGCGACGGCGAGGATGCCGACCGGCAGATTGATGAAGAAGATCCAGCGCCAGCCGATGGTGTCGGTCAAATAGCCGCCGAGCACGGGCCCGAACGCGGGGCCCGCAATCACTCCGATGCCAAAGATCGACTGCGCCATCGGCTGCTGCTCGCTGGGAAAGGTTTCGAACAGCACCGCCTGCGCCTTGGCGAGCAAACCACCGCCCGCCAGGCCTTGCAGGATGCGGGCAATGACCAGGGTCGCCAGATTGGTCGACAGGCCGCATATCACGGATGCGGCCGTGAAACCGGCCAGGGAAAAGAGCAGATACTGGCGACGTCCAAAACGGTCGCTCAGCCAGGCCGTAAGGGGGATCATCACGACATTCGCGCAGGCGTAGCCGGTCGACACCCATCCCACTTCGGTCAGCGTCGCGCCCAAATTGCCCTGAATGTCCGGCAAGGCCACGTTGACGATGCTGGTGTCGATCACCTCCAGCAGGGCGCCGGTGGCCGCCGTGATGGCGATCACCCACTTGAGCATATCGCGGTCGGCCAGCTTGGCGGCCAGCGGGTTCAGCAGGGAGCGATCGGAGCCATAGAGGCCCCGCAGGGCGACGGCGGCGCTCATTCGATCAGCTGCAACGCGCCCTCGATCGCCGCGTCGCGGTATTCATTGCCGGTATACGCCTTGGACTTCTTGCGCGCGGCGTCGCGCAGGACCGCGGTCAGGATCGAGGCCGACAACAGGTCGGCGACGATCTCCGGCGTGGTTTTGGACACCGGGCGCAGACGCGCGACCAGCGCCGATCGCAACGGCTCGAATATGCCTTGCAGGACGCACGTCTCAAATTCCCGGTGGCGGTGGATTTCGCCGATGAAGGTGCGCACCAGGAGCAAGTGTTCGCGCAGCAGCTTTTCGTAGCGGACCGCGAAGGCCTCGAGGTCGCCGCGCAGCGAGCCGGTCAGCGGCAGCGGCTCGGCGGCGGCCTGCCGTCCGAAGGTCCGCCCGACCACGAGGGAGAGCAGGGCCGACTTGCTGCGAAACCGGCGGAAAAGCGTCACTTCGTTCACGCCGGCGGCTTTGGCGATCTGACGGGTCGTCGCGGCGTCCAAACCCTTTTCCGCGAATACCTTTTCGGCGGCCGCCAGGATGCGGGAATCGGTGTCGGAAGGTGTGCGGCGGGCGGCCATGCAAGTGGACACTTGCATTGAACGGCGAACTTCGGCGAATGCAAGCAGGCACTTGCCTATCCCGATGTGGCCGGGGGCGCTGACCCCGGCAGATCCGCTTTCGACGTCCAAACAGCGCGTGGGGACCACTCGCTCCACCTCGGGATAAGCTTTCGGCAGTCATTGCTATTATCGCCCATGCCCTTCCGCGTCACCCGCCAGGAAAAGCGCATCCTGGCCATTCTCGCCTTGCTTATCCTGCTCGGTTTGATCGGGATGGGATTCGGATGAGGATGCATCCCGGCGCCGGGCCCGCGCGTAGCAGGGCTGATGACACCCAATGAGTCCCGCTCCGGTCACCTCCGGGCCAGCTGCCGACGAACGCGCCGCCATCGATGCGGCGCTCGTCCGGCGCATGGCGGCGGGCGACAAGGGTGCGCTGGCGGAGCTCTACGACCGGTTTTCCCGGCCGCTCTTCACCACGGCCTTGACGATCCTTTCGGACGCCGCCGAAGCCCAGGACATCGTGCATGATGTGTTCATGGTCCTGTGGGAAAAGGCGGCCCGGTTCGAGGCCGACCGCGGATCGGCCTTCTCCTGGGCCGTCACGTTGACGCGGAATCGGTCGATCGACCGACTCCGCGCCCGCCGCCGCCGCACCGCCCTGCTCGAAAAATCCGCTCCTTCCGATCTGGGTTACGAATCGCACTGGCCGGAAGACGGCGCCGGCGCCAAAGCGGTGGCCGGCGACGAGGCGCAGGCCGTGCGGGTGGCCGTCGCGACGCTGCCCAAGGAGCAGAAACATGCCGTCGAGCTCGCCTTCTTCAGCGGGCTGACGCAGCAGCAGATCGCCGAGGAATTGCGGGAGCCGCTGGGAACCGTCAAGGCGCGCATCCGGCGCGGCTTGCTGAAACTTCGAGAAACCCTGGTCGCACGCCCATGATCGACGAACGCCAAGAAGAACTGGCCGCGCTGGCCGCCCTCGACCTGCTCGAGGGCGCGGAAAAGGCGCAGTTTGAGGGCGAGATGACGCTCGATGCCGAGCTGCGCCAGCGGGTGCAGCAGCTCCGGGAAGCGGCGTCCAAATTGGTGCATGTCGCACCCCAGGTGGAGCCGCCCGCCGGCCTCAAGGACCGCATTCTCGCATCGGCCGGACATCATCGCCAGGAAGCGGCGCCGGAACGGCTGCCGACCGCCAAGATTCTTCCGTTCCGCCTGATCTTCGCCTGGGCGGCGGCCGCCTGCCTGGCCCTGTCCACCGCGGGCATCACCCAGCTCTATTTTTCGGCGCGAGCGCGCAATTCGATTCTCGAGGATCAAGGCCGGGCGGCGGATCTGGAATTGAAGAGCCTGCAAACGCGGGTCGACGCCGAGCGCCTGATCGACGAACGCCGGCTGGCCGAGGCCCTGCGCGCCGGTGATCTGGCCCAAATGAAGATCGCCGCCCTCACCTCGATGCTCGGCAATTCTCCCGAGGCCGTCGCGGTGGCGGTCTGGAATCCGGCCCGCCAGGAAGGCGTGATGGCGGTCGACAAGCTTCCGGCCGCCGACGCCTCCAAGGACTACGAATTGTGGGTGATCCCGCCGGGGGCCAAGCCCGTGGCGGCCGGGCTGGTCAAGACCAGCATGCTTGGCAAGGGGCAGTTCATTTTCCACGCGGACAAGCCGGTCGACGCCGTGGCCAAGTTTGCCATCACGCTCGAAAAGAAAGGCGGCGGTTCCGCCCCCGCCGGTCCCCTGGTTCTCCTGAGCCAATAATGAGTTGAAGCGGGCACCGGCAGTGGGAACACTGCCGGGGAATGATCATCAAGCCCAAGGTTCGCGGTTTCGTCTGCGTCACCGCCCATCCCGAAGGTTGCGCCGCACATGTCGGCCAGTGGATTGACCACGTCAAGGGAAAGGGGCCGATTCCCAACGGGCCCAAGAAGGTGCTGGTGATCGGCTCCTCCACCGGCTACGGCCTCGCCTCGCGGGTGACGGCCGCCTTTGGTTCGGGCGCTGCCACGGTCGGCATCTTTTTTGAGCGTCCGTCCGAAGAGGGCCGTCCGGCGACCCCGGGATGGTACAACACGATCGCGTTCACCAAGGCGGCGCGAGCGGCCGGACTTTACGCCGCAAACCTGAACGGCGATGCTTTTTCCGACGACCTGAAGCGCCAGGCGGTCGAACTTCTGAAGCGGGACGTCGGGCCGGTCGATCTGGTCGTCTACAGCCTGGCTTCGCCGCGTCGGATTCATCCGCGAACGGGCGCGACGCACAAGTCCGTGCTCAAGCCCGTCGGACAGAGTTTCACCAACAAGACCGTCGACACCGACAAGGGCATCGTCAGTTCGATCAGCATCGAACCGGCGAACGAGCAGGAAATCGCCGACACCGCGGCGGTCATGGGCGGCGAAGACTGGGAAATGTGGATCCAGGCGCTGGACGACGCGCAGCTTTTGGCGCCGGGCGCGCAATCCGTCGCCTATTCCTACATCGGGCCGGAGGTCACCTGGGCCATTTACAAGAACGGCACCATCGGCCTGGCGAAAAACGACCTGGAGCGGGCGGCCAAGGCGATCGACGCCAAGCTGCGCGGCCGGGGCGGCCGGGCGTTCATTTCGGTCAACAAGGCGCTCGTGACCCAGGCCAGCTCCGCCATTCCCGTGGTGCCCCTCTATATCTCGATCCTTTACCGGATCATGAAGGAAGCCGGCACCCACGAAGGCTGCATCGAGCAGATGTATCGGCTGTTCGCATCGCAGATGTACGCGCCGGGCGGACCGCGCTTCGACGAGGCCGGACGCGTGCGCGTCGATGATTGGGAAATGCGCCCTCCGATCCAGGACGCGGTCAAACGCATCTGGCCGGGCGTGACGACCGAAACGCTGGAAAAGGACACCGATATCGCCGGTTACCGCAGCGATTTCCTGAAGCTGTTTGGCTTCGGGCTGCCGGGGATTAATTACGAGGCGGACACCGAACCGCACGTTCCCATGCTATAATTCCATATCATCGCATGAGTTCGGTATCCATATTGGTAGGAAAATCGGGACCGACCTCGGGCGATCAGGCGTTTCGTAAGCTGGCCGAATTCCACGGGTTGAGCACCGAATTCGTCACGCCGGACAATTTGGGCAGCCCCCGGTTTCTGGCAACAAGCGCAAGCTCGCTCGAAGAGGCCGGACCCGATCTGCAGTTGGGCCAGCGGCTCGGTCCCGGCTCGACCTGCTTCGTCCACCACCATCCGGGCCGCGGAGTCCAGGCACCCACGATAGCCTGCGCGCAGAACAATCCAATCGAGAACGAGAATCTTCCGCAGCTCAAGAAGCTCGCCGAGCAGCCCAAACTGGCCTGCGCCCAGAACAATCCGATTGAGAACGAAAATTTGCCGCAACTGAAAGCAGCAGTCGAACCCAGCATCGCCTGCGCGCAAAACAATCCGATCGAGAACGAAAATCTTCCCCAGCTCAAGAAGCTCGCCGAGCAGCCCAAACTGGCCTGCGCCCAGAATAATCCGATTGAGAACGAAAATTTGCCGCAGCTAAAGAAATCGGCGGCCGAACCCGACATCGCCTGCGCGCAGAACAATCCGATTGAAAACGAGAATCTTCCCCAACTGGCCAAGCTGACCGGCAACGCGGTGACCGGGATCAAGACCGCCCCTGCCGGAAAAGTGACGTTCGCCGTGCGAACGCCCTTTCCGCAGCCGCGGCATCCAATGACCGGCGTTCATTTTTCCGCCGATACCGCGTCCCTGTCGACGCTCGCCCCGGGCTCGCAATTCGCCTCGGCGGACGTCCACCTGACGCTCAACGACCAGCCGTACTTTGTCGGGGTGCAGAATCAAGGCGTCAAAATCTGGGTGTTGTCCGACCACGAATTGATCGATCTCGACGCGCTGCTGGCCGCCGGCGCCGATCTCAGCCGCTGGCACGCGCAGATCCTGGCGATTTCGGCCGCGTTCGGTGCCGCCTTCGGCGCCGCCGGCTGGACGCAGCGCGATGAACTGCGGGCGCGAGGCGTCCTGGCCGTGGCAAGCCGTTAGCTGACGCTCAGCGATTGTCCGTTGTGGGATGAATTCAGGCCGAGGATGAACGGCCCGGCCTGCTCCGCCCACGCCTCGGGCTTCTGATACTGAGCCGCTCCGTCCGACCAGCACTGGCGCAACATGGCGGTGTCGATCACGCCCGGATTGAGGGGAATGGCGGCCATTCCGCTGGGCAGCTCCTCCGCGAGCGCCTTGGTCAATCCCTCGATCGCCCATTTGCTCGCGCAATAGGGCGCGACCTCCGGCGAGACGCTGCGGCCCCAGCCCGAGCTGAAATTCACGATCACGCCGCTGCCGCGTTCGACCATCGCCGGGACAAAGGCACGGATCACATGCTGCACGCCGACCACATTGATCGCCATCAGCTGCGCGAACTTTTCGGCCGGGACCTCCCACAATTTCGCCGGATCGTTCATGACCGCCGCGTTGTTGATCAAAAAATCCGGCGGCCCGCCCAGAATGCCGAGCACCTTCTCGGCCCAGATCGAAACCTTGACCGCCTGGGTCACGTCGACGGGCGCGAAATCGTGCGGCTCGGGATGCGTGAATCGAAGATCGAAAATCTCCGTCCCGCTGCGTCCGCAGCCCGCCACCTGGTGGCCGTGAGCGATGTACCACTCGGCCAGGGCGCGCCCCAGGCCGCGCGTGACGCCGGTGATGACGATCTTCACGGACTCTTGCTCTGCAGTTGGAAATCGCGCAGGCCCGCCAACCGGCACTGGTCGAGCACGAAGGCGATCCGCTTGAACTGCGAATCCTCGTCGCCCTTGATCACCACCGGAATATCCGCGTTCGAGTTGTGCACCTGGATGAGATCGGCGGTCAGCTGGTCGTCCGTCACGCGCTGGTCGTTGAAGAAGACGTCGCCGCTCTTTTCGATCGAGATGACCACGCCGTTCTTGTTGATCTCGTTCTTTCCGGCGCTCTTCAATTCGGGCAGCGTGATATCGAGCATTTGCGCCGAGCGGAACTGCATGGTCACGAAGGTGAAAAAGATCAGCATCGTGAGCACGTCGATCAGCGGCACCAGATTCAGTTCCGGCCGCCGTCGGGCGCGAGCCAGCAGGGAGCTCATAGGCTGCGATTGCCGACCGGCCGCTCCGTTTCGCCTTCCGTCCGAGTGCGGCGCAGAACGCGCTCCATCAGCACCTCGAGTTCCGCCGCGTAGTTTTCGATTTTCCGCATCAGGTAGCCGGAGCCGACGAGCGACGGAATGGCGATCGCCAGACCGATGACCGTGGCGGAAAGGGCGAGCGCAATGCCCTTGGTGAACGGCACCGGATCGGGAAGGCCCGTCTCCGGATTGACCTGGGAAAAGACCTGCAAGAGGCCGGTCACCGTGCCCGACAAACCGATAAGGGGAGCCGCGGCGTAGATGACGTCCAGATACGGCACCCCCCGCATGAGCTTGTTGACTTGAAGCCGGGCGAACGCCTTCACCGCTTGCTCATCGTTGGCGTGAGCGTCCGCAAAATCGACGATATGGGCCAGCACACTATCCTTGCCCCGCACGGCAAGTTTTGTCCCCGCTTCGATGGCATTGCTCAAGTCCGCCGGAACGACCTGCTCGCGCCGCAGCGCGACCATGCGTTCAATAATGATGAACAAGGCGGTCACCGAACAGAGACCCAAGGGGTAAATTAGCAGGCCGGCGCCCTTGAAGATCTCGATCGAAACGGCGAATATCATGGAAATGGGTAGAATGCGGATATGACGCGCCCGACGCGGAAAAGGTCCGTCGAATCTACCTTGCCGGACCTTTCAGGCCAAGTCCTAAACGCCGACGAGTTACAATGTTCGGCGGCGCAAGGGTCAGGCGAAGCCTGAGTGATCAGGCCGCGAGGTACGGATGGCTCGAGGCGAGCTTCTTGACCGCCGGCAAGCCTTCGAGCAGTTCTCCGATCGCGTCCCAGCGCCCGTTGATCAGCGCGTCGCGGGCGGATTCGCGCATCGTGATCGGCACAGTTCCGTTCGGGCCGTACTTGAGCGCCATTTGGCCGAGGTCGATCGTAAGCTCCCAGGTCGGATTTATCGCGATCGCCTCGGCGACCTTCGCGAGGTCCTCACGCTTCGCGTTGACGCACGGCATGCCCAGCGTGGTGGAATTGCCGAAGAAGATCTCGGCAAAGTTCTCGGCCACGACCGCGCGGAAGCCGTGCTTCTGGATCGCCTGCGGAGCATGTTCGCGCGACGAGCCGCAGCCGAAGTTCGCGCCGCTGAGCAGGATCGTCGCGCCCTGGTGCCGGGCCTCGTTCAGCGGGTGCGGCTTGTCGGTGCCGTCGGCGTTCTTGCGCACGTCGTAGAAGAGGAATTCGCCCAGGCCGTCAAAGGTGACGCACTTCATGAAGCGCGCCGGGATGATGCGGTCGGTGTCGATGTCGTTACCGGGAACGTAAACGCCGCGGCCGGCGACTGAGGTGATTTTTGCGAGGGCCATGGTCAGGATACTCCGAAGACTTCGCGCGCGTCGGCGACCTGGCCGCTGATCGCGGCGGCGGCCACCATGAGCGGGCTCATGAGGAGAGTTCGGCCGGTCGGACTGCCCTGCCGGCCCTTGAAATTGCGGTTGGAGGAGCTGGCGCAGAGCTGATCGCCGACCAGCTTGTCCGGATTCATGGCAAGGCACATGGAGCACCCCGCCTCGCGCCACTCGAAACCCGCGTCGCGAAAGACGCGGTCGATGCCGAGCTCGGCGCAGAGCAGCCCCACTCCCTGCGAACCGGGCACGGCGATCGCCTTGATGCCGGGCGCGACGCGCTTGCCCTTGAGGTGCTTCGCCACTTCCTGGAAGTCGCTCAGACGGCCGTTCGTGCACGATCCAAGAAACGCCACATCGATGCGGGTGCCCTTGATCGGAGCGCCGGGCTGGAGCTTCATGTAGGCCAGCGCCTCTTCGATTGAAGCCTTTTCGTCGCCCGTGGCCCGGGTGGGATCGGGGATGGATTCCGTGATGGCGATGCCCTGGCCGGGGTTGATGCCCCAAGTGACGGTCGGAGCGATGTCCGCCGCATTGATCCGCACGACGTCGTCGTAATGGCAGCCCGGATCGGAGGCGACGGCCTTCCAGCCGGCGACCGCCGCGTCCCACGCGGCGCCCTTGGGCGAATAGGGGCGGCCTTTCAGATAAGCGAAGGTGGTCTCGTCCGGATTCACATAGCCGGCGCGCGCGCCCCCCTCGATGGACATGTTGCAGACGGTCATGCGCTCTTCCATCGTGAAGCGGTCGACCACTTCGCCCGCGTATTCATACGCGAAGCCCGTGCCGCCATTGACGCCCAGCGTCCGGATGATGTGCAGGATCACGTCCTTGGCGTAAACGCCCGGGCGCAGCTTCCCGTTGACTTCGATGCGGCGGACCTTGAGCGGCCCCAGCGCCATCGTCTGGGTCGCCAGCACATCGCGGATCTGCGTCGTGCCGATGCCGAAGGCGATCGCCCCGAACGCGCCGTGAGTGCTCGTGTGCGAATCGCCGCAAGCGATCGTCGTGCCGGGCTGCGTGATGCCCTGTTCCGGGCCGACGATGTGCACGATGCCCTGCTTGCCCGTGGCGCGGTCAAAAAAGGTGACGCCGAATTCCGCGCAGTTGCGGCGCAGTTCCTTGATCATCGCATCCGCCAGCGGGTCGGCGAAGGGCTCCAGGAATTGGTCGGTCGGCACGATGTGATCGACCGTGGCAAAAGTGCGATGCGGCATGGCCACCGCGAGCTTGAGATCGCGTAGCATCCCGAAAGCCTGCGGGCTTGTCACCTCGTGGATGAGGTGGGTGCCGATCAGGAGCTGGGTCTGCCCGTTGGCCAGCTTGCGCACCGCGTGTGCGTTCCAGACTTTCTCGAAGAGGGAATGAGGCATGGCGGCGAGCATATCAAAGATTGCGTTGACTCGGAATTACTTGTTTGAGTGCTATTGATGCCCAGGGAGTATCAATTCCCGTTCGAACTTCGGCACCTCGTTTACTTCCACGAAGTGGCCCGGCAGCTGCATTTCCGCAAAGCGGCGGAGGCCCTGGCCGTGGCTCAACCTGCGCTCAGCCGGCAAATTGCGCAATTGGAGGCCGCGGTCGGTGCGCCGCTGTTCGTCCGGTCGAGCCGCAAGGTGGAATTGACGGCGGTCGGCGCCAAGCTGGCGGCGGAAACTGAGCCGATCTTGAAGGCGGTCGCCGCCCTCCCCGCCCACGCACGGGCGGTGGCCGAGGGCCAGGAAGGGCATCTGCGCATCTCGTTCACGGGTTTGGCCATGGCCACCGTGCTGCCGGGTATTCTGCGTGAGTTTCATCGTCGCCGGCCGGGCATCCGGCTGGAGCTCAGCGAATCGCCCACGGCGCGGCAGATGGAGGCCCTGCTGATGGGGGAAATTGCATGCGGGTTCTTTCATCCGGAAGGGCCGACGCCGGGGCTCGAGACCCGGCTGCTCGTTCAGGAGCGCAATGGCGTGCTGCTGCCCGCCGATCATCCGTTGGCCGCTGTAGCCGGGGGCGCTGACCCCGGCACCGGCGATGACGAAAGCGGGACCGGCCGGGGTCAACGCCCCCGGCTACAGGCCTATGCGCTCCTCCGCCTCCGCGACCTGGCCGACACCCCTTTCGTCCTCTTCCCCCGGGCGCTCAACCCCGGCTATTACGATCGCACCCTGGCCGCATTCGCCCAGGCCGGCATCGCCCCGAAGATCGCCGAGGAAGTCTGGCCGCGCAGCAACGGCATCGGGCTCGTCCAGGCCGGCATGGGCGCCATGGTGATCGCCCCGTCGGAGGCCCGGCATTTGCCCGCGGAGGTCGTCTGGCGTGAACTCGCCGGTCCCGCGCCCGAGAGCCGCCTGGTCGCGGGCTGGAACGCGTCGGCAGTTGAACCGCCTTTGCAAGCGTTTATAGGTGTAGTCGATGAACGCTTTGCTTCGATACGCCGCCTTCGCGGCCATTCTCGCCGCCCCGGCGGCGGCTCTGCTGGCTGACCCCGCGCAGGAAATCGCCGACGCCGACCGCGCCTACAACGAGCTCGCCGGCAAGGAAGGCATGCTCAAGGCCTCCCTCGCCTACGCCTCTCCCCACGCGCTCTACCTGGACTACGTGAGCGCCCACCTCGAGGGCGCCGCCGCGGTTCAAAAGGTCTTTGGCACGATGTCGCCCACCGCCAGCCTCTCGTGGTCGGTCGAGGGAACCTCCGCCGCCGCGTCAGGAGATCTTGGATACACGATCGGCGCCTATGTCTACCGCCAGCCGCGCCCCGGCCAGGCGGACTTCGTCGAGCACGGCCACTACTGCACCATCTGGAAAAAGCAGCCCGACGGCAGCTGGAAGTTCACGCTGGATACCGGCCAGGCCGACAAGACGCCCTAGTGTAGTGTCTCGTAAATGGCGTGACAACGCGTTCCCCTGGGCTTTACTCTGCTCGGATGAGCAGACTCAATGGGGAGGTGGACATCACCCGCGAGCAACAGGCGGAGTTGGAGCGCCTGGTGGCGGCGTCGACAA
>DASXYY010000059.1:0-20547 GCA_036502225.1 Opitutaceae bacterium
CCGGTTGCTTCCCACCCCGCCTCGCGGCGGCGCAGTTTCCTTCCGCTGCCGATATCCATGCCGATACCGGGGTCTGACTTTCACATCCTGAGTTCATGTATTTGATGACGCACTGGAGCGCGTGGTCCCCACGCGCTTGAATCTCCATCCGCGTTTGACGTCGCTCCGCGCATGGGATCATGCGCTCCACCCGCTGCAGAGTTAGGACGATGAGGCGTTCGCCATCGCCTCGGCCGCGATGGCGGCCGTCGTCCACGCCGCCTGAAAATTGAACCCGCCGGTGAGCCCATCGATGTCGAGGACCTCGCCGGCGAAATAGAGCCCGGGGCAGCGCTTGCTCTCCATCGTGCGGAAATCGACCTCCGACAAGCGCACGCCGCCGCAGGTCACGAACTCCTCTTTGTTGAGGCTTTTGCCCGCGGCCACATATTCGCCCGCAGCCACCTGCTGAGCCAGATTCGCGATCAGCGGCTTTGACGAGTTGGCCCAGATCGCCCCATCGCTGGCTCCCGCCGTCGCGGCCAAACGTTCCCACAGCCGGCTGGGCAATCCAAAGGGATTCCAATTGGCCACTCTTTGGCGCCGATGCTGCCCTTCCCGGCTCGATTCCAGGTGGCGCCGTGCGTCCTCGGGCGACGCCGCACCGCACCAATTGAGCACAATCGGAAACCGATAGTCGCGTGCCGCCATTTCGCGCGCGCCCCATGCCGACAGCTTGAGAATGCCCGGACCGCTCAGGCCCGTGTGCGTGATCAACACCGGCCCCGTGGTTTCCAACCGCATTCCCGGCACCGCCACCTTGGCCGCCGGCACCGACAGCCCTTCCAGTCCTTTGAGACGGGCGTCGTCGATATGAAACGTGAACAGGGACGGCACCAGCGGCTCGATCGCGTGGCCCAGCGACTCGGCGATGCCAAATCCGGCCGAACCGCGGGTGCCGCCCGTCGCGAGCAGCAGCGACCGGGCCGTCGTCGGCTCGCCATCCCCGATTTCCAGATTCAAACCGCCCTCGGGCCTCGCCGTTGCCCGACGGACGCCGGCCTGCAGCCGCAGCTCCACGCCCGCCGACCGCACGGCCCGGGTCAGACACTCGACGATCGTGCCGGAATTGTCCGTCACGGGAAACATGCGTCCGTCCTCCTCCGTCTTCAGTTCCACTCCCCGCGCGGCAAACCACGCCACCGTATCCCCGGGCTGCCAGCGATGAAACGCGCCGAGCAATTCGCGGCCGCCGCGCGGATAGAATCCCGCCAGCCGTTTCGGTTCGAAGCACGCATGCGTGACGTTGCAACGGCCGCCGCCCGAAATGCGCACCTTGGACAGCACGTGCGTCGTCGCCTCCAGCAATAGGATCCGCTTGAGCCCGCGCTCGGCCGCCTGGGCGGCGGCGAAAAAGCCCGCCGCCCCGCCGCCGGCAATCACCGCGTCCCAGTCGGACATTACAGTCGCAGCGCCTTCGCGACCGCTTCGCAAGCGATGCGGCCGCCCTGCGTGTTCACGCCCTTGGCAAGGGGCCGGCTCGACACCAGCGCGGCCTCGACGCCCTGGCTCACGAATTGCGCGACATAGGGCTCGGTGGCCTGCGTGAGACCGAGCGTCGACGTGCGCCCCACCAAGGCGGGCATGTTGGGCACGGCATAGTGAACCACGCCATGATCGACATAGACCGGCTCCTCATGCGACGTCGGCCGGATGCTTTCGATGCAGCCGCCCTGATCGATGGCGATGTCGACGATCACGCTGCCCGGGCGCATCTGCGCGACCATCTTCCGCGTGACGACCGTCGGCGCCTTGGCGGCGGGAATCAGCACGGCGCCGACCAGGAGATCGGCCTGCGCGACGCAGTTCTCCAGATTGGCCGGGTTCGACATCAGGGTCACGATGCGCCCGCGATATTCCGAGTCGAGCGCCTCGAGCTTGCGGGTGTCCAAGTCCAGCACGGTCACCCGGGCGCCCATGCCGGCCGCCATCTGCACCGCATGCGCCCCGGAATTCCCGGCCCCGACCACCACGACATGGCCGGGCAGCGTACCCGGTATCCCCCCCAGCAATACACCGGAGCCTCCGTGCTGGCTCTGCAGGAAATAGGCGCCGATCTGGATCGCGAGCCGCCCGGCGATCTGGGACATCGGCTTGAGCAGCGGGAACGAACCGTCGCTCGCCTCGACCGTTTCGTAGGCGATCCCCAGTACTTTTTTCTTCAGGAGCACCCGCGTCAGCTCCGCGCCCGCCGCCAAATGCAGATAGGTGAACAGCGTCAATCCCGGGCGCAGCCGCGGATATTCCACCGGCAGCGGCTCCTTCACCTTGATCACCAAATCCGCCGACCAGACCGCCGCCGCCGAACCGGACAACGCGGCTCCGGCCTCGCGATACTCCGCGTCGGTAAAGCCCGCGTTCAAGCCCGCTCCCTTTTGCACCGTCACCTTGGCGCCCAGACCGACGCAGCGCCGGCAAAGACTCGGGGTCATCGACACCCGCGTCTCGCCGATTTTGATCTCTTTGGGGATACCGATCGTCATGGAGCGAGCATACGTTGCCCGCCATTTCTTGCGAGACCGTAGAAGCGGCGCCCCCGCCGCTTCTACGTTGACTGCCCTCGCCTCGACACGGCGTGCGCCCTCGCCACCTCCACGTACTTTTCCGCCCACGGCTTGAGTCCCGCGACTTCCGCGTCCGTCAGCGGGCGGACCACTTTCGCCGGAGAACCGTAGACCATCGACCGCGGCGGGCAGACAAACCGCTGCGGCACGAGCGAATTCGCCCCGATGATGCTCTGCGCACCGATCACCGCGCCATCGAGCAGGGTTGCGCCCATGCCGATCAGGCACTCATCGCCCACGGTGCACGCGTGCACGATCGCGGCATGGCCGATCGTGCACCACCGGCCGATATAGGCGCCGTAGTCATCGGCCAGATGCACGATCGCGTTGTCCTGGATGTTGCTGCCCTCGCCCACCCGGATCTCGTGAATGTCTCCGCGCAGCACCGCGCCGTAAAATACGCTGCTGAGCGGAGCCAGCACCACGTCGCCATTGATCGTCGCATTGGCCGCGACAAACAGCGCCGAGGAGGTATCGGGCTTGCGGCCCAGATGGCGCGCCAACCGGGCTCGATGGGAAGCGATCACTTCGTCGTTCATTTTTCTTTGCGGTAAGGCACGCCGAGCGAACGGGGCGGGATGGATTTCCCCACGAACCCGGCGAGAAGCAGGACGGTCAGCGCGTAAGGCAGCGCCAGAATGAACTGCACCGGCACGACGCCGACCACGGGCAGCGATACGCCTTGCAGCCGCGCCGCCAGGGCATCGGTAAACGCGAAGAGCAGGCAAGCGCCCAAAGTCGGCCAGGGCCTCCATTTGCCGAAGATCAGGGCAGCCAGCGCGAGGTAGCCCTTTCCGGCGGTCATGTCGCGGATGAATCCGGCCCCGGCGGAAAGGGACATGTACGTGCCGGCCACGCCGCACAAGACGCCCGACATCAGCACTCCGGAATAGCGCAGCCAATCGACCGAAATGCCCGCCGTGTCGACCGCCGACGGATTTTCGCCGACCGCCCGGAGCCTCAGCCCCCAGCGGGTCCGGTAAAGCAGCCAATACGCCACCGGCACGAACGCGAAGGTTCCATAAACGAGAATGCTGTGCCCGCTCAGCAGATCGGCATAAAGTACGCCCGGAAAATGCGTGCGGGCGGGCAGCGCCGTACCCGGGATCATCAAACCGAGGAACCGCTGCGCCGGATTCGAAAGCGGCGGCGTCTGCCCGCCCTGATCGAACCAGGCCAGCGCGAGCGTGGGCCCCAGCCCCGCCACGATGATATTGACGGCGATGGCCGCGACGACCTGATCGCCGCGCTGGGAAACGCAGGCGAACGCCAGCAGCAAAGCCAACCAAACTCCGGCCATGATCCCCGCCCCCAGGCCCAGCCAGGCGGAGCCGGATACCGCGGAGACGCACGCCGAAGCGAACGCCGCGCCGAGCATCATCCCCTCGAGACCCAGGGCGATCACGCCGGAGCGTTCGGAAAACAATCCGCCAAACGCCGCCAGGATGAGCGGGGTCGCCACGCGAAGCGTCGCGGCGATGAGCAGCGCAATCAGGGCGTACGTCGCCATAGGAGCGCCAACGGCCGTTTGAACAGGTTTTCCAGCGCGCCGCAGAAGAGAATGACCAGTCCCTGGATCACGACGACGAGGTCGCGGGTGACATGCGGCATATCAAAGGACAGTTCCGATCCGCCCTGCACCAGGGCGCCGAAGAGCACCGCGGCCAGAACGATGCCGAGCGGGCGATTCCGTCCCATCAGGGCAACCGCGATTCCGACGAATCCGGCGCCCGCGGGGAAATCGAGCGAGACGACATGCTGGCTCCCCATCAATTCGTTCAGACCCAGGCATCCGGCCAGCCCTCCGGACAGCAGCATGGCGACGATGGTAATCCGTTCCGGCGAAATCCCCGCATAGCGGGCCGCGGCCGGGTTCTCGCCTGCCACCCGCAGCGCAAATCCCCACCGGGTTTTCCAGAGATAGACCCAGGTTCCCAGCGCCGCCAAGAGCGCGAGAACAAAGGCCAGGTTGAGGGGGCTGTCGCCGGCCAACGAGCCCAGGGCCCCTTTGGCGGAGGGCATCCAGGTATTGGGCGCGAACGCGCGGCTTTGCGGTGTCTGCTGCCCCGGTTCGATCAGCACGTGGACGAGCAGGTAAGTCATCAGCGCCGACGCCAGAAAATTAAACATGATCGTCGTGATGACGACGTGGCTGCCGCGCCGGGCTTGCAGATACCCCGGAATGAAAGCCCAGGCGGCTCCGCCGAAGGCGCCGGCGACAATGGCCGCGGGCAGCACCAGGGCGAACGGCCAATGGCCCGCCGCCAGGCAAACCAGGCCGCTGCCCAGACCGCCGATGTAGGCCTGCCCTTCGGCTCCGATGTTGAACAATCCGGCGTGATAGGCGACCGCCACCGAAAGTCCCGTGAAGATGAAGTTGGTCGCGTAGTATAACGTGTAACCCAGGTTTTCGCCGGTGCCGAACGCTCCCGTGACGAGGAGCCTGAAGGCGCGCCAGGGCTGCTCGCCGATCAGCTTGATCACCAGGCCCGAGATCAGCAGCGCGGCCGCCAGATTGAGCAGCGGCAGCAGCACGCTCTCGACCGCCGTGCGGGATTTGGCGGGAGCGTTCATGCGCTCGGGGAGCCGGCCGGCACGCCCGCCATCAAAAGGCCGATCCGCTCCTCGGTCGCCTCGGCGCGCGTCAGCTGTCCCACGATGGACCCGCCGGTCATCACCAGAATGCGGTCCGCCAGGCCCATGATCTCATCCATTTCGACGGAAACGACCAGCACGGCCTTGCCCGCGTCGCGCAGTTCGACCAGGCGCCGGTGGATGAATTCGATGGCGCCGATGTCCACGCCGCGCGTGGGCTGGCCGATGATCAGCACCGCGGGCCCGGCCTCGATTTCGCGGGCAAGGACGAGCTTCTGCTGATTGCCGCCCGAAAAGGCGCCCATCCGTCGTTCGGGCTCGGCGGGGCGCACGTCCCAATCGGCCATCTTCTGTTCGCAGCCGCGCCGAATGGCCGCGCGATCCAGAAAACCGAAGCGCCCGGTGCAGGGCCGGCCATCGTGGCGCCCGAGCACCGCATTGTCCTCCGCGGCGAATCGGCCGACGATCGCTTCCTTGAGCCGATCCTCCGGCACGTAGGCCAGCCCGAGGCGGCGCCGTTCCACGGCGGCGGTCTCGCCCCCGCCCACCTCGCGGCCCTGCAGGACGATCTTTCCCGCCGAAGCCTGGCAGAGCCCCGCCAAAGCGGAGAGCAGCTCCGATTGGCCATTGCCCGCCACGCCGGCGATCGCGACGATTTCTCCTTGGCGCAGCTCGAAGCTGGCATCGCGGAGCCGGACGACGCCCCACCGGTCGCGCACCTCCAGGCCCTCCACGCTCAGGGCGACCGGCCCCGGCGATCGGGGCTTTTTTTCCACCCGGAGCGCCACCGCCCGCCCCACCATTTTCTCCGCCAGATCGGAGGGCGAGGTTTCCCGGGTGGCGAGGGTCGACACCACCTGCCCCTGACGGAGCACCGTCACCTGGTCGGTGATCGCCATCACCTCGCGCAGCTTGTGCGTGACCAGAATGACGGTTTTGCCCTCGGCCCGCAGGCGATCCAGCAAAAGGAAAAGCTGATCCGCCTCGCGCGGCGTCAGCACCGCCGTCGGCTCGTCGAGAATCAGAATGCGCGCTTCGCGATAGAGCGCTTTGAGAATCTCGACGCGCTGCTGCACCCCGACCGGCAGTTCCTCGATCGGCTCGTCGAGCGGCGCCTCGAGCCCATAGTCGCGCCCGATGCGCGCCAATTCCGTCCGCGCCCGATTTAGTTCCGCGCGCATGCCGCCGCGGCCGCCCGAGCCGAGCACGATGTTTTCCAGCACCGTGAAATTTTCCACCAGCATGAAATGCTGGTGCACCATGCCGATTCCCGCCGCGATGGCATCGGACGGGCGGCGGATAGTCACCCGTTTGCCCCCGACCTCGATCTCGCCCGCATCCGGGGGATAGTAGCCGTACACGATATTCATCAGGGTCGACTTCCCCGCCCCATTCTCGCCGACCAGCCCGTGGATCGAACCGGCCGCGGCCGAAAACGAGACCGCCCGATTCGCATGCACCGCCCCAAAGCGCTTGTCGATTCCACGCAATGCGAGCGCGGGCGCGGAAGCGGAAGACACGGCGCGGATCAGGCTAGTCGTGGTACTCGGGCACCTTGATCCGTCCCGAGATGATGTCCGCCTTGGCCTGTTCCAATTTTTGCGTCAGCGCCGGCGTCAGCAACCCGCGGTTGTAATCGTCGATCGTGTAGCCCACCCCGTCCTCCTTGAGCCCCAGCGACCAGTGTCCCGGCTTCCACGTGCCGTTCTTGGCGTCCATGAAAGCCTGGTACACCGCCACGTCCACATGCTTGACCGCGGAAGTCAGCACGTGGCCGGGCTGCAGATAGTCCTGATTGCTGTCGCAGCCGATCCCGTACAAGCCCGCATCGCGGGCGGCCTGCAGCACGCCGACTCCCGTCGCGCCGGCCGCATGGAAAATCACGTCCGCGCCGCGGCCGAACTGCCCGCGCGCCAATTCCGCGCCCCGGGTCGGATCGTCCCACGCCGCCGGCGTCGTCCCGGTCATGTTGTCGAAGATTTGGATCGACGGATTCGCCGCCATCGCGCCGGCATGGTACCCCAGCTGAAATTTGCGGATCAGGGGAATGTCCATTCCGCCGATGAATCCGATCTTGCCGGTCTTGCTGAAAAGGGCCGCGGCCATGCCCACGAGATAGGATGACTCCTGCTCGCGGAAATTGACCGATTCCACATTCGGCAGGTCCACCGAACCGTCCACGATCACAAACTTCACGTGGGGAAACTGCGCGGCGACCGTTTGCACGGCGGACGCCTGATTGAAGCCGATCGCGGCGATGATGGTGGTGCCGTGGTGCGCCAGCTGCCGCATGATCTGTTCGCGCTGGGCCTGATTGCTGATCTCGAATTCGCGGTAGGCGATTCCGGTTTCCCGTTTGAACCGGGCGGCGCCTTCGCTCGCCGATTGATTGAACGAGCGGTCAAATTTGCCGCCGAAGTCGTACACCACCGCGGGCCGGGTATCTTGCGCGGCCGCGGCGCCGAGCACGCTCAGAAAGAGCGCAGCCGCAATCCATTTCATGGGCCGCTAGTCTTAGGCCAATGGCACGGCGGGCAACTTCCAAATGTCCTGGGCGTACTCCCGGATGGTCCGGTCGCTGGAAAACTTGCCGACCCGGGCGGTGTTGAGGATCGCCTTGGTCGCCCACGAGGTCTGGTCGCGGAATGCCGCGTCCACTCGGGCCTGAGCGTCCGCATAGGCCCGAAAATCCGCCAGGACCAGGAAAGGGTCGCCGCCATTGAGCAGTGTGCCGTGGACGGAGGCGAAGGGCGCGTGTTCGCCCGCCACCCAGTAATCGCTGCCGAGCCAATCCACCACCGCCCGCAGCTCCTCGTCCTTTTGGTAGTAGTCCCACGGGTTGTAGTGGCCGCGCAGCGCGTTCACTTCGTCGACGGTCAGTCCGCAAATGAAGATGTTTTCGCCGCCGACCTCTTCGCCGATTTCGACATTGGCGCCGTCGAGCGTGCCCACCGTCAGCGCCCCGTTGAGCGCCAGCTTCATGTTGCCGGTGCCCGAGGCCTCCTTGCCGGCCGTCGAAATCTGCTCCGAAAGATCCGCCGCCGGAATGATCTTTTCAGCGAGCGACACCCGGTAGTTGGGCAGGAATGCCACCTTGATGCGTCCGCCGATGCGCTCGTCCGAATTGATGCGGGCGCCGATCAGATTGATCGCGCGGATGATGTTCTTGGCCACATCGTAGCCGGGAGCCGCCTTGGCCGCGAAAATGAACACGCGGGGAGCGATATCCAGCGAGGGGTTCTGCAGCAGGCGCCGGTAGAGGGCCAGGATGTGCAGCAGATTCAGATGCTGGCGCTTGTACTCGTGCAGGCGCTTGATCTGCACGTCGAAGAGAGCATCCGGCGAGACCTCGAGGCCGCACTCCGCGCGGATGACTTTCGCCAGATCGACCTTGTTCGCCCGTTTGACCGCCATGAATTCGCCGCGGAAAGCCGCGTCATTGGCGTATTTTTCCAGGCCGCGCAGCCGATCGAGATCACGCGCCCACTTCTCGTCGCCCAGGGTGCGGGTGATCAGCGCCGACAGGCGGGGATTGCACTGCAGGAGCCACCGGCGCGGCGTGATGCCGTTGGTCTTGTTCTGGAATTTGCCGGGATACAGCGCGTCGAATTCCGGAAACAGCTCGCGCCGCAGGAGCGCGGTATGGAGGGCGGCCACGCCGTTGACGGCGTGGCAACCCACCACGGCCAGGTTCGCCATGCGCACCATCTTGTACCCGTTTTCCTCGATCAGGGAGCAGACGCGCTTTTTGTGATCGTCGCCCGGCCAGCGCTGTTCGCAGGCCGTCATCAGGCGCTTGTTGATTTCGAAGATGATCTGGAGATGCCGCGGCAGGACGCGCTCGAACAGGGGAACGCCCCACTTCTCCAGGGCTTCGGGCAGCAGCGTATGGTTGGTGTAGCCCAACGTGGCGTTGACGATTTGCCACGCCGGATCCCATTCCAACTGCTCCTCGTCCATGAGGATTCGCATCAGTTCGGTGACGGTCACCGCCGGATGGGTGTCGTTGAGCTGGATCGCCACCTTGGCGGAGAAATTCGCCCAGCTGTTGCCCGGGGAGCGGAGGTGCCGGCGGATGATGTCGCGCAGCGAGCACGACACGAAGAAATACTGCTGCACCAGGCGCAGCTCCTTGCCGTTCTCCGTCTTGTCGTTCGGATAAAGAACCTTCGAGATTGTCTCGCCGACCGCCTTTTCGCGGACGGCATCGACGTAGCCACCCGAGTTGAAGGCCTGAAAATCGAAATCCTCGGTCGCCCGCGAGGCCCACAGGCGCAGCAGGTTCACGGTCTTGGTGCCGAATCCCGCGATCGGGATATCGTGCGGGACGCCGAGCACCGTTTTCGTATCGACCCACTTGGGGCGGTACTGTCCGCGATCGTCGAACACGTTTTCCACCCGTCCGTAAAGTTTCACTTCCTGGATGTACTCGGCGCGGACCACTTCCCACGGGTCGCCGAACAGCATCCAGCGGTCGGGGTGCTCCACCTGGTGGCCGGCGACGAACTCCTGCTTGAACAGCCCGAACTCGTAGTGGATGCCGTAGCCGAGCGCCGGATAATCCATCGTCGCGAGCGAATCGAGAAAGCACGCGGCCAGCCGGCCAAGGCCGCCGTTGCCCAGGCCCATATCGACTTCGGACTCGCGCACCGCATCAAAATCGACGCCGAGCGAGGTCAGCGCCGCGCGGGCAATCTGCGAAAGCCCGCTGGCCAGCAAATTACTTTCGAACAACCTCCCCATCAGATACTCCAGCGAAAAATAATACAGCCGCCGGACGTTTTGGGCGTTGTGAGCCGACTGCGTGGCGATCATCCGGTCATGGATCTGATCGCGGACGGCCAGCGACGTCGCCACCCACCAATCACGGGGCGTCGCCGAATGCGCGGGACGGGCGAGGGTCGAGGTGAGGTGACGGAGCACCAGTGTGCGAAAAATCTCCTCGGGAGGATCCGTATGCGGCCGTCCCGCCGTGGTCGGGAGCGGAGTGGACAAGGTCGCAGCGGCGGGAGAGGCGGTCGGCATGAAGAGGTCCTATGGACCCGACAGAGCATTCCACGTGCCTGGATTGGAAAGGCCAGCCCATAAACCGGGTGTCGTTTCGCAAATTACGCTTGCGCTGTGGCCGGGGGCGCTGACCCCGGCAGTTCCGCTTTCGACGTCAAACAGCGCGTGGGGACCACGCGCTCCACCCTTCGATCCAATCACCGCGCAAACCGCCGTGCGAGCTCGTTCCAGGAAATCTCGATGAACGTCGGCCGCCCCGACGGCGTCGTCAGCGGCAGCCGGGTCCCAAACAATTGCGCCAACAGCCCGCGCGTCTCCTGCTCCGGCGCCGCCGGGCTGCGGGCCGCGCGCGCGCTCGCCATGAGCGCCAGTTGTTCGCGGGCAAAATCGATGTCGCGCGTGTCGAGCCGGCCGTCCCGCAGCGCCGCCAGCAATTCGCGCAGCAACGGCTCCGCGTCCGCCGGTTCCATCCACGCGGGAATGGCCTCCAGGCGATAAAAATGCCGGCCGAAATCGAGAATCTCGAATCCGTGCGCCATCAGGAATTCACGGGCGTCGATCAGCAGCGCCGAGCTGATCGGATCGAGTTCGAACGGCACCGGCAAAAGCAGCCTTTGGCTGCTGGAGGGGCCGCGCCGAAATTCGCCGGCGAGCTGCTCATACACGATGCGTTCGGCGGCCGCGCGCCGATCGAGCAGAATCAATCCGGACGGGGCCTCAAACCAAGCATAGGCCTGGGCATTTCCCATCCAGCGCCAGTGCGCGAAAGCCCTCGGTGAAATATCCGCCGGCGCGTCCTCGCGGGCCGCCGGTTCCGGCGCCATCGCCTCGCCCGCTGCGCCCTCCGAGGGGGCGGCCATCGGCGGACCGGCCGAAATCGACGACGAGGGCGAGCCAAACGTAAATTCCCGGGACGGCTGCGCCGCCGGACTTGGCTCCGTCATCGCCGGCGCCAAATCGCGCAGCCGCTGCAGCACCGCGCGCATGATGAAACTGCGCACGACCTGATCCTGACGGAACCGGATCTCCCGTTTCGCCGGGTGGACGTTGATGTCGACCAGCGACGGATGGCATTCCAGGAACACGTAAGCGGCCGGATAGCGGCCCGGCGGCAGCGACTCCTTGAAACTTTCGACGAGCGCAAAGTGAATCGTGCGGCTGTCGACCGGACGGTGATTCACGTATGCCAGCATATCCTGGCGGCCCGGACGTCCGCGGCCCGGGCGGCAGACCAACCCGGTCAGCGACCATTGTTCGTCCTTCGCCTCGATCGCGATCAGGTCCTCGGACGCCTCGCGGCCGAAGATCTCGCCCACGCGGTCCATCAGCGAGTCGCTCCGCGGCGATTGAAAAACCTTTCGGCCATCCTGCTGCAGCGAAAACGCCGTCTGCGGAAACGCCAGCGCATAGAGCCGAACGACCTGGATGATGTGACCGGCCTCGGTGGCCTCGCTTTTCAGAAACTTTCGGCGCGCCGGCACCGGATGAAACAAATGCTCCACCACGATGCTCGTCCCCACAGGCCGGCCGCAGTCGCGCACATGCCAGATCTTGCCCGCGTTCACCGCGATCTCCGTGCCGGCGGCGTCCTCCGCGGTGCGGGTGCGCAAGGTGAAACGCGCGACGCTGGCGATCGACGGGAGCGCCTCGCCGCGGAAGCCGAAGCTCAGAATCTTTTCGAGATCGGACGCATCGGTGATCTTGCTCGTCGCATGCCGCTCCAGCGCCAGCAGCGCGTCGTCCCGGCTCATGCCCGATCCGTTGTCGTCCACCCGGATCAGTTCTTCCCCGGCGCTGCGAAATTCGACGTCGACGCGCGTCGCGCCCGCATCGAGCGCGTTCTCGACGAGCTCTTTCACGACCGCCGCCGGTCGTTCAATCACCTCGCCGGCAGCGATCTGATTCGCCACCCGATCCGGAAGAACCCAAATCTTCACGCCAGGAGTTTCTTCCAACGGGCCAATTGCCGCCGGATCTGCTTCGGACCCGGCATCCCCGTTCCTTCCCGCCGTTGCAGCGCCGCTGACAAGTCAAAGGCCGCCTTCCAGTCCGGACCGAAACCGTCGTGCGACGCCCGCACTTGCGCATCAGGCGCCTGATCGAGCGGGACGCCCGCCTTTTCCGCCAGCGCCACGACCTGTCCAACCGCGTGGTGCGCCTCGCGAAACGCGACGCCTTTCTTCACCAGGTAGTCGACCAAATCGGTGGCCAGCAGAGCCGGATCGCCGACGGCGGCCGCGCACGCCTCCGAATTGAAGGTCATTCCGGCAACGGTCCCCGCCAGCACGTCGGCGCAGATCGTCGTCTGATCGAAACTGTCGAACACCGGCGGCTTGTCCTCCTGCAAATCGCGATTGTAGGTCAGCGGCAATCCTTTGACGAGAGTCAGCAGCGTGTGCAGGTTTCCCTGCAGACGCGCCGATTTTCCCCGCAGCAGTTCGCAGGCGTCCGGGTTCTTCTTCTGCGGCATCAGCGACGAACCGGTGGAAAAGGCGTCCGCCATCGTCACGAAGCGAAACTCCGCGCTGCTCCACAAAATCAGGTCCTCGGCAATGCGCGAAAAATGGACTCCCGCCAACGCGCAGGCCGACGCGAATTCGATGTGCACGTCCCGGTCCGCCACCGCATCCATCGAGTTCTGGGTGATCTGCGGCCGCCCCTTGGCATCGACAAATCCGAGCAGAGTGGCCGTGTATTCGCGGTCGATCGGCAGCGTCGTGCCGGCGATCGCGCCCGATCCCAATGGGCACCAGTTGGCGCTGGCGGCCGCCTGAGCCAGGCGCACCCGGTCCCGCCCGAGCATTTCGATCCACGCCAGCAGGTGATGCGCCACGCTCACGGGCTGGGCGCGCTGCAGATGGGTGTAGCCGGGAATCAGCCGGCCGGAATTGGCCTCCGCCTGGGCGAGCATCGCGCGCTGCGCCGCGGCCAGCTTTTCGGCCACGATCCCGCACGCATCCCGAAAAAACAACCTCATGTCGGTCGCGATCTGGTCGTTGCGGCTGCGAGCCGTGTGAAGCTTGGCCGCCGCCGGCACGCGCTTGGTCAGCGCCTGCTCGATGTTCATGTGAACGTCCTCGAGCTTTTCCTCCCAGGTGAATTTCCCCGCGGCGATTTCCTCGCCGATCCGCTGGAGCCCCGCCAAAATCGCGTCGCGTTCCGCCGCGGTCAGCAGGCCGACCTTCGCCAGCATCGTCGCGTGCGCGCGGCTGCCGTGGATGTCGTACGGCGCCAGACGCCGGTCAAAGGACACCGACTCGCTGAACTTAAGCATCAACTCCGCAGGAGCCGCGCTAAAACGCCCCCCCCAGGTAGCTTGAGAACCTTTGGCCATATGAAAAGCATCCGGTCCGGAGGCATGCCCCTGCAACGCCAAACATGCGCACCCTTGCGCTGTAGCCGGGGGCGCCGGCCCCGGCACTTGCGATGTCGAAAGCGGAAGGTGGAGCGCGTGGTCCCCACGCGCTGTCCGACGTCGAAAGCGGGACTGCCGGGGTCACCGTCCCCGGCAACAGCGGGCGGCGCGCGTTGTCTCTGACGCGCCGATCGCATCTGAACTACAGAATCCCGCCCCTTGCGCCCTGGCTCATTCACCGTTGGATATGCCTCTCGTGACCTTGCGAAACCGTTTCAAGAACCTCGGTGGATCCGGGAGTTGGCTGCTGGTCGCGTCCTGCCTGACCCTGGGCGCGGCTTCACCTGGCTCCGTCGATCCGGCGCTCGCCCGATTTGCCGAGGTCGACGCCGTCCCGGTCAAAACCTCGATCTACATCGGGACGGTCACGCTTGTGCCCGGCCCGTTCCTGCGCTCTCAAAACGGGCAATTCAGCGCGACCTACGCCGCCAAGGTTTTTCCGTACTTTTTCGCCAACGAGGCCGGCCGCATGTACATCGACGTCCCGGACGACGCGCTCCGCCAAATCGCGGCCGGACAGGCGATCCATTTTCGCGGCAAAGCCGTCCGGACCGACGGGACGGTGCGAAGCATCGAAGGCTCGGCGACCCCCACTTCCGCCTCCGAAGGCAAGCTGCAGGTCAAGATTCACGTCAGCCGCCGCATCACGCTGAGCTTCGGCACGACGTATCGACTCCCAGCAGTCCATTGAGCCATGTTCGACACGCTTGCGCTGTAGCCGGTGGCGCTGACCCCGGCAGTCCCGCTCTCGATATCGCACCTGCCGGGGTCAGCGCCCCCGGCTACAACAGGGGAACGCATGGTCCCCATGTGCTTGGACGCCAAAAGCGGATAGAGATTCCAGCGCGTGGGGACCACGCGCTCCACCCGCTGCTCTAAAGCCAGCGAAACTCAACTTCCTTCTGAACCTCAGACGCCAGCGACAGGTGCACGGGGCATCCTTCAGCCGTCTTGCGCACCAAGTCTTCCGGGAGCTGCCGCGCTTCCGACGGCAGCCAAACGATCAATCCCAGCCGAGCGATCCGGCGCGGGGCCTCTTTGGTCATTTCCTTGGTGACCTCATATTTTAGCGGGCCGAGCTCGACGCCGTTGCGCCGGGCCACAATCGCCAGGGTCGTCACCACGCAGGTGGCGTAGCCCGTCGCAATCAAATCGGTCGGAGAAAAGCTCTCGCCCTTGCCCTGATTGTCCTTGGGTGCGTCGGTCGCCAGGACGGTCCCCGACGGCTCGTGCCGAGCCGCGCAATGAAGCTGCCCCGTGTATTCGCCGGTGATCTTGACCATGGTCTAAGAGAGGCGCCTTCGCGCCCAAGGCGCAACCCTGGAGCGGTGGAGCGCGTGGTCCCCACGCGCTTGAATCTCCATCCGCGTTTGACGTCGAAAGCCTTCCGCCGAAGCGCATGGGAACCATGCGCTCCACCCGCCTAAAGCGTAAGCTTCAGCAGCCGCTCCCCTGCCGCATGCAACGTCTTCATCCCCCGGGCAAAGTGAAGCCTCACGAACCGATTCTCGGGATACGGAAAGAAACTCGAACCGGGCACCGGCGCGACTCCGACGTGCTCGGTCATCCATTCCGCAAACGCCCGGTCGCTCGCATGCCCGAACCGCGAAATGTCGATCATCACAAAATAGGCACCCTCCGGCTTCCGATAGGCCAGCCCCGCCCGATCGAGATATCCGCAGAGAACTTCGCGCTGCTCGAGATAGTCGGCCGCCAGCTTTTCATAGTATTCCTTCGGAAACTGCAGCGCCGTGACGACCGCATGCTGCAGCGGTGCCGCGGCCCCGATGGTGAGGAAATCATGCACCTTCCGCGCCTGCGCGATGATCGGAGCCGGCGCGTGAACGTAGCCGATCCGCCAGCCCGTGATCGAAAACGTTTTCGACAGCGACGAACAACTGAGCGTGCGCTCGCGCAATCCCGGCAGGCTGGCAAGATACGTGTGCCGATTCGGCGGAAACACGATGTGCTCGTACACCTCGTCGGTGATCAGGAACGTGTCGAATTCCTGGGCGAGCGCCCCGATCTGCGTCAGCTCTTCGCGGGTGAACACGCGCCCCGACGGATTGCCGGGATTGCAGAGGATGAAAGCCTTGAGGCCCGATTGGAACGCCCGGCGCAATTCCGCGGGGTCGAACCGAAAATCCGGCGGATGCAGCGGCACATGCACCGGCGAAGCTCCGGTCAAAATCGCGTCCGCGTTGTAGTTCTCGTAGAACGGCGAAAATAATCCCACGCGATCCCCCGGGTCGCACACCGTCATCATCGCAACCATCATCGCCTCCGTCGCGCCACAGGTGACGACGAACTCGGAATTGGCGTCCACTTCGAGCCCGGAGAACCGGGCGAATTTCGCCGCCAGCGCTTCCCGCAGTTCGGGCGCTCCCCAGGTGACCGCATACTGATGGCGCCCCGCGTCCATGGCCTCCTTGGCCGCCTGCACCAAGGCCGGCGGAGGATCGCAGTCCGGAAAGCCCTGCGCCAAGTTGATGGCGCCGAACCGCTGCGCCACCCGGGTCATTTCGCGAATGACCGACTCGGTGAAAACCGACGTGCGCCGGGAGGTGCTGGGCATGAATCGCAGGCTGAGTGGAAAAATCGCCGGAGTGAAGTACCGTTACCGTCTTACTTATGGCTACACTTCAATCCGCCTATACCTCGCCCACGGCCGCCGCACCGGCCGCCGTGAATCTAAGCGCTCCGGATCTCACCCGGCATCCGCCGCGCAGCCCTCGCACCAAGCTCGGCGGCTACGTGCAGCTCCCCCGCCTCCTCGACAAGGCCCGCGCCACCGTCTCCGGCAAAAATGGGGATTTCCACTACGACTGTCCGATCGACAAGCGCTTCTTCGATTTCACCGGCCTCAAAGCCGACGCGTTCCTCGAGCAGGTCAAAGCCGGCAAGAGCGACTCGGAAATCCTCGCTTATGTGCAATCCAACACCAAGCGCCAACCATTTGAAATCGCGGCTTGGTCCACGTGGTTCGATCAGCTCACGCCGGGCGATCCGGACACGCGCGCTTTCATCAACGAGGTGCACAAGAAGAACGCCGCCGGCCGGGGCGATATTGTCACGTGGTTCGACTGGCTGGAGCTGGACGATTTCGTGACCTACGGCGGCAAGCCCTGATGCGTCATTGACCCGGGACGGCGGAGCGGGAAACATTTCCGTTCCGATGCCCCAACTCGAACATCTCTTCGCGCAGAACCGCGCGTGGGCTGAGTCAATCCGGGCGCGCGATCCGGAGTTTTTCATCAAACTCTCGCGCCAGCAGTCGCCCGAATATTTGTGGATCGGCTGCTCCGACAGCCGTGTCCCCGCGAATGAAATCGTCAATCTGATGCCGGGCGAGGTGTTCGTGCACCGCAATATCGCGAACGTCGTGGTGCACACCGATCTCAATTGCCTTTCGGTGATCCAATTCGCGATCGATGTGATCAAGGTGAAGCACATCATCGTCTGCGGCCACTACGGCTGCAGCGGCGTGCGCGCCGCGCTCCGCTGCGATCACATCGGCATCGCCGACAACTGGCTGCGGCATGTCCAGGATGTGTGCGAGCAGCATCACGCCTGCCTGCACCGGCTGCCCGACGAGGCGGACCGGGCCAACCGGCTGTGCGAGCTCAACGTGCTCGAACAAGTGCGGCACGTCTGCCAGACGACGATCGTGCAGGACGCATGGCGGCGCGGCCAGCACCTCACGGTGCACAGTTGGATCTACGGCCTGACGGACGGATTCATTCGCAGCCTCGGCATGAGTGTGGCGGCGCGGGATGCCTTCGAGCCGCAGTATCAGGCCGCATTGAATGCGATCAACGCGGGATGAACCCGCCTTGGCCGCCACCCCACTTTGTGAAAACCCTAATGCTGGCGGCCGGTCTCGCGACCGGCGCATGCGGCTTCGCCGCGTCTGTTCCATCGGTCCCGGCCGATGTGCTCTATATCCCCCATGCCCGCGTCGAAGCCTCCTACGCGCATGCCGGCAGCCCCTGGGTCTCCTTACCCAGCTTCAAGGTGATGACCTCCCAGCGGGTGGCCCCGGGGACTGTGGAAATGCACACCTACGACACGGATGTGTTCTACATCGTGCAGGGCCGCGCCCAATTCGTGACCGGGGGCACCGGCACGCAAATGACCGAGACCAAGCCCGGCGAATGGCGCGGCAAGTCGATCGAGGGCGGCACAGTGCACACGCTCGAAGCGGGCGATGTGATCGTCATCCCCAACGGCACGCCTCATCAATATACCGCCATCGACGGAACATTTAGGTATTTTGTGGTTAAAATAACCCAGAAGTGACCCCCTCGCGCGCGCTCCCCCTGGTTCTGCTCTTCGGCGTGGCCTCGCTCCATGCCGACAACGCGGTTTCGATTGCGATCAACCCGGCGGCCGGGCGAATTGCAATCAGCCCCTACATTTACGGGTCGAACCAAGACCTGCCCGGCGTCAACACGCTAGGAGCGCGTCGCTACGGCGGCAATCGGCTCACGGGATACAATTGGGAAACCAATGCCTCGAACGCGGGCACCGATTACATCAACGAGAGCGACAACTTCCTCGTTTCCAGCCTCCCCCAGAGCGAGCAATCGACGCCGGGCATCGCCCTGACCCAGTTTCACGATCAGACCCTAAGCACGAATTGTCCGTATTCGGTGCTGACCCTGCAGATGGCCGGGTATGTCTCCGCCGACGAATCGGGTCCGGTCACGGCGAGCCAAGCCGCGCCCTCCTCGCGGTGGGATGCGGTCGTCAACAACAAGCCGGGCGGCCAGTACGCCGATCCGCCAAACACCTCCGACAGCGTCGTCTATATGGACGAACTGCTTAATTTTCTGCTCGGCCGTTACGGCCCGGCTTCGGGTTCGCGGGGCGTCAAGGGCTACGATCTGGACAATGAGCCGGACCTGTGGAGCAGCACCCATCCCTACCTGCATCCGGCGCAGCCCACCTGCGCCGAGATCGTGGGCAAGACGGTCGCCCTGGCCACCACCGTCAAGCGCATGGACCCTTCCGCCCAGGTGCTGGGGCCGGTCTCATATGGGAGCGAAGGATACTTCACCTTTCAGAACGCCCCGGATTGGGCCACGATCCAGTCGCAAAATTCGCAGTATCGCTGGTTCCTGGACTACTACCTCGATCAGCTGAGCAAGGCATCGGCCACGGCCGAGGAGCGCCTGCTCGATGTCTTCGACCTTCACCGCTACTCCGATGACGGCGTCAGCGACAGCGGGGAATGGCCCTACAGCACCAGCATCACGGATCAGACGGACTTCACGATCACGGGGGAAAATCAGGAACGCGTGCAGGCCCCGCGCGTCCTCTGGGACCCGACGTTCCACGAGAAGAGCTGGGTCCAGCTCTATGATTCCCAATTCCTGCCCTGGATCCCGAACCTGCAGAAGTCGATCACCACGTTCTATCCCGGCACCAAGCTCTCGTTCACCGAGTATTCCTACGGCGGCGAAAGCGACATCTCGGGCGGCATCGCCCAGGCCGACGTGCTCGGCATCCTGGGCAAGTACGGCGTGTTCCTCGGCTGCATCTGGCCGCTCCATTCCGACGTTTCCTATCTCGCTCCCGCCTTCAATCTTTACCTGAACTACGACGGCGCGGGCAGCCAGTTCGGCTCCACTTCCGTCCATGAAACGGATTCCGACACGGTCAACACCTCCGCCTACTCGTCGGTCGACGGCGCCGGCAATCTCCACGTGATCGTGATCAACAAGAACTTCACGACGAGCGCGGACCTGAATTTCCTGATCGCCGGGCCCACCCAGTATTCCGGAGGCTCCGTCTATGCCTTCGATGGCAGCAGCAAGAACATCACGGCCCGGACGGGCACCACGGCAAACAACAACACGGTCACCTACACGCTGCCGCCGCTGACCGCGGCTCATTTTGTTTTCCCCCGGGCCACCGCGCAGAGCGCCACCCAAGGCTACCTGGCCAACCTCAGCGCCCGCGCCGACACTTCACCCACGCTCGGAGTGGGCGATGAACTGGGGGCGGGATTCGTGACCACGGGCAGCGGCTCAAAGACGGTGCTTTTGCGCGGCATCGGGCCGGCGCTGGCTGGATACAATATTAGCAACTTTGTAACCGAGCCGACCCTATCCCTCTATTCCGGCTCTACGCTCACCGGTTCGTTCACAGCCGGTTGGAATTCGAATCTGCAGTCGGTGTTCTCCGCCGTCGGGGCGTTCTCTTTGGCGACCGGGTCCGACGACCAGGCCAGCGAGCAAACGTTCACGCCCGGCAGCTACACTGCGTACGTGAGCTCGGCGAACAATCAGGACGGAGTCGCCCTGCTGGAATTATACGATGCCGACAACACGGCGCCCGCGAATCGCCTGATCAATCTGTCGACCCGTTCCTATGTCGGCACCGGCGCCAATTCCCTGGTCGCCGGCTTCTATGTGGCCGGGCAGCTTCCGGAAGAGGTCTTGATCCGAGGCATCGGCCCTGGGCTGGCCCAATACGGCGTCACGGGCACGCTGCCGGCGCCGCAACTGCAGGTCTATGATTCGACCAGCAATACTCTGATCGCTTCGATTCAGGGCTGGGGCTTCAATCCCACGGCGGGCCCCTCCACCGCCGCGGTCGCCTACGGCGCGGCGACGGTGGATATCATGAACTCGGTCTACGCCTCGTCCATTCCCAGCGGAGGCGGGGATTCAGCCATGGTCCTGACCCTCCTTCCCGGCCATGGCTACACCGCCGTCGTATCGGGCTCGACCGGCGGCACGGGCGTGGCGCTGGTGGAAGTTTACGAGGTGCCCTGACTGCAGGATAGGGGTAGGGACAGGAATGGAACCTGCCCCTCCCTCCGAACCGGACGTGCGGAACTACCGCATCCGGCTCTCCGGTTGAAGAGTGCCCGTTAAGGGACTGGAATTGACGCGCGCCAGAGTTGCTCCAGGCTGAGCA
>DASXYY010000060.1:0-2745 GCA_036502225.1 Opitutaceae bacterium
CGGTTGCTTCCCACCCCGCCTCGCGGCGGCGCAGTTTCCTTCCGCTGCCGATATCCATGCCGATACCGGGGTCTGACTTTCACATCCTGAGTTCATGTATTTGATGACGCACTGGAGCGCGTGGTCCCCACGCGCTTTGACCTCCGTCCGCGTTTTGCGTCAAACGCCGAAGCGCAGGGAGACCATGCGCTCCACCCGCTTCGCGCTTGCGGAATCTCCGTGCATAAGCGACGAATCGCCCAATGCCGAAACGCGCCGTTTTGCTCGTCAACCTGGGTTCCCCGGATTCGACCGACATTCCGGACGTCCGGCGGTACCTGAAGGAGTTTCTGGGCGATTCCCGCGTGCTGGACATGCCCAAGGCCATGCGCTGGCTGCTGCTCGAGGGTCTGATCCTGCGGACCCGGCCCAAACGCACCTCGCACGCCTACTCCAAGGTTTGGACGCCCGAAGGCTCCCCCTTGATTGTCACTTCGGAGCGGGTCCGCGACAAGGTGACGGCCGCGCTAGGCGGCCGCGTGCCGATCTACCTGGGAATGCGTTACGGAAAACCGGCGGTCGCAGATCTGATGCGCCGGATTTCGGGCGACGGAATCGAGGAATTGCTGCTGATCCCGCAATATCCCCATTACGCGATGTCGTCCTGGGAAACCGCGGTCGTTCAGGTCTACGCGGAAGGCGCGAAGCACGCGCCGAACGTCAGGATCACCCTCGTTCAGCCCTTCTACGACGCCCCGGATTACATCGCCGCCCTGGCCGCGGTCACGGCGCCCGGGTTGGCCGAGCCATTCGATCACGTCCTTTTCAGCTATCATGGAATTCCGGAGCGCCATTTGCGGCAGACGGATCCCTCCCACTCCCATTGTCTGACCGTCCGCGATTGCTGCGACACTTGCTCGCCCGCCCATGCCACCTGCTATCGGGCCCAGTGTTTCGCCACGACCAGGGCATTGGCGGCGAAATTGCAGCTGCCGGAAGGCAAATACTCCGTCTCGTTCCAATCCCGGCTGGGCAGCGAGCCGTGGCTGCGCCCATTCACCGACCTCGAACTGGAGCGGCTGCCCCAAACCGGCGTGAAACGCCTGGCCGTGCTGTGCCCCGCCTTCGTCGCGGATTGCCTGGAGACCCTCGAGGAAATCCGCATGGCCGGCCAGGAGACCTTCCTCGAAGCCGGCGGAGAATCCTTCCGCCAAATCCCCTGCCCCAACGATCAGCCGCCGTACATCGATTTTCTGGTCGGAAGGATCAAACGCTGGATGGAATCGAATTGAACGAAGGACTCCCAACGGCAAGTTCCGCTGTAGCCGGGGTCGCTGACCCCGGCAGTCCCACTTTCGACAGCATAAAGGTGGAGCGCGTGGTCCCCACGCGCTTTAACCGCCATCCGCGTTTGGCGCCAAAGCGCATGGGGACCATGCGCTCCACCCGTCCACCCAAAAGCGACGTTCGCGCCGCATCCAATTGAAATGGACGACGAACTCTACGAAGCCCTGCTGAAAGCCAACCAGTCGGCCGTGTTGGCCGAGGACGCTCGGCGGGCGGCATCGGAACTCAACGAGTTGATCCTCCAGATCCGCGGCGGGTCCGACGACGCGGTGGCGGCCGCCCGCGAGGTAACGCGGCGCCTCAGCCTGCTGGGTCGCAACGACCCGAATGCCGCTCACGAGCGCCTGAACTCGCGGGAGATTCTCGAAGCGGCGGTCGCCGCGGCCGGCGTCGAACACGCGGCCGAAACCATGATCGTGGTGGAAGAGGGGACCGCCGCCATCGGGGGCCGGCGCGATGAGCTCGTGCAGGCTTTCCGCGCGTTGATTCGCAACGCCGCCGAGGCCATGAGCCCGCCGCCCGAGCGTCCCCGCATTCAACTTTCGGCGCGGAATCTCCTCAACGAGAACGGCACCGTCAATTCGCTCGAACCAGGGGTGTACGTCGAATTCGAGGTGCGCGACAACGGCACCGGCATCGCCGCCGAAAACCTGGAGCGCATCTGGGAGCCGCTCTTTACGACGAAGCGGCATGGCGCGGGATTGGGGCTTCCGACCGCACTCGCGATCTTTCGCAAGCATGGCGGGCAAATGGGCGTGGACTCCGACGTGGGCGTGGGAACCGTCATGACCGTGTACCTTCCGATCGCAACCGAGCCGATTGCGGCGACCGGCGGCGAAGCGACGCCGGCGACGCGCTACCGCACCGGCCGCCTGCTCGTGATGGACGACAACGAAAAGACGCGCGCGGTGACGGCGGGCCTGCTGCAGCGGCTCGACTACACCTGCGACCTGGCCCGCGACGCCGAGGAGGCGTTGACTTGGTATCGGCGTTACTGGGACATCGGACGGCCCTACGACGCCGTCTTGCTCGATTTGCAATTGCCGGGCGGGATCGGCGGCGAAGCCGCCCTGGCCCGCATCCGCTCGCTCGACCCCGAAGTGCGTTCGCTGGCGCTGGCGCCGCTGCCCGCCGAGTCGCTGGCGGAAACCGCCCGCCTGGCCGGGTTCACCGGCTGGCTCACAAAGCCATTCAAGCTCTCCGAGCTCGGCGAGGCGCTCCAAATCGCAATCGGGCGCTAAGACCAGACGCCTCCCCCCCGACTTCCAACGTGGAACCAGTTGTAGATCCAATCTTGTTTAAGATTCGCTGAAGGACCAATTCGGATCAAAATCCTGCTGGTTCTTGAGCAGACCTACCATGATGCGGAGCATCTTGTGCGCGATAGCGCCGAGGATGGCGCCGTTGGATTTGCCGCTA
>DASXYY010000061.1:0-117748 GCA_036502225.1 Opitutaceae bacterium
CCCCGGCAGTGCGACATCGAAAGCGGGACTGCCGGGGTCAGCGCCCCCGGCTACAGATATCGCCGTTGGGACGTTGTTCTAATTTATGGGAGGTCGGTCGAACCCATCAGATACCGGTCGCATTCGCGCGCGGCGCCGCGGCCTTCGTTGATGGCCCACACCACCAGGCTTTGCCCGCGGCGGCAGTCGCCGGCGGCAAAGACATTCGGGATGCTGGTCGTGTACTTTTCGTGCTCGGCTTTGATGTTGGAGCGGGCGTCGCACTCGACGTTGAGCTCCTTCAGCAACGCCTGCTCGGGCCCGAGGAAACCCATGGCGAGGAGAACGAGCTGCGCCGAAATCGTCTTTTCGGTGCCGGGCTGCTCCTTGGGAATGAACTGGCCCTTGTCGTTCTTCTCCCAGCGGATTTCGACCGTGGTGAGTTGATTCACGCCGCCGTCGGAACCCGCGGTGAATTTCTTCACCGTGGTCTGATAGACGCGAGGATCGGCTCCGAATTTCGCCGCCGCTTCTTCCTGCCCGTAATCGAGCCGGTAAACCTTCGGCCATTCCGGCCAGGGATTCGACGCTTCCCGGTCCGCCGGGGGCTTCGGCAGAATTTCAATCTGCAACAGGCTGCGGCAGCCGTGGCGCATCGACGTTCCGACGCAGTCGGTGCCGGTGTCGCCGCCGCCGATCACCACCACATCCTTGCCGGCGGCGTTGATCGGGGCCGTCTGGCCGTCGAGCACCGCCTTGGTGTTCGCCGTCAGGAACTCCATCGCGAAATGGACGCCCTTGAGATTGCGGCCCTCGATCGGCAGATCGCGCGGCTGTGTGGCGCCCGTGCAGATGACCGTCGCGTCGAATTCCTTCAGGAAGATCTGCGGTTCGACATTGTCGCCGACGTTGGCGTTGCAGATGAACTTGATGCCTTCCTGCTCCATCAGCTTGATGCGGCGGAGGACGACCTCCTGCTTGTCGAGCTTCATGTTCGGGATGCCGTACATGAGCAGACCGCCGGGGCGGTCGGCGCGCTCGAACACGGTCACCTGGTGGCCGGCCTTGTTCAGTTGCGCGGCCGCCGAAAGGCCCGCGGGGCCCGAACCGATGACGGCGACTTTTTTGCCCGACCGCTTTTCGGGAGCGGTGGGGGTGACCCAGCCCTCATCCCAGCCGCGGTCGGTGATCGCGCATTCGATATTCTTGATCGTGACCGGGGGCGCATTGATGCCGAGCACGCACGAACCTTCGCACGGCGCCGGACATACCCGCCCGGTGAATTCCGGGAAGTTGTTCGTCCGGTGCAGGCGCTCCAAGGCCTCGCGCCACAGACCGCGAAAGACCAGGTCATTCCACTCGGGAATCAGGTTGTTGATCGGGCAACCGGACGCCATGCCGCCGATGAGGCGGCCGGTGTGGCAGAACGGAACGCCGCAATCCATGCAGCGGGCGCCCTGCTGGCGGAGCTTTTTCTCCTCCAGGTGGTGGTGGAATTCCTTCCAATCGCGCACCCGTTCGACGGGCGGACGATCGGTCGGCAGTTCGCGCAGGTACTCGATGAAGCCAGTGGGTTTGCCCATGAATTAATTCCCCCCCACGCGCGACAGGTCGCGAGCGTTCTCTTGGAATGCGGCCATGACGGCTTCGTCACCGGTCAGGCCTTGGTCGTGCGCCTTGCGGATGCAGCTGAGCATCCGTTCGTAATCCTTGGGCATGACCTTGACGAACTTCGGCGAAATTTCCGCCCAGTGGTCGAGGACGTCCTTGGCCCGGGTGCTCTGCGTGTACCTGAGATGGCGCTCGATCATGCCTCGGACCTCGTTGAGCTCCTCGGGATCGGTGATCTTCTGCAGGGCGACCATCTGCTTGTTCACGTGCGAAGGGAAGTTGCCCTTCTCGTCGAGCACGTAGGCGATGCCGCCCGACATGCCGGCCGCGAAGTTGCGGCCGGTCGCGCCAAGGACGACCACGCGGCCGCCCGTCATGTACTCGCAGCCGTGATCGCCGACCGATTCCACGACGGCGTAGACGCCGCTATTGCGCACGCAGAAGCGTTCGCCCGCCATGCCGCGGAAGTAGGCCTCGCCGCTCGTCGCGCCGTAAAGGGCGACGTTGCCGACGATGATATTTTCCTCGGAGCGGAACGGGGAGCCCGGCGGGGGATAGACGATGATCTTTCCGCCGGAAAGGCCCTTGCCGACATAGTCGTTGGCGTCGCCTTCCAGACGGAAGGTCATGCCCTTCGGCGTGAAGGCGCCGAAGCTTTGGCCGGCGGAGCCGCGGAAGTGGAGGTCGATGGTGTCCTCGGGGAGGCCCTGGCGTCCCCACTTCTTGGTGACTTCGCCGCCGGTGATCGTGCCGACCACGCGGTGGACGTTGCGGATGGCGATCTCCGCCTTGACGGGCTTGCCCTCGTCGATCGCAGGGCGGCACGTTTCGAGCAGCGTCGTCAAGTCGATCGACTTGTCGAGGCCGTGATCCTGCGTTTGCGAACAGAAGCGGCCGACCTCCGGCCCCATGTCGGGCGAGTAGAGGATGTTGCTGAAGTCGAGCCCCTTGGCCTTCCAGTGTTCGATCGCCTTCCGGGGTTCGAGGCGGTCGACCCGGCCGACCATTTCCTCGATCGAACGGAAGCCGAGCGCGGCCATGATTTCCCGCAGCTCGTCGGCGATGAACCGCATGAAGTTGATCACATGCTCGGGCTTGCCGGTGTACCGGGCGCGAAGGGCCGGATCCTGCGTGGCGACGCCGGCTGGACAGGTGTTCAGATGGCAGACGCGCATCATGATACAGCCGGTCGCCACCAGCGGAGCCGTGGCGAAGCCGAACTCTTCGGCGCCGAGGAGCGCGGCGATCGCGACGTCGCGGCCAGTCTTGAGCTGGCCGTCGGTTTCGACCGCGATGCGGCTGCGCAGATTGTTGAGGACCAGCGTCTGGTGCGTTTCCGCCAGGCCCAGCTCCCACGGCAGGCCCGCGTGAGCAATGGAGGTCTGGGGCGACGCGCCCGTTCCGCCGTCGTAGCCGCTGATCAGCACGACATCGGCATGCGCCTTGGCGACGCCCGCGGCGATCGTGCCGACCCCGACTTCGGACACCAGCTTCACGCTGACGCGCGCGAAGCGGTTGCCGTTCTTCAGGTCGTGGATCAGCTCGGCCAAGTCCTCGATCGAATAGATGTCGTGGTGCGGCGGCGGCGAAATGAGCCCGACGCCGGCGGTCGTGAGCCGGGTCTTGGCGACCCAAGGGTAAACCTTGGTGCCGGGCAACTGGCCGCCTTCGCCGGGCTTCGCGCCCTGGGCCATCTTGATCTGCAGCTCGCGGGCGTTGACCAGGTATTCGCTGGTGACGCCAAAGCGGCCGGAGGCCACCTGCTTGATCGCCGAATTCTTGGAGTCGCCGTTCGGGAGCGGGACGTAGCGGTCGGGGTCCTCGCCACCCTCGCCCGTGTTGCTCTTGCCGCCGATGCGGTTCATCGCGATGGCGAGCGTCTCGTGCGCCTCCTTGCTGATGGAGCCGTACGACATGGCGCCGGTCTTGAAGCGCTTCATGATCGTCTCGGCGGGCTCGACTTCCTCGATCGGAATCGAAGGGCCGGCCTTGAAATCCAGCAGGCTGCGCAGCGTGCAGAGATTGCGTCCCTGCTCGTTGATCAGCTTGGCGTAGTCCTTGAACGCGGCGTAGCTGCCCGTCCGCACGGCCTTCTGCAGGCGATGGATCGACTCCGGCGTGAACAGGTGGGCTTCGCCGTCATTGCGCCACTGATACAGGCCGCCGGTCGGCAGCACGCGCCGGTCGGCCGACCGGGGCGGGAACGCCGCCCGGTGCCGGGCCAGCACTTCCTGGGCGATGACGTCCAGGCCGATGCCGCCGACGCGCGACGGCGTCCAGGTGAAGTATTGGTCGACGACGTCCTGGCGCAGGCCCAGGGCCTCGAAGAGCTGGGCGCCGCGGTAGCTTTGGATCGCGGACACGCCCATCTTGGACATGACCTTGATCACGCCCTTGGCCGCCGCCTTCACGAAGTTCTTGCAGGCGGCCTTGTGGTCGATGCCGGTCAGCATGCCCTCGCGGATCATGTCGTCGATCGTCTCGAACGCCACGTACGGGTTGATCGCGCTGCAGCCGTAGCCGATGAGGAGCGCGAAGTGGTGCACTTCCCGCGCATCGCCGGTTTCCAGCACGAGGCTCACGCGGGTGCGCAGGCCTTCGCGGATCAGATAGTGGTGCAGACCGGCGACCGCCAGGAGGGCGGGCACCGGGGCGAATTCGGCGTTCACGCCGCGGTCGCTCAGGATGATGACGTTGACCTCATCCTCCTCGATCATGCGGCGGGCCATGGCCGAGAGCTCCTCGACCGATTTGGCGAGGCCCTTCTCGCCGCGGGTGACGCGGAAGAGGATGGGCAGCACGCCCACCTTGAGACCGGGCAGGTGCTGGCGGCGCAGCTTGGCGAATTCCTCGTTGGTCAGGATCGGCCACTTGAGCTCGACCCGGCGGCAGGCCGACGGGGTCGGGTGCAGCAGGTTGCCCTCGGAGCCCAGGCGGGTCTCCGCGCCGATGATGATCTCCTCGCGGATGCAGTCGATCGGAGGGTTGGTGACCTGCGCGAAGAGCTGCTTGAAGTAGTCGTAGAGCAGCCGCGGCTTGTTGGAGAGCACGGCCAGCGCCGCGTCGTTGCCCATGGAGCCGATGGCCTCGACGCCGTCGCGCGCCATCGGGGTGATGAGCATGCGCTCGTCCTCGAAGGAATAGCCGAAGGCCACCTGGCGCTGGAGCAGTGTCTCGTGGTCCGGCGGCGGCACTTCCGGGCCGTCCGGCAGGTCCTCGAGGTGCACCAGATGCTCCTTGATCCACTGGCGATAAGGGCGCTCGGCGACGATCGCGCGCTTGATCTCCTCGTCCTCGACGATCCGGCCCAGCTTGGTATCCACCAGAAACATACGGCCCGGCTGGAGGCGGCCCTTGGCCACGACGTCCTCCGGCGCCACTTCGAGCACGCCGGCCTCGGACGCCATGATGACGCGTCCGTCCTTGGTGACATAGTAGCGCGACGGCCGCAGGCCGTTGCGGTCGAGAATGGCTCCGATCTGGGTGCCGTCGGTGAACGCGATGGAGGCGGGTCCGTCCCACGGCTCCATCAGGCACGAGTGAAATTGGTAGAACGCCCGGCGGTCGTCGTCCATGGTCTCATGGTTCGACCACGGCTCCGGGATCATCATCATCATCGCGTGCGCGAGCGGCCGGCCGGCCAGGACCAGCAGTTCGAGCGTGTTGTCGAACATGGCCGAGTCGCTGCCGTTTGGATTGACGATCGGGAGCAGCTTCTTCGTGTCCTCGCCAAAAAGCTCGGAATGGAAGCGCGCTTCACGGGCGTGCATCCAGTTGATGTTGCCGCGGAGGGTGTTGATCTCGCCGTTGTGGGCGATATAGCGGTAGGGGTGCGCGCGATCCCAGCTCGGGAACGTGTTGGTGCTGAAACGGGAGTGCACCAGGCCCAGCGCGGTCTCGACCGCCGGATTGACCAGGTCCAGGAAATACTGGTCGAGCTGGGTCGTCAGCAGCATCCCCTTATAGACGAGGGTCTTGTGCGAGAGGCTACAGACGTACCAGTATTCAGCTCCGTCCATGGTCGTCGCCCGGATTTCGCTGTAGGAGCGCTTGCGGATGACGTAGAGCCTCCGCTCGAAGGCGGCATCGTCCAGGCCCGCTCCGCGGCCGATGAAGGCCTGGCGGATGGACGGCTCGCTGCTCTTGGCGGTATCGCCGAGCATCGAGTTGTCGGTGGGCACAGTGCGCCAGCCGAGAAAGGTCTGGCCTTCGGATTGGACGATCTTTTCGAACCGTTCCTCAACCCGGCGGCGCCGGATGCGGTCCTTGGGCAGAAAGATATTGCCGACGCCGTATTCGCCCGCCTCGGGCAGGGTCAGACGGGCCTTCTTGCACGCTTCCTTCAGGAACGTGTGCGGCACCTGGATTAGGATGCCCGCGCCGTCGCCGGTATTCGTTTCGGAACCGGCCGCGCCGCGATGATCGAGATTTTTCAGGATTTCGATCGCTTGGTTCAGGATCCGGTTGGACTTCCGGCCCTGGATATCGACGACGAATCCTACCCCGCACGAGTCGTGTTCGAACCACGGGTCGTAGAGGCCTTGCTTGGTTGGGCGCTGTGGCTTCATTTGTTTATTTGGGCGCAAAAAAAGGGCCGGCCATTCTGGAAGTGCCGGCCCCATCGGTGAATCGCCTGATCAGAGCGGCATTCCGTTAGAAGAAACGGATCGTTTTAACGGCCATTTTGGCGTGCTCTTCGTCAGAGCACCCGGCATTGGTCGGGACATCCGCCCCGAGCGCAGCCGGTTTTACGAGATCATTGCTGAGCAGATAATTTTCCACCTCTTCGCCGGACACGTCCGCGAGCATCACCCCGTCGATTTCCACGCAGGGCGACAAAGGCTGGCCCGACTTGCGGACCATCTCCGCGTAATTTTCCCGCTGGTTGATGATGTCGATGTCCTCGAACTCCAATCCATACTTGCGTAGGATGGCGCGAACGCCATTGGACCATCCGCAGGACGGCTTGAGATAGGCTTTGATCTTCATGCGGGCAAGTTAGACGCGGACAGAAGCGATGCAAGGTATAGGGCGCGTTTTGGCGTGATCAAGCACACACTTTTGCGCTTACATGTTTTGGAATGAATGTCTTGGTCACCGGTGCCGCGGGGTTTATCGGCTATCACGTCGCTCGGCGGCTCGCGGAAACGGGCAAATGCACCGTTCTGGGAATCGACAATCTGGGCGGCTATTATGACGCGGATTTGAAGCGCGCCCGGGTTGAGCAGCTCACCGGCCTGGCCGATTTTCGCTTCCTGCAGACGGATTTTGCCGACGCCGAGAAATTTGCGGGGCTGATTCGTCACTTCCAGCCGGACTATGTGGCCCACTTGGGCGCGCAACCGGGGGTCCGCCACAGCGTGACCCATCCGGAGGCCTACGTTCACTCCAATCTCGTGGGATTCGCGTCCGTCCTGGAGGGGTGCCGGAAGCTTCCGCCGAAGCATGTGATCTATGCGTCGAGCAGCAGCGTGTACGGCGCCGGCGCCAAATCGCCCTTTAAGGAAGACGACGATACCGATCAGCCCACGTCGTTTTACGGCGCGACCAAGAAAAGCAACGAGCTGATGGCGCACAGCTACGCCCGCACGCACGGGCTCAATTTGACCGGACTGCGCTTCTTCACGGTTTACGGCCCCTGGGGCCGCCCCGATATGGCTCCCACGCTGTTTGCCAAGGCCATCGTCGAAGGTCAGCCGCTTCCGTTGTTCAACGAGGGCAAAAATCTCCGCGATTTCACATATGTGGACGATATCGTGGACGGGGTCGTCCGCACCCTCCTCTACCCTCACGCGCCGGCGCCGCAGTCGCGGATTTTTAATCTGGGGCACAATCGGCCCGTGGAAACCTTGCTGTTCGTTCGGATGCTCGAGGAATTGCTCGGCCAGACGGCCCGGATCGATCTGCTGCCGCCGCAGGCGGGCGACATGTTCGAGACGTGCGCCGACCTCACGCGGGTGCATGAAGCCGTGAACTATGCTCCCAAAGTGCCGCTCGAGGAGGGCCTCAAGCGGTTTGTGGAGTGGTTCAAGGAATACTACCGGCCGGCACTGGTGTGAACGGCTGGATTTACCGCCTCCAAGTCGTCCTGCGCCAGCCGCGCTTCGCCGGGTTGCTGGCTGCGAGCGTCGCGCTGGGGCTCGGCTTTTCGTTCGTCAGCCCGTTCCTGTCGATCTGGGGGCTCAAGTACGTCGGCATGAAGCCGATGGTGTTCGGGCTGTTCATGACGGCGGCGGCGCTGAGCTCGATTTTCGTATCCACGTCGCTGGCGCGCTGGTCCGACACCCATCTTCCCCGCAAGGCGATGCTGCTTTTTGGCGCCGTCGGCGGACTGATCGGATATCCGCTCTACGCCTATGTAAGGGACCCGCGACTTTTGGTGCTGATCGCCGTGACGCTCGTGGCGCCCGCCGCACTGTGTTTTTCGCAGCTGTTTGCGCATACCCGCGATCGCTTCGCCGAGGCGGAAATGCCGGGCGTCGACAAGTCGCTGCCGGTCAGCATGGTGCGTGTCTGCTTCTCGCTGGCTTGGACGGCGGGCCCTTCGCTGGGCGCGTGGATGCTGCTCGCGACCGGTTTTCACGGGCTCTTTTTGGGCGCGGGCGCGCTCTTCCTGGTCTTTATTGTCGGGATCGTCCTGTACGTTCCCTACGAACAGCGCCCCTTGGACGCGCGCCAGGCGATCAAGGAGCCGGTTTGGCAGGTGCTCTCGCGCGGCGACGTCTTCGCCGCGTTTTTTGCCTTTTTTCTGTGCTACACGGCGACGTCGATGGACACGCTCAACCTGCCGCTGCTGATCACCCAAGACCTGCATGGAACCAAGGTTGATTTGGGTATCGCGTACGGCATTGGTCCGATTGTCGAAATGCCGCTCATGCTGTGGTTCGGCTACCTGGCCGGCCGAGGGCGCCAACTGGCACTGATCCGGCTCGGAGCGATCCTCACGCTCGCCTATTTCCTCGCCCTTTCGTTGGCGCATGCGCCCTGGCACGTCTTTTTGGCGCGTGCCATCAGCGGCGCGTGCATCGCCATCATCTCCAACGTGGCGATTCTATTCTTTCAGGACCTGGTGCCGGGTCAGGCCGGGCTCGCGACCACGGTATTTTACAACGCGACCTACTGCGGCAACCTGCTGGGCTACCTGACGTTTGGCGCGACGGTGGAGCGGGTCGGGCACCGCGGGATTGAGATGATGGCCTCGGGCCTCGCGGCGGGAATGGGCCTGATCCTGTTTTTCATCTACCGCCCTCGGGGGCATACGGGGCGAATGGATCCGACGGTGGCGCCGCCGATGTCGGTCGCGGAGTCGGGCATCTAGGGGGAGCGCATCGTCCCGCTGCGCTGAGCGATATCGCAGGTCGGCGGACGCCGAAGCGCGTGGGACCATGCGCTCCACCTTTGCCGACGAGACGCTTGCGCTGCAGCCGGGGGCGCTAACCCCCGGCGGTTCCGCTCTCGGCATCGAATTGTCCTTGCTACTATCGCACGGTGTCCCCGCGATTGTCCCACCCTCCACGTAATATTTTCCGATCATAGCCATGTCCAAAGCCGCCCCCGCCCGTGCCGAGGCCCCTGAAAAGGCCAAAACTTCTGCTGCGTCCGCCGCCGGCGCCGAGAGCCGCAAGAATGTCGATTTGGCCGTCAGCGCCATCACCAAGCAATTCGGCGAGGGCTCGATCATGCGGCTCGGCGACAACCACAAGATGAAGGTCGAGACGCTCTCGACCGGCTCGCTGGCGATCGATCTGGCCCTCGGCGTCGGCGGCCTGCCGCGCGGGCGCATTGTGGAAATCTACGGCCCGGAATCCTCGGGCAAAACCACCTTCTGCTTGAGCCTGATCGCCGAGGCGCAAAAGAACGGCGGACTCGCCGCCTTCATCGACGTGGAGCACGCGCTCGATCCGAAGTATGCGCGCATCGTCGGCGTGAATCTCGACGACCTGCTCGTGTCCCAGCCCGATAGCGGCGAGGACGCGCTCAACATCACCGAAACGCTGATCCGCTCGAACGCCATCGACGTGATCGTCATCGATTCCGTCGCAGCACTCATTTCGAAACAGGAGCTCGACGGCCAGATGGGCGATGCGACCGTCGGCTCGCAGGCGCGCCTCATGAGCCAGGCGATGCGCCGACTGACCGCCGTGGTCAGCAAGACCAAGTGCATCTGCGTATTCACGAATCAGATTCGCGAAAAGATCGGCGTGATGTTCGGCAGTCCCGAAACGACCCCGGGCGGACGCGCGCTCAAGTTCTTCTCGAGCATCCGCATCGACATCCGCCGCAAGGACCAGATCAAGACGCCCGAAGGCCGCGTGATCGGCAATCGGACCAAGATCAAGGTCGTGAAGAACAAGGTCGCCCCGCCCTTCACCGAGTGCGAATTCGACATCATGTACGACGAGGGCATCTCGCGCACCGGCTCGATTGTCGATCTCGGCATCGAGCACAAGATTCTGGAAAAAAAGGGCGCATGGATCGCCTATCAGGGCGAACTCGTCGGCCAGGGCCGCGATGCGGCCAAGGTGACGCTCAAGGAAAAGCCCGAGATCGCGGACAAGATCATCAAGGCCGTGCTCGAGAAGGTCCACGTGACCGGCGGGGCCACCGTTACCGGCAGCCCCGCGGCGGAATAGCTTCCGCGACGAGAATTCGACCGAGTTCCAACGTGCGCTGCCTGCAGCCGGGGCGTTGACCCCGGCACCTGCGATATCGAAAGCGAAAAAGTGGAGCGCGTTGTCCCCAACGCGCTGTTCGACGTCGAACGCGGAAAAGCGCGTGGGGACCACGCGCTCCACCTTTTCAGGCGGCCCCGGGCCGGGCCCAATCCTTGGCGCGAGCGACGGCCCGGCGCCACTCCGCCTGGAGCGACTTCATGGCCGCCGGCGGCGCGGCGGGGACAAACTTGGTATCCAGCTCCCATCGGCGGGCGATTTCCTCGCGGCCGGGCCACACGCCGGCCGCCAGGCCGGCCAGCGCCGCCGCACCGAGAGCCGTGGTTTCGACGTTCTTGGGACGCAGGACCGGAACACCGAGCAGGTCGGCCTGGATCTGCAGCAGTGGCGCGCTCCGGGCGGCCCCACCGTCGACCCGCAACTCTTTCAGCGCGACGCCGCTGTCCGAGGCCATGCATTCGATCAAGTCGGCCGACTGCAGCGCGATCGACTCGAGCACCGCCCGGCAAATCTGCGCCCGTCCGCTCCCGCGAGTCAGCCCCACCAGCGTCCCGCGCGCATACGGATCCCAATGCGGGGCGCCCAGGCCGGCAAACGCGGGCACAAGCAGCGCGCCGCCTGCGTCCGGAACCGAGGCCGCCAGCTGGTCGAGTTCGGCCGCGGAATCGACCAGCTTGAGTTCGTCGCGCAGCCATTGGATGGCGGCTCCGGCGACAAAGACCGAGCCCTCCAGCGCGTACTCCGTGACGCCGCCGATTTTCCAGGCGACGGTGGAAACCAGATTGTGCCGCGATGCCACGGCCTCGCGGCCGGTATTCATCAGCAAAAAGCACCCCGTGCCATAGGTGTTCTTGGCCATCCCGGGGGCAAAGCAGGCCTGGCCGAACAGCGCGGCGTGCTGATCCCCGGCGACCCCGGAGATCGACGCGCCCGCGGGCGGCAGATGCGGAGCAACGATGCCGTAGGATTCGGCACTGGATCGGATCTCCGGCAGCACGGCGCGAGGAATGCGGAACAGCGCCAGAAGCTCGTCGTCCCAGGTCCCGCTCCGCAGGCCACAGAGGAGCGTTCGGGAGGCGTTGGTCGCATCCGTGGCGTGGATACGCCCCCCGGTGAGATGCCAGAGCAGCCAGGTGTCGACGGTGCCGAATGCCAGCCGGCCCGCTTCCGCGGCGGCTCGGGCTCCGGCGACGTGATCGAGGATCCACGCGAGCTTGGTGGCCGAGAAATACGGATCGAGGCGCAATCCGGTCTGGCGGGAAATCATCGGCCCCGCGCCCTCCCTTTTCAGCCGGTCGCAGGTCTCGGCGGTGCGGCGATCCTGCCATACGATGGCCGGATAGACCGGCCGGCCCGTCGAGCGGTCCCACACCAGCGTCGTTTCACGCTGATTCGTGATGCCGACGGCGGCGATCTGCGACGCCTCGATGCCGGCGCGAGCGAGCGCTTCGGCCATCGTCGCGGCCTGGCTCGACCATATTTCCATCGGATCGTGCTCCACCCATCCCGGCTGCGGATAACTTTGCGCAAATTCGCGCTGCGCCGAGGCGACGGGCCGGGCATTGGAATCGAAGAGAATGGAGCGCGAGCTCGTGGTGCCCTGATCGAGGGCCAGAACGTAGCGGGGCGGGCTCATCGGCGGCGGGCGATCAGCGATTGATGGTGGGGCGCGCGGGCCTGGAAAATGGTTTCGAATTCAAACGGCCACGGCCCATCGGCGATTTCCCACGCCGGAGCGGCCGCCACCGCCTTTTTTCCGTCCGAAAAGTAGCCTGGATGGTCCGTGCGGAAGTGCAATCGCGCCTCCGGCCGGCACCACGGGGCCAATCGCTGCAGAAAATCCGCCTGCATCAGACGATGTTTGTAGTGGCGACGTTTCGGCCAGGGGTCGGGAAATAGCAGGAAGATCGTCGTGAAGCGCGTCGGCGCCGGAATCACGGCCAGAAAGTTTTCGATGTCCGCCCGGACGAAGCGGACGTTGTCCAATTTGCCGCGCCTTCGCTTGCGCTCCGCGCGCACGACGCGATCCAGACTCATATCGACACCCACGCATCGACGTTCCGGATGGGCGGCTCCGTAGGCGGCGAGAAAGTGACCGTGTCCGCAGCCGATTTCGAGAATCAGATCGGTGCCCAGGTCGGATACGAGGGCCCGCAGCGCTTCCTGGCGCTCAAGGGCGCGGGGGGTTTTGCTCGGGGTTGGGCTGTAGCCGGGGGCGTTGACCCCGGCTGTCCCGCTTTCGATGCCGAACAGCGCGTGGGGACCACGCGCTCCACCTTGGGATCGGCCCCCGGCTACAGCTGAACCTAGCTGCTTACTCATTGGCTCGTCCCCTACCCGCCTCGATTGCGACCAACAGGATTCCGACGTCGGCGGGATTTACGCCGCTGATTCGGCTCGCCTGCCCCAGGGTAAACGGCCGCAGGTCCTTTAGCTTCAGCGCGCTTTCGCGCCGGAGCCCAGGGATGGCGAGGTAGTCGGTGTCTGCGGGAATTTTCACCTGATCGACCGTGGCTAAGCGGGCGATCTGCCGCTCTTCCCTATCTCTATATCCTTGATATATAACTCGATACAATACCTCTTCGCGGACGCCAGCCGGTTCCACAAGGAATTCTTCAGGCAGCGGTTTTTCGCTGCCCCTTCGCAAATGCATCGCCCAGGTCGCTCCATTTGATCTTTCCGACTCGAGGCGCCCTACCCACTTCTCAATCGAAATCCGCTTGGCGTCGATTCGTGCCAAACGCGATGCGGACAATAGTCCGTGCTTTCGCGCGTGATGAGCAAGCCGGAGCTCGGCACTACCATGGTTCAGGAGAAGTCGGTATTCTGCCCTGCTCGTGAACATTCGGTATGGCTCGTTGGTGCCCTTGGTAACCAAGTCGTCCACCAGGACCCCCGTATAGGCCTCGTTTCGGCGCAGCACCATGGGCTCCTGGCCCCGCAGTTTCAGAACAGCGTTAATACCGGCGACCAAGCCCTGGGCAGCAGCTTCCTCGTACCCCGAGGTTCCGTTGATCTGTCCGGCAAAAAACAGGTTCGCGACTTTCTTGGACTCCAGCGAAGGATAGAGCTGGGTGGGCGGCGCAAAGTCGTATTCGACGGCATAAGCTGGCCGTAGCATAATCGCCTTCTCCAATCCGGGTATGGAATGGACCAACTCGAGCTGTACCTCATACGGCAACGACGTGGAGAGCCCGTTCACATAATATTCGTTGGTTGCCCGGCCTTCGGGTTCGAGAAACAGCAAGTGACGAGGTTTGTCCGCAAATCGGACAAATTTGTCCTCGATGCTGGGACAGTATCTCGGTCCCACGCCCACGATCTCACCGCTGTACATGGCGGATCGATGCAGATTACGACGCACGATTTCGGCGGTCGAATCGGTCGTATAGGTCATCCAGCATGGGACCTGGGCTGTGCCAGGGCTCCAGCCGAGCCGCTGCTCGCCGGATTGTTCCACGTGGAACAATGGATCTGGATCGCGGGTGTCGTGGAAAGCAAAAAGGGTCGGGGAGAGGTCGCCCGGCTGGATTTTCATTTGACTGAAGTCCAGACTGCGGCCCAGCAGACGGGGTGGGGTGCCCGTCTTCAATCGGCGAAGCTCGATGCCCGCCGCCTGAAGAGAACCGGAAAGAGTCTTGGCGGAGAAGTCGCCCAGGCGACCGCCCTCATTCTTGTTTGCCCCGATGTGCATGACACCCCGGAGAAATGTGCCCGTGGTGACGATGATCGTCTTGGCACAGAATGTAATATCAAGGTTGGTCTGACAACCCACAACCCTCTGCGCTGCTTCAGGGCCGCCGCCGGAATTCGATTCGAAATTTAACCCAGTTACCGTCGCCTGGAAGATCTTGAGGTTCGATTGAAGCTCCAGCGTGTGCTTCATCCGGAACTGATAGGCTTTCTTATCGCATTGCGCCCGAGGTGATTGCACAGCCGGGCCTTTGGACTCGTTAAGCAGTCGAAATTGAATTGCCGTGACATCCGTATTGATCGCCATCTCGCCTCCCAGGGCGTCAATTTCTCGAACCATCTGGCCCTTGGCCTGCCCGCCAATCGCCGGGTTGCAGCTCATTTGGCTGATCGTGTCGATATTGCCGGTCAGCAACAGGGTAGAGGCCCCCATCCGTGCCGCCGCCAGCGCCGCCTCGACGCCGGCGTGGCCGCCGCCGCAGACGATGACGTCGAAGAGCTCCGAGGGGTCCATGAGCCGGAGCGATTAGCACGGCGGATTGACCGCGGCAAGGGTGGAGGAGGGGGAGACAGTATCCATTTATCACATACAAAGGTGGAGCGCCTGGTGATTCGAAACCGTCACTTCCCGATGCAGAACGACGCGAACAGTTCGTCCAGCACCCGCTCGTGATCCACCCGCCCGGCGATACGCCCAAAAGCCTCGAGCGCGCCGCGCAAATCGCTCGCGAGCAGGACCGAATCGTCCGTTTTCGCCCCGAGTTTTTCCGCGGCGGCCGCGAGGCACATTTCCGCGTCGCGGAGCGCATGCGCGTGGCGCGCATTGATCGCGACTTGATCCTCTCCCATTTGCGGCTGCAGCGCATCCGCGCGCGCAACCAGAGCCGCGCGCAGCGTTTCCAAACCGTCGCCCGTCAGCGCGGAAATTGGCAGGGCAGGGGAGGCCGCCGGCGGCATCAAATCCGATTTGTTCGTCACCACCAACGCGCCCCTTTCCGCCAATTCCAGGGGGCCGGCGCCCGGGCGCGTGGCGTCCAACAATAACAGTATAATATCGGCTTCTTCGATCCAACGGCGGGTCTTCTCCATTCCCAATTGCTCCACCGCCCCCGGAGACGGATTGAGCCCCGCCGTATCCACCAATCGGAACAGGTAAGGTCCGATCATCAACGGCTCCTCGATGAAGTCCCGCGTGGTGCCCGGCTCAGGGCTCACAATCGCACGGTCGCGGCCCAAAAGCCGATTGAGCAATGAACTCTTGCCGGCATTGGGCTCGCCGACGATTGCAACGCGTAGGCCCCCCCTCAGCACCTCGCCATAGTGCTGCGTGGCTAGGAGGCGTCCGGTCCGCGAACGCAGCTCGGCGACCATTGAACTGAGTTGAGCGCGATTTTCATCCGGCAGATCCTCCTCCGGGAAATCGATATAGGCCTCCACTCGCGCCAGCGCCTGTACCAAAGTATCACAAAGCACTTTCATTTGGCGGCTTATGGAACCACGCAACTGACGGTTTGCCGCCTCCAACGCCCGCTCGCTCCGGGCCGCGATGAGATCCATGACCGCCTCAGCCTGGCTCAAATCCATGCGTCCATTCAGGAACGCCTGCCGGGTGAACTCTCCCGGTTCAGCCAGCCGGCACCCTCTGGCCAGCAGGTCCTCCAGGATGCGCTGGGCAATGTAGGGATTGCCGTGGCTGGAGATCTCCAGCAAATCCTCGCCGGTATAGGAGGAGGGCTTCACGAACAATGTTAGAACAACTTCGTCGACCCCAACCCCGATCAGATCCTTATACAATGTGACCGTGGCATGGCGTGGCTCCAATTCCCGACCGACAATGGTTTGCGCCAAGGGCTTGGCCTGCGGACCGGAAACCCGGACCACCGCCAACGCCGAGGTGCCGACGGGAGTGCCCATCGCCGCGATCGTTTCCAGAGGGGCGTTCACCGACGAAAGGGTTGACGGTGGAAACCCGCTAGTCTAGTTCAGACCGTTCTAACGTCTGCCAACGCCTCGAAAACCCGATGCCTCGTATCAAGAGACTCACCGCCGCCCTGTTCGGACTTGCCGTGACCGCTTCAGCGGCGTTCGGAGCCGAGCCGGCCGCCGTCGAGCCCACCATCACTCCGCGCGCACATGCGTTGGGACACCTCGGGCCGCTGCCCATCACCAACAGCATGGTGACAAGCTGGGTGGTCGCAGTCGTTGTCATCCTGGCCGTTCGCATCGGCATGGGCCGCCCCAAACTTCGTCCGTCCCGCGGGCAGGTCGTCGTGGAGACGTTGGTACAAGGAGTTCTCGATTTGATTTCGCCGATCGTCGGTAAGCGCGTGGCAACGGCGACGTTTCCACTGCTGATCGGTCTCTTCACGTTCATTCTCGCTCAAAATTGGGCTGGCCTGTTTCCGGGCGTCGGAACCGTCATGATCAAGGACTCAGCCGGCCAATGGCACGACTTTGTCCGTCCCGGCAACGCGGACCTGAACATGACCTTCGCCCTGGCGACCGTTTCGTTCGTCGCGTGGCTCTATTTCATCCTGCGTTTCGCCGGCCCCAAGACCGTGTTTCTGGATCTCTTCGGCAACAAGGCCGAGCGCAAAGAGATTCCCGGCGTTCTGTACGTTTTCCTCTATTTCATCTTTTTCGCGGTCGGCATCATCGAAGTGATCTCCATCGCTTTTCGCCCGATTTCGCTCTCGTTCCGTCTCTTCGGCAACGTCTTCGGCGGCGAAAATCTGATGCATGCCATGACCGAGCTGACGCCCTGGTCGCGCTGGGCTCTGCCGATACCGTTCTATTTTCTCGAGATGCTGATCGGCTTCGTCCAAGCCCTGGTCTTCACGCTGCTGGTGAGCGTTTACATCGGCCTGATCTGCAATCACGGAGACGATCATGGGCATGACCACGCCAAGGAGGGCGGGCACCACTGAGCCAATACTTTGCCGCCGGGACCGTGCCAACGAGCGCGGGCGGCGGCACAATCGCAAATAACATATATCCAATGCATATCCACATCGTCCTCGCTGAAATCACGGGCAGCATTCAAGGCGCGCTCGGCTGTTTGGGCGCCGCTCTTGGCGTAGGTTTCGTCGGCACCAAGGCCGTCGAAGCCGTTGGCCGCAATCCCGACGCATCGGGCAAGATCCTCGTCCAGGGCATTCTGGGCATGGCGCTCGCCGAAGCCGTCGCGTTCTACTCGCTGTTCCTCGGTAAATAATCTCGATTCCCCGCGCCGGCCAATCCGCCGGCGCGGCCATTTTTTCATTCCGCCATGGAAGCCGTCACTCAGATTGCTCAACAGTTCGGCCTTCGCGTCCCGTTCCTGGTCGCCCAGTGCATCAACTTCGTCGTTGTCGCGTCGCTGCTCTGGTATTTCGCGTTCAAGCCGGTGCTCAAGACGATCACCGAGCGCCAGCAGAAGATCGATGACGGCCTGAAGTACGCCGACGAGATGAAGGCGAAGCTGGAGGAAACCCAGAAGCTGACCGAGCAGCGCCTGCAGCAAGCCGCGCTCGAAGGGCAGCGCCTCGTCGAGGACGCCCGCAAGGCCGCCAAGGAGTTCTCGGAGCGCCAGCAGAAGGAAGCGACCGAGAAGGCCACCGCCCTGATCGAAAAGGCGCAGGCCGCCATCGAACTCGAGCGCAGGAAGATGCTCGCCGAAACCCGCACGGAGATCGCCCGCCTGGTCGTCGAGACCACGCAGCGCGTGCTGGCCAAGGAACTGCCCGCCAACGAACGCGCCAAGTACAACGAGGCCGCCGCTCGCGAACTCACCGAAGTTTGATCCATGGCATCCGCCGCCAAAGAATCCCAGGAGCTGGCTCGATTGCTTTTCAAAGCCAGCTTTGACCATGGCGCGCTCACCAGCGACCGCGTGAGCGGCGTGCTGGAATACGTCGAAAAGCATCACCCGAATCGCGCCACCGCAGTGCTCAAGGCCTACGCCCGCCTGGTTGCCGCGGAGGAAGCTCGCGGACACGCCATCGTGGAGCATGCCGGGGAAATGCCCGCCAACGCGCTCCAATCGCTTGCCGATACCCTGGGCCGCCGCTATGGCCGCAAGGTCAGCGCCACCGCCCGTCCCAATCCCGATTTGATCGCCGGCGTGCGTGTGCGCATCGGCGACGACATTTTTGAGTCCTCCGTGGCGGCCCAATTGGCCGACCTCGCGGCGTCCGTTTAACCCCCCTTTTTTTCTTTCCGCGTCATGAGCACCGTCCTCGAACAAATCGAACAGCAGATCGCGAAGCTTTCCCATAAAGCGGTCAAAAAGAACACCGGCGTCATTCGCACCGTCGCCGATGGCGTGGCCAAGATCGACGGCCTCTCCGACGTGATGTACAACGAAATGGTGCAGTTCCCGGGCGGCGCGATCGGCATCGCGCTGAACTTGGAAGAGGACGAAGTCGGCTGCGTTGTCCTGGGCGATGTCTCCCAGCTCAAGGAAGGCGACGAAGTTTCCACCACGGGCAAGCTGCTCTCCGTGCCCGTCGGCGAAGCGCTCCTCGGCCGCGCGGTCGACGCGCTCGGTCGTCCGGTCGACGGCAAAGGTCCGATCGAGGCCAAGGAAACCTATCCGGTCGAAAAGATCGCCCCCGGCATCATCGTCCGCAAATCGGTCACTCAGCCGCTGTTCACCGGCATCATGGCGATCGACTCCATGATTCCGATCGGCCGCGGCCAGCGCGAACTGATCATCGGCGACCGCGGCACCGGCAAAACCACGATCGCGATCGATACGATCATCAACCAGGCCAAGATCAACAAGGTCGGCCTCGCCTCGCAGGACCCGAAGTTCCGTCCCGTTTACTCGATCTACGTCGCGATCGGACAAAAAAATTCCAACATCGTCCGCACGATGTCGGCCCTCGAAGCCGCCGGCGCGCTCGAATTCACGGTCATCGTCGCCGCCGCGGCAGCGGATAATCCGGCCAATCAATACCTGGCCCCGTATTCCGGCGCCGCCATGGGCGAATGGTTCATGGAAAACGGCAAGGACGCCCTGATCGTCTATGACGATCTGTCCAAGCACGCCGTCGCTTATCGCCAGATTTCGCTGATCCTCAAGCGACCCTCCGGCCGCGAAGCGTATCCGGGCGACGTGTTCTATCTGCACAGCCGCCTGCTGGAACGTTCCGCCCGCCTCGATGGCAAGGGCTCGCTGACCGCGCTGCCGATCATCGAAACGCTCGCCGGCGACGTCTCGGCCTACATCCCGACGAACGTGATCTCGATCACCGACGGACAGATCTTTCTCGAAACCGATCTCTTCAATCAGGGCATCCGTCCGGCCGTGTCCGTCGGTCTGTCGGTGTCGCGCGTCGGTTCGTCGGCGCAGATCAAGGCCACCAAGCAGGTCGGCGGCAAACTCAAGGGCGAGCTGGCGCAATTCCGCGAGCTCGCGGCGTTCGCGCAATTCGGTTCCGACCTCGACGCCAAGACCAAGGCCCAGCTCGACCGCGGATCCCGCATCGTGGAGCTCTTCAAGCAGCCGGCCTTCAATCCCGTTCCGATCGAACAGCAGGTGGCGACCCTGTGGGCGCTGCAAAAGGGCTATTACGACAGCCTGGAAATCCGTCACGTGACCCCGGCCGCCGTTTCGCTCCGCGAATTTTTCGCCACCCGCAAAGACTCGCTCCTGACCAAGATTCGCACCAAAGCCGCGCTCGACGCCGAAATCGAAGGCGAGCTCAAGACCGCCGCCGACGAGTGGAAAGCCACGTTCAAAGCCTGATTCGCCGCTAGTTTTCGCCCATGCCTTCCACGCGCGACATCCGCCGGCGCATCAAGTCGGTCAAGAACACCCGCCAAATCACCAAGGCGATGGAGCTGGTCGCGGCTTCCAAGATGAAGAAGGCGCAGCAGTCGGCGCTGGCGGGCCGTCCGTACGCGAACCTGATGGCGACGATGCTCGCGGCGATCGCCGCCCGCGTCGACAAGGCGGTTCATCCGTTTCTGATCGAGCGCCCCGTGCAGACGCGCGGCATTCTCCTCGTGACGAGCGACAAGGGCCTGTGCGGTCCGCTCAACACGAACCTGTTCCGCCTGGTTTCGGAGATCAAGACCCCAGCCAAGTTCTATGTCGTCGGCCGCAAGGGCGCGCAGTTCCTCGCCCGCACGAAGCGCGACCTGGTCGCCGATTTTCCGGTCCACGATCTGGTGCCCTTGCGCGAAGTGCGCGTCATCACCGACCTGATGTCCCAGCACTTCGTCGAGGGGAAGATCGACTCGATCGAGATTATCTACCCGCGCTTCAAGAACACGCTGGTGCAGGAATCCCGTCTTCGTCCGATGCTCCCGCTCGCCGACCTCAAGACGTTCATCGAGCGTCTGCGCGAAACCGGTGCGATCACCGAAACCGTCCCAAAGGACGACCGTGAGATTGTCTTCGAGCCCAGCATCCATGGCGTGCTCGATGCCCTGCTGCCTTTCTACCTGACGCGCCAGCTCCACCAGTTCATCCTGTCCGCGAAAGCTTCCGAACACAGCGCCCGCATGGTGGCGATGAAGACCGCCAAGGACAACGCGACCAAGCTGCTCGGCGACCTGACGCTTGAGTACAACAAGGCCCGCCAGGCGGCCATCACTCAGGAAATTCTGGAAATTGCGGCGGCGCAATATGCCTCCTAAGCGGAGGGACGCCGCTTCCACCTCTTAAATCCCATTTCATTATGAGCAATACAGGCAAGATCGTCCAAGTCATCGGACCGGTCGTTGACGTTCAATTCGCCGAGCATGCAATCCCGCCGATCTACCAGGCGCTCACCATCGAGTTCGAAGTCGGCGGCAAGGTCGAAATGCTGACGCTCGAAGTGCAGCAGCATCTCGGCGCGGGCCTCGCGCGCGCGATCGCGATGTCGTCCTCCGAAGGCCTGAAGCGCGGTCTGACGGTTTTCGATACGGGCGGCCCGATCACCGTGCCCGTCGGCGAGGCCGTCCTCGGCCGCATCTTCGACGTCACCGGCACGCCGGTGGACAATCGCGGTCCCGTGAATGCAACCAAGCGCTATCCGATTCACCGTCCGGCTCCGGCCCTGGTCGACCAGGACACCGAAGCGCAGATCCTCGAAACCGGCATCAAGGTCATCGATCTGATCTGCCCGTTCATCAAGGGCGGCAAAGCCGGTGCGTTCGGCGGCGCCGGCGTCGGCAAGACCGTCGTCATTCTGGAGCTCATCAACAACATCGCCAAGGCCCACGGCGGCTATTCCGTGTTCGCCGGGGTGGGTGAGCGTTCCCGCGAAGGCAATGACCTCTACCACGAAATGTCGGAGGCGGGCGTCATCGACCAGAAGGACCTTTCCAAGTCCAAGGTGGCGCTGGTGTACGGCCAGATGAACGAGCCCCCGGGCGCCCGCATGCGCGTCGCGCTCTCGGCCCTGGCCATGACCGAGTATTTCCGCGACGAAAAGAACCAGGACGTGCTGCTCTTCATCGACAACATCTTCCGGTTCTCGCAGGCCGGCTCCGAAGTGTCCGCCCTCCTCGGCCGCTCGCCGTCCGCCGTCGGCTATCAGCCGACGCTGTCGAACGAGATGGGCCTCCTCCAGGAGCGCATCACCTCCACCAAGAAGGGTTCGATCACCTCCGTGCAGGCCGTGTACGTCCCCGCCGACGATCTCACCGATCCGGCCCCCGCGAACACCTTTGCGCACTTGGACTCGACCATCGTGCTCGAGCGTTCCATCGCCGAACTCGGCATCTATCCCGCCGTCGATCCGCTCTCGTCCGTCTCCAAGGCGCTCGAACCCGCGATCGTCGGACAGGAACATTATCAGGTCGCCCGCGACGTGCAGCGCGTGCTGCAGCGCTACAAGGATCTGCAGGACATCATCGCCATTCTGGGCCTCGACGAACTTTCGCCCGACGACAAGCTCACGGTTTATCGCGCCCGCAAGATCCAGCGCTTCCTTTCGCAGCCGTTCGCCGTGGCCGAAGTCTTCACCGGCACCCCCGGCAAGTACGTCGCGGTCAAGGAAACGGTCCGCGGCTTCAAGCTGATCCTCGACGGCAAGCTCGACGACGTCGCCGAAGGCGACTTCTACATGAAAGGCGGCATCGACGAGGTCACCGCGTCGTCCGCCAAGAAGGCTTAAGCTCCATGCCGCTCACGCTGGAAATCGTCACGCCCTATGCGAGTGTCTATTCGGACACGATTGACTCGGTCGTGATTCCGACGGTCGAAGGCGAAATCGGCATTTTGCCCGGCCACGTGCCGCTGCTCACCGTCGTCAGCGGCGGCGAGCTGCGTGTCACCAAGGGCGGACGTTCGCAGGCGCTGGTCGTCTCGGGCGGTTTCGCCCAAGTCTCCGGCGACAAGGTTTCGGTCCTGGCCGAAAACGCGATCGACGAAGAGAAGATTGACGAGCACGCGGTCGAAAACGCCCTCCAACGCGCCGAAGATGATCTGAAGCGCGCCGAAGGCACCGACCCCGCCGAGACCGAACGCCTGGAAGGCGTGGTGCGGTTCGCGGTGGCGCAGCTCGGGCTCAAGCGCCGCGGTCGATAGTCGCGTCCGGGGTGGAGCGCGTGGTCCCCACGCGCTTAAACCTCCGCCCGCTTTCGGTATCAAACGCCAAGCGCATGGGGACCATGCGCTCCACCCACTCTGCCTAACGCGGGGGCTGCAAACGATCCACGGAAACTCCCGAGCGGAGCGCGACCAACGCGCAGACTTTGGGGACGTACATGCGCGTCTCGCCGGGCAGGGACGCAGCCACCGCCGCGAACGTGTCAGCATGGTGAGCGGCAAGGAGACGGGCGACTCGGCCGGGGCCGGCGTTATAGGCCGCGAGGGCCAGCGGCCAGGAGCCGAACCGGTGGCCGAGTTCGCGCAAATCTCGCGCGGCCGCTTGGGCGGACTTTTCCGGGTCGGTGCGTTCGTCCGGCAGAAACGTGCTCAGACCGTACTGGCGTGCGGTTTCGGATTTGAGCTGAAACAAGCCCTTGGCCCCGGCGGGACTCTGTGCATGGGAATTCAGGGACGACTCAGCTTCCGCCAGCCATGCCAGTTGAGGCGGCACGCCTTCCGCGCGGAACGCTGCCTGCAGTGTCGGCATCAACTCGGCTGCCGCCGCGGGAGCGGGCCGATTTCGCAGCCGAGTCACCCACTCGCGGTAAAACGGAACGTCGAACGACGAAGGGTGGGGAGGAGGCAGCGGTGCCGGCGCCCGGCGAAGCGCCTTGGCCGCATCCAGTTCGTCGAGCTTGGATTGGAGCCAATCGCCGTAGTCCGAAAACCCTGGGATCGACTGGAGAACCGGCGCCAGCTGGCGCGCCTGGTCGGCATATTGCGCGAGGTCGTCCAGCGAACCGCTGTCCAAGGCCGCCTGAATCTTCGCAATCGCCTGCTGCGCCTCCTCGCGACTGGGAAAGCGGTAGTTCTGCTTTACGTCGTCCGGCGCGAAGTTGTCCCAGAGCTCCTTGGCGGCGTCGTAGGCCTCGGGCGGGAGGGTGGGGATGGATGAAGGTGCGGGGGCAGGGGTCGATTGGCCGTGGGCGAAAAGCGGAAAAGCCAACGAAAGGAGCGATATCCAGCGGCGAGGCATTGGGAAATAGGTGTGCCAAATTCACTTAGATGTCTAGGTGGAGCGCATGGGGACCATGCGCTCCACCCACTATAAGCGGATTTCCGAACGGTTGACCTCGTTAGATGCCTCCGGTGGAATCAACCCTCACCGCCAATGAACCGCGTTTTCATCAAGACATACGGATGCCAGATGAACGAACGCGACAGCGACGCGGTGGCGGCGATGCTGCGCGGGCGGGGGTATCGGATCGTGGCGAATGAAGACGACTGCGATATCATGCTGCTGAACACCTGCAGCGTTCGGGATGCGGCGGAACAGAAGGCGATCGGCAAGGCGGGCTATGTTTCCGCCCGCAAGCGGCGCCAGCCGGACTTCGTTCTGGGGATCCTGGGCTGCATGGCCCAAAATCGCGGCGCCGAGCTGCTCGACCAGCTGCCGGACGTCGACCTGATCGTCGGCACCCAGAAATTTCACCGCGTGCCGGACTACCTCGACAATCTCCGGGCCGCGCGGGACGCCGGGGTGCCGATTGCCGACACGCTGGTCGACATCGCAGAAGAGCCGGGTTCGCAAAACACGATTCGCGACCATTATCAGCCGGACGACGCCGAACGCCAGGTCAGCGCCTTCGTTTCGATCCAACAGGGCTGCAACATGGATTGCGCCTTCTGCATCGTGCCGAAGACCCGCGGCGACGAGCGGTCGCGGCCCATGGACGACATCGTCGCCGAGTGCCGGGCGCTGGCCAAACGCGGCATCCGGGAAATCACGCTGCTCGGCCAGATCGTGACCAGCTACGGCCGGCGCGACTACGCCCACACCGGCGGCATCACCCCGTTTGTTCAATTGCTGGAGCGCATCCACGACCTCGATGGCATCGAGCGGATTCGGTTCACTTCGCCGCATCCCCGCGGATTCAAGGACGATCTGGTCGCCGCCTATGGCCGGCTTGCCAAGCTCTGCGAATACGTGCACCTGCCGCTGCAGTCCGGCAGCAATCGCATCCTCCGGGCGATGAACCGTCCGTACACCCGCGAGCGCTACCTGGAGATTGTAGCGGCGCTCCGCTCGGTTCGGCCCGACATGTATTTTTCGACTGACGTGATCGTGGGCTTCCCCGGCGAAACGGACGAGGATTTCGCGCAGACGCAGGAGGTCTTCGCGGCGGCCAACTACGACATGGCCTATGTCTTCAAGTACTCCATCCGCACCGGCACGCCCGCCGCGACGATGGACGCGCAAGTCCCGGAGGAGATCAAGGAAACGCGCAATCAGGCGCTGTTGGCTCTGCTTCAGGCCAACTCTTTGCGCCGGACCCAAGCGCTGCTCGGCACCACCGAAGAAGTGCTGGTGGAAGGGGTGGATCGAACCGGCCAGCACCTGACCGGACGCACCCGCGGCAACCGCGTCACCCTGTTCGATGGCCCCCGCGAGCTGATCGGACGCCTCCTGCCGGTCCGCATTCTACGCGCCTCGGTCAGCACCCTCTATGGCGAGACGAATTTGGTCTCGTCAGAACCGGCCCTGCGCCCCTGACTAGTTTCGATGTCGTTGCTCGTTGCGACCCTCATTCCCGGACTCCTGCTGCTGCTGGCGGGGCTTCCCCTGCTCGTCGGCCGCACCGGGGCGGTCACCGCCTACCGATCGTTTCCACGATCAACGCGGGCGAGCTATCTGCTGTTTGGCGCCGCCAGCCTGTGCTTCCTCTACCAAGTCTGGAATCTTTCCGCCGCCGACTTCGGCGAATACCACGTGCCACTCACCATCGGTTTCGGTTTGGTCGCGGCATTGGCCTACAAGTGCATCCCCGACTTTCTGGCCGTGCGCGGTCTGGCGGTCCTGATTCTGTTAGGATCGTTCCCGTTGCTCATGGCGGGCTATCTGCGCTTTGAGCACCCGCAGGTCTATTGCCAGAAGGTGCTGCTCTATATCGCCGTCTCCTTGGCGATCTGGGTCGGCGCCCAACCCTGGCGTCTGCGCGATTTCTTCGAGTGGCTGTTTGCACGGCCCGGTCGAACCCGCGCCGTGGCCGGCGCCGTCGTCGCCTACGGTCTATTGCTGACCGTGATCGCGTTCACCTACTGACCCATGGCCGATTCGCCGCTTTTGGTGATTTTGGCCGGCCCCTCTGGTTCAGGTAAAAGTACGCTCTGCGACCGCCTCGTCGATTCGAACGCCGGCTTCAAACGCGTCGTCACCAGCACCACGCGCGCGCCGCGGGCCGGCGAGATCGACGGCATCCACTACCACTTCTTCACCCCGGCGGAGTTCACGCGCCGGGCCGAAGCCGGCGACTTTCTTGAATGGGCCTGGGTGCACGGCCTCGCGACCGAAAGCGCGGAGCGCCGCTACGGCACCCTGCGCGCCAGCGTGCTGGAGCCGCTCGAAGCCGGGCAGGACCTGGTCATGAGCATCGATGTGCAAGGCGTGGCCAATTTCCGCCGCGCCGCTCAGTCCGATCCGCGACTCGCGCGCTCGCTGGCCACCATTTTCATCCGCGTGGACCACGAACGCCTGCTCGCCCGCATGAAGTCGCGCGGGTCCGAGCACGACGAGGAAATTGCCCGCCGCATGAAGACCGCCGAGGCGGAACTGCGCGAGGCCGGCCAATTCGACTTTGTGATCGAGAGCCGCGCGCGCGATGATGACTTCGCCGCGCTGCAGGACATCATTCGTCGCCGCCGGTCACATAGTGGCAGCCACGGCTCCGCGGGTTGAGCGCCGCCGCGTGCACCACCAGCAGCGCGGTCTGGATCGCGTTGCGCAGATCGATCAAGGGCCGCGAAACGCGGCAATCGCGATAGAAGGTCTGAATCTCTTCGCGCAGCTCCAACAAGATCCGCCGGGCCCGGGCCAGCCGCTTCGGCGAACGCACGATGCCGGCGTAATTCCAGAGGGTGTGCTGCAGGAGCAGCATATCCTGTCGAACCAGCGTCGGATCCGCCTCCCGGGCGGGACCCTGCCACGGGCGGGGCTCCGGCAGCAAAAATTGTCCCCGGGCGATCTCTTCCGCATCCGCCTGCGCCGTAAATTTGGCGCTCGTGAGGCATTCCAGCAGCGAGGTGCTCGCCAGGCGATTCGCGCCGTGCAGACCCGTGCAGCCCGTCTCGCCGATCGCGTTCAAATGCCGCACATTCGTGCGGCCCGCCAAATCCGTGTGAACCCCGCCGCACGAGAAATGCGCGGCCGGCACCACCGGCACCGGGCTGCGGGTCATGTCCACGCCGAATTCCGCGCAGCGCGCGCACAGAAACGGAAACCGCTCGCGGATGAAATCCGCGCTCAGGGCCGACAGATCGAGAAAGACACACGGTTCGCCGCTTCCGGCCAGCTCGTGATGAATGGCGCGCGCGACCACGTCGCGCGGAGCCAGCGAACCCTGGGGAAGGACGCCGTCCAGAAACCGCTCGCCGCGGGCGTTCACCAGCACGCCGCCCTCGCCGCGCAGCGCCTCGGTCAGGAGGAAGCGCGGAGCGCTCTTGTGGAAGAAGGTCGTGGGGTGAAACTGGACGTACTCCAGGTCGATGACGCGGGCGCCGACCCGATAGGCCATGGCAACCCCGTGCCCGACGCTGCCCGGCTGATTGGTGCTGTGCAGGAAGATCTGGCCCAGCCCGCCGGTCGCGAGAATCGTCTTCCGGGCCACGATCGCGGACACGTCGCCGCTCTTCGTATCCAGAATATAGGCACCAAAGCAGGTCAGCGGCGCGTACCGCGCGGCGTTGTCGTCGGCGTTGTGAGACAAGGTCAGGAGGTCGATTGCAACCGCGCCACCCAGCCGGTGAATGCGGGGCTGCCGGTCGACCCGCGCCGCAATCGCCGAAAGGATCGCGTGCCCGGTCTGATCCTTGGCGTGGATGATCCGCCGCTCGCTGTGGCCGCCCTCGCGCGTGAAATCGAGCGCGCCGCTCGCATCGCGGTCGAAGCCGACCTCGCGGCCGTCCAGCAGCGTCTCACGGACGGCCGTGGGCCCCTCCCGCACCAGCTGCTCGATCGCGAGCGGATTGGCGGTGCCGTCGCTCGCCGCCAGGATATCGGCCGCCAGGATGGCCGGATCCGGGGAGGTGTCGTAGATGATGCCGCCTTGGGCCCAGTCGCTGTTCGCCGCCAGCGGCCCGTCCAAGGAGAGCAGCGTCACCTGCAGGCCCGCTTCCGCGGCCCGGAGGGCATAGCTGCAGCCAGCCAGACCCGCCCCTATCACCAGGCAGTCGGTGCGAAGGACGTTCACAAAAGGGTCAGACTGAGATCCGCCGCCGGAGCGGAGTGGGTGAGGGCGCCGACGCTGATCACATCGACTCCCGCCATCGCATAATCGCGCAGCGTTTCGAACTTCACTCCACCCGAAACCTCCACCAGCGCCCGCCCGGCGATCAGTTTGACCGCCGCCCGCACCTGATCCGGGGTCATGTTGTCCAAAAGTATCACTTCCGCTCGGGCCGCCAGCGCGGCCCGGACCTCGGCCGTCGTCTTGGCCTCGATTTCGATCTTGGCCGTGTGCGGCGCGGCCGCCCGCGCCAAGGCCACGGCTTCCGCGATCGAACCCGCGGCCGCGATATGGTTGTCCTTGATCAGCACGTGCTCGCCCAGGGAAAAGCGGTGATTGTGGCAGCCGCCGCACCGCACCGCGTGCTTTTCCAGCGCGCGGAAACCGGGAGTCGTCTTGCGCGTGTCGACGATGCGAACGCCCGTGCCCTTGACCGCCTCGGCATAGCGGCGGGCCTGCGTCGCGACGCCGGTGAGCCGCTGCAGAAAATTCAGCGCGGTGCGTTCCGCGGTCAGCAGCGAGATGGTCGCTCCGCTGATCCGCATCACCGACTTTCCGGCCTTCACGCGGTCCCCGTCCTCGGCCAACGCGCGCACCTTCAGGGCGGGGTCGACGGCCTCGAATACGTCGGCCGCGACGGCCAGCCCGCAAATCACCACCTCCTGCCGGGCTTCGATCACGGCCCGGGATTGGTGGCGGGGTCCGAAAATCGCGCGGCTGGTCAGGTCACCCAACCCCGCGTCCTCGGCCAGCGCGAGTTCGATCAAACGAGCGGTGTGCATGTCAGTCGCGCGGGGCCAGTTCGAACATGCGATCGATGCAGCGCGCCGCCCGCCGCCGCAGCGTTTCGTCGAGCGTGACGATCTGATCCGGCCGCGGCGCCGCCAGCGCGTCGCGGACCTTTTCCAGAGAATTGAGCTTCATGTACGGACAGAGCCGGCAGCCGCCGACAAATTCCTTTTCCGGGATCTCCGACTGGAGCCGGCCGACCAGCCCGCATTCGGTCAGCATGAGAAAGTGCGGAGCGTTCGTGCGGCGCACGTACGCCATCATGGCTCCCGTGCTGCCGACAAAGTCCGAGGCGGCCGCCACCTCCGGCGGGCATTCCGGATGGGAGACCACCTTGAGCCCCGTAAACTGCGCGCGGGCCGCCAAGATTTGAGCAGGATCGAATTCCTCATGAACCATGCAGGTTCCGTCCGACGAAATGATCTCCTTGTCCACGCCCCGCCGGGCCAGCTCCGTGCGCAGATTTTCGGCCATCAGCCGATCCGGGACGAACAGGACGCGCCGCTCGGGCAGCCCCGCGACAATGTCGTAGACGTTGCCGGAGGTGACGCAGACATCCGACTCCGCCTTCACCTCCGCGGTGCTGTTGATATAGCAGACCACCGCCGCGTCGGGATAAAGCCCCTTGAGGCGGCGCAGTTCCTCTCCCGACAGCGAATCCGCGAGCGAGCAGCCGGAGTGGCGGTCCGGCACGACTACGGTCGCATCCGGACACACGACCTTGGCCGTTTCGGCCATGAAGACCACGCCGGCAAAGACGATCATCCGTGCGTTGGCTTCCTTGGCCTTGACGCTCAGAAAGTAGGAGTCGCCCCGAAAATCGGCCACCCCGTAGATGATTTCGGGTTCGACGTAGGAGTGGGCCAGGATAACGGCGTTCTTTTCACGTTTTAGCCGGGCGATTTCCAACGTCAGCGGCGCCAGCTCGCGACAGCGCTCAAAGGTCCACGGCTGGTGCCCCGGCTCGCAATTCACCGGTAGCAGGGCGCGGAACAGGCGCTCGGCTTCCACTTCGATCTGGTTGTCCACAGCCAACATGAGTGAACCACCATAGAGAGTCTTTCCTACATTTTCAACGCCGTGACGTAACCGGTGAGTTCCAGGTACGCGGACCCGATTTCCTTGCCCGTATCTGCGTTGGTCACCCGGCAGGCGCCCTCCCAATAGGGCCCGCCTCCCAGCGCATTGGACAGTTCCTGATCGGGCACCAAGGATTGCAGAATGAGATGAACCGGGCGCCGGGTCGCAGGCGAGACGCTCGTCAGTTCAATCCGCGCCGGATATCGGCCGTGGGTTCGCGGGCTCGTCCACCAATCCAGCACTTTCCATTCGAAGTCAGAGGTGACCGCATGCGACGCCGGATCGACCCATTGCAGCTTCGACGCCGGATCCGCCGTTCCGTCTGCGCGCCGCAGGCGATACAGCATCAGCTGCCACGGTGAATCCTGGAACTGGATGCAGGTCCAGTCCCATCCGACTTGCCGGGACCCCAGCTGACTGGAACTGATTTCGTGGTCCATCCAGGCCTCGCCGTGCACCCGATAGCCTTGCTCCCCGACCGTAAGCTGTCCTTCCGCCGCCAACTGCGGAAAGGTCAGATAGTAGGACGCCGCCGACGCTTCCGCCCCCTTGTGCGAAACGCCATCGTCGCCGAACACCACCAGCGGCTTCGTCGGTTTGAGCGAAAGTTGGAAACTTGCTTTCGCGTCCACCGAGCCATCCAGTTTCATGATCCCGGTCGAGTCCATGGCGAGCGACCAGGGGCCGTTCGCCAACTCGAGACGCCCCACCGCCGAGTGCGCGTCCCATCCCGCGCGATTGAGCCGCTCGGTGTGGAAAAACTTCCCGGTCTTGATGTCGGTCACGGCCATATGGGCCAAATACACCTCGTTGCGCGCAAAGTCCGGCGAGGCCTCCGCCGCCCCTTTGGAACCAGCCAGCCGGAAGAACGTCGCTTGAAATCCGAAGCGCCGCTCGTCGCCCGCGAACAGATGACCGGTGATATACCACCACTCGATGCGAAACGCCGGGTGCGAACCGTAGTCGGCGGGGAATTCGAAGTGATGCCCGGGCTGCGGGAGGGCGAAGCCGTCCGAGGTGGTGTCGCTGGCGCGCAGGCCGGTGCCAGCCAGCAAAGCCACCAGCAATACTCCCGACCAAAAGCGCCATTGGTTGTAGCCGGGGGCGCTGACCCCGGCCACGGCGCAAGCGTGTGTTAGATGTGCCGATTTCATTCTTCCCGATCCGCGGGCAGATTGGCGCCCCACCAGCCGACTGCAAAACTGACCAGCCAGCCCGCGACGGCGACGGCGACGGCCAATCCAACGAGCTGCCCGAGCGGGACCTGAAAACCCAGCGTCCACCCAAAGGACTGCTTGTTGATGACGTGGATCAGCAGCCAGCCCAGCGCCAGACTCAGGGCCAGCCCGCCGACGATCGCCCACACTGCCAGCGCCAAACCCTCTGCCGAACCGGCCCAGGCCATCTCGGCGCGCGAAAACCCGAGCGCGCGAAGTGAAGTCAATTCATCGCGCCGATCGAGCAGGATGCTCGCCATCGCGAGGGCGAGGCCGGCCACCGCCACCAGCACGCCGATGATCTCCAGCGCATAGGTGATCGTGAACGTCTGCCGGAACACATTGAGAATCTGTCCGCGGAGCTCGGTGTAGGTGAGCACCTGCAGTCCGGGAAATCGGCTGCGCAGCCGATGCCGCATGGCCACGGCGTTCACATGCGGCGCCAAAAAGAGGGAAATATGCGTCGCGGAATCGTCGTGCATCCACTGCACGAGCCGCTCCCACTGCACGAGCACGATGCCCCGTTCGTTTCCGTAGTCCGCATAGACGCCCGCGACCCGAACCTGCCGCACTCCCGCCGGCGTTGGCAGCGCAATCTCGCCGCCCCGATGCACCCCGAAGCGGTCGGAAAAACTCTCGCTCACCAAACACAGCCCGCCATTGCGGGCCGCATCGAATACCGCCGGGCCCGAAGGCGCCTCCACCCAGGGGAGGTTCGCATGGGCCTCCGTCAGCTCCAGGTTCGTCCCCGCGAGCGTCGTGGGGGCGCCGGTCCCAATCTGGACCGGATACTCCGCAAGCAGCCATTCCTGAGCGACGCCGGGCTCCTTTGCCAACGCCTTCCACGTCGGCGCCTGGATGTGATCGTTCGCCGACGCGCTGCGAGCCGCGGCGCTGTAAACATAAAGGTCGGCCTGCAGCGATCGGGCCATCCAGCCGCGAATCGTGCTCTCGAAGCTGGAAACGAGAATGGCCATCCCGGCGCTCATGCCCACCGCGCACAGGAGCGAGGCGACCGCGAGCCGGTGGCGCCCCGACGGCCGAGCCAGGTGCCCCAGTGCCACGCGACGGCTGGGGCCGCGTTTGCCCATCCAGCGAATCAGCCGAGCGGCGTAGGGCAACGCGCTGGCGCACAGGATGCCTCCTCCCACGATCCACGCAAAGGCGGAGGCATAGCCAGCGAGAGGAAAATGGGAGCCGCTGGTCAGCGTGATCGGCGGCACGCGGATGATGGCGGCGCCGATCGACACCACCACGATGCCAGCTGCGGGATTTCGCCACAGACGGGGTCCCGGCGCGGCTCCCCGAGTCAAAATCTGCGCCGGCGGCGTGCGCGAAGCCTCGCGCGCCGGCCACCAGCCGGCGATCACGCTCGCCGCAATGCCCAGGGCCAAACCCAGCAGAACTTCCGGCCAGCTCAAATTCGCCTGGCGCACCGTGGTCGCAAAATAGAGCACATTCACCGAGCGCCCGATGGCCCTCACCGCTCCCTGGGCGCCGAGCCAGCCCAGCAGCACGCCCGCGATTCCGCCGACGGCCCCCAGCAACGCGGCTTCGGTGAGCCACAATCTCCGGATGGTCGACTCCTCGACGCCGAGGGATCGTAGCACCGCGATTTCGCCGCGGCGGCGCACGACCGCGCCATCGAGGGCCTGAAAAATCAGGTAGAGGCCCACGATCAGGGCGATGAGCGATAGAATCGTGAGATTCAGCCGAAACGCTTCCGTCATCTTGTCGGCCGTTTCGCGCCGCACGCCGGGTGACCGCACCAGCCAACGCTCGCCGTTGCCGCCCCATTCGGTGAGCAACCGGCCCAATTCCTCGCGCCGTTCGTCGAGGCGAAGGCCGGGTTCCGCCACGAATTCGATTCGATCGATTCTTCCCGGCCGGTGCAGCAGCGTCTGCAGATCCGGCAGATCCATGATGAGGTAATCGTCCGGCACCGCGGGTGAACCCGGCGCCGAACGCAGCACGCCCGCGATCGGCAGCAGGTGATATTGATCCCCGATCAAAACCCGCAGCGTCCCGGTTTCCGGCACGTTCGGCGAAATCCAGACGCGATTCGGCTGCTGCCAGGTATGCCAGAAATCTCCGCCCGCCGCCGCACCGAGCCGGCCCAGCGCGGCCCGCGCCGCGGGCACGTTCGACAGCCCGATGAAGTCGATTCCCAGCAAGGTGTAGGTCGGACGCTCGTAATAAGGCTCGCCGCTCCGAACCGGGGGCGCCGCCGTCGTTTCCACGACCGGAATCATGTCCACCGGTTGGTCGCCCAACCGGTGCCGAATCTCCGGCAGAACCGAATCCGGCAAATCGCCCGACGCCGGTTCGAGGATCCAATCGCTCTGGCCGATCAGGGTCTCGGAAAAATTGCTGAAGCTCGCCACCGCCGCGCGATTCGCGAGGCGAATGGCCACGAATACACCCACGCCGAGCGCGAGAATCAGCACCAGCAGCGTATTCTGCCCCGGGGTGCTGCGCCAATGGCGGAGCGAGAATCGGCGAAACAGCAGCCAGGCGATCATACGATGCGCCCATCGCGCAGATGAAGCCGCCGGTGGCAGATCGCCGCGGCGTCCTCGCTGTGCGTCACCAGCACCAGGGTGGTGCCCGTCTCGTCCGTCAATTCACGCAGCAGCGAAAGAATGTTCGCGCCGTTGACCGAATCCAGGTTGCCCGTCGGCTCGTCCGCCAGCAGCAGCGCCGGGTGGTGAACCAGCGCCCGGGCAATCGCCACCCGCTGCTGCTCGCCGCCGGAAAGCTGGGTCGGCAATGCGTCCGCACGCTCGGCGAGTCCGACCCGGGCGAGCAGGCTTCCGACCGCCGGGTCCCGCTTCTGGACCGGCCAGCGCAGCAGTTGGAGCGGCAGCTCCACGTTTTCGTGGACGGTCAATGTCGGCAACAGGTGAAAGAATTGAAAGATGGTGCCGATACGTTCGCGGCGCAGGCGCGCCAGTTCGGCGCCGGAGAGGCCGGCCAGCGAGCGACCTTCGAGCGAAATATCTCCCGAATCTGCGCGGTCGATGCCCCCCAGGCAGTTGAGGAGGGTGGTCTTTCCGCTGCCCGAGGGCCCCGTCAGCGCGAGACGCTCGCCGCGTTCGGTCCGAAGCGAGATGCCATCCAGAACGGTGCGGGGACCATAGGCTTTGCACACCTGCGTCGCCGTCAGGACGGCACGCGCCGTGTCGGTTTGGACCATTGCGCCAGGAAATGCGGCTTTGGCCGAAAAGCGAGGTGGAGCGCGTGGGGACCACGCGCTCCACCCACTTTGGAAAATCATCCATCTGATACGGACGTCTTGGGCTCGCCCAATTCGATCTGGGGAACCCATTCCACTTCGCGAACGCCGGGCCGGTGCGCCAATTCGACAACCACTGGCGGCGTTGCCACATCGCCGGGCTCCGGACGCCAGCGCACCGTGCATTGGTGGCGCCGATCGCGACCTTGATCCAGGAAGGCCACCTGCGTGGAGATCGTCTTGAATCCGTGGCCCCTGAGGGCCGAAATCAATTCATCCTCGCTGGGGCCATTGCCGCTGGCGACGACGATCAAGGTTGCGCGCCGGTCGCGTCGCAAATGGCGCTCCACCGGCTTGAGCCCGGTGAGCACCCCCAGCGCGATGGCCAAGGTCGCGAGCCCAAGCCCCCACTGGCCCCCTCCGAAGCACAAACCCATGACCGTCACCAGCCAGATTGTCGCAGCCGTCGTGATACCGGTGACCATGTTGCCGCGCCGCAGGATCACCCCGGCTCCAATGAATCCGATGCCCGAGAGGATGCCAAGCGGAAGACGCATCAAATCCATGACGACAAACGAATCCGACGCCTTGCCCACCGTCCCGAGCAGCAGGTTCGCCTGTATCATGCTAAGAGACGCGGCGAGGCAGACCAGGATCGTGGTCCGAACTCCCGCAGCATGACCGTGTTCGGACCGATTCAGTCCGACCAGAAAGCCCGCCGCGACGGTGAGCGCCAGGCGCGCGAACACGTCGGCCCAGCTGATGGAAAGAGGCATCGTTAGCTTGGAAACTCACGCGCCTGGGGCGTTCCCTGCGGACCTATTCGGGAATTGGCCCGATTATCGGCGCGCTGACAAAGAGGCAGTATGAAAACTGTGACGCGCAAGCTGACAATTCTCGTGGCGGAGGATGACCGCGACGATTTCTTCTTCCTGCATCGGATGCTCAACAAGGCCAACGTCGGCACGGTTCACCATGTCGAAAATGGCCAGCAGGCAATCGACTATCTGGCCGGCAATGGCTGCTATCGCGATCGAGCTCACCATCCTTTTCCGGATGTGCTTCTGCTGGATCTCAAGCTTCCCATCCGCTCCGGGCAGCAGGTGCTTGAATGGCTCGGCTTGCACCGGTTGATACCGCGTCCCGCCATTTACGTTCTTTCCGGCTCCTCGTCCGAGACCGAGCAGCGCCGGGCGGAGAAGGCCGGGGCCATCGGCTTCTTTCTCAAGCCGCTATCGCTCGGGCATCTGGCTGCGTTGGTGGATCAGGTGCCGGTGGCGACGTGACGCGCGATTCGATGCTCTAGCCGGGGGCGCTGACCCCGGCCGTCCCGCTTTCGATGTCAAACAGCGCGTGGGGACCACGCGCTCCACCCACGACGTCAGCCTCGCACAAATGGCGCGAGCAAATCGTGCCACTGCTTGGGATCGATGTTGCCCACCGTGCCGCCCAAGTGCACAGGGCCGGGCAGGTCCACCCAGGTTTTCTTGTCCGGCGGGGCCTTCACGACGCCTCCCCGTTCCAGCAGCTTCGCAAAGTCGCCGCGAAACGACACCTTGAAATCCATCGAGAGCGGACGATCGGACAATTTGTCCGTGGCTTTGCCTCCGAGCTTTCCCGATCCCGAAACCTTGATCTCGTCGGTGCTGCCATCGATTTTGCTGACCACGTACGAACCGTCGGGCTGCTCCGCGGCATCGACGGTCAGGTGGTCGAAATCCAGCTCGTCGATCAAATCCGTGAAATTGAGCACCGCTTCCGCCTTGGGCGTCACCGGATTCTTTCCCTGCTCCAAAGGATTGCTCTTGGTGGCGAAGATGAAGCTGGCGACATTTTCGGCCGTATGCCCCGCCGCCTGCCCGGCGGAAGTCCGGTGCTGGGGCACCGCATCGCCCACGTTGACGGCCAGAGCGCGAACGAGGGAGGTGCCGCTGGTCGCATGAATGCTTTGCAAGGGATGCGCGAGCAATTCCGCGAGGTCGTGCCCGTGGCTCGTCAGCGTCCGCCGGACCGTGAATTTTCCCTGCACGACCGGCTCTCCGTGCAGTTTCGGAAAGTAGGGCGCCGATTCCACGTTATTCAGTTCGAGCGAGCCCGTCATGGAATACGGGACGGCGGCGGCGGGATCGAAATCCACGCCGCCCGTGACCTTGACGGTGTGGCTGCTGTCCAGCCCGACGCGAACATCCTCCAGTTCCACGTGGGTCGGAGACAACGTAACCTCCGCATCCAGAGGCGCCCAGACGCCGCCGGGAAACTCAAAACGGTCGACCGTGATGCCCAGCCGGCCGAATCCCGGGCCCCAAAATGGACGCCCGGCCGACAGGTTCGCGAGCAGCGGAGCCGCCAGCATTTGCAATTGATCGCGAATGGCCTTCGTGCCCGCGATCTTCAAATAACGCCGCTCGCCGTTCTGGTCGACCAGCCGGGTCGCATCGATCACGAGATCCGATACCTGATCTCCGAACGCCAGCTTGAGCGGCATCTGCAGCTGCGCGCTGCCTGTCTCGTCATAGGAAAGATGGAACGTCGCGGTCAAATCGCGCTTGGCCTCGCCCACCGCATGGAGATCGCCATCCAACTTGAGACCGGTGCCGGCCAGCCCCGTGAAATTCACGGTGGTTTTCATCGGGCCCAAACCGCCGACCGGGAGAGGAGTGGAAACCTTGCCGGTCACCATCCAAGGTTCGCCCCCGGCGGTGGAGCGCAGCAGGGAGAGCGAGCCGGCCAGGACCGGCTTGCCGGCGTGGCGCAGGGCAAGCTCCGTTGCCTTGATCTCCCATTGATCGGGGCCGAGTGTCCCTTCCAATCCAAAACGACCGGAAACGTCGCTCACCCATGGGATGCTCCCTCGATCGAGCACCGCACCCTCCACCTCAACCGGCCGTGCGGTTCGCAGTGCGTATCCCTGATCGCCCTTGCCCGAAACCACAATCTCGCCGCTGGCGCCGCCGGCGGAAGCGCGAATCTGCGTGCTGAGGATCGGCCAGGCGGGAACGCGGCTGAGCGCAAAATGATCGAGCGAAACCCGGACGAGGTCGGCGGTCGGCTTCGCGTACGTCACCGCTCGCGTCGTCTCATCGACGGACATCGACTGCAAGGCCGTGAAGGCGACTCCCGCCACCGTGCCGGACAATTCCTGCACGGCCAGATCGTGGCCCCGGTGCTGAGCGGTGAAGCGCGCGGTGTAAGGCCAGGCATTGGCCACGCCGGTCAACTCGCCGGCCAGATCGACCGATTTGTCCTGGGCGTTCCACTGAAAATCCCCCTTGCCGGACGCGGTGAACGGCGGAGGCGGGGTGTCGCCAAAGAACGGCGCCACGTCGGCCGAAGTCACCGCCAGCGACCAACGTCCGCGCGTGAAACTTCCGTCCAACGCCACCAATTCGCGTCCGCCCTTGATCAGGCCCCAGCGAATGCCATTGCTTCCGACCTGGCCCATCACCGTCAGCCCAGAGAGCGCTTCGAAACCCGCTCCGCTGGTGGTGAGGGTCGCGTTGATCTGGGTCGGCGCGTGATGATCGCCGAGGCCGAGGCTGAGCGTGCCGTGCAGCGCCGCCGACACCTGCGACATATCGTTCGTCACGAACACGCCGGAAGCGTCGAGCGCAAACGTGCCGTTTTGCGACGGGGTGACGCCGCCGCCCTTGAGCGCCACGTCCAGCGGAATGGACCCTTTGCCACCGGAGGGAGCGGTCCAGAGCTGCCCGGCCAGGTCCGCGTGATCAATCGACACCTCCCAGGGCAACGACGCGCCGGTCAGCGCCAGAGCCGGCTCCAAGCCACTGGCTTTCCAGTCCCTCGCCACGACGTTGCGAAGGCGCGCCCGCCGATGAAGCAGGAAATCCGGCATCGAAAGCTCCAGGTCCACCACCGGCGCCGTCAGTTCGAATCCCGGACCCAAAATATGCACACCTTCCAGGTGCGCCGAATTCAGGCCGGCATTGACCTCGTCCACGGTGATCTTCACCCGGTGGTGAACGTGTCCGAGCAGCAGTTGGACCGCCTCCGTTTGCACGGAGGGCACGAACAGCAGCGCCGCCAGGCAGCCGAGAATGAACAGCGCCAGAATCAGCCAGCGCAACAGACCGCGTAGGAAATTCACCGCTACCAGGTTTTGACGAAGGGAGCGCGGCAGCGCAACCTGTGACCAATGACGACCAAGCGATTCTGGATCATTCTGTTCCTGTGGCTGGCGCCGGCGGCCCTTTGTTCCGCCCAAACGCTCCGGATCGCGGCCGCGGCCAATCTCATGTTCGTTTTGCCTGCCATCGATGCGGATTTTGCCGCCACTCATCCCGGAATCACGGTCACTCCGGTATTTGGATCCTCGGGCAACCTGGTTTCCCAAATCGAGCAAGGCGCTCCCTTCGACGTTTTTCTATCTGCCGATATTGAATTCCCCCGCAAGTTGATTGCGGCCGGCGGCGCCGATGCATCCACGCTCAAAACCTTTGCCTACGGAAAATTGGTGCTGTGGTCGACCCAGCCTGACCTCCCGATGCCGACGATCGCCGCGGTGGTCCGCAATTCCCGTGTCACCCGTTTGGCGATCGCCAATCCCCGCACGGCGCCCTACGGCCGGGCGGCGCGGGAAGCCATCGCACGCCTCGGCCTGTTGGAAGTCGCGGAGCCCAAGCTGGTGACCGCCGAAAATATCGCCCAGACCGCTCAATTCGTTTCCAGCGGCAACGCCGAGGCCGGCTTTGTGGCCTTGTCGCTCGTTCTGGCGCCCAATCTCAAGGATCGCGGCCGGTGGCTGGACGTACCCGCCGATCTTTACACTTCCATTGCGCAGGCCGGCGTTGTCACCCACCGCGCGGCGGGCAACGAATCCGCCCGCGCTTATCTGGAGTTCTTGTCGAGCCCGCCCGCCCGCTCAGCCCTGGCCCGATTTGGATACGGCACGCCTTGAGCGATGCCTGCCTCGACCGCAAAAGCCTTTGAATCTCGGCTACGGCTGCTGAGCGCCGATCGCCTCGTCTTTGGTCCGGGCAAGGCCGATTTGCTGGAGAGGATTGCAGAACTGGGTTCCATCCGCCGCGCGGCCAGCAAAATGGGCATGTCCTACAATCGGGCGTGGCAGCTCGTGCGGTCGATGAACGCGGATTTTTGCGAGCCGCTCGTCGCACGCGAACGGGGAGGGGTGGACGGCGGTGGCGCCGCGCTGACCCCGGTCGGGCAAGAGGTCATGAGGCGTTATCGGAAAATGGTGGCCGCGAGCGAGCGCGCCGCGGCGGGTGAGTGGGCCCGATTGAGCAAGTTGATTCATTAGCCCGACGTTGTAGCCGGGGGCGCTGACCCCGGCTACAACTGCAGACCATGAAAGATAATCATGCAAAGCGTTCTACTTGACAGAATATAACGCCTCGTTCGACTGCAGGGCGTATGAACTACCGACCCCTCGCGCTCGCGGCCAGCCTGTGTGCCACCGCGTTCCCATTGTGCGCGCAAGACAGCACCAGCACCTCCGGCGATCCCTTCACGGCGTTCTTCGCCCATTGGGCGGCCCGCGTGCACGAAGCCCAGGAGTCCCAGCCCAATTGGATCACGCCGCTGGCGACCACCACGCCGCGGCTCGAGGAGGAATTCCGCTACGACCAGTATTTCGAGACGCTGAAAACCGGCGCCTCGCTCGACAACTACGGCGCCGGAAAGGGCCTCGAATTGATTCCCTTCTCGCCGGTCGAAATCATTGTCGCGGTGCCGGCCTACCAGGTTCGCACCGGACCCACCGCCGCCTCCGGTTTCGCCGATTGGCCGGGAGTCCTTGTCAAATACCGGATCGCCAGCTCCAACAACGCGCACGGCAATTATTGCGTCACGGTGTTTGCCCAATATGGACTGCCGACCGGCATTCCCGCCTACACGTCGAAAAATCACGTGTTCACGCCGACGCTGGCCGCGGGCAAAGGCTGGGGCGACTTCGATATCCAGGCGACATTCGGCTGCGCGATGCCCACCCATGACAACTCCACTGCCGGCCGGGCCTATGCGACCAACGTCACCGCACAATACCGTTTCGACGACGTGTTCTGGCCGGAATTGGAAATGAACCGCACCGACTGGTCGGGCGGAGCTCGCGACGGACGCTCGCAGACCTTCATCACGCCGGGCGTCGTATTCGGACGTTTCCCGATTGGACATTTCAAGATGATCGTGGGGGTGGGCTACCAGGCTTCCGTCGCGCAAAATTACGCGAAGGGGCCGTCCACGCCGACGTACAATCACAATTGGATCCTGTCCGGCCGGACGTCCTTCTGATCAAGGTGGAGCGCATGGTCCCCACGCGCTTAAACGCCTATCCGCGTTTGGCACCGAAGCGCACAGCGAGTGTGCGCTCCAGCCGCTCAGCGTAGACCGCTTGCAGTGTCGTTCAGCGCATGGGGACCATGCGCTCCACCCGCTTTCCGGCCAGGGGTGAAACGCAACAGGGGCCGCTCGACGAATGCATACGAAGCGGCCGAGGCCGCCACCGTCGCCGGCACCGCAATCCACCGGAACAATGCGCCGGCCAAAAAAAGGTAATGTACGGCCGGCGCCAAAAATAGCTGCTGCCAGAGATAGAGGCTGTACGAACGCCGCCCGATCCAAAGCAGTGCCGGGTGCGCGAGCCACCGGCACCGCGCGGCCTCGGCCGCCACCCAACCGATCACCAGGGCGATGGCAACCGGCTGCGCCAACTGCAGCGCCATCTTGAGCCAATAGTGGTCCACGGGCATGTCGCGCATCACGGCGGTGGCCAGCGCGGCCAGGCCAATCCAAATTCCCGAAAGGGATCGGAACCACGCTCCCAGATCCGGGGCGAAAACGCCCAGCGCCACACCGCTGGCGATAAAGCGAAACATCGAGAGAAACTCGAGCGAGGTTTCCGCGTGCAATCGTCCCAGCAGGTGCTCCAGGCGGTGCCAGAAAAGGCACCCGAGAAAAAAGCCCGCCAGCACTACCGCGCTCCAGATTCGCCGCCGTCCGAGGAGAACCCAGGCCGCAAGCGGCGCAACCACGTAGAACTGCTCCTCGACGGACAGCGTCCAGATGTGCTCGTGGAACCAGCCGACCGGCTTCACATTGGCCAGGAAAGCGAGCGACCAGCCGAGCGACGTCGCATTCGTGCGAATGAAACCCGCGGCACCCAGGAGCGCCACGGCCGCCAGATAGACCCAAAAGGCGGGCAGGATTCGTAAGGCGCGGCGAAGCCAAAATTTCCCGAATGAAACGGTCCCCGTCTGGGCGTGCTCGGCGAGCAGCCGGCGGGTAATGACGAAGCCGCTCAATACAAAAAAATATCTCACCCCCGCGAGCCCCAGCCAGTAGGCGAACGCGCTCACCGCGTGAGGCATGGGCAAGGCAAAAGCCAGCTGGTGATCAACGATCACAGCCCCCACCGCCAGCGCACGGACGCCGTCCAATTCGGCGACGCGATCGGCGCGGGCTTTAGGATTCGCTGGGGCGGTTTCCACAGGCTTCAGCTGTAGCCGGGGGCGGTGACCCCGGCAATTGCGACGTCGAAAGCGGCCGGATGGAGCGCGTGGTCACCACGCGCTTCGGCGTCGCCTGCGTTTTGGCGCCAAACGCGGATGGAGGTCAAAGCGCATGGGGACCATGCGCTCCACCTAGGCTACCGCCAAAAGGCTTGCGCCCAAGCCCCGCCTCTTGCCGCATCCTGCCATGGCTCGGATTGTCTTGGCATTGGCGGCGCTGCTCTTCATCCCGGCGGCCCACGCGACGCGCGCCACATGGATGGCAGACAACGGAAACGGGACCTACACGAATCCGCTTTTCTACGACGAATTTTCCGATCCCGACATCCTCCGCGTGGGGGACGACTATTACCTTACCGGCACGACCATGCACACGATGCCCGGCCTGCCGATTCTTCACTCTCGCGATCTGGTCAACTGGGACTTTGTCGCTTGCGCGGTGGATCGTCTCGATTTCGGCCCCGCCTACCGACTGCAAGGCGGATCCATCTACGGCCAGGGAATCTGGGCCCCGTGCTTCCGCTATCACGACGGCACTTATTTCATTTTCTCGAACGTCAACGGCCGCAAAACTCAGCTTTTTCGTGCCCAGCGGCCCGAGGGCCCCTGGACCCGAACCGAGCTGGGATCGTCGCTCCATGATCTTTCGGTGCTCTTCGACGACGGGCGGATCTACGTCGTCTGGGGCTACAACGCCATCCAGTTCGCGGAGCTCAAGGCCGACTTGAGCGACATCGTTCCGGATACCCACCGGACCCTGATTCCCGCGGGCAGCGGCATGGGCGAAGGGTCCCATTTCTACAAGATCAACGGGCACTACTATATCTTCAGCGCCAACTACGATCCCCAATGCTACGAGGTGGTCGCGCGCGCCGATCGGCCCGAAGGGCCGTATCAGGTGATCACGACGAGCGCCGAAGAAAGTTTTGGTGTCGGCACGGGTTGGCGGCTGAGGCATGAAGCGGGAATGGGACTGGTTCCGCCGCAACCCAGAGCCGTTGCCTCGATGGCGATGCATCAAGGCGGCATCGTGCAAACCCAATCCGGCGAGTGGTGGGGCCTGTCGATGATGGACCACAATTCCGTGGGACGATTGACCTGCCTGGCGCCGATCACCTGGCGCGACGATTGGCCCTTTTTTGGCCTCCCGGGGAATTTGACGCGTTCGCCGCTCACCTGGGTCAAGCCCCGCACCGGCTTCACGTCCGCGCCTCACGCGCCCTATGAACGCGACGACGACTTCAACGAGAGCAACCTGAAACCCATCTGGCAATGGAATCACGTGCCCGACGACACGCGCTGGTCGCTGGCAGAAAGGCCGGGCGTTCTTCGCCTTCATTCCCTGAGCGCCAATAGCTTTTACTATGCCCGAAATACCCTCACCCAACGGGCCGTCGGACCGGAATCCATCGCGACCGTGGAGGTCGATGCGGCCCATTTGAAGAACGGCGACCTGGCCGGCATCGGGCTCCTCAATTTTCCCTTTGCCTGGCTGGGCATACGGCGAAATCCAACCCATTCCGAACTGGCCTGGCATGACGAAGCGACCGGCCGCACCCAAACGGTCGAACTGCCCGCGACCTCCATTTGGCTGCGGGTCCAGTGCAACTTCGATACCGAGCAGGGCGCGTTTTTCTACAGCGCCGACGGAACGCATTTCCAGCCGATGGGTGGAGACACCACGCTGGTCTTTCAGCTCAAGACTTTCCAAGGCGTGCGCTATGCGCTCTTCAATTTCAACGATCAGGGAGCCGACGGAGGCTACGCCGATTTCAGCCACTTCACCGAAAAGGAACCGCGGGCGAACGGATTGGGCCGCGCGATTCCATTTGGCCATTCGATTGTCCTCACCTCGCTGGCCGACGGCAGAAATCTCCACGTTTGGAACGGCCTGCTGCGAGCAACCGATGGCTCGACTCACAACTCCGGAACGGACCATTTTCACCTCGTCGACCGCGGCCAGGGCCGCGTGGCGCTTCGGGCGGATGACGGCGCCGGTTTCGTCACGGTCACCGGCGCCGGCGAAACGGGCGATCTGAAGCTCAGCCAAGACGACCGCGGCGATGCCGCCACCTTTCAGTGGACGCAAACCGAACGCGGCGACGTGCTGCTGCTCTCGCTTGTGACCGATCGATATGTTTCGGTCGACGCGGCCGCCAACGGTCTGCTCAATGCCCAAGCCCGCGGAATCGCTCCGGATCGGAAGAATGGGGCCAGCTTTGAGTGGGCGATCGCGCCGTAATGAGTTTTTTGCCTAACTCGCTTGCGCTGTAGCCGGGGGCGATGACCCCGGCAGTCCCGCTTTCGACATCGAACCTGCCGGGGTCACCGCCCCCGGCTACAGCCAAACCTCCTCCATCCCGCAATGTTTCGCCAAATCGCAAACCATCTTCTCGCCGCGGTGAGCTTAACCGCCGGACTTCACGCCGCCGACAGCTCAACCCTCTGGTACCGCCACCCGGCAACCCAATGGGTCGAAGCCCTGCCCATCGGCAACGGCCGCCTGGGGGCCATGGTGTTCGGTGGAATGCAGATGGAGCGGCTTCAACTGAACGAGGACACGCTGTGGGGTGGGGGTCCCTACGATCCCGCCAACCCCGCCGCTCGGGCCGCCCTGCCGAAGATACGTCAATTGATCGCCGCAGGCGAATATGCCAAGGCCCAGGATCTCGAACAGCAATCGTTCATGGCGGTGCCGGAACGCGAGGCGCCCTACGAGACGGTCGGCGATCTGCTGATCACGATGTCCGGGCCCGAAGCAGCCAGCCGTTACCGGCGGGAATTGAGCCTCGATCGCGCGATCGCCCGCACGGAATTCCAAATTGGCGGCACCATTTATGCGCGCGAATGCTTCGCGAGCGCCGTCGATCAGGTCATCGTCGTCCGGCTCACTTCGCGCGCACCGACGCCCAACGCCTATTCCGGGCATATGTCGTTCACCTTGGGAATGCAGTCCCAGGAGCCATCCGGGATCACCGTCGGCCCGCAAGGGGATCTTATCCTGCACGGGACGAACACGGGCTTCGACACCGTTCCGTCCGCCCTCACGTTCGAATCCCGCGTCCGCATCGTCCAAACCGATGGCACCGTCACGACCGACGCTGCCCATATCCATGTCGCCGATGCCACGTCAGCCACGATCCTGATTGCCGCCGCGACCAGCTTCCAACGCTACGACGATGTCAGCGGCGATCCCACCGCCCGCAATTTGCAGACGCTCGCCGCCGCGCAGCACAAGGACTACGACGCCCTGCGCGACGCGCACATCGCCGATTACCGCCGTCTGTTTGGTCGTGTGGCGATCGACCTGGGGCATTCCGCCGCGGAACAACTGCCCACCGATGAGCGCATTCGCGTCGGCGACCCGGCCAGGGATCCGGCGCTCGCCGCCCTCTATTTTCAATATGGCCGCTATCTGCTGATCAGCAGCTCACGCCCAGGAGGGCAGGCGGCCAATCTCCAAGGGCTTTGGAACGACGGCCTCTATCCGCCGTGGGGCGGCAAGTACACGATCAACATCAACACGGAGATGAACTACTGGCCGGCGGAGGAGACGAATCTGGCCGAGTGCACCGAGCCCCTGTTCACACTGATCGACGATCTATCGCACACGGGCGCCAAAATGGCGCGCGATCAATACGGCGCCGGCGGTTGGGTGGCGCATCACAACACGGATTTGTGGAGGGCCGCGGGCCCCGTCGATGGTCCGTTGTGGGGCGTGTGGCCCTGCGGCGGTGCGTGGCTGTGCGACGCCCTTTGGGAACACTACCTCTTTAATCCCGACCCGGTCTTTCTCGCTCGCGCCTACCCGCTGATGAAAGGGGCGGCGCAGTTCTTCCTCGATACGCTGGTCGTGGATCCGAAACACGGCTGGCTGGTGGACAGTCCGTCCCTTTCGCCCGAACACGAACATCATCCGGGCGTGACCGCCGCGATGGGTCCGACGATCGACGAACAGATCATTCGCGATCTCTTCAATCACTGCATCGCGTCCGCCCGCATCCTCGGCCTGGACGCTGATTTCACGTCCAAACTGACGGCCGCCCGCGACCGCCTGGCACCCAACCAAATCGGCGGCCATGGCCAGCTGCAGGAATGGCTCGAGGACTGGGACGGCCAGGCTCCCGAGCAGCAGCACCGCCACGTTTCGCTGCTGTACGGATTCTATCCCAGCGACCAAATCACCCTCCGCGGGACGCCGAAGCTTGTCGCGGGGGTGAAGAAAACCCTGGAAATTCGCGGCGACCTGTCGACGGGCTGGGCGACCGCCTGGCGTCTGAACCTGTGGGCACGCCTGGAGGATCCCGAGCACGCCTATCGTGTACTGGCCAATTTGCTGGGCCCGGAGCGCACGTATCCCAATCTCTTTGACGCGCATCCCCCGTTCCAGATCGACGGCAACTTCGGCGGGACCGCCGGCATCACCGAAATGCTCCTGCAATCGCAGGCCGGGGAGATCGAGCTGCTGCCCGCGCTCCCGCGTGAATGGCCGGTGGGCGAGGTCCACGGGCTGCGCGCGCGCGGCGGCTACACCGTCGATATGAGTTGGCGCGATGGGCAACTCACGTCGGCTACGATTCGTGGCCAGCCGGGCGCAAAGGTCAAAGTGCGGCTTGATGGGCTAGAAAGCGAAATGACCCTGGCGGCCGACGGATCGACCTCACTATCACGTTAAATTTCCCAAATCTCGAGGGAAGACGCCGGGGGCGCCGACCCCGGCGTTCCGCTTTCGATGTCGCAAGAAGATCTGCCGGGGTCAGCGCCCCCGGCTACAGCGCAAGCGTCTCGTTGCACTTGCCACTACGAAACCGTTACTTACGCAAACGGCTTCCCAATCTGTCGGGACACCTTTGGCTCTGCCCCGGCAGCAGTGCCGCTTGCGACGTCAAACCGCGCGTGGGGACCATGCGCTCCACCCGCGGATATCGCTGTCCAAGCCGGGACCATGGCCAAATACGCTCTCTACGCACATCTGAAAGCCAAGCCCGACAAGCACTCCGAGGTGGAGGCGCTTCTTAAATCCGCCCTCTCGCTGGCGCAGCAGGAAAAAGGGACCATCACCTGGTACGCGTTCAAGGAAGACGAAGGTTCGTATGGGATCTTTGACACTTTTGATACGGAGGAAGGGCGCCAGGCCCATCTCGACGGCGCGATTGCCAAGGCCTTGATGGCCAAGGCTGGCGAGCTACTCTCCGAGCCGCCCAAGATTCACAAGATCGCGCTTTTGGCGGATAAGCATTGAGAGGGGCTCTGGCCCGCCTCAACGGCTGAAAGCTGTAGCCGGGGGCGGTGACCCCGGCAGTCCCGCTTTCGACGTCGAACAGCGCGTGGGGACCACGCGCTCCATCTCGGGATAAGCCCCCGACTGCAGCAAGGGCCGTTGGATCTCGGATGAAAAACGAGATCCGGCACGCAGACGTCAGTTGCCCAACAGAAAATGGGGCGCTTCGTTGCGGATGTCCGGGATCACGTCGTTTTTCAGGTCCAAACCACCCTCGGCATCCGCTCGAATCCAAAGTCCCCGTTGCTCCTTGGCGACCGCGTCGGGGGTCCGCTCCACCGTCGAATCGGCCAGCACCGCATTCGAAAGCGTGCCTTGGCCATGCTGCGATCCCGGTGCAACCACGGTAATCCCGTCGGAAAGGCTGTCGACGATCTTCAGATGGCTAAGCCGCAGGCTGCCTCCACTTGAGCCGATGCTGTGGCGGTCCAGGCAGATTTGCACCGAACCGCGGTAGGCCCAGTCGTGGTCGTATCCGCCGCACCGCAGCAGAACGCAGCGATCGACGACCGTTTTGCCGCTGAAATTGTTGTCGATGCCGTGAGCCGGATCGTCCGTGGGAAAGGTCGTGCTCAGCAGGACACCGCAGCCGGCCGTGATGTCCGTAAAGGCGCAATCCTCGATGCGATTGCTCTCGCCGCCGTAGATCGCGCCGCCATTCGCCAGGAAGGGGAGCTGACCGGTGCAATGCCGAAAGACATTTCCTCCCGGATGCGGACGCTGTCCGACGAAGCCCTGATCGGACGCGGCGGGCCAGATGGCAAAACAGTCGTCACCCGTGCCCCGCGTGGAGCAGTTCTCCACGAGGGTGCAATCGGTGCCAACGCACAGATTGACGCCGTCCGCGAGCGTATCGCGAATGCGGCACCCTTCGATTCGCAGGTTGGCGCCGTTGTAGACCCAGATGCCCACCTTGGTGTGCTCGATCCAGATGCGGCGAATCTCACTGTCGGCGCAGCCAGCCGTCACGATTCCATCGTTCGGCTCGTTGTCGTTGCGATAGTCCAAACGGCCCAGGACGGCGAAATCCGAAAGGACAATACGCTCGCCCTTTAGCCTGAACCGCACGCGCCGCGCGGCGTTGCCGTAGAGCCGGGCGTCGCCGACAAAGGTCGTGTGCCACATGCCCGCACCCTGGATGGTCACATGCGAAGGCACCGCAACGTCCCCCGTGATGAGATATTCGCCGGGCGGAACCCAGACCACGCCCGGCCTCGAAGCCGCGGCGGCGATCGCCGTTCGCAGGGCGGCGGTGTCATCGTGAACGCCGTTCCCCCGCGCGCCAAAGTCGCGGACGGAAAAGGCGCCCGTCGGCGGGCTCAGCGGGGCCTCGACCGGCTCCAAATCCACCAAGTCGAGGATGCAATAGTCCACGTCTTTCCGCTCCCATTGGAGACGCACCACGTCGCCCGCCACCAGGGGCACGTTCGGCACGCGCACCTCATTGTAGAAATTGCGCGGCTTCCCCTCGGATGGACGATTGGAAAACGGATACTGCCCATAGAGCCAGGCGCAGCGAGAATCCAGGGCGAGCGTCCGCTCGCGGCGCCCGTTCACAAACAAGGCCAGCGTCGACGTCGTGCCCCCGCCACCCGGCGCATCCGGCAGGCTGTAGCGCACCACCAGCGAATTGGCCGCCGCCATCACGGCGAATTGCACTTGTTCACCCGCCTTCTCCAGACGCACGCAGCGCAACCCGGACGATTCGGTTGCCACATTGTACGGATCTCGCGACGGGCCCAGCACGACACCGTCCGTCTGCATCGCTTCCGCTTCGTAGGACCGCCAGGGCAGACGGGCTCCCGGCGTGTCGCCCAAAACGGGAAGCGCCGCGGCCAAAGCCAGCATCGCGGCCGCCCCGCAAAGCCCCCCGGTGCTACGCCGCACGGGCCGAAGCCGACGTCTTTCCATACGCCACCGTAATGGATTTGCCCGGCGCACAGCGAACCGATTTGCCGGCGATTTCAACCACCTGCGTCCGCCGATTGCCCGCGTCCGCCGTCACGCTGACCGTCGACGCATTGATGGCGACCCGGAACGACCCGCCGCGGCTGGCCAGCTGGAATTCGAGCGAGCTCCATTTCGAATAGAGCCGCGGACGAATGGTCAGACGCTTTCCATTGTCCGCCACGCCGCCAAATCCGAGGACCGCGGTCATCCAGGCTCCGCCGTTCGCGGCCGGATGCGAGCCGCCCGTGAAAATCGTGCCGACGTACACCTTGTACTTGGCCTCGATGTCGATCTTAGCCGTCTGCAGAAAGTATTTGTAGGCGACATCGAGATTGCCGAATTCCGTCGCGACCAGCGCGTAGGCGGAGGCGCTCAGGCTGGAGCCGTGTTCGGTGCGCGGCTCATAGTATTCCCAATTCGCGCGCTTCACCCGCTCGCTGAACCGCTGGCGGAACAGGTAAAGCATCATGACCACGTCCGCCTGCTTGATGACCTGAGTCGGCACGGCCAGGCCCTGTCCGGCCCCGGGGTATTCGTTCGGATGCGACTTCAGCGCCGACAATTCCGCCGGCGTCGCCTGGCGCAGCCGGTGATAGCCCTCGAATTGCTCGATGATTCCCGTGCGCCGATCGGGCTGCGGCACGTACAGATGCCGGGCCGCATCCTGAAAGCGGCGCAGCTCGTTCGCGATGCGAAGCTTGCCGACCAGCGCGCGCAACGCCTTCGGATGTTTGGCGCGCAGATGGCGCACCAACCGGTCCGCGATGACAAAAGTCTCGCGTGCCACCAGGTTGGTGAACGCGTTGTTGTTGACCCGTTCGTGGTACTCGTCGGGGCCGACCACATCCAGCATCTCGTACCGGTGCTTCTCCTCCTTGAAAAAGGCGTACGAGAAGTAGAACCGCGCGCATTCCAGGATCACTTCCGCGCCGCCGTCCAGCAGGACGGAATCGTCGCCCGTCGTCTGGAAATACTCCCACATCGCAATCGCGATGTCGCCGCTGATGTGGACCTGCTTGTCGCGAAAATGCGTGCGCAGTTCGCGGCCGGTGACCGGGTCGCCGATGTTGAAATAGGTGCAGGCCTCGTCGCCCGTGTCCTGGCTCTCCCACGCATAAAAGGCGCCGCGGAATCCGGGGCCTTCCGTCGCCGCCTTGCGCCGAGCGCCATCCAACGTGCGGACGCGATAGCGCAGCAATTCGGCCGCGGTCTCCGGCTGCGTGTGGAGGAAGAACGGAAACATGAACATTTCCGTGTCCCAAAACACCGCCCCCTTGTACACCTGGCCCGACAGGGCCCGCGCGGGGATCGAGTTCGCGCTGCCCTCAACGGGCGCCGCCATGAGCAGCTGCAGAATGCTGTAGCGGAGCGCGTGCTGCGCCTCCTCGTCGCCCTCGATCTTGACGTCGCAGCGGCTCCACTTGCGGTTCCACTGCTCGTTGTGCCGGCGCAGGCATTCGTCGTAGCCGGCGGTCGACGCCTCGAGCGCCAGCATGGTCGCCGCCGCGTCGATCGGCTTCGTAATCGGGTCTTTTTGCGTGAAGACCGTGAAGAACTTTTCCAGGACCTGGCTGCGGCCGGGCTTCAGCCGCACCGTGATCGTGCGAAGAATGCGCCGATCGATATTCTCGATCTGGTCCGCCGCGCCGTTGCCGGTATTGAGCGTCTCCGCGACGCAGACCCGGGCGTTTTCGCCCGTGCGGCCTTGCACGAGCAGCGCGCCGCCCTGGGGCGCCGCGGCCAGATCGTGCAGATGGGGACCATTCAGATCCCAGATATTATAGTCGATGCCGGTGCGAATCGTGACCGTCGCCGCCCGATCCGAGCTGATCGTGAGGCGGACCGCTCCGAGATTCGGCTGGTCCGCGCTCAGGAAGCGCGCCGAATGCAGGCGCACCGTCTTGCCTCGGACCGAAAACGACGTTTCACGCTCGAACAGCGCATTGCGAAAGTGAACGGTTTGGCGGTGGCGGCGGACCGGTTTGCCCAAAGCAGACAGTTCCACCCCGTCGACGTAAAGGCGCGAGAAGGCGCCATTCGGCGCGTTGACCGGCTCGCGCCAAGCGTCGCCGACCTGGTCAAAGATCCCCGCCAAGGTGATGCCAACCGATTCCTCCGGACCGAATTCGTCCAACGTGCCGCGATAGCCCATGTATCCATTGGCAATCTGGAAGATATTTCCGCGCCGGAGAAGATTCTCGCGTTCGCGATCATGGCTCGTGGTGCTCAGGGTCCAGGGATCGATCATATTACGCCGTCTTGATGCGGCCGGTCGCGCACCCGCATCATCAGCCCGGCGGCGACGATCATGGAGAGCCCTCCCAGCACAATGGCCAGAATCGCCTGGCCATGAAACACCGTGCGAACCAGCAGCCCCAAGATGGCGGCCGCCAGGATCTGTGGAATCACGATGAAAAAGTTAAACATGCCCATGTAGACGCCCATTTTCCGGTAGGGCACCGCTCCGCTCAGGATGGCATACGGCATCGTCAGCAGGCTCGCCCAGGCCACGCCCAGCGCGATCATGGAGACATTCAGCCAGATCGGATCGCGGAAAACATACATCGAGCACAGCCCGAGACCGCCCATCACCAGGCAAATCGAATGGGCGCTGACCCGTCCGATCCGCTTGGCCAGCACGGGCAGCAGGAACGCCACCAGCGCGGCGACGAGATTGTAAACCGCCATCATCCAACCGACAAAATTGGCTCCGTTGTTGTAAGCGACCGACGTCGGATCGCTGCTGCCAAATTGATGAACGGTGACCGCCGCCGTCGCGTAGATGAAAAAGGCAAAGAGCGCGAACCACGTGAAAACCTGGGCCAGGGCCAGCTGCCGCATCGTCGACGGCATGTTGTTCATATCGTGGACCAATTCCACGAGGCCCCGGCGGTGTCCGGCGCGATAGCGCGCGGCCGTGACCAATTGAAGCAGCCCGTAAAAGCCGACGCCGATCGAAAGGATATACAGTCCCTGGTCCCACGCTTCCGCGCGGATGATCAAACTAAGCACCGCGCCGATCGCCAATAGCGCCCCGCCGAACGTGGCATAGCGCCGGGGAACCAGCACCACCGCGGGACCCTCATCCTTGGCCCCATGAACGGTCGCGTCATTGAAGCTGGCCAGCTCCTCCGGTGAATATTCGCGCGTGCTGACGCAGGTCCACAGCACCGCGAGCAGATACACCACGCCGCCGCTGTAAAAGGACCATTTGACGGACGGGGGAACCAGGCCGGGCGCCGCGGTGTTGGCCACATGGAACCACCGCGTCAATATGAGCGGCATCATCGAGCCGATGAACGAGCTGGCACCGATGAAAAAGGTCTGCACCGCGAATCCCGTCGTCCGCTGCTCATCCGGCAGCATGTCGCCCACGAAGGCGCGCATGGGCTCCATCGTAACGTTGATGGACGCATCCATGATCCACAGCATGCCCGCCGCCACCCACAGCATGGGCGAGTTGGGCATCGCGAGCAGCGCGGCGGACGCGAGCAGCGCGCTCACCAGGAAGTACGGTTTGCGCCGGCCGAGGAAGCACCAGGTCTTGTCGCTCATGTAGCCGATGATCGGCTGCACCAGCAGTCCGGAGACCGGCGCGGCGATCCACAGGATCGGGATCTGGTCGACCTTGGCTCCGAGGGTTTCGAAAATTCGGCTGACGTTCGAGTTTTGGAGGGCGAAGCCGAACTGGATGCCGACGTAGCCAAAGCTCATGTTCCAGAGCTGCCACGCATTGAGGCGGGGTTTCTTGCGCATGGGTTTTCCCGGAGCGTGCGCCCGAGTCCCCTGGTCTTCAATCCGCCGTTTCGTCCGGACCTTGCGGGCGAGGTCTTCGAAGCTGGTCTCGGCCAGATCGGACACCACCGCGTCCGCTCCGTGCGCCAGCAATTCCGCCTGGTTGCCTTCGCGCGCGACGCCCAAGGTCAGGCCGAAACCGCCGCTCGCGCCCGCGGCCACGCCGCTCGCCGCGTCCTCGACCACGATCGCGCGCCGGCTCGAAATGCCCATTTGCGCGCACGCGGTCAGAAAGATGTCCGGCTCGGGCTTGCCCTTGAGTTTCAGCCGTTCGGCGTCGATGCCATCGACCACGACTTCAAAGAAATGGGCCGTGCGCGTGCGCGAAAGGATGAGCGTCGAATTGCGGCTGGAGGTCGCCAGCGCGAGCCGCACCCCCTGGTCGCGCAGCGACCGGATGAGCGTGAGCGTGGATTCGAACACCTTCACGCCTCCGGTCTCGATGATCTCGTTGAAAATCTCGTTCTTGCGATTGCCGAGCCCGCAGACGGTCTCGGCGTCGGTGGGATCGGCCGGAGTGCCCAGCCGCAGCTCGATGCCGCGTGAATGCAGGAACGTCTCCACGCCCTGATAGCGCGGCCGGCCGTCGACATAGGTGAGATAGTCTTCGGCGTGGGTGAATTCCACAAACGGCTCCCCAAAACGCGTCGAGCGCGATTCGAGATACTCGTCGAACATCTGCTTCCACGCCGCCGAATGCACCGCCGCCGTCTGCGTCAACACCCCGTCCATGTCGAAAATGACGGCATCGAACGCGGGCGGCAAAGGCTGCCGCTCCGCGCCTCGAATGGGTTGTTCGCGCGCCAAAGCCATGGGGTGGGTAGGTCGAGGGGGAATTTCGGCCAACGCCCGGCCGGGGCAACGGCACCCGCTTGCAATCGTTGCAGACATTCTCGCGCCGAGCAAAACTAGCGCCGAAGAGTCCGCCCCTCGTGCCACTCCCCGTGCACCTGCAGCGTGCGCGGCAGCGCCGGAACGCCGCGCTCGCCGGCGTGCAGCTTCGAGAAAAGCATATCCACCGCGGCCCGACCGATTTCGTCGGAGTGCTGCTCGACGCCGCTCCAGTCCGCGTGCACCGACGTGACGTCGAGCGAAACCAGCCCGACGTCGCCCGGCATCGAGCGGCCCGCTTCGGCGAGCCATGACTCCATATGGTTGGGCTCGTTGCGAAACGTGGACAGCGTAAGCACGCAATCGACGTCGTGCTCGTCCACCCAGCGCAGAAACGCGTCCCGCATCATGCGCGACGGCAGGAGCGGGGGCACCAGTTCCACGGCCGGAACCGGCGCCGGCAATCCGCCGTAGCCGTGCAGCCAGCGTCCGCCCGTGATTTCATCCTGATATTTTTCGATGGCCATTCCCAGGCGCCGGCAGCCGCGAGCCGCCACCACCCGCGCCGCCATCACCACCGCCTCGGTGTGATCGCTGAGCACGCAGTCGAGCCGCGGCGACGCGATGCGATGGCCGACCTGCACCACCGCGAAATCGTCCCACGGCAGCGAAACCTCATGCAGGTCGCCGGGAAACGCGGCCAGCAGCACGCCGGAAATCCCGCGCGCGTTCAGGATCTCGCCCAGGCGTTTCCCGGTCATCCCGCTCGAGCCCAGCGTGAATTCCGTGATCTTGAATCCAAATGACTTGGCGCGCTCCGTGGCCGCTTCCCAATTGCGGCGCAAGGTCGGCGTCGAGCGCCACTCCTGCGGCGACGCCACGGGCGTCACGAATGCGACCGTGCCCAGATGATTCAGCGCGACTCCGCGCCGGGTGGCGCTCATCACCTGGCCGACCAGCGCATTGTGGTGATAGCCCGTCTTGTTCGCCGCGGACATGACTTTCCGCTGCGTTCCCTTGGCCACATGGGCGGCCCCACTGAGGCAACGCGACGCGGTTGACACGGAGACTCCGGCCAATTTCGCGACCAACTGGAGCGTCGGCACCGTGCGGGGCTGCACAACGGTCTTCAACGCGCGACTTGTGCAACGATCCGTTTCGTTCGTCAAGCGGCAAGCCGACGACGGCAGGGGTTCGCAACGTTTGCAGGGCGCCGCCATCGCGTCGGCACGCCGTTGCCGCCCAATGGGCGCCGTCACCCGGCAAATTTCGCCGGCAATTTTTCGAGGGGTAAGTTAACCCGGCGCCCAGCTCTACCGCTGGGCGCCGTTTCGCATTTTGCGCCGTCCCTCAACCCCAAATACCACGAAGGGCTTGCCCGCGACCGGTCCAACGGCTGTCTTGTGCCACCCGCAGCCCAATGAACTCGCGACGGTATTTCCCCTTGGTCTGGATCGCGTTCCTCCTGGGGGCCGGCGCCATTCTTCGTGGAACCGCCGCGTCGATCTCACGGTGGTTCTGGCCCGAGCCAAAGCCCCCGTTCTCGCCAAAAAGCAGTTGGCGATTTGTATCAAAACCATCGGCGACGACCGTATCCGTTCGCTGTCACCGGTCTCCGTATGCCGGCTGCTGGTGGAGTGTCGCGGATTGGGAGTGACCATGCCACCAGCCGAACACCCCCTCGCACTTAGCCTTGTGCCCCCGAGCTTGCGCGTTCAATTGCAGGAACCATGAATCGCCGGGAAATGATCGCGCGGACCTCTGCCGCCGCCCTGGGCTTCGGCCTTCGCGGCTGGGTTCGGGCCGCGGACCAGGAAACTCCTTCGTCCAATCCGCTTCCGTTTGAAGCCACGCCCTTGGCGGGGCGCAAGTTGAATCCGCGTTCCGGGCCCCCCGGCAAGACCATGTTCACTCTGCTTCCGCCCGAAGCAACGGGCGTGCGCACGGAAAACCAGTACGCCGACCCGCAGATGAAGGGCGCCCTTTTCCAACAATATAACGGCGGCTCCATCGGAACCGGCGTGGCGATCGGGGATTACGACAACGACGGAAGGCCGGATATTTTCGTGGTCAGCAAAACGGAATCCTGCCGCCTCTTCCGCAACCTCGGCAACTTCCAGTTTGAGGACGTGACGGAAAAGGCCGGCGTCGGGGACAAGGGCGATGCGGCGCAAATTTGGAAGTTTGGCGCAACCTTTGCGGACGTGAACAACGACGGCCTGCTGGATATCTATGTCTGCCGTTACAACGCCCCCAACTTGCTCTATATCAATCAGGGCGACGGCACGTTCAAGGAGATGGCCGCGGCCTACGGCCTGGATGTGGTCGATTCCTCCGTGATGGCGGCATTCAGCGACTACGACCGCGACGGGCGTCTCGATGTGTACATTGCAACGAACATGCTGGCCAACGAGGGCGGTGGCCGGCGAGGGTACATGTTCCACAATCAGGGAGATGGGAGATTTCTGAACGTGACGGAAAAGGCGGGCATCACCCTGCACACTCGCAGTCACTCCGCTACCTGGTGGGACTATGACAACGACGGCTGGCCGGATCTTTACGTGGCTTACGACTACGGCGTACCGGACTCCCTTTACCATAACAACCGGGATGGAACGTTCACCGACGTTTCCGGCAGCGTGCTGCCGCACACGGCTTTCTCCGCGATGGGCTCGGATTTCGGGGACGTGAACAACGACGGGTTGATCGACTTCATCGTCGCCGACATGGCCTCCGCCACGCACGAGAAGGATCAGCGCATGATGGCCGATTCCCGAGCGCGCCTTGATGAGCGGCCGGATGGCGCCACCACCGTGGCGAAGATTCCACGCAACGCCCTGCTGATCAACACGGGGACAGGCCATTGTCAGGAAGCGGCGTTCCTGGCTGGAGTCGCCGCCACCGATTGGACGTGGTCGGTCCGGCTGGTTGACTTGGACAACGACGGCCGCCTCGACCTCCACGTCACCAATGGATTTCCGTACGATCCCAACGTTGACGTCGTGAAACGTCAGATGAGCGCCGAAAGCGTAGCCGAGTCCATTCGCATTCTGACCGAAAGTCCGATCCGGGCGGAAAAACACATCGCCATGCGCAATCTCGGGGACCTCCAGTTCGAGGACGTCAGCGCAGACTGGGGCCTCGATCAACGGGCCGTGAGTTTTGGCGCCGCCTACGGCGACTTGGACGGAGACGGCGATCTCGATGTCGTCTTTGCCAACTACCACAGCGGCGTTACCGTTTTGCGGAACGATTGCCCAACGGGCCATCGGGTGATTTTTGAGCTCCGCGGGACCGCCTCAAATCACTTTGGCATTGGCGCCACCGTTCGAATCGAAAGCGCATTGGGGGTGCAGATGTCCGCGCTGAGCCTGGCCCGAGGCTACCTTTCGAGCAGCGAACCCATCCTCCATTTTGGTCTGGGAGACGATACCGTGATCAAGCGTCTGGTGGTCACCTGGCCGAGCGGCCGCGTGCAGACGTGGGAAAATGTGGCGGTGGACCAGCGTTATCTGATTGCCGAACCCGCCGGCCCCACGGCGCCCCCCTCCGTTTCCGAACCGGCGGAGCTGCCCCCAACCCGGCCATTGTTTCAGGAAGTGAGCCATGACCTGGGCCTGGCCGTACGCATGCGGGAGGAGGCCGTCGATGAAGCCGGGCTGCAGCGGTTGGTGCCATTTCGCTTCAATCGCCGCGGTCCGGCCTTGGCGGTGGGAAAACTGGCCGGAGGCGACCAGGAATCGATTGTGATTGGAGGCACGACGCAGGACCTGCCAGCCATCGCCCGCCGCCGGTCCGGCGACGGAGGGGCCAGCTTCGAGGTCGCCGCCCTGACGGGAGTTGCCGCCAATCCGGTCGACAACGGGCCGATCCTGGTTTTCGACGCCAACGGCGACGGCAACGACGATGTTCTCGTCACCATGGGAGGCAATTCGCTGCCCGCCGGGAGTGCAGAGTACCAGCCCCGCCTCTACCTGGGCGACGGCTCGGGCGGCTTGCGACCGGCTGACGCCGACGCTTTGCCGTCCTTGTCGATCAATGCGGGGGCCGTCGCGGCCGCGGACTTCGATCGGGACGGATGGCTGGATGTTTTCATTGGCGGCCGGATCAGCTCCGGCCAGTACCCGTTCGCGCCGCAAAGCGCCCTGCTCAAAAACCACGGCGGCAAGTTTGAGGATGTCACGGACACGCTGGCTCCAGGACTGCGGGAAGTCGGCATGGTTACAGCGGCGCTTTGGAGCGACGTGGACGGGGACGGCTGGCCGGACCTGCTGCTGACCCTGGAGTGGGGCCACGTGAAGTATTTCCACAACCGGCGCGGGCTCGGCTTCGAGGACTGGACCGAAAAGGCGGGCTTCGCCGCGGCGGGCACCGGCTGGTGGACGTCGATCGCGGCGGCCGATTTCAACGGCGACGGCCGGCCGGACTACGTGGTGGGTAATCTGGGGTTGAATACGCAGTACCACGCGGATCCCCAGCATCCGGCCCTGATCTACTCGGGGGACTTCAACGACGACGGCTCCTCGGAGCTGGTCGAAGCCTACTACGAAGGCGACCGCGTATTTCCCTGGCGTGCGCGGCGCGACCTGGGCGCCGTGTTTCCGTTCATCTGGCAACACTTCCCCCTCAACCGCGACTACGCACGGGCTACGGTCGGCGATATCTTCGGCCAGGATAAGATCGCGAAAGCCCAGCGCTTTGCAGCCACCGAACTGCGCAGCGGCGTGTTTCTGAGCCAAGCTGATGGCACCTACCGCTTTGAACCGCTGCCCCGGATCGCCCAGATCGCCCCGGTGCAGGGCCTGGTTGCCGGCGACTTCTTCGGCGACGGCCATCCCGGCATCTACGCCGTGCAAAATTCATTCGCACCCATCCCTGCCGTCGGCCGCTTCGATGGCGGCATAAGCCAGCTGCTGCGCGGCGACGGCCGCGGCCATTTTACCGCCGTGCCGCCCGCCGAAAGCGGTTTGGCGGTGCCCCGCGATGCGAAAGCGCTCGTCGTGCTCGATCTCGACCGCGACGGCTGGCCCGACTTCCTGGTCACGCGCAACAACGACGATGGGCTTGCCTTTCGGAACCAAGGCGTTGCCGGCCGCAGCTGCGTGAGCATCCGGCTGCGGGGTCCGGCCGGCAATCCCACCGCGGTGGGCGCCCGCATCACCGTCGAGCGGTCGGACGGCTCTGCCCAGAGCGGCGAAGTGTATGCCGGATCTGGATACTACAGCCAGTCCACCCCGGCCTGCTTCTTCAGCTATTCGGACGCCAATCCGCCACGCACTGTCCGCGTCCGCTGGCCGGCGGGGGCGACCACGGTGCATCCCTTTCCGCCCGGATCCTCGTCCTTGCTGCTCTCGCCGCCCTAGTTCCGCAACGTTTGCAAGGGAACGGAATCGAGTTAGCGCGCGGGTTGTGGACACTTGCCCCGCTCAATCATCGACGGCAGAAATATCCCCCCTCGGATTGTTCTCCATCTCGGCTGAGCGCTTGGCTTCACCCTAGCGAACAGCTTCACCCCCGCCAAAGACCCCATTCATCTCGCCGCCTGACCGGAGATCTCAGCCCCGGGCCGCGCGAGGCCATTTCCCTACCAACCAAACTGTGCTCCCAACTATGAAGTACACACCAAGGCAATCCCGGCTTGTCGCCGTAATGGTCGCCGCGATATCCGCCTGCGCGAGTATCCACGCCCAAACCGCACCGAGTACCACCACGACCACGACCACGACCACGACGGGCACCCCGAACGCGGCGCCGGTCTCGAACCCGCCGACCGCACCGGAAGAGGAAACGGTCATGTTGTCGCCGTTTGAAGTCTCGGCGACCAGCGACAGCAACAGCTATACCGCGGAAACCACGCTGGCTGGCAACCGCCTCAGCACCGACCTGCGCGACATCGGCAGCTCCCTGACCGTGGTCACCTCGCAGCTCCTCCGGGACACGGGTGCCACTGACAACACCACGCTGCTCGAGCGCATCGGCGGCGCCGAAGTGACTGGAATCAATGGTAACTTTGTCAGTGCCGCTGGCGGTTCCTCCGCCACGCTTCTGATGGAGGACACCGTGAGACCGAGCGAGGACACCCGTATCCGCGGTCTCGCTGCTGCCGATAACACCCACGATTACTTTACCTCGGACATCCCGTGGGACTCCTATAATACCGACAGCATCATCATCCAACGCGGACCCAACTCGATTCTGTTCGGACAAGGAAGCCCGGCAGGCATCATCAATGCGACCAGTAAGACGGCCAGCTTCCTCGACGAGGGTAACGTCGAACTCCGCATTGGCAGCTGGGGCAGCAACCGCGAGAGCCTGGATTGGAATCAAGTGATCGTGCCCGACCAGGTCGCCGTGCGGCTCGACGTTCTGCGCGATGACGAAAAATATGAGCAGAAGCCGGCCTATAACAAGGACCAGCGCATCTCCGGCGCGCTCCGCATCGATCCGGACTTCCTGCGCAAGAACGGCAATCACACCGTCTTCAAGGCCAACTTTGAGTCTGGCCAGGTCAATTCCGACAATCCTCGCGTCCTTCCTCCGACGGATCACATTACTCCGTGGTTTAATCCCGCTGATACAGGGGCCTATCAGGCGGGATTGAACGGTGCGAATTCGTGGAACAGCGGCGTTGCCGGTGGTATCTCCACCGCCGCCAATGGTTATTCCGATGCCGGCCGTGCCGAAGGCGCTCAGAATCCCGATCCGTGGTTTACGAACGGCCAGCTCGGTAATTCCGGGTTTCCGTTAAACGTCTTCCAGAACGGCAACGCCAGCGGTCCCGCGGGCCAGTACCGTTTCACGTCCATCAATCAGAATATGGTGGCCGGGAACACAGTCACGCTCCCCTATGGCGCTTATCCCGAATCTTGGCTGGCTCTAAACGGCGTAGCCAAGGAAGCGGTCTTTGCAGGCCTGCCTTTCTCCAACGGTGGCCTCTTCACGGATACCTCGCTGACCAATCCTTCGATCTTCAACTTCTACGATAATTTGATCGACGGCAGCTTGAAGCAGGAATGGCAGCATTTCTGGTCGGCAACAGCAGATCTCTCGCAAACCTTCCTCGACGAGCAGGCTGGCTTCTCCCTCGACTACAACAAACAGCATTATGAGTACGGCGCGCTCAATCCCTTCGGCGGTGCCGTTCCGTTGTACGTTGACGTCATGGCGACCAACAACGACGGAACCTCGCTTGCAACGGCTAGCCCGAATCCGAACTTTGGCCGCCCGTTCGTCCTCGACAACAATAATGGGACCAATTTCGACAACATCAATGATCGCGATGATAAACGCGCCACGGCATTTATCAAACATGACTTCAAAAAGGACGGCAATGAGTGGTGGCAAACGCTCCTTGGCGTCCAAACCCTGACCGGTTTGGCGGACCAAGCGTCGCTCGATACCTCCACCATGAGCTGGCAACGGTATGGTTATACCGGAGCCAATTTCGCTGCCGCCAACCTTGCCGACGGCGGGGGCTCGACAGGAAATGCTAACTTCTCAGACATTAATCCACAAGAGGTCATCTATCTGGCGCCCTCGTTGGCGGGAAAGTCGATCATTGGTGCCAATATTCCCAGGATCACCGGTAACCCGACAATCGGCAGCCAGCCGGTCCAGTACTTCAGTCTCGCTCCGAACCCCGCGAATTCCTCATTGGCCACTACTGACCCAGCGTACTACGCCGGCTGGGCGGGCTCGGAAACCCTGACCGTCACCGATTCTGAAGCCAACCCGTCCGTCAATCGCGAGCTATTGGCAACGGCCGCTGGCGTAACGCGCAACGTGACCACCTCTGAGGGATTGGTCTACGAAGGCAACTGGCTGAATAACGCGCTTGTGGGTATCTATGGCTGGCGCAGGGATATCAGCCGGAGCACGGCTGACAGCGCAACCATTGGCGATGCAAACGACCAGCAAAGCATCAACTTCGCGAACGTCACCTATAACAATCCCAACGCAACGCTGGGTCGTGTGGAAGTTCAATCCCGCTCCTATAGCCTTGTGGCTCACCTTGGCGAACTCCCGGGTGTGAGCAATTTTGCCAGGAAGCTTCCGGTCGACATCAGTCTGGACTACGACGTTTCGACCAACTTCCAGCCCGACTCTAGCCGCGTCGGCCTTGACGGAGATCCCCTCGCACCTCCGTCAGGCAAGACCATCGAGCGCGGCATTCTGCTCCAAACGCGTGATGGCAAGTACTCCTTAAAGATCAATCGCTATGTAACCACCATCACGAACGGTGAATACGCCGGTGGCACAGCCTTCGCTGCTGACCTGGCTAATTGGGTTGGCAACACATTCTACTTCGCCAACGCCTTTGCTAACCATACCAATCAAGGCCAGCTCCAAAACAACGCCAATTCCGCGTACAATCCGGGCATTGGTCCTGATGGGGGCGGACTTGGCGCACCCGGAAATGTTAATAATCCGAATGCGGCAAATGGCACAGCCACGCAGGGACCGTCGGCCGCCGGCTACTACTTCGATGCTGCTGGCTACCACACCCAGGCGATGGAGGATTTGCAGAATTCCTCCACAGCGGCTACGTTTGCATGGGAAAACCAGATCAACAGTGATTTCCCCAATTTCTTCAAGGCTTGGGGCTTCGATAGTCTGGCTCAGGTGCAGGCCGGCACTGTCACGAGAGCCCAGTTGACGAGCGCTCCAGGCGAAACCAACTTCGCCCTAAGCGAAAGCTCCCAGTCCAAGGGCTGGGAATTCGAGCTCGACGCCAACCCCATCCCGAACTGGCGCATTACGTTCAACGCTACAGAAACGAATGCGACGATCACGCAGCTCGGTGACCCGGTCTTGGCCAAATTCATGGCGGAGACCTCGGCTGCAGTCTTTAAGCCGGGCGGTCTCGGCCAGCTGCAGTGGTTCTGGGGCAATGCGATCAACCCAGGCGTTCCTGATGCCCAGAGTGCCTTCTTCAACAACTATAACGGCTTCGCCCCGCTGGGTACCACGTATGCCGGACTCCAGCAGTCGCAGGGGGTCCCGGTTACGCAACTCGCGCAGTGGCGCTTCAATCTGACGACGAACTACGACTTCACCCACGGCATGCTCAAGGGTGTTAACGTTGGCGGTGGCGTGCGTTATACATCGTCAGAGATCCTAGGCTATGCTCCGCTGGGCAATGGGCTTAACTCGGATGGCACGCTTGCGAATCCTCCGTTCCTGATCGACTCCTCCAAGCCGGAAATGAGTCCGAGTGAGACCTACTTCGATCTTTGGGTTGGCTATCACCATAAGCTGACGGACAAGATCAGGTGGAACATTCAGGTCAACGTCACCAACGTCGGCAAAGGAAACTACCTGATTCCGGTCAGCTATCAGGCACCGATTAACGGTGTGGTGCAGCCTGCGTTTTATCGTATCGGGCCAACACAGCAGTTCACGGTCACCAATCGCTTCGAATTCTGATCTCGTAATCCTTGAATCCGCGTCTGGCTGCAACAAGCCGGGCGCGGAATTCCGGGATAGCATCAAAATTTCGACGAGCATTTAGATAATTAAGTCAATCATCTGGCGGTGCGCGGCGGCGGAGCTCACATCGTGGAGCTCCCTGCCAGCACCGCCTTTCTTTTTTTCCAGGAGCGGAATATTGTAGGGCCGGTGCTTGCCGCCGATCCGACGGTCGGAAAACTATGATTATGGCCGGCCGCTTGGCGGGGGCGCGGTCAGAACAAGAGTGGATGGCGGGGAAATCAAATCATGGTCTGTACTGATGCCCGAGGGCCAGCGGACGTGGATCCTTTTTGGCGGATTGCCCTCCCTCCACCCGAAGAAGCAGGCCGCGGTGGACTGGCTGAAGTAACCGGAGCCGGCATAAATTTCGCCGATCCGCGTCGAACCATCGGCGAATTCGAGGGTGACATGTGCGCCGACGGCGGTGGGATTGCCCGCGGGTCCGCGTAACTGGATTCGAAGCGAATGTCGTCCCTTTACGCCTTGGTTAAGGAAGGCGAGGCTGGTCGCGTTGTTTCGCGTGACGACAAAACCTGGCCAGCCATCCCGGTTGAGATCCACCACGGCCAGCGCCTTGGCATCACCCGTTACGACCAGGCCGCTTTCGCGGGGAGGAACACAGGTGAAATGTCCCTTGCCATCGCCGCGCAGCAACTGGCTGAGGCCGCCGTCGAAACGACCGACAACCGGAGTAGGGGCGTAGGAATTTTGCACCGTATAAATATCTGCATGGCCGTCGCCGTCAAAATCGCCCGCGGCGATTCCTTGCAAGGGCGCGATCTGGGCAAGATGCGGAAGCGCTTCGAATCGGAAAGTCCCGTCAAGCTGGCTCAGGAATACTCCGCTCCGAAATTCCGTGGCGGCATAGCGTTGGGCGGCCGCCAGTTTTTCTTCGCCGATAATCTCACCCAAGGTGGCTCGTGCATAGAGGTCGTTGCTGGGATAGCGTTGCAACACCGAAGGAATGGCGGCGCCGAGGTTCGCCCGGGTGCGCCACGGATAGAGCCGGTCGCCTTCATAGTAGGCTTCGATCAGTTGTTGGCCGCCGTCGCCATTGAAATCGCCGGCGAACAGCAAGGCAGGATGGTTGGCGTCGGCCCGATACTGGGTATTCAGACCGAGATTGCCCACGACATAATCGATCCGGCCATCTTCGTTAAAATCTGCGGCGGCGATCGAAGCCCACCAACCGGTGCCCGCTGAGGCAAAGCCCGCCTTCTGCGTCCAATCCTCGAAGCCGTTGCCCTGATTGTTATGGAAATACTTCACGTTGCCCCATTCCAGCGTCAACAGCAGGTCGGGCCAACCGTCGCCGTCCACGTCGCTCCAGAGAGCCGAGGTGACCATGCCGACTTCACGCAAACCGGGAGCGAGGGTGTCGGTCACGTCCTCAAACCGTCCGCCATGATTCATAAGCAAGGCGCTGCTCGGGGCGAGGGGATACATTCCCGGCAGGACTTTCGCTCCCACGAAAACATCAAGAAGTCCGTCGCGATTGAAATCGGCGGCTGCCACCGCGCCGACGCTGAAGGGCAGCGGAGGCAGGGCGTCGGCCGAGGCCGGACGCAGATTTCCCTTCCCATCGTTGAGAAAGAGCCGGGGTTGATAGGGGGGGGAACCCGCGGGCTGGCCGACGCCGGAAGCGGTGAGCAAAAGATCATTCGTGCCGTCGCCATCGGCATCGAAAATCAGCGACGGACCGTCATTGACCGACATGTCGCCGGCGAGGGCCCGGGCGGGACCGCCGCCGAATTGATTGTCTGGACCAGCCAGGAAGACCTGTGCCGGGTCGACCGACGTGCCGCCGAATATCAGATCGTCTTTCCCGTCTCCGTTCAAATCACCGACAGCAACACAGGGCCCGCGCCGATTCTGGCGAACCGGGAGAAGGGGATTCGAACCCAACTCGTCCACCACCGTTTCGTGGGCGACTAGGGAGAGGTTCATCGCCTGGCTCACCTCGGTGAATTGCCCTTTCGGCGGCGCCGGCGGGCTGGCCGGAGACGCCGCGGGTGCGACCGGTTCGGTGACGGTGAATTTACGGTCGACGGCGAGATTGATAAACGACTGGACCTGGCCGCTGGGCCATGTGACCGTGACCCGCTCGATGAGCGTGGATTCGCCCAGGCCGAAATGCAGCACGGGTTCGGAACTCGAAAGGACCCCCCGGGCCAGGACAAGCGGCCGGACTTGAACGCCGGCATCGGTTTCAATGCGGACCACAGCTCCGACACCGAAGCGGTTCGATTGCGTGCCCCGCAAGGCGAAGATCACACGATGGCCGGTGTCACAATCGTTGCGCAGCACGGTGACTCCTTTCTTGTAGTTGGTGTAGACGAGATCGAGATCGCCGTCGCCGTCGAGGTCGCCGAACGCCGCGCCGTAGCTTACGCCATTTTCATCGAGGCCCCAGGCGGCACCGACGTTTTCAAACTTCAAATCACCGAGATTGCGGAAGGCGAGGTTAGGTTCAGCGAGCACCGGGGCGTCGCGCTGCATCCTTTCCTTTTCCGCAAGGGATTGGGCGGACCCGAGGCGCAGGAGCAGGTCGGCGTTATGCAATTCCCGGTGCATGCCGTTGGTCACGAACAGGTCGAGCCGGCCATCATTGTCGAGGTCTTCGAAGCGCACGGACCAGGTCCAGTCGGTGGCGGCCACGCCCGCGAGGAAAGCCGCTTCCAGGCAGCGGCCTGTGCCCGTATTCACGTACAGCGCGTTGCGGAAGTATTGCGGTGCCACCGTGGAATCATCCGAAGAATCCAGCAACTGAGCGCGGACGGGAGCCATGGTGCGCTGGTCTTTTTGATGGGTGGTTGCTGCCATTTCCGTGGCCAGCAGATCGATCAGGCCGTCGTTGTTCAAATCGCCCAGGTCCGAGCCCATGGAAGAATAGGGCATATGGGGCACCACTTGATCGATGACGTTGGTGAAGGTGCCGTCGCGGTTGTTATGATAGAGCTGGTCGGGGGTGCCGAAATCGTTCGCAACATAAATATCCGGCCAGCCGTCGCCGTCGTAATCCCACCAAAGGACCGAGTGGCCTTGGGTTTCCCCGTTGATGCCCGCGCGATCGGTGACGTTGGTGAAGGTGCCGTCGCGGTTGTTATGGAAAAGATAGTCGCGTTGTCCGTCCGGATGATTGGCGGGGTCGAGCAAGTTGGTTTGGATGTACACGTCGAGCCAGCCGTCACGATCGAAGTCGCAAAACGCCGCCATCACACACGAATCGACCACGTCAAGACCGTACGCCTGGGCCATCTCCTTGAACGTGCCATCACCCTGGTTAATATAGAGAAGATTGGGAGCGTTGTATCGACAGACATAGATATCGAGCAGGCCGTCGTTGTTCACATCGACAAACGTCGCCCCCTGTTTCCAGATGGCGGCAGCCTCGCCCTTGTCTTCCACCCCGGCTTTGGCCGTGACATCTTCGAACTTCCAGTTGCCGAGATTGCGAAACAGCCGGCAACTTTCCGTCTTGCTGACCACAAATAGGTCCGGCCGGCCATCGCCATCGTAGTCGCCGATCGCGACACCCGTACCGACTGCGCCGACGGAGAATTCGTCATAGCGACCCAGGGCCATGCGGGGATCCTGGTAACCCGTCTTGGTTTCCCGGGGCTCAGCATAGTTATTCTCGGTAATGATGCCGGTGTCGGCGGGAGACAGCGTGGTAAACATCGTCTTGCCCCTGGGACCGGAGCGGGGGGCCAGCGGTGCTTCACTCAGCCCTGGAACCGACCCCACCGCGCTCTGGTTCAAAGCGCCGGGAGACTTGTCTCCGGCGGCGAGGACCGGAAGCCCGCCGAATTGAACCAGGGCCATGCCGGCGCCGAGAATCTTCGCCGCATCCCGGCGGGTAATGGGAATCGGTGCCATCGGGGAAAGTTGCCTGCAGACAAATGCCTGGGCAAGGCGGGAACACGATTCCTCGGCTACCGGATTGCCACCGCACCGTCTACTCCAATCGAGCGCGCAAGGCGGCGGGCACAAGGCTGAGCGCGAGGGCGCGCTGCGCCGGCGGCATGGTGACTCCGAATCCGCGACACAAAACAAGCAGGCGGTAAACGGATCGGGGCGACAGTGACCGGACTTTTGCCTCGTCGATCGAATCGATGCACAGCTCCAATTGCCTTTTGGCGAGCACCTCGACTTGGGCTCGGGCCAATACCACGGCGAGATCGACGCGGCGGTTCCATGAAAGCAGCGGCTGAACCCTTAACGCCAGGCGTGACTGGATTACCTTCATGACCTTTGCCAATTCATCCTGATCGCCGATGGCTGCCGCCACCTGTGCACGGGCGACCCAGGCACCAAAATCCGTGGAGAATCGGCTAAGCCCCTCGGCGGCCGACCGGGCCTGATTCAAGTCCCCGGTTTCGACAAAATACAGCGCGATATTGCTCAAGGCAGTCGCTTTGTTCTGCTCCTCGACCACCTCGAAAACCGTTACGGATTGGTTCTCAAAGCCCGGGATCGACGGCAAGGGGTAGGCAAGGGGACGCAGCCAGGGCGGCAGAGTCGTGAATTTCAGCTGATCAAAAAATGTTCCTTCGATTTGACCCCCGGAAGCGCGGGCGCAGTTCTCGAAGAACGGGTCCCAAGAAAGCAGGACGATGTGCGTAATATTGCGGTGATTCACGAGTGCCTTTACCACTCGGATGTTCCGGCCACCCATGATGCGAACCGCAGCCATTATACCGTCTTTATTTTCCTCGCTCACTGAGCCGATGCCACGGAAAGCCCCGTAATAGCAAAGGGCCGTGGAGGCGCTGGGGGGCGAAAGTACAATCACGGTGCCCGGTTCGGAATGCTGCCTGATCCAACCAGCGAGATCGCGAAGAATCAGGTCCTGAAGTTCAGATCGGCTGACTTCATCGCCCTTGCTTGGCCGATTCCAACCCAAGGAAAAAATCAGCCCTGGGGCCAGCAAAGCGATAATAACGCTGGTCCAAACCATGCGTGGCTTGGCGGCAATTTTCTTGGATGAAATTCCCAACGCCACCGGCGCCAGGGAAACCAGCAGCAAGGCATCGAGCGTTTGCCACCAGACGAGCTTAACGCAGGCGAAAGCCAGCGCAATCAGCACCGGCCCCAACGCAATCGCGACGGCGGCCCGTAGGGATCTGGCGGCCTGGCTCTTCGTTAGCACCCAGAAGGCGGGAAGCAGCAATCCAAGCGGCGCGAGCGTCAGAAACAGCCAGATCGAGGGGCCCTGGAGTTCCATCCATGCCGCGAGGTTTTCAGCCACAATTCCTTCGGGCAGTCGCGTCAGATGCGAGCCCAGGGTGTCGAGAACGAATAGACCGGTGCCGTGACGTATGAGCAGAACCGCGGGCACAACGACCACAGCTGCGATGGACAATGAGACGAGGACGAGATTCTTGGGGGACCGGGAGAAGGTCCCATTTTGCCGCCAAGCGCTCGCCTGGACCAGCAGCTCTCCTGCGCCGAGCCACGCCAGAGCATGGAGAGGGTGGACATACGACAGTTCCCATGTCCAAAGTTCGGACGGTGAGCATTCGATCAGCGAGGCAACGAACGTTGTCGCCGCTCCCGCGATGGCCCAAGCGCGCCAAGGAAGTAGAGGCGTCGGGGCGGTCTTGTCCGAGTTGCCGCGCGGAGCAAGGAGGGGGACGAGGAGTCCGCCGCCGGCAATTCCCAAAAGTACTGGAAGCTGCAGGGGAACCTTGACCCACAAGCCCAATCCGCCCGCAATTCCGGCGAGAATGAACCAGCGGCGCCGCGCCTTCTCGTTCTCCGGCGGTGCCACAGCGGCGATGGAAAGAAACAGCACGCTTGCCATTGCCAGAGCCTGAGCAAGACCTCGGTCATCGGGCGCGCCCGGCAAAAACCCAACGGCGAATGGAAATAAGGAGACGAGGCCGACGGACACGAGAGAGGCTGAAAGCGGACCAAAATATCTCGCGGCGCCGATCACCAATCCCAATAGGATCAACCACAACAAAACAGGGTCAGCCCAAAGAGCCGCCTTTTCGACCACCCGCGATGGGGGGGCGCCCGTGGCCAAATGCTCACACCAGGCGACGAAGCCCAGGTACCATCGATAGGGCGACGGAGTGAGCACGGTTCGGCCGAAAGGAGCATTTTCGTAGTCGATGTGGCGCACCCTGGCCTCGCCGCGGTTGAGCATCCGCTCGGTTTGCGCGAGCCAGTGGTAACTCGTGGCAAGTTGACCGGGTATGGGCAGCGAATTGTTGGGCGACAGCTCCGCATCGCCCGAAGCGGTGACGTTGACGGCATTATTCTCACCGCCGGCTCCGATGGTGGAGAGGAATTTGAGGCGATTGATTCGGGCGTCGGTGTTCCAAACCAAAACGGCGAAGGCCCCGAGCAGGAGCACAATCCAGGCCCCTGACAAATGCCGTAGCGATTTCATTTTGATCGTGGGCTGGTTTGTGCTTCGAAAGGAAAATGACGTCCAGAGTTCGAGCGCACCTGCCTAGCCCAATGTGAGGGATCGGACTTGTACGATCAAGGACGCGACGAATCGAGCGGCAACTCGGCCGTGGCACAGCGGACGCAGGCAATAACGCCCTCGACATTGAATCCAACGGCCAGCGCCGCCACCCAAACGAAATGGGCGCAACGACGACACACAAAGAGAGGGGTTGCAAGGGATCTCCCGAATCCCCGGTAGGCCATGTGCATGGCTGGTCTCGACTGGCCGAGGAGTTGATCGCAACTCCGACGCACCGCAACGGCGCTTGGCTCGCAAACGTTGCGGAACAATTGCGCGGCTTCCGAGGGCGTAAACCGGAATTCGCAGCGGCCATTTTGGGGCGCTGCGTTTTTGGACCGGGCTACCCCCAGCGATGGGAATAAATTTTCCGCCTCATGCCGACGTCAAACGCGCACACGCCGGCCACCTCGAGGAAGAGGATCAGCCAAAAATATCCGGTTCCTTGGAGGAGGGTGGCCGCCAGGGCGACCACCAGCACGGGAAAGATCCAAACGTACGCTGACTGCGCTGCCGGCGCCCGAGAACTATCTGGGGCAATACCAAGCGGGATCCCTCGGCCGATGGCATTCGGGAGACAAGCGACCAGCGGCGCCAAGATCGCGCCCGGGAGCAGCAGCAGCACCGACGAAGCGTCCCGAAGAATCCATACGATTGCGGCGTAAAGTACGAAGGTCGGTGCCACGCAGACGAGCAGCACCGCCCGGCGGGCCCCGGCGCATATCTCCGCCGGACCGAGCAAGGGCGCCCAACGGAAAATCTGCGCCGCCTGCCAATCGCTCGACATCTCGATGCTGTAGATCGCGAGAAACGCGTGGAGCGGCAGAAATGAGCCAAGGGCCGCCACGGTAAATTCACCGAACGCACCTCGGCCGCGGCCCGCCAGCAGCAATAGCAGCGGCAACGCGTACAACAGCGCGAGGTTCGCCAGCAAACGGCTCCGCAGATCGCGGCTCCGTACGATGTAGCGGACCGTCACCGCAAACGCGGCCCTTTCGGCGGAAAGGCTGAGGCCCAACGTCGCAAGGCGGGAGCGTAGGAAGCGGGTGAGCCAAGCCGAGCTCCGTCCCATCGATTTGTCCCGGACGCGCAGCGCCTCCAGCGAAAACGACTCGGCCGCCATTCGTCCGCTTAACGCCAGCCAAATGAGCGTCCCCGCCACGCCGATACCCCAAAGGGCTAAACTGATCTCATCGAATCGACCGCCCAGCCAGGCTTCGTCCAAATCCACAAACCACACCGGAGGCAGCAGCACTCCGGCGGCCGGGAATCCCTCCCGATAGCCCCAAGCCAGGGTGAGTCCGCCGATCGCCAAAAGCCCGCCGATTCCGCAGACCCAGCTCGCACGCCGGACACGTGGCAAGCGGGGAAGCACCTGATACGCGATCATGACACACGCCAGGCAAAACGCCGTTTCGACGCCGACGGCCAACAAATGGACCACCCCGAACCACGGCTTGCCGTCGGATCCAAACGTGCCGACCAAGGCGCCGGTGAGGTTCAATGCCAGGGCCGCCCATCCGCCCGTCTGAGCGAGAACCAGAAATTTCGCGCGATACCAGCTCCGGCCCGTGACGGGCCAAGGGCCGAGAATGAGCCGCTCCTCGCGGTCCAACCAAAGTTCGCCGCCCGCGACCGCCAAATAAATCGGCAGCAGAAGCAGCGTCGTCGCATGCAGATACCACACCAGATTCCCCTGCGGACGGTGCCAGAACACGAGCGCAACCAGGCTCCATCCGAGAAACATGAGCGACCCCGCGGCGAGCCGGAACGGCGAATTGGGCGTCTGACCCACCGTCAGCCAATGAGCCACTGGACCGCGAACCGCCAGTTTCAGGAACAGGCGGTAAAGCAGCCGAACTGAAGACGGCTGTCGCGCGGCCCTCATTCCGCCTTGGCGCCGCGGCCAGTGAGCGCCTTGGCCACGTCGAGCGCCCGGTCCGACATCTCCGTCGCGCCGGTGATCTGCGCGAAGAGCTTTTCCAAGGTGCTGCTCTGGCCGGCCGCCAAAAGTTCGGCAGGGCTCCCGTCCATCGCGAGCCGGCCATGATCCAGTATGATCACGCGATCGCAAAGGCGCTCGACCACATCCAGCAGATGCGAGCTGTAGATGATCGTCTTGCCCTGGCCGGCGAGCGCGTGAATCAGGCCCTTGAACGCAATGGCGGCCATAGGGTCGAGCCCATCGAGCGGCTCATCGAAAATGACCACCGAGGGATCGTGCAAGAGCGCCGACGCGATGATCACCTTTCGCCGCATGCCTTTTGAATACGCGCCCAGCAGCTGATCGGTGAGCGTGCGCCGGCTGAGCTCGAAGAAGTCACCGAGGCGGAAGATTCGCTCGTGCGCGAGCTCCAGGGGCACCCCGTACAGCTGGGCGGCCATCTCGAGATACTCGAGTGCGCTGAGCGACTCAAACACCGCGGCCGATTCCGGCGCGTATCCGACACACCGTTTGACGGCGAGCGCCTCTCGCACGACGTCAAACCCGCAGATTGAGGCCGAACCCTCGGAGGGAGACAGGACGCCCGTCAGCATCCGCAGCAGCGTGGTCTTGCCCGCTCCGTTCGGTCCGACGATGCCCGCGATCTGGCCGGCCGGGATCGTCAGGGTCAGGCCATTGACGGCGATCGCGTCGCCAAATCGTTTCGTGAGCCCTTCCGTTGTCACCGCCGGTTGGTTCATTGCCGACCGATAGCTCTCAAACTTTGAGAGCGCGATGTCGAAAGCAGGTGGAGCGCGTGGTCCCCACGCGCTTTAACGTCCATCCGCGTTTGGCATCGCTCAGCGCATGGGGACCATGCGCTCCACCGCGATTGCGTTTCTGCTCAGGGACGTTTGGATGTCGGGCGTGAAGACCTTGCTGGTACTGGGTCTGTTGGCGGCGGTGGGGGCCGGCGCCGCTGAGCGTCCGTTTTTCCTTGGCGCCGATGTCTCGGCCCTCGACACCCCAATGCCCCCCGGTCGGCGCTGGGGTCCGCTGCCCAAGTATCAGGAAGATGGACAGGCGGCCGATGAGGTCACGATCCTCCACCGGCATGGCTGGAACGCCTTCCGGGTCCGCGTCTTCGTGCCGCCGGTTCGTAACGCCCCGCCGAACACGGTCCAAGCCGCCATTCCGCTGGCAAAGGAAATCAAGGCGCTCGGCGCGACGTTCATGCTCGATATTCATTTTTCAGATACCTGGGCCGACCCCCAGCATCAGGACATTCCGGTTGCGTGGCGTGGAATGGATATCGACGCGCTGGCCGCCGCTTGGGAACGCTTTGCCGCCGACACGATCCGGCAATTCAAGGCCGCTTGCGCGATGCCGGATTGGGTGCAGATCGGAAACGAGATCACGCGCGGGACGGCCTGGCCGCTCGCGCAGCTCAAGGAGCCCGGCTCAACCGAATACCTTCCGCCCGAACCGTATGACGAGAACCGGCAATGGGATCACCTGATCCGCCTCCTGAAAGCCGGCATCCGGGGCGTAAAAGCAGCGTCTGGGACCGCGCCGCCCCGCATCGCCATCCACATCGACAAAGGCGCGGACTGGAAGGTGACGGAATGGTTCTTCGATCACCTTGATCAGGCCCACGTCGACTACGACATCATCGCCGAAAGTTTTTACCCGGAGTGGAATCACGGCACGCTCGCGGAAGTGCGGGACAACCTCCAGCGATGCGCCGCGCGCTATGGGAAAGACTTTCTGATCGCCGAGACCGGATACGGACCGTCGCAGGTGCCCAACAACACCTGCATGTACTGGCCCTTAACGCCCGAGGGGCGTCTCCAGTACACGTCCGCCATCGTGAATACCGTACGGACCGCGCCGCATGGTCTGGGAGTGCTGTACTGGGCGCCTGAGCGGCAAGCCTGGAATCATGACGGAACTCCCGCCCCCGTCGTGTTCGTGCTTGAGCGAAAATAACTGCAGGAGGCCCTAGTTCCCGGCCGGCACTTCATACAACTCAAGCAGCATCTGCCCTTGGGCGTTTTCCGGACCCGTCCCGATGGCCGTGTATTGCCCTGGAGGCAGCGTCACTACGATCGCAGAGTCCTGCGAACTGGCCGAAAGCGCGAAGGCGTTCACCTGTGCGAACACCTTCGCAAGAGCCGGCGAACCACCCCAGCCGGCGTTGGATTGAATCGCGGTGCCGTCCTTTGCAAACAGCGCCAGCGAGGTTGCGCTGACGGCATTCGCGAGGCCAAATTGCTGCAAAGTCGGGCCGACGGCGCGAATGAGAACCGTTTCGGGCGTCTGTCCGCCGATGACGAAACCGACCGTGATGGTGTTCGCGCCGTATCCCACCGTTCCCAGGCCGGAAAGATTGATAAACTTCCCGCCCGGCTCGTTAGGAGCGGTGTCGTACGCTTCCAGCAGAACGACACCGGAGGTGTTGTTCGCTCCCGTCAGGCGAGCCGAGTAACTGCCGGCTGTCAGGGTTGCCAGCAACGCGGAGTCCAGCGAGTCTGCCGGGAGGTTGAACGCCCCGGTAGCCGTGAACGCGGCGCTAAGCGTCAGATCGCCATTCCAGTTATCGTCCGAGGCAAACGGCGTACTGGCCCCCTGCGCATACAAGGAAATCGCGGGATCGATCATCGTGCCCGTGACACCGTATGGAATCAGTCCGGGGCCCACGCCGCGGATCAGGGCGGTGCGCGCCCCGCCGCCCACCGTCAATCCGACCGTCAAATTCTGCGCGCCCGGACCGCTGAAGCCGCGGGACGAGACGTTGATCAGATGCCCCGGAATCGTGACATCCAACGCCGCCGCTTGAGAAATCAACGTTGTGGTCCCGTCGCTGACCGTGGCGGAATAGCTGCCCTCGGTGGCCGTCGAAGCGGTCACCGTCAAGGTCGTCGATGTGGCTCCCGCCATCGCGGTCCCGTTGAACCGCCACTGAAATTGCAAGGGTCCGCCTCCGGTTGCGCCGACGGTGAAGGCGGCGGAATTTCCCGCGATGACCGTCTGACTTTGGGGCTGAAGCGTGAACGTGGGAGCGACGTAGGTGATTGAAACATTGGCCACCTGAGACGTCAGGGTGGTGGCACCGTCGGATACAGTGACTGAGTACGCGCCAGCCGTCGCGGACGAAGCGGCAAATAGCCAGGATGCGCCGGTCGCGCCGGAAATAATCTGTCCGTCGAAGAACCATTGATAGGCCAGGCCGCTCGCGGTCGCGCCGACCGAAAGTGAGACGGTTTGTCCGTTTGACACCGCCTGACTCTGTGGCTGTTGCGAGATGGAGAATGCGACATTGCTCGCTACCCGAAGCTGATAACCATCGGCGATGACCAGCTGACCTGAAGGCATGATCGCGATCGAGAACGGGTTCGCAAAATGCGCCGCGGAACCGACACCGTCCTGATTTCCGAAATTCACCCCGAGGGGGCCACCCGCCAAAGTGGTGACGTTCCCGGACGGATCGACTTTTCTAAGACAGTCATAGTCGACTACAAACACATCGCCGTTTGCATCGGAAACCGCCTTCGGGAAGTACAAGGTGGCGGCTAGTCCCTGTCCGTCGATGAAATGATTGCCGCCTCCGGCTCCGCCGGCCAAGGTCGACACTTGCCCGGCGGGGGTAATTTTTCGAATATGACCGGCGGTGCTGGTGAATTCGGCGACATACATATTGCCTGCGGCGTCAAGGGAGACCGAGAGCGGCAACACAAACAGCGCAGACAAGCGGGGCCCATCCGACCAACCTTGACCGCCGTATGGCGACCCAGCGTAGGTTGATGTTGTCCCGTCGGGGGCAATTTCGCGGATGCACGAGTTATCCGTATCGGTTACAAAGAGATTCCCGTGGGCATCCACGGCCAGGCCCCTCGCATTCGAGAAAAGCGCGGTCGATCCCGACCCATTGACAAACCCGGACGTTGCAACCGAACCCGCGAGCACGCTGGGACTGCCTCCCGGAGGCAGCTTCTCCACCGCGCATCCATTCATGAAGTACACGGTTCCACCTTGGTCGACCGCGACGCCGCCCGGAGGCGAGGTGAGGCCTGCCAGCAGGGTCGTAACCTGGCCGTTGCTGGTCACCTTGCGAAGATACCCGGAGGCGTCGATCGCGTAGATGACACTGTTGGAATCGGCCGCGACGCCAGTGAGTCGTCCAAAGGAAGCCGCGGCACCGACGCCATCTTGGGGCACAAAGGGCGCCGGAGTGGATCCAGCGATCGTCGTCACCTGGCCGGATGTCGAAATGGCGCGAAATACATCATTTCCGTTGTCCGCCACCACCAGGTTTCCGCTCTCGTCGGAAACGATGCCTTCGAGCGAGCCGAAGGTCGCTGCGGCGATGCCGATACCATTGGAATTGCCGGAAACGTTGGTCTGGCCCGCAACGGTGGTGGCGACATTCCCATCGATCCGTTCGATCGAATACCCGGCAATCGCGTAAACATTGTCGGCCGAGTCCGCGGCGAGCTCATTGAGCGTCAATCCGCCCAGTACATTGGAATAAACCGCCGATCCCGGCGACTGCTCAAGGGAGAATTCGCCGTCGGCGAATACGCCGAGACGCAGGGCGGAATCAAAAACGAGCCCACTGACATTCTGGAAGCCTGGCACCGTCGGAACGGTGGTCACCACCCCGGTCGGGGAAATCTTTCGTACGTAATCATCGTCACCCACGTAAAGATTCCCGCCGGGGTCCAGCACAAGCCCCGTCGGATTCGCAAATAAAGCGGCACTTCCGCTTCCGCCTCCATCGGCATAGCCGGGTAGATAGGGCATGCCTGCGAAGATCGAAATCGACCCGTCAAAGGCGCGTTTCTCAACCACGCACTCGGACGGGTCGGTAAAGTATACATTACCGCTGCCGTCAGCCACAATAGACGAGGGATTTCCTGGCAGCGTCCCCACGGTAGTGACGTTAAAATCGGGCGTCATCTTCCTCAATAGGTTCGAATCCAACATGAAGAGATTTCCGTGTGGGTCTCGCGTCAGTTGATATACAAAAGAGAAGCTTGCGGCCGTGCCGACCCCATCCGTCGAGGGTGGTTTGGGCTCGACGTTGACCCCAGGTAGTCCGGCCAGGGTCTGCACCTGATACGGGGTGCTATATTCGAGCTGCCCGGCGGGCACGGTCAGGATGGCTGCGTCGCTTGTCGCGGTGCCGGCAGAATCACTCGCAACGCAGCGCACCAGCATGCCGCTTTGGCCCGTTACGACATTCTGCAACGTGACCGTATCAATCCGGCCCTGAGTCAGGGGCCCCCATTGCCTGCCTCCATTGGTCGACCCCTCCCATTGGTACGTGAACGGGCCGGTACCGGTTACCGCCACCGTGAACGTGGCGTTCGTCCCTTGCAGGGCGGTTTGACTCACCGGATTCGTCGTGAACGACGGTGCGGAGTCTGCCCGGGCGGAAACGGCGGCAAGGCCGCCGAGCATTGAGGCGATCGCGACTACCTGCAAAAAGGACACCAGGCTGGAATTCAAGCGCACAGGTCCGTCACTAAGCCGGCCGCGCTGGCCGATGCCAGCGCGATTCCCACCGGGCAAGCTAATCGGCGCCGACGGGCCGGAGAAAGGAAGAGACGATCAATCCTGCGCCCAGCACGATGCAAAGCCACCCGAAGCTGTCGCCGATCCGATCGTAGAGCGTTCCGCCTCCGCGACCGTCCAGCGGGAGGTCCGCGATCAAGGTCGTGAAACCCGCCGAGGTCTTGGCCTGGGCGACGACACGCCCGTAGCGGTCGTTGAGCGTCAACAGACCCCGGCGCGCATTGCGGGCCATCGGCACCCCGCTTTCCACACTTCTCAGGATCGCGGATCGGCAGTGGAACCAGGCGTCCTGGCCAAAATCCCAGGCGGGCACGGCGAGCAATTGCGGCTGGGTTTCCGCCTCGTCGCGACGAATCATCGTCTGAAAGTCCATATCCTTGCAGATCTCGAGCCCGACGCCGCTCGGCAACACGCGTGGGCCCGCGCCCGGCGCATACATCGACGTCTCGAGCACGGGAATCAGGCAGCGCTTCGCATAGACCACCGGCGTTTTCGTTTTCGGCACGAAGGCCAGCGCGACGTTGCGTTGGGCGCCGTCGACCCCGAGGTTGAATCCGGCGACCACCGTGCCGCCGGCTGCGTCGGCCGCCGCCGCGAGCCTGGCTTCGATCTCGTTCCGCCACGCCGGGGCCACGCTCGAAATATTCTCCGGGAGCACGATCAACTGAACATGGTCGTCGCGGAGCCGTTCCACCTGCTCCGCGTAAGCGCCAACGACCGCGCGGGTTCGCTTCTCGTCCTTCGGATTGCCCACCATGGCCGCATCGCTCTCGACCAGTGCGACCTTCAGGCGATTCGTGGAAGGCGCCGAAACGCGGAAGAATCCAAAGCCGGCGTTGGCCGCGAAGATGCCGAGCGCCAGCGCGGCCGGCGCCAGCGCGCGTGAGCGAGCGCTGATCGCCAGCCCGGCGGCCACGATCCCCAACAGAAACGTGATGCCGAGAAAGCCCACCAGCGAAGCGCCCTGAATGAGCAGGGGCGCCCCGGCTTCAGCAATGGACGGCGACATGAGAGAACCGGTGGCGCCAAACGAGCCCACCAAATCCAGAGCGGTCCAGCCGGCGGCAAAAGCCAGCAGGCCTGCGATTGCCCCGTGCCTGCGAAGCACGCGCCGTGCTCCCACCACGGCCAAGGCGAAGATCAGCGCCACTTCGACGATGCCGACCCCCAGCACGGGAAAAGGCAGAACGCCGGCGTAGACCGGTAAAAAATTCGTCGCCCCCAACGCGAACGCCACCCATGACGCCACAAACGCCTTCCAGAGCCTGGCTTCGCCAAAAGCGTACCACAGCACCGGAACGGGGGCGATCCAGGCCAGCCACCAATGGCTTCCCAGCCCCACGGATAGATAGAACCCCGCGGAGCTCAATAGAACGCAGATGAACGCGATCATTTGGAGCCCCCCTTGCCGTAGGATGAGATCAGGCGGGCCATGGCCCTGCGGAACAGCGCCCGAAAATCCTTTTCCCCGCCGGCGATCCGAGCCGCGCGATAGAGCGAGACGAGACCTTGAGCGAGCGCCGCGTTGATGATCATCAACTCGACCGGCTCCGCCTCGGCGAAAGCGCCCCGTCGGATTTCGTGTTCGATCGCCTGGCGCTGCACGTTTCCGGACGTCGAGAACCCCGACAAGAAGTCGTCCGGGTAGCGGCGCGCCTTGCGGGACGGCACGAGAAATGCCGCTTCGAACCGACGCGGTTCGACGAGCGCGAATTCCAGGAACGCGTCCGTGAGCTGCGTGAGCTTTTCCCGCCCTTCAGCGGGCGGCAAAGCCTCCACGCGCGCGGTCCATTCTCCCATCGCGTCATGGACCAGAGCGTCCACCAGCGCCTCCTTGTTCTTGAAATGCCGGTAAATCGCCATCGGCGTGATGCCGACCTTGGCGGCGATGGCCCGAAGGGACAGGCCCGCCAGGCCGCGGCGGTCAAAGGCGCGGCGAGCGACCTGAAGAATGGCGGATTGAGTGTCCATGTATACGTCGTATACTTCCTCGACACCCGTGTCAAGCACCGCGCAATTGATCCGTGCTTCCGGAGACTGGGCGATTTGACAGATGCGATAGACTCGCGTGCGTGCGAGAAACATCTCAACGGCGCCCTTTCCTGCGGCCCGTGTTGCTTTCGGCGGCCATCCCCCTCGCGTCGGCCGTTATCTACACCATGCAGCTCGCGCTCTCCGGACGGGAGACCTGGGGCAAGGCGTTTGCCCAGGAAATGGTTTTCTCAACGACGTGGTGGCTGCTGGGCGTACTCATTTTTCGGCTTTGCGCCCGGGTGCACCGCAAACCTCCGTCCCGGCGGCGGGTGCTGACGGGATTGGGCGCCGGGTCGATTGGCGCGGTAATCCTGCAACCATGCCTCATGATCGCCGGCCGCCTGGCCATCGACGGAATCAGCGCTCTCTCCAACCGGCAGCCGTTCGATCCGATCGCGATCATCAAAACCTGGCCAGGGACTTTCGCCAATCTGATCGGATTCGGTTTGACCGTGTACGCAGGAATCGTCGCCGCCTGGCACGCGTTGACCTATTATCGCGATAGACAGCGCGGGCGGCTGGAAGCAGCGGAAATGCAGGCGCTTTTGAGACAGGCTCAGCTGCAAGTTCTTCGCAGTCAGTTAAATCCTCATTTTCTGTTCAACACCCTCCATTCAATCGCCGAACTCGTGCGCGAGGATCCGCAGCACGCCGAGCAACTGCTGCTCCGGCTTTCGGACCTGCTGCGAATCGCCTTGGATTCATCGAGCGCACAAGAGGTGCCGCTGGCGGAAGAACTCGAGTTTGTGAAAGGCTATGTCGAGATCGAGCAGATCCGACTCGGAGACCGCCTGCAGGTGTCCTGGGAAATTGCGCCCGACACTCTCCGCGCGCGCGTGCCGAGCCTCCTGCTGCAGCCCTTGATCGAAAACGCCATTCAGCACGGCATCGCGCCGTCGTCGCGGCTTGGCTCCCTCGTGATCCGCGCGCGGCGCAAGGGCGAATTGATCGAACTGCAGGTGCACGACAACGGTCCCGGGCTGACCGAACACAGCAACGGCCGGCCCAGCGGCGTGGGATTGGCCAACACGCGCGATCGCCTTCAACGCTTGTATGGAGAACGCCAGGATTTCGAGCTGGCCAACGATCAAGGCCTCCGCGTGAGCATGCGCCTCCCGTATTCCGAAGAATCGCCCTCAGCGACCCATGCCGCCTGAACCACCGATTTGGCGTGCCGTGCTGGCGGACGACGAACCGGTGCCGCGCCGCCGCCTCCGACGCATGCTTCGGGCCGCGCCGAATATCGAGGTCGTGGAAGAATGTGCCGACGGTGCCGCCACCTTGGCCGCGATTCGCCGGCACCAGCCGGATATCGTTTTTCTCGACGTGCAGATGCCCGGCATGAACGGCTTCGATGTCCTGCGGGCGTTGGGATCCGAGCGTCTGCCGGTCATCATTTTTGTGACTGCGTTTGACCGATTCGCCCTCGCGGCATTTGAGGCGCAGGCCGTGGATTATCTGCTGAAGCCGTTCGGCGAAGTTCGGGTAAAACAGGCGCTGGAGCGCGCGTCGGCGTTTCTATGCGGCAGCTCGGCGCAGGAAAAACTGCGGGAGAAGCTGACGCAGCTGATGCGCGCGACGGCCGAGTCGCCTTCGGCGGGGTGCCTGTTCGTGAAACGCGATGACCGAGTCATCGTGCTCCAGCCCCGCGACGTGGATTGGATCGAAGCCTTCGGCGACTATGTGCGGATTTACGTCGGCGCCGATTCCCACCTCATGCGTGCCACGCTCACGGAAATGGAAAGACGCCTGAAGCGCGAGGGATTCGTGCGCATTCACCGTTCCCGCTTGGCGAATTTGAACCGGATCAAGGAGCTCCGCGCCCTTTCGCGCGGCGTCTCCATCGTCGTGCTGAAGAACGGCACCCGCCTCGAGGCCAGCTTCCCCTTCCTGAAGGCGATGCAGGAGCAGCTCGGCGTCGCGAACTAGATCACGCGCGATGGTGGAGCGCGTGGTCCCCATGCGCTTTAACGTCCGCCCGCGTTTGGCATCGCTCAGCGCATGGGGACCATGCGCTCCACCGACAGCCCCGGCTCGAACGCATTTTTTCAGCCTTCGTCGCGTGCGATTCGGGCTTGGTCGATTTTCGGTTTCGCCCCGCCCGGCGCCGGGGAAGAGTCACGGAATCAGATCGGACGTCCCTTCGATTCCACCTATGAAACTATCGTCGTTGCTCCTCGTGTTGGCCGCTTCTGCCTTCTTCGGATTTGCGTCGCTGGTTGCTGACGAGCGTGCCGGTGCGAACCCGCCGCCGGTGTCTTTTCCGGACGGGTTTCGAGATTGGATGCATGTTTCCAGCGCCGTTCTGCTGCCGAACCCGGACGCGGCCAGTGACCATCGCGACGAAAAAACCGTCCCTGCCCCGCACGGATTGATTCACAACAACTACGCCAACGCCAAGGCGGTCGAGGGCTTTCGCACCGGGCATTTTCCGGAGGGATCGGTGCTGGTCGTCGACTGGTTCGTGGTTGAACAGGCCGGCCGGCGCATGCTTCAGGGCCAGCGCAAATCGGTCAATGTGATGGTTCGCGACGCCCGTTACGCGACAACGGGCGGGTGGGGATTCGAGGACTTCGACCAGGACAGCCATACGGCCCGAAACGTCGGATCGAAAGCCGTCGAATCCTGCTTCGAATGCCACCGCCACGCGAGCAACCACGAGTACGTATTCAGCGAATTGAAACCCCAACCTCCACCCAGACACACGACCCGCATACCTCTATGAGCACATCCGTTTCCCCGGCCCGCCGACTATCAGGATCATTTCACGCCTCGCCTCAAACTTTCGGGAAAGCCGTTCTCGTGGCGACCGGGATTGCAGGCACGGGAGACATCGTCGACGCCCACGTCACCTTTTGGATACGAACGGGAAGGTTTCCGGGCGCGATGATGCTCAAGGGTATCGCGGGCGGTGCGCTTGGCAAACGCGCGATGGAAGGGGGAGCTGGAACCGCGGCAATGGGCCTGTTCTTTCATTTCTTCATTTCTTTCGCGTTCACGCTCCTGTTTTTCCTGCTCTATCCGCGGGTCGGCGCCCTGCGGAAGAACCGCTTCGCCGTCGGCACGGCATACGCGCTCTTCACTTGGGCCGTGATGAACTACATCGTCTGGCCGCTCAGCGCCCTGCCATGGAGGCCGCCGTCTTTTGCGGATTGGCATCTGTATATGGATTGGGCCGTGTTCACGATCGTCTTCGGGCTGCCGATTGTTTTTTGCGCCGCTCGGTTTTATCGGCGGCAGCAGGGGTAGGGGCGGGTGGAGCGCGTGGTCCCCACGCGCTTCGGCGTCGCACGCGGGCGGAGATTCAAGCGCATGGGGACCATGCGCTCCACCCGTCGAACTTCTCAACCCCAAAAGATTGAGGTCAGCAGCGAAAAGAAGATGATAGTGAAGATGATGCGAAGTATCATTGGCCAGAGACGGGCTTCTCAAGCATTCTAGCACGGAAGTCCGAGTTCGGTACCCACGGCTCCTCGCAAATTGTTGTAACGCCGAACCGGAGAACCGTGTAGATCCAGCACATGCCATCCTCATCCCTCCCCGATGAGCCCATCATCGAGGCCGTAAATCTGTCGAAATCGTTCGGCAGTGAGCGGGCGTTGGCGGATGTGACCCTGAGCGTTCCACCTGGGATCATCGGCCTTTTGGGGCCCAACGGGGCGGGCAAGAGCACGTTCATCAAGTGCCTGCTGAATCTGGAAACGCCGACCGCCGGCACCGCCCGCGTCCTCGGCCGCGACATTCGTGCCGCCAACCGCGCCTCGAGGGAACGGATCGGCTACAGTCCCGAGCACGACTGCCAAATCAGCGGTTTCGCCGGTTGCGAATACGTCACCTATTGCGGACAGCTTTCCGGCATGAGCTTTTCGGCCGCCCGCCAGCGCACCCACGAGATCCTCGATCTAGTGGGCATGGGCCAGGAGCGCTACCGACCCGTCGACACCTATTCCACCGGCATGCGCCAGCGGATCAAGCTCGCCCAAGCCCTCGTCCACGATCCCGAACTGATTTTTGTCGACGAGCCCACCAACGGCCTGGATCCGTCGGGCCGCGAGCATCTCCTGACTCTCATCGGCTCCCTGTGGAAGGATCTGCAGACCAGCGTGGTCATATCCTCCCACCTCCTCCGGGACATCGAGCGCATTTGCGACCGGGTGATCATCATCGCCCGCGGCCGGGTGATTGAGCACGACCGCATCTCCTCCCTGAAAAGCCGCAACCGCCGCGTGATCGAAGTCACGCCGTCCGGCGATGCCCCGCGCTTCCTGTCGGCTTTCGAGAATGCGGGCCTTTCCGCGCAATCGCTCCCCAACGGCCGGATCCGCCTCAACTCCGATTCCGATTCGATCGACTGGCTGCTGCGTCTCATGCAGGACCACCGGCTGCCGCCCGCGGAAATCACGGCCAATCCGGACGCGTTGCATGAGCTTTTCATTCAAGCCGTCGGCGGCGCCGGCCCGTCAGGACCACCCCCCATCCTCCATGGACGAGAACCTCGATCTTAGCCGCTGGCGGGAGCGGCCGCGCGGCGTCGGATACCGGCGGTGGGTCATCCTTTCGACCGGCCTGCGAAAACTGAGCCGCCTGTGGTTCTTCCGCGTCCTGTTTTTGATGTCGTGGGTGGTCGCGACGTTCTTGGCGTTGACGGGCTTCCTCGCGTCGCAATCCGTCGTCGAGGGCGGTGAACTCGACAGCCTGCTCAGCAACTTCGGCCCGCGCGGCGCCGCCGTCGCCTCCGCCATTCGCGCGGTTGTCCTGCTCTATCCGGACGTCGTCATGAATACGCTCTTTACGACGATCTTCTGGCTCGAAACCAACTGCGCCCTGTTCATCAGCCTCCTCGCCTTGACGGCGATGATTCCGTCCCTGGTGACCCGTGATCGGGCCAGCAATGCCCTCACCGTCTATCTTTCGCGGCCGTTGACTTCCGCCGACTACCTGCTCGGAAAACTCGGCACGATCGCCGGTGTTCTGATTCTGCTGTGGACCGGCCCGCTGCTCTTCACCTGGCTGCTCAGCGTCCTCTTCGCGTCCGACCACGACTTCCTGGTCTATTCCTTGAGCCCGCTCCTGCGGGCTCTGCTCTTTAACGGCATCGCCCTCGTCGCCCTTTCGGCCATTGCGATGGGTGTCTCCGCCCTGACGCGGACCGCCCGGACCACCATCGTCGTGTGGCTCGGCCTATGGCTCGTCGCGGGTTTCGTCGCCGACATCCCGCACATGCCGCGCTGGATGCAGCACGTGAGCTTCAACTACGACCTTGCGCAGCTCCGCAGCCAAATTCTGGGGATTGGGTCGGCGCTCACGGAAGCCGGTCAGAAACTTCCCCTGATCAATCACCGCCTGTCCGAAAATCTGACCGAAGCCGGGCGCCGCACCACGGTAACGGATGCCGCCGGCAGCCTGGCCGGTCTCATTATGCTCGGCGCCCTCGGAGCCCTCAGCCTCTTCCGCCGCTTCAAACCCGAATGAACCCCGTCGAAGCCATAAATCTCAGCCGTTTCTACGGCGTGGTCCTAGGGCTCAACAACGTCAGCTTCACGATCAAGCCCGGGATCACGGGCATTGTCGGGCCGAACGGCTCGGGCAAGACCACGCTCTTCCGGCTCCTCCTCGGCCAGATTCGGCCGAGCTCCGGCCGGATCGTCGTGTTTGGGGCCGAGCCCTGGAACAATCCGGCGATCGCGAAGCGCCTGGCCTACTGTCCGGAAGGCGAAGCCGTGCCGGCGGGCCTGGGCGCCCAGGACTGGCTGGTCGGGCTGGCCCAACTTTCCGGACTGTCCTCCTCCGACGCCCGCCGCCGCTCCACGATATGCCTGGACCGCGTCAAACTCGCGCCGGCACATCGCCGCAAATCCCTCACCACCTTGTCCAAGGGCATGCTCCAGCGAGCCAAGCTCGCGCAATGTCTGCTTCATGAGCCCGACCTGCTGATTTTCGACGAGCCTATGAACGGCCTCGATCCGATGGGTCGCGAGGATTTTGCGGACGTGCTGCGCGAACTCGCCGCCGCCGGCAAGACCGTCCTCATTTCGAGCCACATCCTGCACGATCTTGAGGCGCTGTGCGCCGATTTCATCCTCCTGCGCGGGGGCCGCATTCCCCGCTCCCTCAACGAATCGCTTTCTCCGGAAGCCCGCCGCAACTGGCCGCAGGCCACAACCTTCCGCTGCTCCGATCCCGAACGGCTCGCCCGCTTCCTCACCGACGAACAGCTGCTTCGCGGCTGGGACCGCGAGCCCGGGAGCGACCTCCTCGTCGTGCGTTGGGCCAAAGCCGACCTTTTCTTCGCCGACTATCACGGCATCCTGCTCCGCAGCGGCGTGAACATCCAGGAGGTGCGGCACGCCGAATCCGCTCTCCAGCAGGCGCTGGACCCTGCCGCACCATGAGCCCGGCCGCCGCTGGCATCTTCCGCCTCGCCCTTCGGCGCCATTTCCGCCGCACGCATCCGGTGGCGCTGGGCATCATGCTCGCCGTCCTGGCGCTCATCCTCCTTGAGTTCCTTCGCGGCGGGGACAGCGCGGAGCGCTACCTTCCGTTCACGGTCGGATTCTATTCCACGTTCCTTGTCCCGCTCCTCGCTTTCATCAGCGGCGGCGGCGCCTGGCGCGACGAGATGAAGCCGGAGGCGGCGGACTATTTTCTGCTCCGCGGCGTATCCAAATTCCGGTATCTCATTTTCCGTTACGCGGCCCACGTCGTGTGCGCGGAACTCGATTTTGCCCCGGCGGTCGCGCTGGTGATCGTTTCCGGGGCGATGGCGCACGTTCCGCATCTGGCCGCCGCGGCGCCGGTGATGATCCTGGGCCAGGTTCTCGCGGTCGCGGCCTACGCCGCATTCGGCTTTCTCTGCGCGGCGCTGACCAGCCGGTGGGTGATCGTCGGGCTCGTCTACGGTTCGGTGGTCGAAATCGGCCTCGGCAACGTGCCGCTCGCGATCAACCAGTTCGCCGTGAGCCATCCGCTTCGAATCCTGCTGCATTCGGTGTCACACAACTCCGACCCCTCCGCCTTCGCCCTTTCGGGCGAAAGGTGGATGGCGGCCGCGGGCCTGGTTCTTTTCGCCGCGGGTTTCACGGTCGCCGCCGCGCTGCGATTTCGTCTCCAGGAGCAGTTGGGCGAAAAGGCCGAATGAATCCGTAACCGCTCGTCCCGGGGGGGTGTATGCCTCGTTGAAATCCCTTTGCCCAAGATGAAATTTTCCCTGCTCCCTCTTCCGCTCGCACTCCTGTCCATCGTGGCCAGCCCGGCAGTTCGCGCCGACTTCAATCCTTCCCTCGTGTCCGGCGATGCTCGCTGGGTGGTGTACATCGACCTCAACTCCCTGCGCACCAATCCTCTGGGCAAGGAGGCCATCGCCGCCATCCAAGCTCAGGCCGCCGGGGCCGCCCCGCTTCCGGGCGGCGGATCGCTCACGATCGATGTGCCCAAGGTCATGGCGACGATCGGCAGCATCACGGCCTATGGAGCGAATTTTGAAAAGGATCCGGGGCGGGTCGACGGAACCTTGGTGGTGCAGGGCACGCCCGATCTCCGCAAGATCGTGGAAGCGGTGCTGCTCGAAATGGAGGTCGGCCCCGGCGCAATGGTGACGGATGTGAAAGGTCTCGGCTACAGCGCCTACGCCTTCACCCGGAAAGACCAGGCAGATCCCGGGCTCGATCACCCGGTCATCATCGCCTTTCCGCCGGATGGCACGGTCATCGTCAGCCAAACTGAATTCAAAGTGCGGAAGGCCTACGATCTCATCCGTGGACGCGGTGAGTCCCTCGCGCAGGCCCACGGATCGGATTTGACCGCCATGACCCGTGATGCCGCCCAAGCAATGCTCTTCGCCGCCAGCGACATCCCGCCGGACCTCGTCGCCGCGGCGGAACGAAAAAATTCCGGGCCGCACACCCGCATCCTTGAGATGACACATTCCGCATCCGTCGCGATCGGCGACGCGGACGGCAAGACCTTCGTGCACGCCGAGCTTTTCGCCGCGGACGACGACTCCGCCGACAAGCTGACCAAGATTCTCCAAGGCATGACCGCGATGCTGTCGCTCACGCAGAGCAACAACCAGAAGATGACGGATTTCATCAATTCGGCTCAGGCGGTCCGTGACGGCGACCGGGTGAGTTTCCAGCTTGCCTACGACAGCAATGAGCTGGCCGCGATGGCGAAAGGTTTCCTGGATACCCGGGCGAACGAGCCGCACGACGGTCCGCGGATAGTGGCCCCCGGGCCGACCGCCCGTTGGGAAAGAATCCTCGGGCACCAGGTCGCGGAATGGAAAGTCCTGCCACCCGCATCGACCTCATCCGGAATCGCCGGCCCTCTCTGGCAGGACATTCCCGGCGTCAAGCTGGCCAATGGAGCCCGAGTTACGATGGTTGTTTTTGGCGACCAAGAGCATGCCGCGGATCATTTTGAGACCTTGCAGGTGAAACCCGACGGACCGGGCGCCCCGCTCACGTTCAACCGTCGGATGTTGACCGAGGGTCATCATCCCTTGCTCTCCGGCTTTGGACCGGGCGCCCACTTGCTTCATCTCGATTTTCCAGGTGAGGATGGCACCTACACGATCCGAGTGCGTTATACTCAGCCCGCACAAGGAAACGTATCGTTCCAGGTTTGGGTGAAAAATGACACCGGCTCCGACAATCCTCCCCTCCCGCCTCCCCCATCCTGAGGAGATGACCGCGGGAACGGATGCGGCGGGTTCGGATGAGTCGGAGCTCGTCCGGCTGGCGCGGGGGGGCGACCTCGAAGCGTTCGATCGCCTGGTGCGAACCCTGAGTCCGCGCGTGTTCCGATTTCTGCTTCAATTCGTTCGGAATCGCCACGACGCCGAGGACCTGACGCAGACGACCTTCCTGCGGGCCCATGCCCATCTGGACCGCTTCGATCCGACCCGTCCGATGATCAATTGGCTCCTGACCATCGCCCGCCGCTGCGCGCTCAATCATTTTCGAGCGGCGCGGCCCTGGCGCAGCCTGTCCTTTGCCGATGGCGAACAAGCCGTGGCGGACGAGCAGGCCGCCTCGCCGGACCGCGCCGCCGAAAACCGCGATAACTCCAGCCATCTCTGGGACCGCGCCCGGGAGCGGCTTTCGGAGCGGGGATTCGAAGCGCTGTGGCTGCGCTTCGGCGAGGATCTTTCGGTCAGCGAAACGGCGCGGGTGATGGGCCTCAGCCCGGCCCACGTCAAGATTCTGGTCTTTCGCGCCAAGCACGCTCTCCGGAAAGGAGTATTGCCCCTATGAATACCAACGATTCCGAACTCGAACCAGCATTGCGCCGCCAGGCGGCGGCGTTCCGGCCCGACACTCCGCCCGATTTGCCCCGCAAGATCCGATCCGCCCTCGCGGCCTCCGTCGCCCCCGCCGACTACGATCCGCCGCGCCTGCCAGGCTGGGTGTGGTGGTCGGGAGCCGGCGGCGCCATCGCCGCCGTGCTCGTGGGACTGCTCGCGTTCCGGACGCACCCGGTCCCCGCGGACCCCCACGCCGACGCGGCCGCGCTCGCGCAGGAGATTCAGGGGATGCGCCTCACGGTGCAGGCCTCCCTCCGGTCGCACAGCGCCGCATCGCCGCAAGGCGATCCCCTGCACCAAGAGGCGACGGCCTTGGCCGACTCGGCCCACTCCGCGCTGGGCTTCCTCGCCTACAATTTCCTGCCCAGCGCCCGCGGCTAGCGGCGTGCGCCGCATTTACTTCGCGGCCCAGGCAATTTGACATTGCCGGGCCGAACGCAAACCTCGGCGGGGTGTCGGCCAATCCTCGACCAATTGAGGCTTTGAGAGAGTCGGCTGAGGATGCTTCCGCGCAGCGGATCAATTCGATCTGGCTGAAGTTTGGGCGAAAATTTGGATATCTGTTCGTTCTCTTCGCGTTTGGACCCCAGCTGATCGGAATATTTCCGGGAGCGGTTTGGTTCGGCAACTGGTACTACGATCAATTGCCTAGGCTCTCCAATTGGATCGGGAGGCATGTGCTGGGCATCAAAATGCCGCCGATCGTCAACCATGGCTCCGGCGACCAGGTTTCGATTGGATATGCTCTGCCTTCATTCTGGTCGGTTCGATCGCCATCGCCGCGATTTGGACGCGCCTTTCACGGTCTGCGCGCGAAGACCGCGTGGTCGCGGAAGTGGCATACATTGTGTCACGTTACAGCCTGGCACGGATACTGATTGGCTACGGCCTCGCGAAGGTGCTTCACCAACAAATGCCGGCGCCGACGGCCTTTCGCCTGATGGAGACCTACGGCGAGTCCTCTCCCATGGGGCTCCTTTGGACATTTATCGGACAATCGGCGGCTTATAGCGCTTATACCGGCGGATTGGAAATGCTCGCCGGGAGTCTCTTGCTTTTCCGCCGGACGACGGCCATCGGCGCGCTCCTGGCCGCGATGATTCTATTCAACGTTCTCGTGCTGAACCTCTGCTACGACGTCCCGGTGGAGCTCTACTCGGCGACGCTCTTTTTTTTGGCGGCCGTTCTGGCGGCGCCCGGGTTCATGCGAGTTCTCGGAGCGCTCATGCAAACTCGGAGCGCGGCGCCTGCCTCATCCGATTCCTCTCCCTTCAAGTCTCAGGTACGAATACGCCGCTGGGCCCGCCTCATCGGCAAAACGGCCGTGACGGGCTGGATGTTCTAGATCGTACCCGTCACCAGAACCTTGGCATGGAGTCATTCGCGGTCCGTTGCTAGTCCGCTCGATGGCATTTACCATGTCACCGAATTTGCCGTCGACGACAAAGTAAGCCCGCCCCTGGCCACCGACCCCATTCGTTGGAATTGGGTCGGCATCGAAAACGGAGATGCCGTGTTGATTCAGCGTATGACCGGTGCGCGCTGGGGATACCGCTTGCGCCTATTGGCTCCGGACACGCTGGAACTTCGGACCTACCCCTTTCCGGAACACCCCTCGCGGTTGATGGGAACACTCAGAATTCTTCGCACGGACGATGAAATCACGCTCTCCGGGCAATTTCGCGGAATCGGCGAGATTCGCGCCCACCTGAAGCGCGATAATGACCATCGGTTGCTCATGAACCGTGGCTTCCACTGGATTAGCCAGGTCCCCTTCAATCACTAATCGGCGGAGAAGCGACCCATCTTCGCGTAGTTTGGGTTACAGCCGCCCCCGCTTTTATCGGTGCGCTGAATCGGTTCTGCAGATTTATGAAGGGGTTTCCGCGTCGGCGGCGTCCATAGTCCTGCCCGGGACGCGATTCGCCCCCCGCTCGTTTGACTCCCTTCCATCGAAAGCCATGACGCCTGAACCTGATCCGCTCGATCGCCTGCTTGACCGGCTGCGGGACTTCCCCGAACCGCCGGGAAATCTGAAAGCCGACGTAAGATATCAAATCGCCCGGCGCAGCGAACGTCCGGCGAAGCCGGGACTTTTGGGCGGCTTCGACGCCGTTTTCGGGCGTCCATCCTTCGCCATCGTGTTTGTTGCCGCCTGCGTCTTTCTGGGAATGTTTCTCGCGGAAGTCCGCCTGGAACGTCTGAACGCCGAACGCGGGACGAAAATCGCCCAAAGCTACCTGCGACTGATCGATCCGCTGATGGAAGCGAAGGCCGGCAAGATCGCGACTCCCCAGCAATGAAGCGCTCATTTATTGTCCTGGTCGCAGGATTGGCCGCCGGCGGGCTCGCCCACTTCGGCTGGTATGCCGCCCGTGCCAATCGGCTGCCTGACACCGGGGGGCTCGAGGTCCAAATGGCGTGGATGAAGGAAGAGTTGAATCTCTCGGACCAGCAGTTTTCCGAGATCAAAACGATCCACGAAGAATCAAGTCCCCGGCTGCTTGCCCTCAGCGCCCAGGTGGCTCGGATGCGCGCGGAGTACGCGGCTTTTGAGCACGAGCGCGCAACCACCGGTCAGATCAACTTCATCGAGTTTGCCCAGTTCGTGTCGCAACGGCGGAAGGTGGACCTCGAATGCTTCCATTGGACTCAGCGCTTGGCGGTCGAAACCTCCCGGTCGCTGACGGCGATTCAACAGGAGCACTACCGCAAACTCCTGGCCCCGATCCTCAAGAGCGCGCCCTCCCTCTCGATCAATTGAGGCGAAATTCCGGACGGATCCACTCATGACTTCCGATCCGACCGGCGATCAAGGGGGAATCCAGGACCTGCGCGAAGGACGCGAAGGCGCGCTGGAGTCTCTCATGAGCCGGTGGGAGCGGCCCCTCTTTGCCTTTGCCTGGCGCTATTTGCGGAATGCCACCGACGCGAGCAATCTGGTCGCGGAGACCTTTGTCCGGCTGCACGAGCAGCGCGAACATCTCCGGGCCGACACCCGGTTGTCCGCGTGGCTTTTCACCACCCTGGCCAATCTATGCCACAGTCAGTTTCGATGGCAGCGGCGCCACCCCGCCATCAGCCTCGATGCGCCGGCCGCCGGTGGAGAATCCGTTCTGGCTGAGTCGATCCCCTGCGAGGCCGACGCACCCGACGCCGCGGCGGAAAATGCGGAGCTCAACGCATATCTGCGCCAGGCGATCGACCAACTCCCGCACAAGCTCAAGGTCACCCTTTTGCTCCATCACTACGAGCGGCTATCCTACCGGGAGATTGCCGCGATTGTCGGCTGTTCGGAACGGGGAGTGGAGACCCGGCTCTTCCGCTCCCGGCACCTGCTTCGGAAGGCGTTGCAACCCTTCCTCCGCGAATCGAGTCCCTTCGGCCTGCGTCCCGAATGCTCCGCTCCCGGCGAGCCTTAGCCTGATCGGACGGCAATGAAGGGATTTTTGTTTCTTCGGAGTTATGACCGGTATGCCGCCTAGCATGAAATTTTCCTCTCTCCTTGCCCTGTCGTTCGGCCTCATCTTCGGTGCCGCCACATTTGGCGCCACCTCCGCCGACGCCTCCGCTGTCTCCGTGACCGCCTGGCAGACCGCGAAGATCACGGAAGATCCGGCGCCAATCTTCCCCAGCAAACTGCTTCGCATCGGTGTGACCCGCGGCAAGGCCCAGGTGACCGTCAGCGTCGACGCGAACGGCCAACTCACCGATGCATTGGTCGTGGAATACACGGATCCGGAGTTTGGCACCGCCGCCGTGACGGCAATCAGGCAGTGGCGGATCATTCCCGCTCGATTGCGCGGTGAGGCCGTCGGAACCACCTTCGATTTCGTTTTCAACTTCAGCGCGAGCGGCGTGGTCGTGACGACGGATTCGGTGGATTATTTTCCCACCTACATGCGCTCGATTTTTGACGGCCATTCGTTCCAAGCGTGCACCATGCAGGATCTGGATCGGATCCCCACGCCCATCAGCACAACTATCCCCGCCTATCCAAAGCAATTGGCCGCCCAAGGGATCAAGGGGGCCGTCACCATCGATTTCTACATCGATCAGACCGGCGCGGTCCGGATGCCCACCGGATCGCGCGACGAGGATCTCCGCCTCTCCAGCCTCGCGATCGCCGCGATCCGCCAATGGAAATTCGAACCGCCCATGAGCCACGGCCGGCCCGCTCTGGTTAGGGCAAAGCAGCTTTTCAATTTCAACTGAGCGGATCGGAGGGTGGAGCGCGTGGTCCCCACGCGCTTCGGGTTGCGACGTCGCTCAGCGCATGGGGACCATGCGCTCCGCCACTGACTCCGGTACGGTTCCGAACGCCTTTAACTAAACGGACGCTTGCGGGCGCGTCGGCTCCGGCCAATCCAGGTGAAAGAACTTGCCACGGGGCTCGTCGATGCGCTCGTAGGTGTGCGCGCCGAAGTAGTCGCGTTGGGCCTGGAGAAGATTGGCTGGCAGGCGGGGAGCGCGGTAGCTGTCGTAGTAGGCGAGGGCCGAGCTGAAGGTCGGCGCGGCGACGCCACATTCGGCGGCGAGAGCCACGACCGTGCGCCAGTTGGCCTGGGCCTTCTTGACCGTCTGGTTGAAGTACGGATCGAGCAGCAGATTCGCGAGGTTGGGATCGCGCTTATACGCCTCGGTGATCTTCTGCAGGAACGCGGCGCGGATGATGCACCCGCCACGCCAGATCTCTGCGATCTGGCCGAAGTTGAGCTTCCAGTTGTATTCCTTTTGCGCGGCGCGCATCAGCTGGAAACCCTGCGCGTACGAACAAATCTTGGAGCAGTAGAGGGCGTCGCCGATGGCGGCCACGAGCTTCTTCTTGCCGCCGCGATACTTCTTGGCGGGCCCGCGGAGAATCTTCGACGCCGCGACGCGCTCTTCCTTGATCGCGGAAATGCACCGGGCGAAAACGGCCTCGGTGATGGTCGGCGACGGCACCCCCATGTCGAGTGCGTTGGTCGAGGTCCACTTGCCCGTGCCCTTTTGGCCGGCGGTGTCGAGCACCACGTCGACGAAGGGCTTCTTCGTCACGGGATCCTTCTGGTGCAGGATGTCCGCGGTGATCTCGATGAGGAAACTGTCCAACGGTCCGCGATTCCACTCGGAGAAAATCTCGCCCATCGGCGCCGGCTTGAGACCGAGCAGCCCGCGCATGAGCGCATAGGCCTCACAGATCATCTGCATATCGCCGTACTCGATGCCATTGTGCACCATCTTCACGTAGTGCCCGGCGCCGTTCGGCCCGATGTAAGTCGTGCAGGGCACTCCGCCCTTTACCGGATTGCCCGGCGTCGCGCCCACGATGGGTTTGCCCGTCTTGGCGTCGACCTTGGCGGCGACGGCTTCCCAAATCGGCTTGAGCTCGTTCCACGCGTCAGCATCTCCGCCCGGCATGAGCGAGGGACCGAAGCGCGCGCCCTCTTCGCCGCCGGAGACGCCGCTGCCGATGAAGCGGAGGCCTTTTTCGCCCAGTGCCTTCTCGCGGCGGATGGTGTCCGTCCACAGCGCATTGCCGCCATCGATGATGATGTCGCCTTTTTCAAGCAAGGGCACGAGCCCATCGATCACGGCATCGGTCGCCTTGCCCGCCTGCACCAGGATCACGATCTTCCGGGGCACGGAGAGACTCGAAACAAAGCCCTGGAGGTCGTGCGCCCCCGCGAGCCCGCCTGGCGTGTTGGGATTTTCGGCGATGAACTTGTCGGTCTTCTCGGTCGTCCGATTGTAGACGGAAATTCGGAAGCCGTGGTCGGCAATGTTGAGGGCGAGGTTCTGCCCCATAACGGCAAGACCCACCAACCCGATGTCAGAAAGATTTTTGGCCATGGTCAGCTGGCAACGTAGGCATTCAGGGCGGCGAAACCAAATTGTTTTTCGCGTTGGTCCAGGACTTTGTCCCGTCCGCAAAGTGTTCGCGTTTCCAGATGGGGACCCGCGCCTTGGTCTGGTCGATAATGTACCGGCAGGCGTTGAAGGCGGCATCGCGGTGCTCGGCTGTCACGCCCACCCACACCGCCATGTCACCCAGTTGCAGTTTGCCCACCCGATGCACACATCGGGCGCCCCGAATGCCAAATCGCTCAAATGCTTCCTGAACAATTCGTTCGCCTTCTTTTTGGGCCAGCGGCCAATAGGCCTCGTACTCCAGAAATTCAACTGGGCGGTCCTCGTTCTTGTCGCGCACCCAGCCTTCGAACGTGACATACGCTCCGGCTCCGTCGTCCACCAGGATGGACCCGGAAGCCGACGCATCAATAGGGACGGAAGAGAGAAAAAAGTGCTCCATGGGTTTGGGGGGTTGCCGTCAACCGCCGGCCACGGGCGGCAGAAAAGCGACGCGGTCGCCGTCGTTCAGTGGCGCCGAAGGGGCGGCGAATTCATCATTGATGGCGGCGCGCACGCGTTCCGGCGGAAGTGAAAAGGAATGGCGCGCGCGCAGCTCGTTGTAGAGATCCACCGGATTGTTGGCGGTGGTCTCGCAGGTTTCTTCGCCCGCCCCGCGCTGCTCGCGCAGAAGCGCGAAATATTGCACGTGAAGGCGCTTCATTCCGCGGAGCGATAATCCTTTTTCCCGCCGGTCTTTTCCAGCAGGCGGATCGGGCCAATGACGATGTCGTGGCTGACCGCCTTGCCCATGTCGTAGACGGTCAGCGCCGCGACGGAAGCCGCCGTCAGCGCCTCCATCTCGACGCCGGTCTTCGCCTCGGTGCGAACGCGGCAATCGATCCGCACGACGCGCGCGCCGTCGGGCCTCGCCGGCAGAACCGAGAAATCCAGCTTGCAGTCTTCGAGCGGGAGCGGGTGACAGAGCGGAATCAAGTCGGAGGTCCGCTTGGCCCCGCCGATCCCGGCGAGCATCGCCGTTTGAAAAATCGGCCCTTTCGCGGTCGGCACTTCCGCCGGCTGACGCGGATTTTCGACGACCAGCGCGGCCAGTGCCGGCGGCAGCAGAATCTCCGCCCGGGCATGGGCGGTTCGGCGGGTCACCGCCTTGCCTCCGACGTCGACCATCTGCGGACGGTTCTGGTTGTCCAAGTGACTAAGCATCAGCGGCTCCTTTACACCCACCGGTAGAGGGGCGCAACGTATCCGGCGGGAAAATCCTGCACCGCGACGGGCAATTCGACAAAGCCATCCGTCTCCACCAGACCCGCAAAGTCCCCCGATGTGTTCCCTGGAACCGGTTCGGCCAGGAGCCGGGCGTCGGGTGCGCTCGAAAGTCGAACGGGCAAAAGGCACGCCAAGGCTGGTCGAAAGCGAAAAGGACTCGCCAGGGCCGCGAACTCCGGACGGCGCGGCGCCAGCCCGCTGCAACGGTCGAAGGCGGGCAGCACATAGCGATGCAGGCAGGTGTAGGCGGAAGCGGGATTGCCCGGCAGCGCGAAGACGGGCACCGAGCGCGCCGACACGCCAAACCAAAATGGGCGGCCAGGCCGTTGGGCGACGCCTTGCAGGACGCGGCGCACGTTCTGCTTTTCCAACTCGGAGGGAAGAAAGTCGAATTGACCTTTGGATACACCGCCGGTGAAGAGGACGGCATCGAAATGCCCGAGCACCTGCCGGAGCAGTTCCTGGATGTCGACGCGCAAGTCGCGCAGATGAAATCGCTCCGTCCGGGTATAGCCAGCCGCCATCAGCGCCGCGCGGAGCGCATAGTCGTTGCTGCGCCGGATCTGATGAGGCTCGGGCTCCGCCTCCACCTCGACCAGTTCATCGCCGGTGGCGACGACCGCCACCTGGGGAATTCGGCTGACGGTGAGCGTGGTGAAGCCGCAGGCGGCCGCGACGGCGATTTCCCGGCCCGACAGGCGCGTGCCGGACGGCACGATCGTTTCGCCGGCGCGGTGATCGCTGCCGCGACCATGGACAAAGGTGCCCGGTTTGAGATCGAGCGCCGCGGCCACGCCGATGGTGCCTTCGGTGCGGGTGACGTCCTCGTAGGGGACCACGCAATCTGCTCCCGGCGGCAGAACGGAGCCCGTCATGACTTCCACGCAGGCTTGCGGCGACGCACTGAGCGTCTGCGGCACCGCGCCGGCCGCCTGCACCCCTTCGACTTGGAAGGTTCGCACGCCGCTGGCGAAGGCGGATGAGCGCAGGGCGTATCCGTCCATGGTGACGCGATCGAACGGAGGAAGATCGCGATCGGCCTTGAGCAGCATCTGCAGCACCCGCCCGTGGGCCAAGGCCAAGGGGCATTCCTCGCGCGGCCAGGGCGCGAGGTTTTCCCAGATCAGACGCTGCGCTTCCGCAGGGGTAACCATGGGCCTTGATCGTTGGGGGAGGGGGGGCGGGCGTCAAACCGGCTTCCTGGGTGGAGCGCATGGTCCCCATGCGCTTTAGCCTCCGTCCGCGTTTGGCGCCCCCGCGCGGGGGGACCACGCGCTCCACCCGCGGCCCACGAGAAAGGCTTCGCGCGAGCTCAACTTCTGGGTACGTTGGGCCGCCATGTCCCCCGTCACCGACGTCTTTCACCGCCCGCTGCGCGATCTGCGCATTTCGGTGACGGATCGGTGCAATTTTCGCTGCCCGTATTGCATGCCCAAGGAGGTGTTTGGGGCGGGCCATGCCTTTCTGCCCGATCCTCAGCTGATGACGCTGGGCGAGCTCGGGCGCGTGGCGGCGGCATTCGCACGGCTGGGGGTGGAGAAGGTGCGGCTAACGGGAGGCGAGCCTCTGCTGCGGCCCGACCTGCCGGACTTCGTGCGGCTGCTGAAGAGCGAATTGCGGATACCCGAAGTGGCCGTGACGACCAATGGCTGGCTACTCGAAAAGATGGCTTCTCCGCTCGCAGCCGCTGGGGTGGACCGCGTCAACGTGTCGGTGGACTCGCTGGATCCGGTAATCGCGGGGCGAATGAACGGCCAGGGTTTCTCGACAGAACGCGTGCTGCGGGGAATCGAGGCCGCCGGGGGAGCGGGATTGCGGCTCAAGGTGAATTGCGTCGTTCGCCGCGGGGTCAATGACGGTGAAATCGAACCGCTCGCAGAGTATTTTCGGGCATGCGGGATTCCGCTGCGGTTCATCGAATTCATGGATGTGGGGACCACGAACGGCTGGTCGGCCGAGCAGGTGGTCCCTGCGGCGGAGATTCGCGATCGGATATCGGCGCGCTGGCCGATCGAAGCGATGGAGCCCGCCTACCGCGGAGAAGTGGCGGCGCGCTATCGGTATTTGGACGGCCGGGGAGAGTTTGGCCTGATTTCGTCGGTCACCGAGCCGTTCTGCCGCGACTGTCATCGGGCGCGTCTTTCGGCGGACGGGAAGCTTTATACCTGTCTGTTTGCGACGCAGGGGGCGGAGGTGTTGGGACGCCTGCGGGGCGGCGCGGACGACGCGGAACTCGAGCGCTTCGTCCGTGGAATTTGGCAAGGGCGGACGGATCGGTATAGCGACGAGCGCGCGGAGCTGGCGGCGAAAGGAGACAGGCGGGAGAAGATTGAGATGAGCTATATTGGGGGGTGACTGGCCAGCTGTAAGCGGGTGGAGCGCGTGATCCCCACGCGCTTTAACCTCCGCCCGCATTTGGCGACCAAGCGCCTGGGGACCATGCGCTCCACCTTCGAACTTATCCTTTCAGCGCGCCGGCGGCCACGCCGCTCACGATGTGGCGCTGCAGGAGGAGGTAGACGATCAGGATGGGAACCGTGACCAGGACGATCCCGGCGAACAGCATTCCGTAGTCGGTGCGAAATTCGGCGGCGATTGACAGGTTCGCCAAGCCCAGCGGCAGCGTGCGGGCGTGGCCCGAGACGTCGCCGCCAAGCAGCATGAAGGCAAAGAAGTATTCCTTCCACACGCCGATGAATTGGAAGATTGCCACCGTCACCAGGCCGGGACGCGCCAAGGGCAGCATCACGCGCCAGAAGGCGCCCAGTTCGCCGCAGCCGTCGATCACCGCCGCCTCGTAGAGCGCCCGCGGCAGCGAACGAAAGAATCCCGAGAGAACAAAGATCGCGAACGGCAGGCCGTTCGCCGTGTAGACCAGGATCAAACCGATCCGCGAATTGAGCAGGCCCAGGCTGCGCAACTCAAAGAAGAGGGGCACGACGGACAGTTGCGCCGGCAGCATGAGGCCGCTGAGAAACAGCCAGAACAGCGCCTTGCGCAGGGGATGGTAAAAACGCGCCAGCGCGTAAGCCGCCATCGCGCCCAGAAATACAATCAGCGTGACGGATACGGCGGTCACCAGAACGGAGTTCAGCACATAGTCGCCGAAGTGGGCTTCGTGCCAGGCGCGGGAATAGTTGGCGAACTGCAGATGACCGAGCGCCGGCAGCGCGAACGTGTGGCGGAAGATTTCCGAGTCGGGCTTCAGCGACGAGTACGCGACCCAGATCATCGGGAAGATGAGCCAGAGCGCGTAAGCGCAGAGCAGGGCGAACGGGGCGATGCGCTTCATGGTTCGCCAGTGGAAGCGGCGGCTCGCCGCTTCAGTCTCCTGAAAAAAGCGGCGGGACGCCGCTTCCACTTTCCTTTCATTCGTCCGCCTCCTGGCGCAGCCAGCGCAGCAGCGCTCCGCTCATCGCGAAGACAAATAGAAACAGAAGCACCGCCAGTGCCGCCGCGCGGCCCACCGCGAAATCCTTAAAGAGGGTGGAGACGAGCAGCGTTGCCAGCGTATGCACCTCCGCCGACGGATCCTGCTCCGTGAGCAGCCAGATCATCTCGAAGGCATTCAAACCGGCGATGATCAGGAACACCGCTGAAATGAGAATCACTTCGCGAATGAGGGGCAGCGTGATCGAGAAAAACTGCCGCAGGGGCGACGCACCGTCCAGGGATGCCGCCTCATACAGCTGCGGGTCGATTCCCTGCATGGCCGCCAAATAAAGGATCAGGTTGAAGCCGCACGCCATCCAAAGGTAGAGCGGGACCAGCGCGAGATAGAGATGCGAGGTCGAAAGCCACGGAAATCCGTCGAAGCGGGTGAGGCCGATGGCCGAGAGCGCGGCGTTCACCAGCCCGCCGTGCGGCGCATAGGCGGTGAGCCAGATCAGCGTCGCCGCGATTCCCCCGAGCAGATTGGGAAAGAGGAACACGGCACGGAAAAAATTCGCGCCGAAAACGCCCCGGTGGAGCAGCGCGGCCGCACCGAGGGCGACCGGCACGATCAGCAGGGCCGGCACCACCATCAGGAAGATATTGTGCGAAAGCGCCTGCCAAAAGACGTCGGTGCCAACCAGGAAATAGCGGAAATTGTCGGTGCCCACCCAGCGTTGGGCGGAAATGCCGTCCCAGCGGGTGAACGCCCAGCCGAAGGCAATGAGGGCCGGGATCGCGACGAAGGCGCCGTAGAGCAGGAAGGCCGGCAGCACGAACACGGAGCCGGGGCCGGTGCGCAGGCGCGGTTGGGTGGAAACGGCTTCTTGACCCGGCTTTCTGCCGGGGTCAGCGCCCCCGGCTACAGCGCTTTTCGCCCGCCAAAACGTAAAGGCGATCAACGCCATCACCAGGGCCAGCAGCACCAGCGCCCGAATCGGATGCCGATTCTCCACCTCCATCGGATGCACCCGGTCTTCCCGATCCTGCGCCGCCGCAGCTTCCAAATTCGTCGCAAAGGCCTGGGGGGTGATGCTGCCCGCGGTCAGCTGGTTGCTTTCGTCGATCAGCGCCTGGCGGGTGTAGGTCGGCTGCAGCATCACCTGCCACATGGGGAATGCGTCGCGGGCGCGGGCGATCATGTCCGCCGTGTCGCGCATCCGCGGGGTAAATGCCGACGCGGAAATGCCGGTTACCGCCGGAGGCGCGTCGAACGCCTGGACGAATGCGCGCGCTTCGCGCCGCGACGTCAAAAACTTCATGAAGTCGATCGTCAGCGCCTCGCGCTGGGCATCGCCGGTTCGAAAGACAAAAAAGCAGTCGCTGGACACCTGGATCGCCGTCGGGTCCGCCACGCCGTCCGCGAAAACCGGAAAGTTCATGGCGCCCAATTCAAAGTCCGCCGGTATCCGGGTGCCCATTTCGTTGCTCAACCAGGAGCCGGAGACCGTCATCGCCGCCCGTCCGTCGATGAAGGCCAGCTCCGCGCCCGTGTGGGTCTCGCCCTGCCAGCCCCGCAGGGCGTAATGCGTCGTCACGCGCTGCTCGATTCCCGCGGCTCGCACCACGCGCGGGTCCGTGCGCGCGCCCGGGGTCAGGTCCGCCAGGGCCGTCCACCCCTTGGCGCCGGCCAGATTGTAATAGGCCGAGCGAAAAAACGCGTCGGCATAGAGCCAGCGGGTGCCCGGAAAACTGACCGGCGCGATGCCATCCGTCTTGATGCGCTCGCAGAGAGCAAAGAACTGATCCCAAGTCCACGGATGATGGGGTTCGGGCAGCGGCCAGCCGTGTTCGCGGAAGAGCCGTCGGTTGTAGAAGAGGCTCCAGCAGGAATAGGAAACGGGAAGCCCATACACGCGCCCGTTCAATCGCCAATTATCGAGTGCGCCGGGCGCAAAACGTCGTCCCCATTCGTCGTCATTTTCCCAATCGCGTCCCGCCAGCAGCGGCGTGAGATCGACGATCCTGCCCGCGCGGATCAGTTCAGGCCACAGGACGTAGGCCGCGCAGGCGGCGTCCGGATAGTGGCCGTCCATCACGCGCACGCGAATCTGGTCGTGCACGCGCGGGTCGCCGTAGACGTTGACGGTGACGCCAGGGCGCAGCCGCTCGAAATCCCGCGCGGCGCGCACGTAAAAGTCGGTGCCGAAGCCGCCGGCGAAGACAGGGATGTCGAGGGTGGTGGCGCGGGCGGCTGCGGCCAGGGCAACGAATAGCAGGACCAGAAAAACGCCGATTCCGCCCTGGTTGTAGCCGGGGGCGCTGACCCCGGCACTTGCGATATCGAAAGCGAGATCAGCCGTTTTCACGCGGGGATCGATCGCGGCGTGAAGCCGGCTTTGCGCAGCGCCGCGTGCAGCGCGCGGATGTGACCGCGGTCGCGCGTCTCGACGGTGCAGATCGCGCGCGCCGCGCTCACGTCGGGGCCGCTAAAGGCCCGGTCGTGCTCCACGTCCTTGATGCTGGCGCCGGCATCGGCGATCCGGCGGCAAAGTTCGGCCAAACCGCCGGGGCGGTCGCTGATGCGGACGGAGAAGCGGCTCAGCCGGCCGTCGTGGACCAGGCCGTTTTCAATCACTCGGCTGAGGATGGTGGGGTCGATGTTTCCGCCGCCGACGATCAGGACGACGTTCGTCGGATTGTGGCGGTGAGCGGGTGGAGCGCATGGTCCCCATGCGCTGAGCGACGTCGCAACCCGAAGCGCATGGGGACCATGCGCTCCACCCATAATCCACTGACCCAGCTGTCCTGACATCAAGGCCGCCAGCGGCACCGCTGCGGCGCCCTCGACCACCGTCTTCTCCAATTCGAGCATCCGTAGGATCGCCAGCGCAATCCAACGCTCGCTCACTCGAATCACCGCGTCGACGTGCGGCCGGGCTTGCGCGAAGGCGTTGGCTCCCACGGTCAGCGTCGCGAGGCCGTCGGCTAGCGTGGGACGGCGGCGCACGGCGATGGGACGGCGCGCGCGCCAAGCCGCGCTGAAGTTGCCCGTTGCCTCGCTTTCCACCCCGATCACTTTCACGCGGGGCCAAACCGTCTTGATCGCCGTGGCCACCCCCGCGATCAGTCCACCCCCGCCCACCGGGCAGACCACCACGTCCACCTTCGGGACCTGCTCCAAGATTTCCAGCCCAAGCGTCCCCTGGCCGGCAATGATGGAATCCGCATCGAAACCGTGGATATAGGCCAGGCCTTCCCCCAACGCAATTCGGTCGGCTTCCGCGCGCGCGGCGGAAAAATCGACGCCGCGCAGAATGACGCGCGCGCCAAGGCGCTCGCAGGTGGTGATTTTGATCAACGGCGCGTAGTCCGGCATCACCACCGTCACCGGGATGTTCAGCAGACGGCCGTGATATGCCAAGCCGAGCGCGTGATTGCCGGCGCTGGCCGCGATCACTCCGCGTTTGCGCTGGTCCGCGGGGAGCAACAGCAGCGCATTGCGCGCTCCGCGCTCCTTGAACGATCCTGTCCGCTGAAAGTTCTCCAGCTTGCAGAAAACGCGCGGGCGGCGCGGATCCAATTCACCCAGGGGAATCGACTCGGGACACGGGGTCAGGCAGATCCCATCCGCGATGCGGCGGCGGGCGGCGCGAATCTCGCGCAGGGTGACCGGCATGCCGGCAACTTAGCTCGACGGCAGCAGATGCGACAAGTACTGAAAGAAGGCCGACGGGGAAGGAAAACGGCGCACGACGAATTCGTAGACTCGCGGACGCTTCATTTGGAGAAACGCCATCGCCTGGGTCTGCTCATTCGGTGTCAGGTATCCCCGATGGGCCGAGTCGAATCGTGCCAGAAGCACCTGATAGAGGTGCTGTCCCCGTGCGCCGCGGCGCGGCGACGTGGTGTGGAGATCCAGCGGTCGATGCGACGGCGGCGCCAACGCCGATTGAAAGGGTCCGCTCTGCGGATGAGCGGGCGGCGACTGCATCCCACTATCGGCGTTGGCGACCACCGGAGGCGGTGCCGACGGATCTGGCCCCGGGGGCAGCGGGAGTGAAACCGCCGGCTCATCGGCCTGCGCGGCCGCCGCAAATAGCGTTGCCGTGCACACGAGGGCAAATAGTCTGCGGGCCTTCATCGAAATCCAAGACGCCCGGGACTCTCCCAAGTTACGGCGCGTGCACCGCGGACCATGTACCAAGTCACGTTTTCCGAACAGGCGATGGGGGAGCTCAATCGGTTAGACAAACTAACCCAATTGGCTATCCTGGAGCCAATTAGCTCGCTTCGGCCCGAAGATCTGGCGCACCCGCGCGAACCTCTGGGCCGCTTTCAACGGAAAGGAAAGTCGTATTACCGCCTGCGGGCGGGAGACCACCGATTCTATTTCTCCTTGGTCGACGGCAACGTGTATGTTCATTACATACTCCATAAGAACTCGTTAGAAGATTTCTTGCTTCGCAATAAGCTGCCCGTTTCCGAGCAGCAGCTGGTGGAGCAGAATTCGAAGTTCTGGAGTTACCTGGAAAAGCTGACCAAATGATGCCCGTTCCCGGCGACCGCGAAGCGGAGGATCTGGCCGCGCGCGAGGACCCGTTCCACGTCACTCGCGCCAGTCGAATCTATTTCCTGCCGAACCTGATGACGGCGGGAAACCTGTTCTGCGGCTTCATGGCCGTCGTCTGCTGCATCCATGCGCGCCTGGCGGAGAGCTCGGTCGAGAGCCAGTACCTGAATCTCACCGCGCCCGACTACTACCGCCGTGCGGTTTGGCTCATCTTTGGCGCGATGCTGTTCGATTCCCTCGACGGGCGCCTGGCCCGTCTCGGCGGCCGGGAATCGCTCTTCGGCGCGGAGTTCGATTCGCTGGCGGATGTCGTTTCCTTTGGCGTGGCGCCCACGCTCCTGGTGTTCTTTTACATTCTGGCGCCCACCCAGGAATATCCCTGGTTCCGCCAGGTTGGCTGGTTTATCGGCTTCATCTACCTGCTTTGCGCGGCCATGCGGCTGGCCCGGTTCAATGTCATCACCAATCCGGTGCTCCGCCGCAGTCAAAAAGAGCTGGGCTCGGACTTCGTCGGCCTGCCAGTTCCCGCCGCCGCCTCCACCGTGGCCGCCACCGTTTTCTTTCTTCTGCGATTGGCGGATAGCGACAAATCCCTGAACCGATTCGCGCTGGCCATGCCGTTCCTGATGCTGCTCATCGCGATCCTGATGATGAGCACGGTGCGCTTCCCAAGCGGCAAGAAGATCGACCTGCAGACCCAGACCAGACTCCGCTGGCTGGTCGGCGTCGTGGTGGTGATCGGACTGATTGCCCTCTACCACGAGATCGCCCTGCTGGGTGTCTGCATCGCCTACATTGCGTTTGGCCTGATCCGGCATTGGCGCCGCCATCGCAAACCGTCGAAAAGTCTGTGAAAAAGCTGCGAATCCGATCCGAAAAAATGTCCGGCCCGAAAAAGTCCCCGGTTACGCGCAAATTCCCCAAAGTTTTTCACAATCGAAATCGGCCTTTTCCCATAGGAGGACTCCGGGTTGCTAGGGTTATTGGCCGCCTATATGACTACTGCTGTAATTCCTTATTGAACCCATACTCTTTTAGCCTTTGTTAACTTCCGCCTCTGCCCCATGAAATTTAAAATCAACCGCGATCACTTCGCCAACGGATTGGCCCAGGTGCTGAACGTGGTTGGCTCCAAAGCGACGATGCCGATCCTGAGCAACGTCCTCATCGAGGCGGAAAAGGACCAGATCTCGCTCACCACGACCAATCTCGATCTGGGCATCCGCTGCCGAATCAAGGCCGAGGTCAAGGAGGGCGGCGCGGTCACGCTGCCGGTCAAGCGGCTGGCAAACATCGTGCGCGAGATGCCCAATCTCGATGTCACGGTCGACTCGTCCCCCAATCATCAAGTCAAGCTCGCCTCTGGCGGCTCAACTTTCCGGATCACCGGCATTGGCCGCGACGAATTCCCGCCTTTGCCGGAGTTTGGCGACGAAAAGGCCTTCACGCTCGATCAGGCCGAACTCAGCTCGATGCTGCGCAAGGTCGAGTACGCGCAGTCGACCGACGAGACGCGCTACATCCTGAACGGCGTCTACTTCAATTTCCGCGACGCGAAGCTTTCGCTCGTCGCAACCGATGGGCGCCGCTTGGCCGTCGTCTCCAAGGAAATGGAGATTCCCGAAGCCAACGCCGGAGCAATCATCCTGCCGGCCAAGACGGTATCGGAACTCACCCGCCTGCTCGACAAGGGCGAAAAGGTGAAAATCAACTTCAACGAGCGGAAGTGCACGTTCCAGATTGGGACCGACAAGGACGGCAGCGGCCTGGTGGACAGCGTCTACCTGTACTCGAAGGTCGTGGAGGGCAATTATCCCAATTACGGACAGGTTATTCCCAAGGAGACCCACCAACGCATCAAGCTGGAGCGCGAGCTGTTCCTGCAGTGCGTGCATCGCGCGGCCCTGGTCTGCTCCGAAAAGTCGAATTCCGTCCGCATCAAGCTGTCGAGCAATCTGCTCGAAATCACCGCACAAAGCCCCGATTTCGGCGAAGCGCATGAGTCGATGGCCATCGGCTACAGCGGGCCGGATCTGCAGGTCGCGTTCAACCCCACCTTTATCCTCGATCCGTTGCGCGCCCTGCCCAAGGACGAAGTATTTCTGGAACTCAAGGACGACGTCAGCCCGGGCGTATTCAAGACGCTGGACAGCTTCCTTTGCGTGATCATGCCGGTTCGGCTGAGTTAGCGGTCCCTCCGCGGCGGTGCATACCTATTATTTCCTGATCGGGTCGCTGGTGGTTTCGCTCGTGCTGGTGCAGATCAATCAGCGGATTGGCTCGCCCGTCCTGTCGATCATCGATCGGTGGATACGCTGGATCGTCTTTGCGATCGGCGCCGCGGTGCTGTGCCAGACCTGGCACATGATCGATCGTCCGTTCTGGTCGCTGTGCGTCGCCTTTTTCCTCTTCTGGTTTTTGGGCGAGACCCTGCACAGCTGGCTCGCGATTTCGGCGCTGTCGCTCAGCCCGCTGCCGCTGTTTCCCCGCTACGCGCAAAACGTGAGCGGCGAAGAGTGGCCGGTGCAGCCGCGGCTGCTGCGGATCCGCACCTGGCTGCGTTCGCAGGGCTTTCATCCGGAACAGGCGCTGCGGGCGGAAATCGGCGGCGGCATTTATCTGCGCGTGTCGGTCTACCAGGATGCGCTCGGCTCTTCGCGCATCCAGATCACTTTCCTGCCGCAGCCCAACGGAGCCATCACCGTGTGCTACGCGATCACAACGCCGGTGGCGGACGGCACGCGCGTCGTAACCGACAACCTTTACATTCCGTTCGGCGGATTTTATCCCGAGCAATGGCTGGTCGAACGCCGCCCGTGGGCCCGTTCGCTGCCGAGCCTGCTGAAGCGGCACCGCGCGCGCGTCGGGTCCACCCGTCAGCCCCCGCTGACCTTCGCGCAGGAGCCCCTGATGGAGCTGAATGCGGTGCAGAACGAGCTCGACCGCCTCAATACGGAAATGGGTTTCCTGAATCCCCACAACCAGCGCGAGGACCACGGCAAGATTTCCCAGGAGGGCCGGTATCGCGTTTGGAAGGAAATTTGGATGCTCAATTATTTGGGGCGCAGCGCCCGATACAGCTAAGGGGTCAAGTCTCGGCAGGCGGCATGCCGCCTGCCGAGACCTGACCCCTTTCGGTTTGACACGTAATGCGCGAATTGAGGTCAAAGCGCGTGGGGACCACGCGCTCCACCTGAATTGCACATGAAGTTCGACGTCGTTATCGCGGGCGGAGGGTTTGCCGGGGCCTATTGCGCCCGCGAACTCGGGGCAAAATGGGGGCCGATCGAGGGTCCGAAACGGGTAGCGCTGATCGCCGAGCGCAACGTGCTCGTATTTTACCCGATGCTGGCGGAAGTCGCCGGTTCGACCTTGGGACCGCTCGATGTCGTCCATCCGCTTCATCATTTCTGCCGGGACGTGACCGTGCTTCAGGGCGCGGTGCAGCGGATCGACTGGCCCAAGCGTGAACTGCTCGTCGATGGAGGGCGCTTCACCCGCGATCAGACGATACAATGTGACAAGCTCGTGGTGGCCCTCGGGAGCGTGACCAACCTGAGCCAGATTCCGGGCATGTCCGAGCACGGTTGGCCGATGAAGAACGTCGCCGACGCGCTGCGGTTTCGGTCGGCGCTCATCAACCGTCTCGAAGAGGCCAATCTGACGCCGGATCCCGCGGTTCGCGCGCGGCTGCTCACGTTTGTCGTGGTCGGAGGCGGCTACACCGGCGTGGAAACCACCGGCCAGCTGCTCGGATTTCTCCGCAGCGCCCTGCGCTGGTACCCGAGCCTGCAGGGCGCTCCCTTGCGGGTCGTGCTGATTCATTCCGGCAACGAGTTGCTGCCCGAGATCGGGCCGAACCTCGGCGCCTACGCACGCGAGGTGCTCGAACGCCGGGGCATCGACGTGCGGTTGAATTGCCGGGTTGAGTCGCTCACGATGAACCGGGTAAATTTCACCGGCGGGTACGTCGAGACGCACACGGTGCTCACCACGATCGGCAACGCGCCCAATCCGGTCGTGAGCGAACTCGGCCGCGAGCTGAAGCTGGAGATGCCGCATGGCCGCATCGCAGTGGATGGCACGATGCAGGTGCCGAACATTCCCGGGCTCTATTCCGTCGGCGATTGCGCCGCGGTGCCGTGGAACGATCGGGGAACACCAAAGACCTGTCCGCCCACCGCGCAATTCGCCCTGCGCCAGGGTCGGCAGCTCGCCCAGAATCTGCTCCGGGAGCGCAAGGGTGCGCCGGCACGGCCTTTCACGTACCGCTATCTCGGCCAGCTCGCCACGATCGGCAATCACGAGGCTGTCGCGGAAGTGCTCGGTCTGCATTTCCGCGGATTTGTCGCCTGGTGGCTGTGGCGCACCATCTATCTCGCCAAGCTGCCCGGAGTGTTCCGGCGCTTGCGCGTCATGCTGGACTGGACGTTCGACCTCATCTTCGCGCGCGACATCAGCGTGGTGCTTCCCCCGCCCGATGAGGTGATGCGCTCGATCCATCTGGAAAAGGGCGAGCGGCTCTTCGCCGAAGGGGCGGTGGCCCGCGCGGTCTTTTTCGTCCGCCGCGGCGCCATCGATTTGGCCGGCGGAAATGCGCGCCAGGTGGGACCGGGAGAATTGATCGATCAGGATGACGCCAATTCCGCGGGATGCTGGACCTGCACCGCGGTCGCGTCCGAACCGTCGGATCTGATCGTCCTGCGCGGACGCGCCTACCAGCTGATCAAGGACGAACTGAAGATCGTGCCTCGGAAAGCAGCGCCGCCAGCTCCGGAGAAAAAGAAAGGGTGAGCGCCGCGGTCTGCGCGGCCGGGCTCATTTTGCGCCAGGTCTTGCGCAGAATATCGATCCACTTTTCGCGCGGGTAATCGGCGTGCTGCTGGGAAAAGGCGACAATCTCGTTCTCCAGGAAGACGAGGCACGCCGCGTCCTCGAGCGCCTGGCTGCCCGGATCGGATTTCAGGTCTTCCTTGCCGACCCAGGCTGCCGCGCGGGCGGCCTCGTCCGCGGCGTAGCCGGCGGCGGTGAGCAGCTCGGCGCAGCGATTGGCCTGCGTCGCGTAGAGGGAGCGGCGCCAGGCATGGTAGCCGGCCTTGCCGTCCGGATAGGACGTCCGCGGCACCTTGAAGCGCTCCAAATGCTGGCAGCGGGCCGCCAGCAGCAGCACCTCTTCGGCCGCCGGCACCAGCCGCCGCACCCAGCTCTCGATCCGATCCGCATAGGCCAGTTCGGCGGGCCGGCCGTCCGGTGCAGGATGGGGATCGGCCGCGTGGGCCGCGTCGATCGATTGCCGGGCCCGTGCGGCGCGATCCATCAGTACACCTTTTCGTCCAGCAGGGCGAACAGCTCCGCCTCCTGGATGCGGCGCTGCGCCATGGAGTCGCGCTCGCGCAGGGTGAAGGAGCCGTCCTTTTCGACGGTCTCGAAGTCGATCGTCACGCACCAAGGTGTGCCGATCTCGTCCTGGCGGCGATAGCGGCGGCCGATGGCCCCGCTTTCGTCGTAGAACACCGCGTAGCGGCGCTTCAGGCGGGCGTAGAGGGCTTCGGCGCGGGCGACGAGCTCGGGCTTGTTCTTGAGCAGCGGGAGCACCGCCACCTTGACCGGCGCGATGCGCGGGCTCAGCCGGAGCACGGTGCGCTTCTCGGTGTTGCCCTTGTCATCGGTGACATCCTCTTCGGCGTAGGCGGAGCAAAGCACCGCGAGGAAGATGCGATCGACGCCCACCGCCGGTTCGATGACGTGCGGCACGAATTTCTTCTTGGTCGCCTCGTCGAAAACGACCTGCGGCGTGCCCGAGGCCTGCGCGTGCTGCGACAGGTCGTAATTGCCGCGCGCCGCGATGCCCCACAGCTCCTGCACGCCGAAGGGAAAACGGTACATGATGTCCGTCGTGCCCTTGGAATAGAACGCGAGCTTTTCCTTGGGGTGATCGTATTCGGAAAGATGCGATTCGGGCAGGCCGATCGAAATCAGCCAGCTCTTGCACCACTCGATCCACTCGCGGTGGGCCTTGGCCCAGTCGGCATCCTCGTGGAGGAAATACTCCATCTCCATCTGCTCGAATTCGCGGGAGCGGAAGATGAAATTGCGGGGGGTGATTTCGTTGCGGAAGGATTTTCCGATTTGGGCGATGCCGAACGGCAGTTTCACGCGGCCGGTGTCCCACACGTTCTTGAAATCGACGAACATGCCCTGGGCGGTCTCCGGGCGGAGATAGGAGACGGCCGAAGCGTCGCGCAGCGCTCCCACGTAGGTTTCGAACATCATGTTGAACGCCCGCGGCGGGGTCAGGCTGCCGGGCTCGCCCGTGGCGGGGGAGGGGATCTGGGCGATCTCGTCCGGCTTTGCCTCGGTCATATCCTTGGCCTGCACCGGCTCCAATTTGCCCTGGATCGCCTTTTTCCGCTTGAACGACTCGGCCTGCTCCTGGAGCTGCTCGGCCGTCCGTCCGCTTTCCAGCGCGGACACGTAACCCACGGTCTGGCCGTCGACGACCACGGCGGCGAAGAACAGCTGATCGGCCCTGAACCGCTGCTTCGACACCTTGCAATCCACCAAGGGGTCGGTGAATCCGGCCACATGCCCCGACGCTTCCCACACCTTGGGATGCATGATGATCGAGGTCTCGATCCCAACCACGTCATCGCGGCGGCGGACCATGTCGTTCCACCAGCAATCGCGGATGTTCTTTTTCAGCTCGACGCCCAGGGGGCCGTAATCGAAGAACCCATTGAAGCCCCCGTAGATTTCGGATGACTGAAAGACGAAGCCACGGCGCTTGCACAGTGAGACCAGCGACTCCATGGAAGGCGACGACGGGGAGGAAGAATTGGACATGGCGATGGACAGGAAGAAACCATTAGCTTATTATCCGGTCGTAATTTGCAATGAATCTCCGACTGATCGCCGCCCTTCTGCTGAGTGCTCCGGCCATGCTGTTGGCCGCCAACGATGCCGGCAAAACGGTGGCTCCGCATCCCGCGCCCGATTTTAACGTCGACCGCACCCCCGTGGACCGCGATGCGACCCTGCGGGTGAGCTTCGCGGGGGTCGTGAAAAAGGCCGACCAATGCGTGGTGTACATTTCTTCAACCAAAAAGGTCAAGGCGGCCAACGACATGAACCAGCTCTTTCAGGACCCGATGTTTCGCCGGTTCTTTGGGCCCATGATGCCCAACGGCGACGGCAATGGAAACGGCGGGGGCGGCAGCCACACGGAAAAGCAGGAGAGCCTGGGTTCCGGCATCATCGTTTCGTCCAACGGCTATATTCTGACCAACAACCACGTCGTGGACGGGGCGGATGACGTCAAGGTGCACATCGGCGACGCCCGCAAGGAATACAAGGCCAAGATCATCGGCCGCGATCCGGAAGTGGATGTGGCGGTGCTCAAGATCGAGGCCACGGGCCTGCCGTCGGCGGTGCTCGGCGACAGCGATCAGCTTCAGGTCGGCGATACGGTGCTCGCGGTCGGAGATCCCTTCGACATCGGCATGACGGTGACCCACGGCATTGTCAGCGCGCTCGGCCGCAATTCGGTCGGCATCGAACACTACGAGGATTTCATCCAGACGGACGCGCCGATCAATCCGGGCAACTCCGGCGGCGCGCTGCTCGACGTCAAAGGCCGTGTGGTCGGCATCAATACGGCGATTCTGACTCACACCGGCGGCTCCAACGGCGTTGGTTTTGCGATTCCGATCAATCTGGTTCGCAGCGTGGCGGACCAGCTGATCGCCAAGGGCAAGGTGTCCCGCGGTCTGCTGGGCGTCCGCCTGCAGGAAATCACGCCCGACCTGGCCGATCAGTTTGGCACGACCTCGGGCGCTTTGATCTCGGACGTCAGCGCCGGTTCGCCCGCGGAGAAGGCGGGCCTGCAGAGCGGCGATGTCATCACCAAGTTCAACGGCAAGCCGGTCGACGACTTCCGCCAGCTCAGCTTTGCCGTCGCGGAACTGCCGCCCGGCACCGTCGTCCATCTGGAATACCTGCGCGGTGGCAAGACGCTGCATGCCGACGTGACGCTCGCCGATCGCAACGACTCGAAGCTCAATGGCGACAACAACGCGACCCCGAGCACCGATACCGGCGTCCTCAACGGCGTCGCAGTCGAGGACATCACTTCGGACATCCGCAATGAGCTGAAAGTCCCGGTCGGGCTCTCCGGAGCGATCATTTCCGAGGTGTCCGCGGACAGCGCCTCGGCGGAAGCCGGACTGCAAAAGGGCGACATCATTCTCGATCTCGATCGCAAGCCGGTGCACAACGCGGACGAGGCGGTGAAGCTGAGCGGCCAGATCAAGGGCCCCAAAGTGCTCGTGCGTTTCTGGCGCAACGGCTCCACCCAGTATGTCGTGGTCGACGAGTCGCTGGCGCCGTCCCCGTCCTCGAGCGGTCCGTCTTCGTCCGGCCCGGATTCGGGCGGAGGCGACGACTCTAAGTAAGGCTGAAGCCCTCGTCCTTAAGGACGACGCGCAACCGATCCCACGCCTCGTTGACCGCAGTCAGCCGGAGTGGGATTTCGTCCCAAAGGTTGTTGTGGGCGGCTCGTTCCAGGCCCAGCGCGGTCATCTGCATTTCCCGCGCGCCCAGCATGGCGCAGCTTCCGGCGATCGTGTGGGCGCAGCGCGACAATTCCTTGCCGTCCCGCGCCGCATAGAGCGCCGGCAATTGAGCGATGCGCGCGGGCTCGTCGCGCGAAAACAGCAGCATGAAGCTGGCTACCAGGTTTTCATCCTTGGGACCACGGAGTGTTTCCCAATGCACGCGATCCAGGACCACGGGTTTTTCCGGTTCGCGCGGCGGCCAGGCGGGTGCACCCTCGTCCATTCTGTTGAGAAAAAGTTTTTGCCATCGGCGAGCGAGGCCAAAATATCGCCGCCGTGTCTGCTGAATCGTTTGGACGGCTGCCGGATGGCACGGAAATAACGGCCTTTACGCTTACGGGCGAGGGCGGTCTGAAGATCAAGGTCATGACCTACGGGGCGACCTTGATGGAGGTCCATGCTCCCGACCGCGCCGGCGTCAAGGAGGACGTGGCGCTGGGCTTTTCGGGCCTCGAATCGTATCAGCGCGACGGTGCGTTCATCGGCGTCACCGTCGGCCGCGTGGCCAACCGCATCGCGAATTCCCAGTTCACCTTGGAGGGCGTAACCTATCGGCTGCCCGCCAACGACTGGCCGCACCACTTGCACGGCGGCCCGCGCGGCTTTCACCGGCGGGTCTGGCAGGCCGAAGCATCGGGGGACGGCCGGGGCGTCGTACTCCGCTACAGCAGCCCGGCTGGCGAACAGGGTTTTCCGGGCCAGGTCGACGCCGAGGTCGAGTACGCCGTCACGCCGGCGAACGAGATCCGAATCGATTATCGCTTTAGCGCCGACCGCCGCACCCCGGTCAACCTGACCAACCACGCCTATTGGAATCTGGCCGGTCACGGTAGCATCCTCGGCCACGAGGTGCAGATTCGCGCCGAGCGCTTCGTGCCGGTCGACGCGATGGGAATTCCCACGGGAGACCTCGCGTCGGTGGCGGGCGGCCCGATGGATTTTCGCGCCGCAAAGCCGGTGGGCCGCGACCTGGGGCAGCTCGGCAACCGGCCCCTCGGCTATGACCACACCTATGTCGTCGACGGACAGGGCCTGCGCAGCGCGGCCGTTGCGCGCGATCCGGCGAGCGGGCGCACGCTCGAGGTGCTCTCGACCGAACCGGGCATTCAGTTCTACGTCGGCAGTTTCCTCGACGGCTCCGGAGTCGGGAAACGCGGCGAGAACTTCCGCCAATATGGCGGCTTCTGCCTGGAGACCCAAAGCTATCCCGATTCGGTCAACCGGCCGGAGTTTCCCAGCATCATCGTGGCGCCCGGCGAAGAGCGGCGGAGCACGACGATTTACCGTTTTTCCGCGCGGTAACTACGCAGCGGGGACGTGCGTTTCGCACGTCCGGATCGCGTGTCAGCAACGTCGATACAGTTTGACTTGCTTTGGCGCGAATCTTGCAGGAAAAACCGTCGTCCTCCGCCTCGCTTTTTGGTCCAGACTTCGGCCGTCGCGCCGATTTTATCCGTAGATACCCATGCCCCCTCGCAACAGGTTCAGCTCCGCGCATTGCTTCACGCTTCGCCGGGATTTCGCCGACGAACTCGGGTTCGGCGAGTATTTCTCGACGACGCCCCGCGGGCAGACCACCAATCGGCGCCGCGCGCAGCTCAATCGCGGCTTAGGTCTGTCCCCGTCGCTACCCCGCTACCTCGGCTATTTTACCCACAACGGAGAAGGCTACGTGACCCCCGATGGCGAGCTGGCCTATGGCGCGCCCGTCGATGGCCTCTTTCAGGAGCTCCTTTCCCGTCTGGCGGTCGGCGTTCAGCGAAATCCCACATTCAGCGGCAGCAAGGTCCGCAGCGGCAAGGATTTGGACATCGAAGCGGATTGGGATGGCACCCCGCGCCACCTGGTGGTGCACGACGCCTACACCAGCCGGGCCTGGCTCGTGCCGGCCTGTGACGAGGCTTTCGACATTCTGCGCGAGCAGAAATGAATAAAGGCCGCCGGCTTTCGCCGGCGGCCTTTTCATTAACCCTTGGTGTTAGGCGAAATTCTTTAAATAGAAGCCGAGGACCGAGGGTGGAGCGCATGGTCCCCATGCGCTCCGGCGTCAATACGCGGGCGGAGGTTTAAGCGCGTGGGGACCACACGCTCCACCTTGCGAGATTTATCTCCAATGCCCTCCCGCCCAGGCAAATCCATGTCCGCGGGCGGACCAGGATCCGCCGATCCACACCGCGCCGCGATACGGCGGATGCACATAGTGGCCAGGGGCCCAGACCCACGCGCCATTCCAAACCCAGGCGCCGCCGATCCACACATAATCAGGGCCAGGAGAGGCGTAAACTTCCTCAACTACCGGAGCTGGAGGCGCTTCGTTGACCACCACTTCGGGAGCGGGCGCATTTTCCGGAGCGGACGCCAGGGCTTGAGGAGCAGCTTGAGGCGCAGGCGGGGGTTGATCGGCACCGGCGGCCGGGGTGGGATGCGGCACGGCCCAATGGGCGCCGACCCAAACCCAACTTCCGCTCTGCTGCGACCAGTACCCCGCTTGCCACACGGCGTTCGGGGCCGGCGGACGCTGCCACGAGCCGCTGAACCACACCCAGCGATGGCCGGGCGTGTCCCACTCCCAGTGACCTGAAACCCACACATAGTCGGGGCCCGGAGTCGGTGAGGGCGCGACTTCGGTGGCCACCGGCTGCTGCACGACGTAGACACTGGTCGGCGGCGGGTAGTCGTAGATTGGGAAACCAAAATTGAAGCCGAATCCGACCCGGGAGTAGCCGAAAGCGGCTACCGGGAGGGCCAGAAGCGCCGCACTGACAGCGAGTTTCTTGGTGAACATAGACAGAGTAGGTGGGCGGTATGACGAAAATAGCTTCCCAATTGTTCCAGCCCCGCGGCCTTGGAGGGACATCAGGCCTGGGATCTTTGCAACCGACGATAAATAGCGCAGATACGAAGAAAATTGCAGCATTACACTTTTGTCATGCCCGAGAAAGGGGCCGGAGAGGTAGCCATGGCATCTTGGGGCCACGATTTTAATCATGAACTCCTACACACATTCCTCTCTGCGCCGGCGGCTTCTCGTCGGCGCTCTCGGTTTGGCGGCGGCGGGCGGCCTGGTGGCTGCCATCGGAGCCGCCGCTCCGCAAAATACGGCCAAGGTTCTGGATCTGAAGCGCGACACGACGACGGTGACTCGCAGCCCGATGGAGGCGAGCAGCTATGCGGATGTCGTCAAACGCGTGGCCCCCAGCGTCGTCAAGGTGACCATCGAGGTGAAGCCGAGCAACACCGGCTTCGAAGGCCAGCAGATGCCGGGATTCGACAATCCCCTTTTTCGCCAGTTTTTCGGCAATCGAATGATGCCGCAGCAGCAGGAGCCCGAGATGGGCCTGGGTTCGGGCGTCATCATCAGCCCCAACGGGTATATCGTGACGAACAACCATGTGGTCGATCATGCGCGAGACGTGAAGGTGACGCTCGCCGACGGTCATGAATACACCGCGCACGTGGTGGGCCGCGATCCGCAGACCGACGTCGCGGTGATCAAGATCGATGCGCACAATCTTCCCGCCATCACGTTCGCCTCAAGCAGCAACCTCGAGGTGGGCGATCGCGTGCTGGCGATCGGCAATCCATTCGGCATCGGCGAAACGGTGACCTCGGGCATCGTGAGTGCCAAGGGGCGCCGCGCCGGACTGGGCCTCAAATATGAGGACTTCATTCAGACCGACGCCGCCATCAACCCGGGCAATTCCGGCGGGGCACTGGTCGACGTCGAGGGGCGCCTGGTTGGCATCAACACGGCGATTCTCAGCCGCAGCGGCGGCTTCCAGGGCATCGGCATGGCGGTGCCGGCTGATCTGGTCAGCAATGTCGCCGACAATCTGGTCGCGCACGGCAAAGTGGTCCGCGGCTTCATCGGCATCAGCGTGCAGGATATGACGCCGACGCTCGCGGATTCCTTCAATCTGAAGGTGTCGAAGGGCGCGCTGGTCGCCGACGTGACGCCCGACAGCCCCGCCTCCAAGGCCGGCCTGCAGAGCGGCGACGTCATCACCAAGATCAACGGTCAAGACATCGAGAACGGCACCCAGCTCAGCCTGATGGTCGGCGAGACCGCTCCCGGGCGAACGCTGAACATCACGCTTACCCGCGAGGGGAATACCAAGGAGGTCACCTTGACCACCGCGCACAAGCCCGGGAGCTCCGATTCGAACGACGATGTGGCGGGCGCCAACAGCGACACGGGATCTCTCAATGGCGTCGGCGTCTCCGACATCGACTCCGGCGCGCGTCAGCAGCTCGATCTGCCGGAACACCTCCACGGCGCGCTGGTTTCCAGCGTCGAACCGAATTCCGCCGCGGCTCAGGCCGGCATCCGCGAAGGCGACGTCATTCTTGAAATCAACCGGCACCCGGTGACCAACGCCAAGGAAGCGGTGGACCAGACGTCGATCGCGTCGCCCAACGGGCGCACGCTGGTCAAGCTCTGGTCGCACGGCAGCACGGTCTACATAGTGGTGGACGAGTCGAACAGCAGCGGTTCGAACAGCAAGAACGGCTCGGACGACTCCAACGGCTAACCCTTCCGGCGTCATAGCGAGGTAGGTACAAACATACGCCAAATTAACGGCATCGCCCCGCAAGGGGCGGTGCCTTGTCTTTTCCAACCGCCACTCCACGCTTCCTCCCATGCGCGTTCTCGTCATCGAGGATGATGCCAAGATCGCCTCATTCGTGACCCGCGGCCTCAAGGAGGCCGGGTATGCGGTCGACCATGCCCCCGACGGGGACACCGGACTCGCGCTGGCGGAATCGACCGAATACGACGCGGCGATTGTGGACATCATGCTGCCTGGATTGGACGGCCTGAGCGTGGTGCGGCGTTTGCGGTCCGGCCGCCGCCATCTGCCGGTCGTTTTCCTGAGCGCCAAAAGCTCGGTCGAAGACCGCGTCAAGGGTCTGGAGAGCGGCGGGGACGACTACCTGACCAAGCCTTTCGCGTTTTCGGAGCTGCTTGCCCGTGTGCAGGCGCTCATTCGCCGCGCCACGCATGCTCCCGACGCCACGCGCCTGAGCGCCGGCGACGTCACGCTGGACCTGGTTTCGCGCCAGGTAACGAGCGCGGGCAAGGCGGTGGAATTGCAGCCGCGCGAATTTTCCCTGCTGGCCTTTCTGCTGCGAAACGCGGGACGTCCGGTGACCAAGACCAAGATCCTGGAGCACGTGTGGGATTACAGCTTCGATCCGCAGACCAACGTGGTCGACGTTGTCATCTCCCGGCTGCGGGCCAAGATCGATCCCGATCGCACGCGGATCGAAACCCTCCGGCACGTCGGCTACATCTTCCGCCCCCATGCTTGAGCACCTTCGGCGTTCGCTGGCCTTCCGGCTGGCCGTCCAATACTCGGTCGTCTTCGTCCTCATGGCGGGCTCGCTCTTCGCCGTCCTCTACTGGGATCTGGCCTCGGCCCTGGAAGCGCGGGAGCGGGCCGCGGTCGAGCGTCTGGCGGTGCAATTGGGCAACGCCTACGATGCCGGCGGAGCGGGGGCGCTGCGGGACCAGCTCAATTCCAACGCCTCGCCGGAAGTCCGCTCCTACTTTGTGCGGGTGATGGATGCGGCCAACGCCACGGTATTCGCCTCGGTGCCGCAGGATTGGATCCAGACCCAGGTCCAGGATCTGCCGCTGCCCCCGGCATGGGGCATGACCGCCAGGCGCCAAGTGCGCACCGTGCGGGTGCCCCACGACGCGCTTCGCGATTATTCCATCGCCATGGCTTCCCTGGCCGACGGGGGCGTGCTGCAGGTTGGGCGCAGCACCGACAGCCGGGCGGTCCTGCTTCGCCCGCTGCGGCGGGCCTTCGCCGGCGTCGGCGCGGTGGCCCTCCTGCTTTCGATGGCTGTCGGCACCACCCTGGCCTGGCGGT
>DASXYY010000062.1:0-108933 GCA_036502225.1 Opitutaceae bacterium
AGTCCCGCTTTCGCCGTCGCACTGCCGGGGTCAGCGCCCCCGGCTACAGCCTGAAGGCTTGGCGAACCAACCATATCCCGTCATTGTCTCAACTTCGCGGCGTGGGCGGGAGTCCCACCGCGCACCGGCATGAATTTTGTCTCTCTCAACCCCGCCACGGGCCGGAAGCTTCGCTCGTACCGCGCGTCCACTGCCATCGAATTGGATCGCGCCTTGTCCGCCGCCGTCGCCGCCCAGCGCGCCTGGCGATTGGAATCCGTCGCCTTTCGCACCCGTTCGTTGAAGCAATTGGGGCGAACTCTCCTCGCTCACCTGCCGGGCTGGGCGGCCCTGATCACGGCCGAAATGGGCAAACCGCTGGCGCAGTCGCGCAGCGAACTCGAGAAGTGCGCGGCCCTGTGCGATTTTTTCGCCAAGCGTTCGGCCAATTTTCTGGCGGACGAGAGGCCCCCCGGCGCTCCGGCGAACTGCCACGTGAGCTTCGAACCTTTGGGAGTGATTCTGGCCATCATGCCATGGAATTTCCCTTTCTGGCAGGTCATGCGGGCCGCGGTGCCGGCGATCGCCGGAGGGAATACGGTGATCCTGAAACATTCGCCGAACGTATCCGGCTGCGCGTTCGCGCTGCAGGAACTCTTCGCCGCGGCGCTGCCCGCCCATGTTTTCCAGACTCTGCTGCTGCCGAATGAACGCGTGCCCCAGGTGCTGGCGGATCATCGCATTCAAGGCGTCACCCTGACCGGGAGCACCCGCGCCGGCCGCACCGTGGGCGAAATTGCCGGCCGCGAAATGAAAAAGGCGGTCTTCGAACTGGGCGGCAGCGACGCCTACATCGTTCTGGCCGATGCCGATCTCGATCACGCGGCGGAAGTGTGCGCCTCCGCGCGGCTCATCAACAGCGGCCAAAGCTGCGTCTGCGCCAAACGCTTCATCGTCGTGTCTTCAGTCCGTCGCGAATTTGAATCGCGCTTCGTGGCGCGCATGGCTTCGCGAACCGTCGGGGACCCCACCGAGGCCGCCACCGATGTCGGTCCGCTGGCGCGCCGCGATTTGCGCGACCACCTCGATCAGCAGGTGCAAGCAAGCGTCAAGCGCGGTGCCAAGGTCTTGCTGGGGGGCAAGTTCATTCCCGGCCCCGGAAATTATTACGCGCCCACCGTGCTGACCGGGGTGGCCCCGGGCATGCCTGCCCACAACGAGGAATTGTTTGGACCCGTCGCCGCGGTGATCTCGGTGCGGGACGAGACCGCCGCGCTGGCGGCGGCCAATGGAAGTTCGTACGGACTTGGAGCCGCGATCTTTACACGCAACACCAAACAGGGGAGGCTTCTCGCCCGGCGATTGGAGGCCGGCGCGGTCTTCATCAACGATTTCGTCCGGTCCGATCCCAGTTTGCCGTTTGGCGGCGTGAAGCAAAGCGGACACGGCCGGGAGCTCAGTGCATTCGGTTTGCGAGAGTTTCTGAACATCAAGACGATCTGCGTTACAAAAGCGTGAAGATCCGCAAACCGCTGGTTTTAGGTTTTCGGAATCCCTAGCGTTCCCCGTTCGCCCGTGTCCACCGCCGAAGTACCGCATAAGTCCCGGAAGAAAGCTCGCGCGCCTCGAACGCCGCCACTGATCGCGGCGCCCGCAGCTCCGGTCGCGCAGACGGCGACCGGCCCGGAGGTGGATCCGGCCACCAAAGCCGCCTACTTCAACCGCGAGCTCAGCTGGCTGGCTTTCGATCGTCGCGTGCTCGAACAGGCGCAAAGCGAACGGCATCCGCTCCTCGAACGGGTGCGGTTCCTGACCATCGTCAGCTCCAATCTCGATGAATTTTTCGAGATCCGTGTGGCCGGCCTCATGCAGCAGATGGATTCCGGCGTCACCGAGCCCGGACCGGACGGACTTTCGCCCCGCGAACAGCTTCGCCGGGTCCATTCGGTGGTGGCGTCGCTGGTCGACGAGCAGCACCGGACCTGGCAGGAGCAGCTGGTGCCGGCGTTGACGGAGCAGGGCATCCACATCCGCACAGCCGCGGATTTGAGCGAAGCCGAGCTCAACTGGGTCCGCGCCTATTTCCGCGAACAGGTCTATCCGGTGCTGACCCCGCTCGCGCTCGACCAGGCCCATCCCTTCCCGCAGCTCGGCAACAAGACGCTCAATGTGGTGGTGTCGCTCGAAATCGATCCGCCCGTCGACGCGACAACCCAGCCGATCGTTGCCATCCTGCCCGTGCCTCGGATTCTGCCTCGGCTCGTCGCGATTGCGCCCGCCACCCGCCGCGGCCCGCAGCGCTACATCTTCCTCAGCGAGATCATCAAGCTATGCGCGGGCGAGCTTTTCCCCGGCTACCGGCTGAAGGCTGCGCACGCCTTCCGCGTCACTCGCAACAGCGATCTCTACATCGACGAGGAAGAGGCCGAGAATCTGCTGAAAAAGATCGAGGACGAACTCCGCAATCTGCGGCGCGGCGCCGCCGTGCGCCTCGAAATCGAGGAAGGCGTCGGCGATGATATTTTTGGCACGTTGTGCGGCCACCTCGACCTCTCGCACGAGTATGTCTTTCGGCTGCGCGGCCCCCTGAACCTGCTGCGCCTGCAAAGCCTGGCGGATCTGGACCGGCCGGACCTGAAGTTCGCTCCGTTCGAGCCGGTCAACCGTTCGCCGCTGCGCGATCCCAGCGCAGTGTGGGAAACGATCCGCAACCAGGACGTGCTGCTGCACCACCCCTACGATTCCTTCACTCCGGTGGTGGATTTCGTCGAGCAGGCCGCGCGCGATCCGCAGGTTTTCGCGATCAAGCAGACACTCTACCGAACGAGCGGCGATTCGCCGATCGTGCGCGCCCTGATCGAAGCTTCGCGGAATGGGAAGCAGGTGACGGCGCTGGTCGAACTCAAGGCGCGTTTCGACGAGGCCAACAATATCCAGTGGGCGAAGCAGCTCGAAGAAGCCGGCGTGCACGTGCTCTACGGACTCGTCGGCCACAAGACGCACTGCAAGCTGTGCCTGGTCGTCCGGCTGGAGGGCCAGACCATGAAACACTATGCCCACCTGGGCACGGGCAACTACAACCAGCGCACCGCGCGGTTCTACACCGACCTCAGTCTTTTCACTTCCAGTCCCAGCCTGACCCGCGACATCGCCCAGCTTTTCAACACGCTTACCGGATTGGGACGTTCGCCTTCATTCCGCCATTTGCTGGTCGCGCCGTACAATTTGCACCGCCGGCTCCTGGAACTGATCGCGCGGGAAGCGGAAAACGCCAAGGCCGGCAAGCCGGCCCGCGTCGTCGCGAAAATGAACGCCCTCGTGGACAAGGCCGTCATCGACGCCCTCTATCTGGCCTCCCAGGCCGGCGTGAAGGTCGATTTGATCGTGCGCGGCATCTGCTGCCTTGTCCCGGGCCTGCCGGGCCTCAGCGAAAACATCCGCGTGCGCAGCGTGGTCGGGCGCTACCTCGAGCATGCGCGTGTGTACTACTTCCAGAATGACGGCGGCGAACCGGCGATCTACGCGGGCAGCGCGGATTGGATGCCGCGCAATTTCTTCCGGCGCGTCGAAGTGGTGTTCCCCGTGACCGATCCCGTGCTGCGCGCGTGGGTCACCGAGGAAATGCTCGCCACCGAACTGCGCGACAACGTGAACGCGCAGGAGCTGCAGGCCAACGGCTCTTACGCGCGGCCCGCCAAGGCCAAGGGCGAACGCGCCTTTTCCGCCCACGATCACTTCATGCGTCTGGCGCTCAAGCGCTGAGCACGGATGGTGGAGCGCATGGGGACCATGCGCTCCACCTCGGGATAGGCTTCGCCTACTTGTATCGCGGATTTATGAGGATAGTGTTGCCGCATGACCACTCGGCGGGACTTCCTGAAATTGGCGGCGACGGGAGGCATGGGATTGATCGGCGAACGCACCCTCGCCCTCGAAAAAGGCTCCGCCGCCACGCCGGCCCCGCTGCCGCTCGATCTCCCCACGGGCGAGGCGGCCCGCGCCCATTGGCTTCACCTGGCCCACCGACTGGCCTATCCGATCCTGAACGCGCTTTCCCGCCGAAAGTTTCGCGCCGAATTTCCCGTCGAGCATCATCCCGATTCGCCCGACCGCGCCCGTTATACCCATCTTGAGGCGCTTGCCCGCATGCTTTCCGGCCTCGCTCCCTGGTTGGAGCTCGGCGCCGACGGCACCGCGGAAGGAATCCAGCGGGCCGAACTCACCGAATTGGCGGCCCGCGCACTCGATGCGGCCAGCGATCCCTCGTCGCCCGACTTCATGAATTTCTCCCGCGGCGACCAGCCCCTGGTCGACGCGGCGTTCCTCGCGCAGGCTTTTTTGCGCGCGCCCACGGCGCTCTGGACGCGCCTTGAACCGCGGATCCAAGGCAATCTCATCGCCGCCCTCCGGTCCAGCCGCTCGATCCGGCCGTACCAAAGCAACTGGGAGCTTTTCGCCACGGAGATTGAAGTGTGGCTGGGGCAAATTGGACAATCCCGCCAAAACGACCGGCTCGACCATGGCCTGCGCGACTACGCCAAGTGGTACCTCGGGGATGGTATTTACGGTGACGGGCCTGTCTTCCATTGGGACTACTACAACTCGTTTGTGATTCATCCCATGCTCTTCGAGTCGCTCGACGCCGTCGCGTCCGAGAACCCGGCCTGGAATGAATTCCGAACCAAGCACCGCCAACGCCTGAGCCGCTATGCCGCGATTCAGGAGCGCCTCATCGCCCCCGATGGATCCTATCCCGCGGTCGGCCGCTCCATCACGTATCGCTGCGGCGCGTTTCACGCGCTCGCGTTGGCCGCGTGGCGCGGCTGGCTGCCGGAATCGGTTTCGCCGGCCCAGGCGCGCGTCGGCCTGACCCGGGCCATTCGACGGACGCTCGAAGCATCCGGAACCTGGGATGATCGCGGCTGGTTGAGAATCGGCCTCTGCGGCCATCAACCTGCGCTCGGGGAAAAATACATATCGACGGGCAGCCTGTATCTTTGCTCGGAGGCGTTTCTGCCGCTCGGGTTGCCGGCGAATCATCCGTTTTGGACGGACGCGAACGCCGCGACGACGTGGGAAAAGATTTGGTCGGGGCAGGATGCAGCGGCCGATCACGCAATCTAGAGTACTCGCGCTGCCGTAGCCGAGCACGGCGCCTTCAAACATTCTCCTGATACCGCCGGACCAAATCCCGAATGCTGTTCACCCGCGCCACCGTGCGAAACGTGATTTCGGCGTCGTCCTTTGCCGCCGAGGAAAATTCGATGTCGCCGATGCCGAACAATCCGCTCAAGCCGTGCTTGCGGACGGCGATCGAGCGAATGTCCTTGATGCGCAGCTCATCGGAATTGCGCGCCACGAAACCGAATTCGACAACGATCTTGGTCGGCGTCACCGAGTACTTCACGCGCAGGCGGTTGAGCCCAATGACGATCAAGACAAACAGCGTGAGCGCCAGCGGCGCCGCCAGGGCCGGCCCGCGCACGTGCGCGTAGTAGAGGCCCACGATCAGCGCCGGCGCCACAATCAGGCCCAGCACGTACGACCACAGGAAATGCCAATGGGAGGGACGGCCAACCCAGACGGGGCCTTCCGCTTCGGGGTGCTCATCCATCTGGGGAAACTCGCACAGCCCGGAGCCGCCCGCGAACCAAATCGCGTCCGCGTCGTCCGCGGAAAATAAAGAACCGCCGCGCGGTTGTACCGAAGCGGCGGTTACGAAGGGTAAGCGGAAAGAGCGCTTAGTTGACGTGTCCCGAGACGAGCTTCGTCATCTCGAACATGCTCACCTTGCTCTTGCCGTTGAACACCGCCTTGAGCTTGTCGTCGGCATTGATCATCTTGCGGTCCTTCTTGTCTTGAAGGCTGTTCTTCTTGATGTAATCCCAGAGCTTCTTGGTCAGCTCGGTGCGGGGAAGCGGCTTGGCGCCGACGACGGCGGCCAATTTGTCATCGGGAGTGACAGGGGCCATGAACTTGGCGTTGGGTTTACGGGCGGATTTTTTAGCCATATTATAGTGTAGGGTTGTGGAACCGGGTTACGTTTTTGAAACCGTTTGCTCTGAACGCAAGCGCATTCCAGAGGGAAAACCGCACTTTTTCAGAGGGAAACCCGTTCATCCATCTGGACAAACTGCCGATGAAGGCCCGCGTAGTGCCCTCCCAGCGCCAGAAGTTGCGAGTGCGTGCCTCGCTCGACGATGCGTCCCTGATCGAGGACCAGGACCAAATCGGCGTGGCGAATCGTGCTCAGCCGGTGAGCGACGATGAAACTGGTGCGCCCGGAAAGCAGTTTGATCAGCGCGGTCTGCAGCCGGTTCTCCGTGATCGCGTCGATCGCGCTCGTCGCCTCGTCGAGGATCATCAGGCGGGGATCCGCGAGCATGGCGCGGCAAAAGCACACCAGCTGGCGCTCACCGACGGAAAGGCCCGCTCCCCGCTCGCCCACTTCGGTCAGCAAGCCGCGCGGCAGGCCCTCGATGATGTCCAGGCAGTCCAGCCTGCGGGCCGCCTCGCGCACTTCCTCCTCGGTCGCATCGGGTTTGGCCACCCGCATATTGTCGAGCACCGTGCCACTGAAGAGGAAATTCTGCTGCTGGACCATTCCCATCTGCCGATGCAGAGACAGGCTCGTGATCTCACGGATTTCGCGGCCGTCCAGCAGGATCTCGCCCTCGGACGGCAGGTAGAACTTGGAGGCCAGATTGATGATCGAGCTCTTGCCGCTGCCGGTGTGGCCGACGAGCGCCACCGACATTCCTGGTTCGGCGACAAAGTTGATGTCGTGCAGCACCCGCCGACCCGGCAGGTATTCGAAGCCCAAGTGGCGAAATTCAACCTTCACGCCTGAGGCCGAGCCCCGCGGCAAAGGCGCGGCCTTGGGGTCATCCACCCAGTCCGGCGGAATATCCAGCAGCCAAAAGATTCGTTCCGCCGACGCCATCGCGATCAACGCCTGGTTGTACTGGTTGCCGATGACGGTGATCGGTGAAAAGAACTGATTCGCCATCAGGAAGAACATGACAAGGTCCTTCACTTCCATATGGTGGCCCAGCGCCCGCCAGCCACCGTAGACCAGCAGGGTGGCGACGAAAAATTGGCTGTTCAGTTCGAGCAGCGGAGCCAGGATCGCCGAGGTCCGGGCAACCGCGACGTTGTAGCGGGAATGGTCCGCCAGCAGGCTGCGGAACAGTCCGGCGTTCGTTTCCTGGCGCACAAACCCCTGGGTGACGCGAATGCCGTTGACCGATTCGGCCAAGGTCGCCGTCACGCGGCTGAAGCTGTCCTGCGCCGAACGGGTCAGCCGGCTGAACTGCATCCGAAAATGATTGTTCACCAGCCACAGGATCGGGGCCATCGCCGCGACCACCAGGAACATGTGCCAGTCATAGACCAGCATGACGATCGCCGCGAAGACCATCTGGCCGAATTGAATCGCGCTGATGAAGGCGACATCCTGGATGCCGACCCGGACGGCTTCGACGTCGCTGGTCACGCGGCTGATGATCCGCCCGAGCTTCATCCGGTGGAAAAAGCTCATCGGCTGCCGCTGCACGCGGGTGAAGATATCCTCGCGCAGTCCCTTCACCACCGCCTCGCCGATCTCCAGCGCGAAGCGCTGGCGGAAGTGGAACATTCCGTCCGTGACAATCGCCAACGCGGCGTAAACGGCCACCCCGCCGAAAATCCCCTTCACATGCCCGTCCGCAATGGGACCGGTGATGATGAGCGATGTGAGCCAGACCAGGGCCGGCAGCTGCGCCGAGCGGATGACCGTCAGCACCATCAGCGTCCGCAGCTTTTTCTTCACCGGCTCGGCGTAGCTGAACAGCCGCACGGCGAGCCGCCAGTCGAGCGGCTTCACCAGCTCCTGCTGATCGTCCTCATCCCGGATCCGATGGACCAGGACCAGATTCTTGTTCGGAATCTTCGAAGCGGGCTTCACGGCGTCTGGAGCTTCGCGCTGTCGACCAGTTGCAGGTTGGCCACCTGGAGGTAGGGCCCCGGCACCTTCATGAGCTGCTCATGCGTGCCGCGCTGCATGATACGCCCATTTTCCATGACGATAATGAAATCGGCGCGGCGCAGCGTGCTCAACCGGTGCGCCACGATGAACGTGGTGCGGCCCGCGATGGCACGCTCGAGCGCATCGAAGATCTCGTGCTCGGTCTCGCTGTCGATGGCCGCGGTCGGATCGTCCAGGAGCAGAATGGCCGGCTCCAGCAGCACCGCCCGCGCGATCGCCAGCCGCTGGCGCTGCCCGCCCGACAAGCTCATGCCGCTTTCGCTCAGCACCGTGTCGTAGCCCAGCGGCAGCTTCAGGATGAATTCGTGCGCCGCCGCCACTCGCGCCGCCTTTTCGATCTGCGCCATGGTCGCGTCGGGATGCCCGAACGCGATATTGGCGGCGACGGTGTTCGAGAAGAGAAAGCTCTCCTGAAATACGAGTCCGATGTTCCGGCGCAGATCATCGAGCTGCAGTTTGCGCACATCGATGCCATCCAGGGTCAGCCGGCCCACGGTCACGTCGTAGAACCGCGGGATCAGTCCCATTAGTACGCTTTTGCCCGCACCGGTGGCGCCGAGGATCGCGACGCACTGGCCGGGCTTCACCTCCAGGTCGATGTCGCGCAAGACCGGCTGTTCCGATTGAACCGCCAATTCCGCGGACATCTCCGGGGCCGGCGGAGACATGATCGACCACTCGGTGGGCTTGTAGCCGAACGAGACATTCTCGAATCGAACCTGCCCTTCGAGTTTCGGGCGGCGCACGGCCTGCGGGTCGCTCTTCACCTCGATCGGAGCGTCGATGATTTCGAACACGCGGCGCGCGCCGATCAGCGACTGCTGCACCGAATTGACGATGTTCGCCACGTTGTTCACCTGGCCGGAGAATTGGTCGAGCAATCCCGCGAACACGACCAGGCCCGCGCCGAAGGGCAGCTCGTGCTTGGCGACCAGGTATCCGCCGAATATGAGCAGCACCATGTTGTTGACGCGGGTCAGAAATCCGACCGTCGGGGAGAACAGGCTCAGCCGCCAAAAGATCGAAAACTGCTGCGTGTAGACCACGTCGTTCGCGGCGAGAAACTTTTCCCGGTTCTCCGCTTCGCGGCCGAACCCCTTGGTGACGGCGATGCCCTGCACGCTCTCGGTCAGATTCTGCACCATGCGCTCCACGAGCGTGCGGTTGCGGTCGTACTCCGGCTGGATCCGCTGCGAAAAGCGCAGCGACATGAAGGCCAGGATCGGAGTCGTCGCCAGGCACGCGATCGTGAGCGTCGCGTTCAGGCTCGCCATGTAGGCCACATACACCACCAGCGAAATCACCATGATCAGGCTTTGAATCAGCACCTGGTCGACGAACATGCGGACGGATTGCACGTCGCTCGTGACCCGCGTGATGATCGAGCCGGTCGTGTTGGCGTCGAAAAATCGAAAGCTGAGGCGCTGGAGCTTGTCGTAAACTTCGCCGCGCAGATCCACGACGAGCTTCTGCTGGACCAGGATATTGACCGACACCTGGTACACGTAGTTGAGGATCGCCCGGAAGACCGACAGGCCCATGATCAGGCCGGCCAGCATCATCAGCACCCAGATCGGCTTCCACGCCAGCGGCAGCACCAGGTGCAGCTTGTTCGGCCCCAGCGTCGTGCCCGACACGATGTGGCGGATGTAATCGATGCCGATGCCGGTGAAGCTCAGGCCGAACAGGCCCATGGTCAGCAGCGCGAGCTGGATCGCCAGCACGCGCAGGCAATGCAACCGATAGCGCCACGCCAAACCGAACAGCCGGACAATGAGTTGTCCGCTCGTGGGACCGGATTGCACCTTACTGGCGCGCCTGCGGCATCACATTCGGAAATCCGGGCGCCCGCTGTTGCGCGGCCGCCTGCTCGCGCAGCAGGCGTCGGCGCCGCACCTCGTCCGCGACGGCCTGCAGTCGAGCCGCCTCGTCGGCGGGCGTGGGCCGCAGAACGACGCCGCCCGGAGGCAATCCGCCGAACGCCCCGGCGTTCGTCTTGACTTGCTTCATCGACAACGTGAACCGCTGTCCATTCGCCTCCACCGTCACCGAATCGCGGTCGAGATCGCCAGATTTGATCACGAAGCCGTCGCCCGGCTCGTTCACCCCGAGCCAAACACTGCCCTTCTTGGCCGGGTTATAAATATTGTATTTCACGCCATCCGTCGTGGACATGATGCCGCGCAATTCGATGCCATTGGGACCGCTCATTTGGCCCGCATTCGCTTCCGGCGCGCTGGGTGGCAAAAAGGGAGAGCGATCAGCCTGCGCGCGGGCCGCCGCCGCCGAAACCCCGGCAGCGACGATCAGCCCCAGAATGAAGTGTGAGCGCGCCATGTGCATAATCTGCCTGACGCATAAAAGGGGGTCAAGTGACAGGTGGAAGCGGGAATTACTGTCGCCCAGGGGGCCGCGCTGTAGCCGAGGGCGTTGACCCCGGCAATCCCGCTTTCGGCGTCGCAAAGGTGGCGCGCATGGTCCCCCTGCGCTTGGACGCCAAACGCGGACAGAGATTTAGGCGCGGGGGGACCACGCGCTCCACCCACCATCAAGCGGCAATCCACGTTACTCCAGCACCCTCGCCCGCCACTCGGGCCTCGGCAACGGGCACGCCCGCCAAGGGCCAAAAATCTTATAGCGCCATTGGCCAACCACCTTATAGGCAAAATCTCGCACCGGTCTCGGAATGACCCATAGCGCCCACCCCAGCGCGGCCGCCGGCCCGCCGCACACTCGGAGCGCCGCGATCACCGCCGCCGACTTCAACTTGAAGTTGGGCTGGTCCGGGTGCTCCCAGTCCGGCACGAACACCACTGTGGAAAGTTCGTCCGTCGCCAAACCTTGGGCCCGCAAATAGGCCTGGCCCAAGAACCCTTGGAGCGGGCTGTACCGAAGCCGTCCACAGGGGTCCCAGCGCATCAGCAGCCGCACCGTCCGGTTGCACAAACCGCACTCGCCATCAAATAGCAGGACCGGCGTCGGCGCATTCATTTCGCAAGCCACCGTCCTCGCAGCCCTCCGATCAAATCCGCGAGCTGATTCACGTTCGACGGTTTGACGAAATACCCATCGGCGCCCAGGGCTTGGGCTCCCTCCATGTCTTTCTTCTGATTCGATGAACTGAGAATCGCCACGGGCAAATCGCGCAGATGCGCTTCGCCCCGCACCCAACGCAGCACCTCCATTCCGCCGACTCGCGGCATGTTCAGATCGAGCAGCACCAGCGCCGGCCTTGCCTGCGCGGTCAGATATTCGATTGCGCGGGCTCCGTCCGGGACGATTTCGAGCGTTTCGGGAAGATTCAGCTTTTTCCAGCAATGACGAATCAGGAACACGTCGTTCTCATCGTCCTCCGCGTACAAGACGATCCGGCTCATTTCGCCTCCGGCAATTCCAGGCAGAACGTGCTGCCGTTTCCGAACTCGGACTGCACGGTCACCTGGCCGCCCATGCGCTCGGCCGCCTTGCGCACGACCGCCAAGCCGATGCCGGTCCCATCGTAATCATGGCTGACCCGCTCGAAGATGCCGAAGATCTTGTGCTGCATTTCCGGTTCGATTCCGATGCCGTTGTCCCGAACGAACAGCCGCACGCGGCCGTCGGCGGTGGTCGCGGTGATGTCGACCCGGGGCCGGGTCCCCTCCGCGACAAATTTCACCGCGTTTCCAATCAGGTTCGCCACGCACTGCGTGAGGGCCGCCTCATTTCCGCGCACCGACGGCAAATCGCGCGCCACGCGCACGTCCACCCGGCTCGCCTTAAACTGAGGGTACCCTTCCACGATTCCGTCGACGAGCGGCTGCAGCGGGACCGGCCCCAGCGGCAACTCGGTTCGGGCCACCCGGCTGTAAATCAAAACGTCGTGAATCAGCCGATCCATGCGGCCCGAACCCGCCAGGATCCTCCGCACATAATCTCGGCCCAGGTCGCCCAATTGCGGTCCGCATTCGTCCGAAAGCAATTGGGCGAAGCTTTGCATGGCGCGCAGCGGCGCCCGCAGGTCATGCGAGATGCTGTACGAAAAGCTCTCCAGTTCCCCGATGGTCTCCTGCAGCTTCGCCGTGCGCTCGGCCACCAGGCGCTCCAACTCCAGACGTCGTGCCGCCAAGGTTTCGCTGCGAAGGCGGAAAAGATTCAAATGCGTCTGCACGCGCGCGAGCAATTCGCGCGCGCTGAAGGGCTTGACCAGGTAGTCGTCCGCGCCGCGGTCCAATCCCTCCACCCGCGCATCCTCGCCAGCGCGGGCGGAAAGGAGTATCACCGGAATCGCCTCCGTCTTCGGGTCGAGCCGCAGACGGCGCAGCAATCCGAACCCGTCGAGATCGGGCATCATCACGTCGGTCAGCACGAGGTCGGGAGGGCTTCGGCGAATTTCCGCCCAAGCCGCTTCGCCATTCGGAACGGACGTGACCTCGTAGTGCTCGGCCAGGAGACGCGCCACGTAGGCTCGCATGTCGTGGTTGTCGTCCGCCAGCAGCACCCGCGGGCGCGCCTTGCCCGGATGCACCACCGGCGGCTCGCCCCCAAGCCCCTCCTCCGGCAGCCAATGCTCGGCTTCTTCCACATAAGCCGCCGCCGTGGTGGATGTGCCCTCATTCGCGCCGCCGCGCTTCGACTCCGCCGGGGAAAATCCCGAAAGGCCATTCCGAACCCCGAGCGGCAGCGTGACGCGGAAAATCGACCCCTTGCCCTCTTCACTCGAAACCGTGATCTCACCGCCATGCTGGCGCACGAGCTGGTAAACGAGCGCCAGGCCGATCCCGGTTCCTTCGTAGGAGCGGGATTTGGCGCCTTGCACGCGATGAAAGCGTTCGAAGATGCGGGGCAGTTCAGCGGCGGGAATGCCGGTGCCGGTATCGCGTACGGTCAGCTCCACATATTCGCCCCGCGGCCGGATCCGCACTTCGATTTCGCCCGCGAACGTGAACTTGAAGGCGTTGCTGACCAGATTGAACACGATCTTCTCCCACATCGAATGATCGACGTGCACCCGTTCGGGCAGCGGCGGACAGTCGATGATCAATTTGAGCCCCGCCTTCGAAACCACCGATTCGAACGAACTGGCCAGCTCGGCCGTGAATCGTCCGAGCTCGGTGGCCACCAACGACGCCTGCATGCGGCCGGACTCGATCCGGGAGAAATCCAGCAGCGAATTGACGAGCTTGAGCAGCCGCAGGCTGTTGCGATGCGCCGTTTCGAGGCGCTCGCGGCCTTCCTTGCGCTCGCGAAGCTCATCCTCCAACGGGCCCAACATCAGGGTCAGCGGCGTGCGAAACTCGTGGCTGACGTTGCTGAAGAATTCGGTCTTGGCCCGATCGATTTCCGCCAGCGCTTCCGCGCGGCGCCGTTCGGCCGCGTAGGCCCGCGCGTTGGAAAGGCCCGCGCTGATCTGGCCTCCGAGCAGGCGGACGAATCCACGATAGGCGTCGTCCAGCGGGCGATATGGATTCAATCCCGCGACCAGAAAGCCCGCCGGGCGGCTGTCTCCCTGCACCATCAGCGGAACGATCTTGGCATCGCGAGGGGGGCGGTCCCACAAGCCCCGCGGCAACGGGACCGACACCCGCCGATCGAAGTCCGGCAAGAGGATCGGTTCGTGACGGGCCAGAAGCTCCGCGAGCGGCCACACCGATTCCGGATCCTTCACCCGCACCCGCGCCGCGGCCAGCGGATGGTCGGCGGCAATGCCGGCTCGGCACGCCAGCGCGGCCGTTTCGCCGTCCTCGCCGAACAGGTACACCATCGCAAACGGCACATCCTCGGGATGGGCCGTAAACTCCCGCTCGACTGCGTCGAGCAGCTCCGCCTCGTTGTTGCTCCGGGAAAACTCCGCAGCCAGTTCGCGCAGAAACGCCAGACGCCGTTCGCCGATCACCCGCTCCGTCTCCTCGGTCACCACGCAGAGCATTCCGCCCGTTCCGCCCGCGTCGTCGGGGGCGGGACTGTACGAGAAGGTGTGGTACGTCTCTTCCGGAGCGCCGCTGCGCTTCAGGAACAGCCGGAGGGCCTCGTCCCACGTCGCCTGTCCGGTATTGATGACCGTGTCGATGCGGGGACCAATATCGGGCCAGATTTCAGACCAAACCTCGCGCGCCGGCGCCCCCAAGGCCCATTCGTCCTTGATGCCCAGTGTCGGGCGATAGGAGTCATTATAGAAGAAGGTTAATTCGGATCCCCAACCCAGCCACATCGCATAGCGGGACGTCAGCAGGATCCGAAGGAGGATGCGCAAGCTCTGCGGCCATCCTTCCGGCGGCCCGAGCGGATGGGCCGACCAATCGAAATCCAGCATTCGTCTTCCCATGATACCGCCGCCGGAAAATAGCTGGGCGCGGACGTCGCCGGCGGAGGTCTTGGTGTTCAAGGGAGCAGCTCGATAGATCGGTTCCGGGCGGCATTAGTTTCGCCAAAGCGAGCAAATCGGCAAACCCTTACCGTGCGACCAGATAAGCAAAGACGAGACCCCGAAGGGTCTCGTCCAGGAAAGCGGCGTGTCCGCCGCCTTATTTAGCTTCCATTACGCCACACTAATTTTCCGCGGCTTGACCGACTCCGCCTTGGGCAGCGTCAGCTTCAGCACGCCATCGCGCAACTCGGCGCGAATCGCATCCAAATCGACCACATTTTCGTGCTCAAACGTGAGCTCAAAGGGCTCCTCGCCGGTTTCACGATAGAGCGAAGTCCAGCCATCGGGCTGTTTCCACGCGCGCCGACCCACGATGCGCAACTCGCCGGCTTCGCCCGTAATCTCCAAGTTCTCCTTGGCGACTCCCGGCAGATAGACGGTCAGCAAATAGGCCTCGGCCGCTTCGCTGGTTTCATATCTCGGGCGAACGGACGCCGATTCGACGGCAGACGCCGTGCCCAGGAAATTGTTTAGAAATGACATGTTGATTTTCTCCGTTGGGTTCTGGGTTTAGCTGACCGATACCGACACCTTGCGCGGCTTGGCCTCTTCGCGCTTGGGGAGGGTCACCGTCAGGATTCCGTTTTCATACGCGGCGGCGACCTTGTCGCTTTGCACCTGGTCCGGAACCGACACGGACCGGCTGAAAGAGTAGGAATCCTCTTTCTCGCCACTCTTCTGTCGTCTGACGGCCGATACCGTCAGCGAGTTCTCGACGATTTCAACGCCGACATCCTCGCGCGTCACGCCGGGCAGCTCGGCCCGCACGTAGTAGTTGTTTTTGTCCTCAAGGAAATCGACCGGGAAATGTCGAGCCCCGCCGAGAGCCGCCGAATAGCCGCTCACCACGGAGTTGAACATCCGATCAATCTCGCTTTCAAGGCCCGTCCACGGGCTGCGGGTGTCGCCCAAGGCGGCGGCGTACCGAGTCGACGGGTAGGAATATTGAATGAGTCGCATAATGCCCATCCCTTGCATGCGGGATGCCGGGTAGATTAGTTTCTTAAACTATTAACCACCGGAATTTTGCGACTTCATATCGCCCATTCGGCCGGACATTTTGTCTCACTCCTGCGACGTTAGCTGGGTTACTTGTAGCCGGGGGCGCTGACCCCGGCACCTGCGACGTCGAAAGCCGAACGGGTGGAGCGCATGGTCCCCATGCGCTTTAACCTCTGCCCGCGTTTGGCGCCGAAGCGCGTGGGGACTACGCGCTCCACCCGCTCTCACCAAAACTCCACCGGCCCCTTCGGCACAGGAATTGCCGAAGCCTCGCTCCCCTCCCCATCCTCTGCGAAATTCGCATCCATCGGCGTGGGAGCGTATTGGGCCAGCAGTTCCCCATCGGCTCCGCAAAACTGCCGGCGCCACTCGATATACTCCTTCAGAACCGTTTCAAATGAGGCCTTGGACGTGATCTGGATGACGGCCTGCTTGAACGGCTTCGAAGGACCAAACCGCTTGGCGTACCAAGGCGCCACCTTGCGGAACAAACGGGCCCCGTGCTCTTCTCCGTAGAAATCGCAATAGCGCTCAAAATGGCGTCGAAGAACGGCCAACCGCTCGCCGAAACCAGGCTCCGGCAGCAATTCGCCGGTTTTCAAATAGTGGTCCGTCCTCCGAAAGATCCACGGATCATAAAAAGCCCCGCGTCCAATGCTGACTCCCGCGCACCCGGTTTCGTCGAACATGCGTTTCGCCGCCTGCGGTGTCGTCACATCGCCGTTTCCGATCACCGGGACCCCCGGCAAAGCATCCACCACCGCCCGAATTCCCGCCAGGCTCACGCGGCCTGAAAATCCCTGCGCCCGCGTGCGCCCATGTACGAAAATCGCCGCCACTCCCACGCCGGCCAGCGCGCGCGCCAAGGACGGCGCCGTCAAATTCTCTTCGTCCCAGCCCAGGCGCATCTTGGCCGTCACGGGAATGCGCACGGCCTCGATCATGCCCCGAATCAGATCCGCGGTTCGGTCCAATTCGTTCATCATGGCGGAGCCGCCGCCGATCGACGTGACCTTTCGCACCGGGCAGCCCATGTTGACGTCGACCGCTTGGACGCCCAAATCCTCGCATCGGCGCGCGGCATCGCGCATTTCCGACGGCACGCTGCCAAAGAGCTGGATGGCCAGGGGCCGATCCGCGGGATCGGAAGCCACGAGCTTCATCGCGCCCCGGTTCCCCTCGATTAGCGACCGGGCATTCACCAAGTCCGTCGTCGCCCAGCCCAATCCCCCCACTTCGCGAACGGTCAGCCGCATCGGCAAATTCGTGTAGCCAGCCAGCGGCGACAGAAACAGATTGGTGGAAAGATGATGAGTGCCGATCCGCACCGGAATACTTTACCTAGCGCGCTTCGAGATGCGAGTGGAAGCGCTGTAGCCGGGGGCGCTGACCCCGGCAGCCCGGCCCAGGACCCCCGGCCGCAGCGGCCGAAACGACAGGCTCCCTCAATGGTTCGATTTGCGGTAATCGGCACCGGCGTTGTCGCCGAAGAGGCCGTGCTTCCGGCCTTCGCCAAATTGAAAAATGCGCGCTTGGTCGCGCTCGTTTCTCCCGAAAAAGACCGCCTGCGCTCGCTCGGCAAGCGTCACGGCGTGACGGCCCTTTACTCCCCCCAGGACCTCGACGCCTGCCTGGCCTCCGACGCCATCGACGCCATCTACATCGCCGTTCCCAACGATCTGCATTGCGACCTAGCGCTCCGCTCCGCCCGGGCCGGCAAGCACATCCTCTGCGAAAAGCCCCTGGCTCTCAATGTGCAGGAAGCCCGTCGCATGCAAACGGCCGCTCGCAAGTACCGCGTGAAGCTCATGACGGCCTACCGCCTCCATTTTGAGGCGACCACCCTGTCGTCGTTCGCCCTCGCCCATTCCGGCAAGCTCGGCGAAATCCGCACCATCAGTTCGACGTTTGGCTTCAACCTGACCAATCGGACGAACACGCGATTCCGCGCCACCCACGGCGGCGGCGCGCTCTACGACATCGGCGTCTATTGCATCAACGCCGCGCGCCAGATCTTTCGGGCGGAGCCCATCGAAGTCTATGCGACGATGCCGCCTCCCCACAATCGGGACTATCGCGAGGTGGATGAATCCGTGACGGCCGTGCTGACTTTTTCCGGCGGTCGCGTCGCCACGTTCACCGTCAGCTTCAGCATTTCGCAAACGGGCCGGCTTCAGATCTATGGCACCAAAGGCAGCGTCGCCCTGGATCCCTCGTATTATTTTGCCCAACGCCTGCGCCAAATCATCACGATCGGTCGCAAGTCGCGCGAACGCACCTTTCCTTGGGTCGACCAATTCGCCACCATGATCCGCGTCTTCTCCGATTGCGTGCTCCAGGATCGGGAACCCCCCGCCGGGGCCGGCGAGGGGATCGCCGATCTGCGCGTGGTCGAAGCGATCCGCAAATCCGCGAAGTTGAACCGGCCAGTGAAGCTGCGTTAGTCTGCCCGGCTCATGTCGTTCGATTTCGACACACCGGTCAGCCGGATCGGCACCGATTCGCAAAAGTGGCAGAAGTACGCCGGCCGCGAGGTGCTGCCCATGTGGGTCGCCGATATGGATTTCAAGTCGTCGCCGGCGATCGTCGAGGCGCTGCATCGCCGGGTCGATCATGGGGTGTTTGGCTACGCCCGCCCGACGGCGAGCACCACCGAAGCCATCGTTTCGGCGATGGCCGGCCGCTACAGCTGGAAGATAGACCCGGAATGGCTGGTATGGCTGCCCGGACTGGTCTGTGGACTCAACGTCCTGGCGCGAGGCCTGGCCGAGCCCAACGATGAAATCCTCAGCTTTTCTCCGGTTTATCCGCCGTTCACGCTCGGACCCAAATTTCAGCAACGCAGCGCGCGGCCAGTCCCGCTTCTGCCGCCCAGCGCCAGCCATCCGCACTGGACGATGGATTGGGCCGCGCTCGAAGCCGCCGTCACCCCGCGGACCCGGATGGTCTATTTTTGCCAACCGCATAACCCGCTCGCCCGCGTCTGGCGCCGCGTCGAGATCCGACAGCTCGCCGACTTCTGCGCGCGGCACGACCTCATCCTTTGCTCGGACGAGATCCATTGCGACCTGATCCTGGAGCCATCCCTGCTGCCGCACGTGCCCACCGTGGCCGCCGCCCCTGAGCATGCCGCACGTATCGTGACCCTCATGGCACCCAGCAAGGCCTACAACCTGCCGGGCCTGGGCACCTCGTTTGCCATCATTTCCGATCCCGAACTTCGCACGAAATTTCTCCGTGCAACCCGCGGGATCGTCGCCGAAGTCACTTCGCTGGGCTTTGCCGCGTGCGAAGCGGCCTATCGGGACGGCGAACCCTGGCGTGACGCGCTTGTCACCTATTTGCGCGGAAACCGGGATCATCTGATGCAAACACTCAAGCGAGACTTCCCGAAAATCCGCCTGGAAGCGCCAGTGGAGGCCACTTATCTGGCTTGGCTGAACGTCCATGAGTTGGGCCTTGAACATCCGCAGGCGCACTTCGAAGCGCTGGGAGTGGGACTCTCCGACGGCGCGCCCTTTGGCGCCCAGCCCGGCCACTACTTGCGAATCAACTTTGGCTGCCCGAGATCGGTTCTTCAGGAAGCGTTCCGCCGGTTGGCGCCCCTTAAGATTTAGAGACCGAGGGGGTTACCGACCTCACCGGCGCGGCCCCTACGGACGCATCCGCAGCATTCCCTCTCCTACACCGCGGACGGGAACGGCGGTGCGGCGGTCCATTACCCTATGGTTCACATGTCGAACCAAATCATTTTCATCCATGGCATGTTCCTCAACCCGAAGTGCTGGGAACATTGGATACATTACTTCGAAAAACGTGACTTCTCGTGCTCGGCTCCCGCGTGGCCGCTGCACGACGGCGAACCGCGCGCGCTTCGCTCGCACGTTCCCGAGGGTCTCGGACAACTGAAGCTCCAGGACGTCGTCGATCGGTACCGGGCGGAAATCCGCGCGCTCGACGAACGGCCGATACTGATCGGCCACGAAATGGGGGGCCTGGTCGCCCAGATGCTTGCCGCCCAAGACCTGGCGACCATGGCCGTCTGCATCGCCACCGTCCCCCCCACCGAGCTGGTCGGGGCGGACTGGGGCATTGGCAAGAACGTGATGACGATCACGAACCCGCTCGTGGGACAAACGCCGGACGAAATGACACCGGAGCGCTTCCACGACAACCTCAGCAACACGCTCTCGCATGCGGAAGCGTTGGACGCGTTCGACGAATATGTCGTCCCGGAAAGCCGCCAAGTCCCGCGCGACAGTCTGAGAAAGCTTCCCCACTTCAATTCGGAACAACCGCATGCGCCGTTGCTATTTTTGGCCGGCGCCAAGGATCTGCTCGTTCCCCCGGACATCGTAAAGGCCAATGCCGAACGCTACCGCGACGCCGGCAGCGTCAGCAACTACCACGAATTCCCGGGCCGGTCCCACCATCTGATTTGCGAACCCGGCTGGCAGGAAATCGCGGGCTTCGCGCACTCGTGGATTCTCGCCCAGGCCGACGCCGATGCGAGCGCCCGCCTGGACCGGCTTTCCCTTGCCGATTTCCACGGCGATCCCGCCAACGCGCCCATCCTGCGGCACATCCTGCCCGGCGCGGACGATTTATAAATCGAGCTGCGGGTGGAGCGCGTGGTCTCCACGCGCTAAAACCTCCGCCCGCATTTGGCCCCAAACCACAAAAGGATTGCGGCGCGTTCGCGCCCAAGCGCGTGGGGACCACGCGCTTCACCTGCTAAGGCGCCAACTTCGCAATAATCTCATCCGCGACATCCGCCGGATCGTTCCGCGGATGATCGCAATTGCACAAAATCACCACGTACAGCCGGGCGGCGGGCACCTCGACCTCATACGACCGGTACCCGCACATTGTGCCGCCGTGTCCGATGGTATCGAGTCCGGAGGAAGTGCCAATTTCCCAACCGAGACCATAGGGAGCATTGGCACCGGCATCGCCGAACGCGGCTTTCGCGCCCCTGAGGCGCGCTCCCTTGGCAATCTGCGTGCGCGCCGGCTCAAGCGCCGCCGGCGAGCGCGCCAGCCGTACCCAGTTGGGCGCCAGCACTTGGCCGCCTTCGACCGCCTGCTCCCATTTCCAAAGGTCGTCGACCCGCGTGATCAAGCCGCCCGCGGCGTTCGCCTGAGTCAGATTCAGCACCACGGCCGGTTCGAATTCCGCTTCCGGGGCGTCTTCCGACCGGCTGTAGCCGGTGACACCCGCCGTCGCCGCCGTCCGGCCGTCCAATCCGGCGCCATAGCGGGTGTTCGCGAGCCCCGCCCGTTCCAGCACGTTTTGCCGCAGGTAGCGGCCAAACGCCTGGCCGGTGACCCGCTCGACCAGCGCGCCCAGCAGCATGTATCCAGTGTTGCAATACTCCCAGCGGGTGCCGGGTGAGAACGCCACGCCGTAGCCCTTCACCAAATCCCACAGGAACGCCGTCGACATCGCCCGCGTCGGCTGATCCCGGAACGCATCGACGTCGGAATAGTTCTTGAGGCCGGAAGTATGGGCGAGCAGCTCGCGCACGGTAATGCCCCAGTCCCTGCCGCCAAACAGGTCCGGCAAATAGCGCGCCACGGGGTCGTCCAGTCCAATGCGGCCGTCCGCCACCAACTGAAGCACCGCCACCGCCGTGAACTGCTTGGAGATCGACGCCACCCGGAATTCCCGGTCCGGGGTCATGGGCGTATGCGTGGCCAAGTCCGCCAAGCCGTAGCCCTGCCGCAAAATCACCTTTCCGTTTTGCGCGACCAGAACCGCCGCCCCCGGTTCGTTCGCCGGGTACCGCTCCTGCAGAAGCTGGTCCATTGCCCGAACGTCGCCGACGGAAGTTGCCGACGCCCGAACTGCGGCCCAAATGAGCCCGAGTACGAGAACAGCCAGCTTCCGCATGGCCGAAGAAGAATGGCCGCAGCGGCGGCCGACAATCACAAGTGCGTGATGGACAATGCTGTAGGACTGATAATAGCCATCGAGATTTCGTCCCCGCCTGACATCGGTCCCGGTGCTTACCACGCTTGCGCCAATAGGTTGCCCACGGCCCCCGATGCCTTGTCGGCGGACACCTACACAACCGACTGACGGGCGCTGACGTTACTTTCATCCACAGAGCGTGGCCCCTGGGCACCGGCGGAACCGTTCCCGATTCTGCGCGTCAAACCGCGCGCATACATGTCTCCCGGCTTCACCGTATTGGTCGTCGATGACGAGCCCTTGGTGGGCCGTCTCGTCAAGACATTGCTCGAACGCGTCGGCCTCCGCGCCGTCACCGTGCGTTCGGCCGCCGAGGCGCTCGATCACATCCACCGGGGCGAGGAAGTTGGGCTCGTCATCACCGATCTGCAGATGCCGAACATCGGCGGCATCGAGCTCTGCGAACTGCTTCATCAGGACTTTCCCGCGATTCCGGTCATCGCGATGACGGGATCGAGCAGCACGTCCGAGAATGAGGATCTGCGCAAGGCCTGCGCCGCGGGCGCCAAGTCGGCGATCCTGAAGCCCTTCAATCTGGCGGATTTTTACGACGCGGTTAACCAGGCTACCTGGACCCGCGCGTACAGGTAACCGATCGTTTCGGTCAGGATCTCCTTCACGCCCTGGCTCGACCGCCACCAATGGTGCGGATCGAAGTCGGGCGAATCGATGGGAATGATTCCCACCTCCACGCGATCGTTGAACGCGCGGCGGAATAGCAGCCGCGTGCGCCGCGCATGCTCTCCGGTCGTCACGATATTGAACGAAGTCAGGGTTTCCCCGTGGGCTTCGCACCAGTGCTTAAGCGCCAGCGCCGACGTGAAGGTCCGGTCTCGGCGCTCGCGCGGCGCCGGCACCGCCACCACCACGGCCGGATCGAATCCTTGATCGAGCAGCACAACGCGCATCAGGGCGGGATAGTTCAAATACTTGTTCATGGGGTCCGTCTTTTCCAGCGGCCCGCCCGTCAGAAACACTCGGGTGTAGTGCCCCGCCAGGTAGGCCGCCTTGATCTGGGGCAGGTCCACATCCGGCACCCAGCTTTCGATGATCAGGGTGTGGGATTCGACCGCCTTGGACACGGACAGGAACCCATAGAGATTCCGCACCGCCAGCGTCGCCGCCACCGCAATCAACCCGACCAGCGCAATCCAACCCCGCCACGTCAATCCCCAGCGGGGGCGTTTCTCCACCAAAGCGGATCGGGCCGGCCATTTCATCGCGGCGACTCAAACGGCCGTCGCCGCCAGCGCCAACCCTCTTCTGCCGCTTGCAGCGACCCCACAATCCGCTTTGCTGAATCTCCCTGCCTCAAAACCGCCGACCCTGTAGCCGGGGCGCTGACCCCGGCAAGTTGGACTCCATCCCGCCTCTTCTTCCATGAGCCTCGCTCCCCCTTCCAGTTCCGCCGCCTGGCCCGCCACCCCATCCCGCCCCCATTCCACCTCCCAATACTGGGTCCTTCCGACCCTGGCTGTCGCCACGCTCCTGGTCGCCATCGGCGGCGGCTGGGACGTCTCCTGGCACATCACGATCGGCCGGGACACCTTCTGGACGCCCGCCCATATGTGCATCTATCTGGGCGGCGCCACCGGCGGCCTGCTGGCCGGCTGGCTGGCGATCCGCGCCACCTTTCTCGAGCCCGCCGAGCGGGAGGGCGGCGTGTCATTGTGGGGCGGATACGCACCGTTCGGCGCCTGGATCTGCATCTGGGGCGCCACCGCGATGCTGACCTCCGCACCGTTCGATAACTGGTGGCACAACGCCTACGGCCTCGACGTCAAGATCATTAGCCCGCCGCACGTCCTGCTTTTCCTGGGCACGCTCACGCTCCGCATCGGCACCTGGGTCCTCCTCTTGCGCGAACAGAACCGCCCGTCAAGCCCCCGGTCCGCCCCCTGGCTTTATAGCTGGGTCGGCGGGCTCCTGCTCGGGGGGACCCTCTGGCTGTTCATGAGCGAATCCTGGCCCACCCGCCAGCACACCTTCAAATACTTCAATATCGTCGCCATCATCGCGCCCTTTTTCCTGGCTGCCATTGGACGTTCCACGAAGTTGCGCTGGGCCTGCACCTTCGCCGCCGGAACGGACATGCTGCTGCACTGCGCCATCACGTGGATCCTGCCCCTCTTTCCCGCCTCGCCTCACCTCGGCCCGATCTACAATCCGGTCACGCACATGGTCCCGCCCGCGTTTCCGCAATGGATCATCCTGCCGGCAATCGCCTTTGATCTGGTCCGCCACAAGCTGCCGTTCGATCGACAGCGTCTCGTCCTCTCCCTGGTGCTCGGATTAGTTTTCTGCGCGATATTCATCCCCGCCCAATGGTGGTTCGCGATTTTCCAATTGAGCCCCTCGGCCGACAATTGGTTTTTCGTGGGCGGCCGCATCTGGCCCTACTCGTCCTATCCCGGCGACTACTGGCATGAATTCGCTCAGGGCTCCGGCCTGGGTGCCCTTCAAATCGTGAGGCTGGGCGTGACCGCCATGTTCACCGCCTTCCTGGGCCTATACTTCGGCTCCTTCATGTCCCGGGTCCGCCGATGAGCCCACCCCGCACGTCCGCCGAGCCAAAGCGGAAGCGGCGTCCCGCCGCTTCTTTCGCGTCGCTCTTACGCAGGATCGCGCTGCTCACAATCGCGCTAATCGCCCCCACCCTCTGCCAAGCCCACATCGGCAGCCCTGCCGTCGTCTACGACGGAATGGCCGGCCCCTATGCCGTCCGCATCATCGTCCTGCCGGCCCCAGTTATCCCCGGCCGCGCCGAAATCAACGTTCGGCTGCTCCAGCCCTCCACCAGCCCCGTGACGGTCACGGTACTCCCGGTCAATTGGCGGGCCGGACTCAAAGGCGCACCTCCTCCCGATGACGCCCTGCCGGTTCCCGGAGAACCTTCCCTGCGCCACGCCGAACTCTGGCTCATGCGTCCAGGTTCCTACAGTGTCCACGTTACCGTCTCGGGCTCGCAAGGATCGGGCGTCGCCATCGTTCCCGTGGTCGCCGTTGCGACCCAGACACTCGCCATGTCGCATTCACTCGGTGGGCTGCTGGCCGCCTTGGGCTCGCTGCTGTTCGTCGGAGTGGTCGCCCTCTTTGCCATCGGGGCGCGCGATAGCACGCGTGAGCCGTCGGTGCCCATCGCCCCGGCCAACCGGCGCAACGCCTGGATCGCGGGCATCGCCTCCACGGCGGTGTTCGCCCTGATCGTTTTTGGAGGCAAACGCTGGTGGGACCAGTTGGACCGCGACTACCGCTACAACCAAATCTATCGCGCCGCCCATCTCGATGCTTCCATCGAGCAAACCTCAACCCAGCGAATCCTTCACCTGAAGGTTCCCCGCCAGGACGACGACTCTCCGGAGAAGCTCCGCCTGATCCCCGACCACGGAAAGCTGATCCACCTCTACCTGATCCGTGAGCCGCAGCTCGACGCCCTGGCTCACATCCATCCCCAGCGGGTCGGCCCCCGTGCCTTCGACGTCGTCGTCCCCCCGCTGCCGGAGGGCACCTACCGCCTCTACGCCGACCTCACCAACGAAACCGGCTTCGCCGCCACGCTCACGACTACGGTCAAAGTCCCGGCAGCGGCAGCCGAATCAAAAGTGGAAGCGGCGTCCCCGCCGCTTAAGAGCGACCCCGACGACTCCTACTATTTAAGCGCTATCAGCGACGCCTCGGCCCCCGCCCACCTGGAACTCCGCACCCCTTCCCCCATCCGCGCCAACGCCGATCTCCTCCTCACCTTCGCCGTCAAGGACTCCACCGGCCACGACGTCCACGCCGAACCCTACATGGGCATGTACGGCCACGCCGCCGTCCGCCGCTCCGACGGCTCCGTCTTCGCGCACATCCACCCGACCGGCACAATCTCAATGGCGGCCCAAAGCTTCTTCGCCGCCCAAGCCGGCCAGCCAATGGACCACGCCCACATGCACTACGTCTCGTCCGGCCCCGGCCCCACCGAAATCAGCTTCCCCTACCTCTTCCCCCAACCCGGCCACTACCGAATCTGGGTCCAAACCAAAGTCTCCGGCCAAGTCGTCACGACGCCCGTCGACATCACCGTCGCCCCCTCTTCGTAGCTCCCTCTTCGTAGCTCCGAAATTCGAATTCAGCGTGACGACCGCTTTTTCGTCCTGGCGCGAGACAGTCGCATTGGCGAACTTTCCTCCATTGGCGTCGGCGGCAGCCGTTTGGCAAAATACCCGTCGAGGGCATCGGCGAGCGGCTGGATATTTTCCTGCGTCACCTTCCAAACGATTCGATCGTTCGCGCGACCGTAGTCGTGGGAAATCCGGTTCCTCATCCCCCGAATTTCCTTAAACGGCACCCCCGATAACTGCTCCTCAGTTTCTTTCGCGACCTGCCTCGCAGCTTCACCGATCACCGCAATCCTCATCGCAACCGCGTCGCGTTTCTCCGCATTCTCCCAAAAAGCTTCAAACGAGACCCCCTGCATGTAGCGAAGAATCTGTCGGGCCGACTCCAACATGTCCGCCAGATAAGCCTCCTGTGTGTGTGAGCTAGAGCGATAGGATTTGTCGGACATCGCTCATTATCGACTGCTTCCGATACGGATTGGTCATTTCGTCCACGGACTCCCGATCCAATAGATCGACCGGCACGCGAAGAATTTCTGCCATTTCATCCGCCATGACGAAAAACCGAAGCCCAGGTGTTCGGCGAAAAGTGGCTATGAGGTCCACGTCGCTCCCGCGACGGGCCGTTCCGCGGGCGACCGATCCGAAGACTTCGAGGCGCCTGATTCCATTCTTACTACAATACTCGCGTAGCAGCTCCGCCGCTTGTTCAGGGCTGGGTGGCACCCTCGGCCGACGCGGAGGCTCGGCCTTCCCGGCGCGCACCGCCTTCCAAAATGCGGTGGCCTTGGCTCGATTGGCCAGAGTCTTGGCTTTGGATCGCGTACGCCCCCCCATTTGGCTGAAGGTTCGGTGGTTCACTATATTATTCTAACCGGTTAGCATCGTTCTGCAAGTTGGATAACATTCTGTGCGATCGTCCTCTTCGAGTGACAAAGTGCCGTTCACCCACCCATAATAGCACCTGCGTTCCATTTTCGTTACCCCAACCCTGTTTCGCCCCATGCCACTCGCCGACGCAGCATTTGAGTCGATCGCGAACGACTTCATCGCCGCCTATCTCGAGGCCCGTCCCGAGCAATCGACCGCGTTCGGAGACCACCGGCACGACCGCCGCCTGCGCGACTATTCCCCCGCGGCGCTTGCCGCGGAAGGCGCCTCCTTGCGACACACCCTCGCCCGCCTGGCGGAACTGAACTTCGCGCAGCTTTCCCCGGTCAACCGCATCGACGCACAGATTCTGCGCAACCAGGCCGAGGAGTCCTTGTTCGAACTGGAAGAGGAACGGCCGCACGCGCTCAGTCCGCTTTCCTACGACACCAGCCTCGCTAACGGCATCTACCTACTCTTTGCCCGCGACATCCTGCCCGCCCGAGACCGCCTGCGCGGCATCGCCGGCCGCCTCGGCGAGATTCCTCGCGTCGTCGCCCAGGCCAAAGCCAATTTGCAGCGCCCGCCCCGGGTTCACACTGAGACGGCGATCTCGCGCAATCCGGGGACAATCGCGCTGATTCAAACCGACATTCAGCCGCTGCTCGATCAAGTGCCCGAAATGGCCGCCGAACTCGAACCCCTCCGGGCCGCCGCGATCGCCGCCCTAAATGACTACCGCGCCTGGCTCGAACGCGATCTCCTACCGCGCTCCGATGGTGACTTTCGCCTCGGCGAGGCCCGCTTCCGTCGCAAGCTGCGCTTCGCCCTCTTCTCCGAACTCACGCCCGAAGAGATCCGCCTCCGAGCTGAAGCCGAACTCGTCACCGCCACGAACGAACTCTACGAGACCGCGCGTTCGCTCTTTCTTCGCACTCATCCGGAAGCTCCTCAATCCGAAGTCGCCGATCGGCCGCATGTCATTCGCACAACGCTTCGCCAGGTTTCCGAGCGTCAGGCCACCGGCGACACGCTGGCGTCCCGGTGCCAGGACATTCTGGCCGCCGCGACCGATTTCGTCCGTCAGCACGATCTGATCACGCTGCCCGACGCGCCGGTGAAGGTGATCCTGGCACCGGCCTTCGTCCGCGGCGTCGCCGTCGCCTATTGCGATCCCCCTGGAGCATTGGAGCCCGGTGGCAGCACCTTCTTCGCCATCGCCCCTCCGCCCGACGATTGGGACGAACCCCGGAAGCAGTCCTTCTTCCGCGAATATTGCGACGCAATGCTGCACGATCTCACGGTCCACGAAGCCATGCCGGGCCATTTCGTGCAGCTAGCCCGCGCCAACCAGTTCCGCGCCCCGACCCTGATCCGCGCCATGTTCTACAGCGGCACTTACGTCGAAGGTTGGGCGATCTGGTCGGAAAAGCTGATGGCCAATCTCGGTTTCGGCGGACCCGAGAACAAGCTTCAGCAGCTTAAGATGCGGCTGCGCCTGATCATCAATTCCCTTCTGGATCAGGGCGTCCACCTGGCAGGAATGACCGAAGCGCAAGCCATGGACCTGATGATCAACCAGGGCTACCAGGAGGAAGGCGAGGCCGCCGGCAAATGGCGCCGGGCGTGTCTGACGTCCACCCAGCTTTCAACCTACTTCGTCGGGGCGCTGGAATTCGAGGACCTGCGCGAATCCGCCCGGCGAGCGTGGGGATCCGGCTTCGCGGATAAACGCTTTCACGACGAGGTGACCGCACACGGCAGTCCGCCCTGCGGCTTGCTGAAACAAGCCATGCGGCTGAGCTGAACTCCGCCGCAATTTCGAGGTCGCGAAATCAATCGCTCCCGGAAACATCGTGGCCCGCCGTGGTCACAAGGCCCGGCGGGCCACGACGCCGCTACCGCTCAACGCTGTGCGATGGGGAACGTCGGCGGGTCATCGCGACCGTCGTTATCTCCACTCCAGCTTGGTCCATCTCCTTCGTAACTGCCGCCATTTTCGTAGCAGGGTATGCTATACGGAATTTCGTGAACGGTGCCGTCGATGACCTTGGGGCCGACTTGCACGCTCAACGGATCCACCCGCTCGCTCGCGCGCGCAAAACCGGCGGCCAGGAGCAGGCTGGAAAGACAACCTAACATGAGGGTAATGGTGCGTTTCATTGGGGTACGCCCCAGTGCGGACAATTCCGCGCCATTCGACAAATCCGGCCTTCCCCCTTTTTAGGGGGCGGATGCCCCTCGGCTTTGGTGACCCGGGACTTAGGGAACCGTCGAAAAACTGGTCGTCCGGAACCCCACGGCCAGCTGGCGCGCATCCGCGCTGATTCCAAGTTCCTGCGGGCTGGCTGCGTCCGTCCAGTGGAATTCGAGGGACGCCCCTCCGTTCCGAACGCTTTGGTTCCACTGCTCGCGGGGGATTTCGAGCGTGACCCGCTGGAGCGGCGCGGTGATCTCAAATTTTCCCACGAGTTGTCCGCAAAAGGAGACTTCGAACCGCTGACCTTGGGCTCGGGCTGGCAGGAAAGGTTGAAGGTCCATTTCGATTCTGACCGCAGAAGACGCCGGCCTCGTTTTGAAGCGCAACACCGTGTCCGTTCCCACACTCCAAGAGTAGAGCGAGGCATCATCCGGCGTGGAGAGCCCCGACGCCGACGTGTAAAGCGCGCTGTGAATGTCATAGGCGGCCGGAACCCGCGTGGGCGCCACGATCGCTTCAATGATCGCCGGGCCGCGACGGACAACGATGTCGTCCGCCAGCGGCGTTCCTTCCTTACCATTCGAGTCGTCCTTCGCGATGATGAGGGAAGCCGTCATCGACTGCGTCTTGCTCTTCGTGCCATTGCCGAACAGGAATCTCCAATCCGTGGGCACTTCCCAGGGCACGCCCATTTCTTCGAGCTGATTGGCCACCAGCGCCGCATAGGACCATTGCTCGGGCGCAAATCTCAGCTGAAAGCCAGCCCGAGCTCCTCCGGGCGCTTCGGCTCCCACCAGGCGGTCGAGCTTCTGATCAACCTGATGGAAATCGATATTCGAATCCTGCTGCATGACCTCTTCCCGCGCCGCTTTCCAATTCAGGCAGACCAACGCGGGCAAACAACACCACCAGAGACCTCGCCGCGAGCCCAAGACCGAAATGATCGCAACCGCCGCAACGAGGAGTGGAACCGCCGTGATCGCAAACACGAAGTCGGAGTTGAACGCATACATGCCGCCATCCATCCGCAGCGCCCAGACGATCGCCAAGAGCGCCGCCGCTCCCCCGACGATCAGCAGCCAGGTCAAATAACCGCGTCTGAGCGGAGTCGCCGAATCCCTGGGCGACAGGGCCCACCACACGCTCAAGCCGACGGCGCCGAGCCAGGCCAGATAGGCGGCGAGATGCGCCTGCAACGCCGCCCCGATAGTACCCGTGGGAAATCCGACAAAATCATAGCGGAGCGCGCCCAGATAGTAGACCACCGCCTCGCTCAACGTGTTGGTTTCGCCCGATTGCCGGTGAAGATGGGAAAAGATCGCCGCCCAATTGCCGGATTTCCCCTTGAACGCCTCGATGATCAGCGGAACGAGGAAGAGTCCGGCAATCAGAACCGCGATCCGCGCCTCGCGCTCGCAAAATAGCTTCACGAGCGCTTTCCGGCGTTCACCGCCACCTGGGACCGGCTTCAGAGCCCGCCAAATCAAAGCGGCCGAGCCGGCGGCAAGCAAAGGGAGCATGAACAACGGCTGCGCGACATGCCCGTGGATGCAAAAACAGGCGCTCAACACCAGCAGCGGCAGATAGACGATCTCGCCGCAGATCACCGCCGGCGCCGACATCAGCGCGCAGAAAAACGGCATCAGCAGCTGATGCGGTGGCCAGATGCTGACAAAGGCAAAGCCGCTCGCAAAAAAGTGCAGGCATCCGACCGCGATCGCCGTGAACCGAGCCCACGGATCGGATACGAAACGAACCAGGATCGAAATACCGGCGGCGAAAAAGTAGCACTGCAGCAGCAGCCCGGCGAGAGAATGAGCGGCGCCCGGAGCCGGCACCAAATGCAAAAGATTGTAAAAGAGGTATTCGCCGGCGGCATAAACGTAAAAGAACGCGGGGCCTGGGTGATGGAACCGGAACCGCGAATAGTTTCCGGTCAGGCAACACAGGTGCTTGGCGTCCCAGATTTGCAGGGCGTTGGCGGCAAAATCCCCGGTCTCGGCCGAGGGTTTCGCGAAGTAATAGGATCCGTGGGTGCTCAGTCCGAGGATCAGCGGCAGCGCGAATGCGAGCCAAAAGAAACTGCGTGCCCGTTGATCCGGAGGTCGGTCTCCCATTTTCTGATTCGATGATGGGTTAAAACTCAATCCGGATGCAATCACCACCGCAGCGGCATCCCCAAGCACAAAGTACTGGCGCCGGTGCGGCCAGTCTTCATTCCTATCGCAACACCCATGATGCGAACCCCTCGCAGCAGCCTGATTTCGCCGGCGTCCCGCCGCGGAACGGAATGGCTGGCTGCCCTCGCCGTCGCCTTGATCGAGACGGCGTTCATTTTCCGGCAGGTTTCGCTGCACGCGCTGCAGACCCAGACGTTCTACTCGCGGGACGATCCCATGCTGTGCGCCTGGACGCTGGAGACGGTGAGGCGGGCCTTTCTGCGTCATCCGTTCAATTTTTTCGACGGCAACATCTTCTTTCCCCTCCATCGGACGCTCGCCTTCACGGATCATTTGCTCGGGCTCCAGCCCGTCTACGCGGTGGTGCGGCTTTTCACCGGAAACGTCGTCTTCGCGCTGAACCTGCTGATCCTGGTCTCATCCGTCCTCTGCTTCCTATCCATGTTCGGATACCTGCGCCCAAAACTGGGCGCCGCGCTGCCGGCGCTGGCCGGCGCGACGCTCTTTGCCTACAACGCCCCTCGGCTGGCCCAGCTGGGCCACGTCCAACTGGTGGTGCTCTTCTGGATGCCCATGGCGATCGGCGCCCTGGAACGGCTCATCGAAAAACCGTCGAAGGGCCGCGTCGCCGTCTTTTCGATCCTGGCCTCACTGCAGTTCCTGTCGGCCTACTATCTGGGCTATTCGTTTCTCGTGTACGCGGTGATTCACGCTGCCGTGCTCCTTCGCGGGCGTCCGGCCAAAGCCGTGTACGCCACGCTGGCGGCGTTCGGCGCCGTCGCCATTTTCGCGGCGGCCTATTCCTGGCCGTATTTGCTGGTGGAGCAGCACTACGATCACCGCGGCGACCTTGCGAATATCATCGGCGCCTCCGCCGATTTCATCTCGAGCTACTTTTCGGCCTGCATCCATAGCCCGCTCTGGGGAGACCTGCTGAATCCTCCCAGCGGCAACATGCAGCACGAAAGCTGGCTGTTCTACGGCTTCATCTGCTACGGCCTCGTGGCGTCGTTCCTCGACTGGCATTTCCGCCGCCGAGGCGGCAACCGTCGTGTCGCAATCGCCTGGATACTGGGTTTGGCGGCTCTGGCCCTGCTCTCGTTCGGGCCCGTCATCGTGTGGTTCGGCCATCCCACCCGGCTGCCGCTGCCCTACCTGCTCCTTTACCATCTGGTGCCGGGGTTCAGCGCGATCAGCGTTCCGGCTCGAATCGGCCTCGTCGCCGCCTTTCCCCTGTCCGCGATGGCCGCCACCTACTGCGATCGCGGCCTGCATCGGGACCGGATCGGCGCCCTCGCCGTCCTGGCCCTGACGGCCGGGGCGCTTTGGGAGTCGCGCCTCGATCTGATCATGGTGGATGCCACGTCGCTTTCCTCGGTGCCGCCAGTCTATGCCTGGCTCAGCCATCAGTCCTATACCGGCGGGGTTCTCGACTGGCCGATCGGACGGGACGGCCTGGGGCCGAGCGACTACATGTATTTCGAACTGACCTCCGGCTTGCCGACGGTTCATGGGCATAGCGGCATGGCGCCCCGATCTTACGACGAGATTCTGGCCCATTTTGCCGCCCCCACCCCGGACGACTTTCGGTACCTGAAGGCCATCGGGGTCAATCTGATCGTCGACCTGCAAACGCACGATACCGAGGAACATCTGCTCGCCTTGCGGAAGGCCGTCCGCCGGGGCGACTTGAAATTGATCTATGCGGACTCGGAATCGATGGCCTACGAAAACGTCGCCCCCGTCTCGATCGCGCCGGCGCTCTCGCTGCAACTGAACTTCCCGTTTTTCGCGAACACCGACGCCCGGCGTCGATGGGGCGTGATCCTTTCGACGGGGCGCGACGGGGCTGTCTGGAAAAATCCCTCCGGCCGGGCCGGCGTGGATGGGGAAATCCGGTACACGGCCAACGACGGCCGCCCGCTTCGGTTGCGCAACGCGTGGCTGCGCAAGCCGGAGGTCGTCCACGGCGCCGTCGCCGAAAGCCTCAAATTATTGCCCATTGCCGCCCTGGATGGCGAAGTGGTTTACCCAACGGCCCAGGTCGATCCCGCCGAATTGCTGGCTCCCCAAGGACGGTCCGCCATCCAGATCGACTGGCATTTCGATCAAATTTTCCGTCTTCCGGATCAATCATTCGCCATGTTATCCGGACGGCGGTTCGAGCGCGCGTTCCGGCCCTACCGACGGATTCCCGGATTGAGCGTCTCTTCCAGCGACAATTCCGCGGGGCTGGGCGCGCTCATGGACGGACGGCTCGACACCCGGTGGAGCTCCCGCCGGTTCTTGGGAAAGGGAATGTATCTGGAAGTTTCACCGCCGCCCGGAATCGCGCTGTCCGGCCTCCGCCTGTGGCTGGGATCAAGTTACTTGGACTATCCCACCGCGTTTCGCGTGACGACCGGCGGCAGCGACGGCGCGCGGTCTCCGGAAAAATTCCAGTTCATCGTCGTCGGACGTCCCGATCTTCCGAACGAGAACCGCCTGGAATTGCATTTCGATCGAAACCTGGCCTCGCCGGTTCGCATCGAGGTCATGGCCTCGCCGCTGGAAGGGCACTGGTGGTGGTCCATCGCCGAACTCGAACCCATCCCGGCCCTGGCGCGGGCGGCGGACCCATCACCGCTGCAGCGCAACTAGTTCGTTCCACAGCAGCCGGTGATCGGAGTCGTAAACGGTCACCTTGAGTTCGGAGGCCGTCACGATCTGGCCGGTATCCGGGCATTCGACCAGGCGGCGACCATCGCCGGATTTTGTCACCTTCAGCAGCCAAAGTCCCCAGTGATTGGGACGGTTGAGCCAATGGCCACCCGAGGGTTCCGCTTCCACGTCCCACTGCGCCGCGCGTCGAAGGATCCAATCCGGAGCGGACACCGCGAACGTCACGTCGGGAAACCCGTCCGGCACTCCCAATGGACCGGTCGAGTCGCGCCATTGACTCCGGGGCAGCGTTCGCAGCCGAAGGACGCCCGGGAATCGCGTGAGTGGAAAAATCCATCGGTCGGGCGCAAAGCCCAGGCCGAATACCAGCGAACCCAGCTGCTCGAGGCGGCCCGGCGATACCGCCACCGGCGGCCGCACCGATGGAGCCAGCCACAAGCGCGAACCCTGATCCATTTCCTCGGCCATGCCATAGTCCGGTCCATTGACGAGTTCCCGGCCGCCGGCGCGCACGCGAATCCGGTCGGTCGGTGCGCCGACGACCAACGCCGTCTGCAGCGCTCGCCTTTGGAATTCCGGACGGCAGCGAAGCTCGATGGTGGTACCGGCGATGACGGAGAAGGCGGCCGCGCCCCACGCGACGGCGGCCCATCGGCCCCTCAGATGCAGGATGGCATCGACGACCCAGAGCCCGACCAGGGGAAAGATCCAGCACCAATAATGTATCAGGGTGAACTTAAAGATATTGGTGGGCCAAAGATCGTTGTAATTGACGTAAAGCACGAAAAAGCACGCGACGGAGGCCAGGACGGCGATGGCAGAACCACGCCAGCGAAGCGCGGCCGCCACCGCGCCGGGCACGGCCAGGAACAACCAGGGATATTGAAACAGGACGGCGGCGCTATCGGTCCAAAACGGCGGAGAAAAATCGACCAACAGCAGATGGACCTTGGTCCAGAACGGATACGACCCGAAGCCCGTGATCAATCGGCCGGTGTCGTAGCCCGAGGTCGTCGAGCCGAAGATCCGCAGGTTGAGGCACGCGATGAAGCCCCAGGCCAACATCACCAGACCCAGTCCGACACCGGCCGCCACGAATCTTTCCCGCCAATTCGGCAACCGGATGACCGCCCAAATCAGCATGGGAGCCATCGTGCCGGCATCGGCAGGCCGCATGAGATAGGCGGCCGCCGCGAGGGCCGACATCGACACCGCGGCGTAGAAGTCGTTGCGCGTGAGGCAGAGCCAGACCGCCGACCAAAAGAGCAGAAAGGTCGGAATCGTATTCCACGGCACGACCAGGGACTCCCGCAGCAAGGTGGCGTGAGTCACGACGAACACCGCGATGAACAAGGCCGCGCCGATGTCGCCCATCACCTCCCGGGCAAGGCGATAGCATAGGGTCGCGATGGCCAACACACAGGCGAGGTTGATCAGCAGAAACGGATGGCGCGGAACCCAATGAACCAACAGCGCTCCCAGGGCCGGATAGCCGATCGGGTAAATGAAGGTATCGCGGCTGAGGTGGCCCGACGCGATCGCATGCGCCTCCTTCAAATAGCACCCCTGGTCGAACCACCCGAACCATCCCAGCGGATATTGGGTCGAATTGCCCGGAAGCTGGGGGTGGCTCAGGTAGCTGCCCAGATAGAGAGCGGCCAGTGCGGCGAGGAGAATCGGGCAGATAAACGGGCGAAGGGCCCGAATCCCGAGCGGTTTCTCAGCCCGTGACATCACGCGCCGGCGTCGACGGGCGACGGAGAACAGAGCAGATCCAAATGCACGCATTCGTCTTGCGCGCTCGCCTCGCGCCACCGGCTCAGAATCTCGGCGACCCCCGGCACCGGCAGCAACGCGCCGGTTCGGTCGATGACGTACCGATGGGAATAGCAGCCGCAGAGCCACGCCAGGTAGTCGTTCACGGCCTCGGCCCCGAGCCGCCGCTCGATTTCATACGGGTGAAATTCCGCAAAAAGAATCGGCCGAAAACGACGGATGGCGTCCTCGAAGCCCCGGAGCGCGGGCAGCTCGAATCCCTCGATGTCGATCTTGATCAGGTCCAGCTTTCGAAGGAGAGGGCCGACGAGCTGATCCAACCGGGCCGACGGCACCACCAAACCGCCCGCCGCGGCATCCTTCAACACCTGGACGTATCCGTTCGAGCCGCCGGCGCCGTGCAGCTCCAGCGCACCGGCCGCGTCGCTCGCCGCGCACGAATAGACGCGGACGTTCTCGAAACGATTGGCCCGAACGCTGCGCAGCAGCAAGGACGTGTTGGCCGGATTGGGTTCAACCGCATGCACTTCGCCGTCGGGACCGGCCAGCATCGCCGCGGCGCAGGTGAAATAGCCGATATTCGCCCCGATATCGACGACGACTGACCCCGGCCGGACCAGCCTCTGGAAGTGCCGCATTACATAGGGTTCATAGGTTCCGGTCGCGCGCAGCGCGCTGCCGACATCGCGATCGGAGGCCGCGACATTCACCAGCATTTCTCCCGACTCAAGGGGGCAGCGGACCGGGATGAGCGGATTGCGGCGCGCCTGAAGGTTGGCGTATTCATCGGACGCCAAAAATGACGCGACCAATGCCGAGCGGGACAAGCCTCCCGCGCCCGCTTGCACGCATCGCGCGATCTCTTCGGTCGACGGCTCCCGGTCCAGAATCAGCCGATAGGCTGAAATCACGTCGAGTGTCGTGAGCGGGCTGCGATTGACCCCGGGCGCGGCCGAATCACGGAGCGGCGAAAACGCCACGACCGGATGGAGCTTGGCGTACCCTCCGAATGGGTAATCGACGGTTCCGATCACCCGAAACCTCCGGGCCTTGTCGCACCAATGGAAACAGCGCTCGGCATGCGAAGCACCGAGGTGCAGCGCAACCGTCAGATCAAAAAGTCCGGGGCCAAGATCCAAGGGCAGCCGAAATTCGATCTGGTACTTCTTTCCGGCCTCGACCGGCAGTTCGACCCGCAAATGGTGGGTGTTGGTGCCAAATGCCACCAGTCCCGCCTCGTCGGTGATCTGCAGGCCGGCCGTGACGCCGGCGACGGTCTCGTGGGCCCGCACTTTCAGCACGATCGTCAGCTCATCGCCGGCTTGAATTTCCGTGACGGCTTCGCCGCGGCGGCCAAGCCAGATGCTGTCGATTACGACCCCGCCGTCGCCGAATTCGTTCGCCGCCGCGGGAGTGAAATTCGTCGCAAACGACTCCACCGAGCCGCCCGCCATCCGGGCGGCGAACTGCCGGCTCGCTTCCTCGTAGAGTTCGGCGTCGACGGCGTTCAGGTCGGCGATTCGGCGCCGCGCGGCCGCCGAAATGTCCTGCACGTGATCGCGGCGCGGAGTGACGTTGACGAGGCGCAAGGCCGGAACGTTTTCGAGGCCGAGCATTTGGCCCAGAATTTTGGGGGCGGCTTCCAGCGCGCCAAAAGGGACCACCAGGTCGAATTTGTTCAAACCGCACCGCGCCAGATCCCCCAGCAATGTCGCCCGGGGCCCGAAGTCCCGGGATACGATGGTGGCAAAGTGGACTGCCTGAAAATTGATCACGTCCGATTCGCGGCGATCCGCGACCGCCGACACGAAACCTCCGAGGTCGTAGCGATGGGCGTCCTCGATGGTGCGATTGCCGTTGGGGCTCAGCGCATGCCGGAAGTAAAAATAGAGGGAGACGATGCGGTCGACCGGCTCGCGCATCACGGTGAAATAGAAGCGCGACGGATCAAACGGAGCGCCCGGACGAAATCCGACGTGGCCGCCGATGAAACGATTCCGGGAAAATCGAATGCAGGCAGCCTCGGCGTCGAGCCCGTCGACCGACGGGGAAAAATCCTCCGGGGTCAGGATCTCCTCGAACCACGCGCGCAGCGCCAAGCCGCCCGACTTCGGCACATGGTCAAAGAAATATCGTTCCTTTTTCAATCTAGCCTAGTCCAACCAATCCGGGCGGTCCCACCGAAGCGCTTCGGTTCGTCCCCACAGGCCGAGTTCGTTCTGTTGCACGATCATGAACTCGATCGACTTCGAGGGCAGGGAGCGGCGGGAAATCGCCGCGCAGAATCCGCTGCGGTCGATGCGCGGAATCGGCCCGAACACGGATGCCAAGTCGGATCGAATGACCGTCATCGCGGCAAAAGCCAGCCAGCCGCCCGCCGGGGCGCGGACAAAGACCGCGTGCAGGCTGTGCGGAGGATTTCCCCGCTCCGGATCGAAAGCCCAGCCTTCGACGACGACATCGGCGGCGCGGGCATAGACGCGGTCGATTGCATAACGAAGCGCGGCCCCAGCATTCGGCGGAAAATCTCCGCACGCAACGCCGCTCCCGCCGACGACGGCCGGCTGTGAACGCCATTCGTCCAGCAGGTCGCTGGCGACCGCCAGTTGCTTGGCCAATTCGGCGCTCATTTCAGCCGGTCCATCTCCGCCTGAACCAGCCGTTCGACGATGTCCGCGAATTTGACGGTGTTTTTCCAGCCGAGGAGCCGCTTGGCTTTGGCCGGATTTCCGCACGGGGCGACCGGCTCCACCGTTGTCACCAGGTTCTGATCGAAGCGCACGTGATCCTTCGAGTTGAGCCCGACGCATGCGAAGGCGCTGTCCACGAGCTCACGCACGGAATGCAGCGTGCCGGTCGCGAGAACAAAGTCGTCCACCGCATCGGATTGAAGCATCAGCCACATTCCCCGCACATAGTCCGGCGCCCATCCCCAGTCGCGCTTTCCTTCGAGGCTCCCGAGCTGCAGCTCCTGTTGAAGGCCTTTCTTGATCCGCGCCACCGCCCGGGCGACTTTGATCGTCACGAAACCGCCGCTCCGTCGCGGGGACTCGTGGTTGTATAGGATGGCCGAGCAGGTCTGAAGATTGTATGCGACCCGGTAGATCTTGGCGGTTTGCTGGGAGAACGCCTTGGCCGCCCCATACGGAGTCGTGGGGTTGACCGGCGTCAGTTCGTCCTGGGGGGAGTTCGGCGGAGATCCAAAGACCTCTGAGCTGGATGCGTACAAAAATTTCGGCGGCTCCGCCATGTCCCGCACAATTTCCAGCAATCGCAGGGTGGCCATTCCGATGCTGTCGACGGTCGCTTCGGGAAGCTCCAGGCTGAGGCGCGGGCTGGATTGTCCGGCCAGATGATACATTTCATTCGGCCGCGCCTTGTTGATTATCCGCCGCAGATGCGTGGCGTCCTCAAACGCTCCCGCGTGAAGGATCAGGTTTTTTGCATACTTGGGGTTGTTGACCAAGTGGGCGATGTTGCCGTTCGGAAGCGTGTCCGGCCGGTGCACGAGTCCATGCACCAGATACCCTTTCTCCAGGAGAAGGTCCGCCAAATAGGACCCATCCTGGCCTGTGATTCCCGTGACGAACGCCGTAGGCATCCTCCCGGGAATGAAATGCGGGCGCAGCGAACGCAATCCTAACATGCGAACCATTTCCGGCTCGGCTTGGAACGGCGGCAATGATTACGTCCGCGAACGTGAGGGAGCTGACTTTCCACCCGCTTTCGCGGCCGACCTCCACGCCGGGACTGCATGTTCTCGTCGATCTCTCCGTTTTGCATCCGCACGGCGAAAACGGGGGGCTCAAACAGTACCTGCTGGAACTCCTTCGCTATCTCGGAACCAACGTATCGGAGCCGATTCGGTTCACCTACCTCGTATCCCCCCTGTTTCATCCGCAACTGAGGGCCTTGTGGCGCCCCCGGGACCGCATTGTGTCGATTCGCCCGGTGGGTGATGCCCTGGGCGACCTGCCGGGAACCTGGCGCACGGGGGATCATTTGCTGGCGCCGGCCCCCCTCGATCTTGCCCTGCAAATCGCCGCCGACGTGGTGTACGCCCCCATGTTGTCCTTGGAGTTCGGTTGTCCGGGCGTGCCAATGGTGGCGCTGATTCCGGACTTATTGCACCGGGACATGCCCGATTCGTGCGGCGCCGAGGAAAGCGCGCGCCGCGAAGCGCATTTTGCTGAAATCGCCCAGGTGGCAAACCGGATCCAGTGCATCTCTCGTTTTACAGCCGATCGATTGCATCACCACTATCCGGCTTCGCGCGGACGAACGTTTTTCACCCATCTGGCCGTTCACGACCGCTGGGGCGACATCGAAAAACGGCCGGTCGGCCTGTCCGACGGACCCTATTTCTTTTACCCGGCAAACGCGTGGATCCATAAAAACCACTCCCGGCTGCTGGCGGCGTATCGGGCGTACCGCGGAATCGCCGTTTCCCCGCCTTGGTCTCTGGTGCTGACGGGGCATATGGATCCCGGCATGAAGCGCGTGCTGCGCACTGCGCAAAGCCTAGGAATTGGCGATTTCGTCAAGTACATCGGCTACCTTTCGGCTTCGGAGATGGCTTACGTGTGGCGGCACGCCGGTGCCCTGGTCTTTCCGAGCCGATACGAAGGCTTCGGCATGCCACTCACCGAGGCGATGCACTACGGGGTGCCCATTGTCTGCAACGGGGAGGGCGCGGTGCCGGAAGTGGTGGATGACGCCGCTCTACAAATCAACGCGAACGAAGCCGGCGAACTGGCGCAGGCCATGGACCGGATTGCAACGGACCCGGAGCTGCGAACTGTGCTGGCGGAGCGCGGGCGCCGGCGCGTGGGCTCCTTTTCAATCGCCAAGGACGGAGACGCTCTGCTCGAGGCCTTGATTTCCGCCGCGGGAGAACCCGCTCAACCCTATTGCCGCGGAATCGGGCGCGACGGGCGAGTTGACCGGCAGTTTGTGGCCGGCTTGCCCGATTGCGGGCAAACGCGAGTGGTGGAGATGGTTTTGAGCTCAAAACGTCCCAGCCGCATCAGCCTGTTCCAGGATTTGCAGCCCTTGGGCTCCTTTCCGATCGCCGAGGGCGAACGCCTCCCGCTGACCTGCCTGGTCGGCCCGCAAACCCATTCGCTGGTGGGGTGGACGCGGCCCGAGGATGGGATTAAAATTCATCGGATTGGCGCCCGCATCCGGTCAGCCGGGCCGGAAATTCAGGCGATATTCGAGGCGGCCTGATGCGCGTTTCCATCGTCACTGCGGTCACGGCCAGTGAGGCCGGCCTGGAGGAGACCCGCCGGAGCATCGAACGGCAATCGGCCGCCGTGGTGGAGCATATTGTGGAGCCGGGGGCAAGCGCCGGGGCGGCCGCTGCCCGCAATGCGGGCCTTCGGCGCGCTACCGGAGAAATCATCGCCTTCCTCGATCCCGGCGATCGCTTTGAAGGGGATGCGCTTCTGTCAGCGCTGCGGCACTTCGCGGCCGGGCCGAGCTGCCGGGTGGTATTTGGCCGCGCGGCCGAGCGGCGCGGCCAGTCCATGGGCCCGGAATATCGGACCGAGCCGTGGGACTACCGAAATTTGCTCCTGAGACCGATCTGCTGCCGCCCGGCGATGTTTTGGCGCCGCGACGTCTTCACCCAATTTGGCGTATTCGACGAGCGGTTCTCCCTGGCTTTCGACTACGAGTATTGGCTGCGGGTCGGCGAAAAGATCCCGTTTGCCTACGAGCGAAGCTCGCTTTGGGCCAGTTGCGCGGCCGGCGAGGCGAGGGCGGTCAAGCCGGATGATCCGGCCGCCGCCGAAGAGGCTTTGGATATTGTGGCGCGGTATGCCAAAACCAGCGAGCCAGTCGCTCATTGGCTCCGCGAAGTGTGCGAATGCAGCGCGCAGGCGGATCGGATGACCGCCCATCCCGCCTTGGGCGGAGAACGACGACGCCGGCTGATTTATCTCACCACCCTGCTGGCGCATTCCGAACACTATCAACTGGAACTGCCGGTGGAAATTCAGCTTCGGACCGATCCCCGCCCGATCCCGCCCTTAACTTGACCGGCTGCTCCTCGCGGCCAATGCTGAACCGAATGTCTCACGAGGGTTCGGCGAAGAACGACGGCGGTGATGTCCTGGTGGACGTTCGCGGTTTGGGGAAAAACTACGGAAACTTCTGGGCGCTGCGAAACGTCGATCTGGTTTTGCGGCGCGGCGAGTCCATGGGCATCATCGGCATGAATGGCGCCGGCAAGTCGACGCTGCTGAAGATCCTGGCCGGGACCATTGCCAGCACCACCGGCGAAGTACGGGTGTCGGGCAAGGTCGTTCCGCTTTTGGACCTGAGCGCGGGCTTCAACGACGATTTCACCGGCCTCGAAAACCTTGAGCTGAGCGCGTCGATTCTCGGCGTTTCCCGAGGCACAATCGCCAAGAACATCGATCAGATCGAGGACTTCGCCGAAATCGGCGAATTCGTGCGCAAGCCGATGCGCACCTATTCATCGGGCATGCGGGTTCGCCTGGCGTTTGCGCTGCTGACCCAAATCCGGCCCGATCTGCTGATTATCGACGAGGTGCTCTCGGTGGGCGACGCCTACTTCGCGCACAAATGCGCCCGCCTCATCCGCCAGTTCCGGGAGGAAGGCCGCAGCCTCCTGTTTGTTTCCCACGACCCCAGCGCGGTGAAAACCTATTGCGACAGTGCGATCCTCCTCGACAAGGGTTTGGTCGTGCGGACGGGGACGCCGATTGACGTGCTCGATTACTACAACGCGATCATCGCGGCCAAAGAGCGCGAACATGAGATCCGCGTCTCGGAAAATCTGCGCGGCGAACGCAGCACTCGATCCGGCGACGGCAAAGCCGTCCTCAACCGGTTTGATCTGCTCGACAGTCAAAACCGGTCGGTCCGCGCCGTGCCCTGCGGCGCAGAGGTGAAAATTGTCGGAGGCATCGATTTCAACGCCGAAATCGACTCGCCCACGGTGGGCTTTGTGATCAGGGACCGGTTGGGCAATGAAGTTTTTGGCACCAATACCCGGCATTTGGGGGTGGCGACCAGGACATATGCCGCGGGCGAAGCGATGGAAGTGGCCTTTACATTGCCGCTCAATCTCGGTCCCGGCCACTATTCCTGCACGCTCGCGGTTCACATGGGCTTCGATCATCGCGAAGGCAACCATGACTGGCGTGACAATCTGCTCTCGTTTTCGGTCCTGCACCGCTGGCCATTCCATTTTGTCGGCACCGCCGCCCTGCCGGCGGCCGCCGATTGCCGCGACGGCGCCGTCCTGCTGACTCGGAGGTACGAATGGGCGGACGAGATCGCCTTCAACGACGAGGGCAGCTGCGGGCGATACTTCGTATCCGGTTGGTGCGCGCCGGAGCGGGGTCACTGCTGGACTTCGGGAAAGTCGGCTCACCTGCAATTTGAACTGCCGGCTTCAGGCCAGGCCGTCCGGCTGAAAGCTGAAGTGGCCCCTTTCCTTCCGCCCGGCACAACCGACCAGGTCGTGCAAATCGAGTGCGAAGGCCGGATATTGGGAGAATGGAAAGTGGCCGCGAAAGGAGACTTTTCCCTGGATATTCCGGCCAGCCAGATCGCAACCAATGGGACTCTCCGCCTAGGATGGCGAATCCCCAACGCCATCAGCCCGGCCGCCGCCGGCACGGGTCCCGACCCTCGGGAACTGGGACTGGCGTTCGTGCGTCTGGCACTTTTTCCAGTGGACCACGACCCGGCGTGACCCAATCGTCAAGTTTTCCACCGTGAACTCGGACCCAGCCCATGCGCCGGCAATCGAGTCGGCCAATCAGCTCATGCAGCGGATACGTGCGCGTTTGCTTCCGGACGGCGCCCCTTTTGAGCCCGCCAGCGAGAAGCCCACCACGGCCTTGGCCGCGGGAGTGCCTGGAACCACCGTGCGCTTCGGGATTGGACAGGCAGCCAACCGCTGGCTGGTTTCCGGATGGAGCCATCCGGAGCAGTCCCAAGTCTGGTCGGAAGGCCATCGCGCGGAAATGCATATCCCCGCGCTCGCGGAGCGGGTCGATCTGCTGCTGAGTTTCCGCCTGGAGCCGTTTTGTTTTGGGCCGGTGCGCAGTCAAATGATTCGGCTCGTGAGCTCGGGGCGAACGATGGCGGTATGGGAGCTCAGTGGAGAAACCGAGGCGACTGTCCTGCTCGCCGCCTCCAAAGATTCCGCTCCGACGGTGCTGGTCTGGGATCTGCCCGACGCGATCAGCCCGCGCGAAGTCGGCTGCAATGCCGATACCCGGCAGCTGGGAGTGGCCTTGCACGCCGTTTCGATCTTTGGTCTGCCGCAACTTTTGGCGCCGAACGCTTGATCTATGTCCGATGACCCACGCCGCGATTCCCGCGCCGCGCACCAGAACCTGATTGAGGGCATCGAGGCGCGCCGGCGAAGCGCACCGTGGTACGTTCGGGCGCTGAACCGTTGGTTCGATCACGGACGTCAATTGGAGGACGCCCTGATCGCGATTTCCACCGCCTGGCAGGAGGATCGAATGAAGTCCGCCCAGTCGATGGACGATCTTGAGCGGCGCCTGGCCGTTCAAGGCGAGGATTTCCGGGAGCGGATCGCAGCGGACTTCGAAGGCACTCGGACGGATGTTCGCCAGCTGCGTCTCCTGGTGAGCGCCCTCCACGCCTCTCTCCGCGCGATGCAGGAGGCGGTGGATCGGGAAGGCGCGCTTCGGATGGCCGAGCGGGAGGAGGACCGGGTGCATCTCGCCCGTTTCAGCCGGCTGGCGGAGGAAACGCGCGGGAACCTCAACGCCGTCGAACGGATTCTCCGAACGTTCGATGAACGCCTCGTGAGCACGGATGCCGCGGCCGCTCAATCGCGCCGGGAATTTGGCGAAACCACCGACAGCTTGGCAAAACGGTCGGAACAGGCGGCCGGACGGTTGGCGCAGGATTTGGCCCAGGCCTCCTCCGGCCTGGCGGATCTGCAGCATCGATTGAAGGAACGGACTCGCCTGACCGACGAAGCCGTGGCGGCGGCAAATTCGAAGACGGCCGCTCTCGCGGCACGGCTGAACGAAGTGCATCGGGGCGAGCCTTATTTCGAATCGTCCGACGGGCCGGCCCGGTTCGACGATTTCTATTTTGCATTCGAGCGGCGCTATCGCGGAACGCGGGAGGAGATCGCGCGCCGCCAGCAGGTGTATTTGCCATTCCTGTCCGAATCCCTCCCCGTGACCCGTTCGTCCAAAGATCAGGCGCCGGTGCTGGATTTGGGTTGCGGACGAGGCGAATGGCTTGGGCTGTTACGCCAGGAGGGCTACGCCGCGGCGGCGGGCATCGACCAAAGCGAACGCATGATCGAGATTTGCCATTCGGAAGGTTTGCCGGTCACGCGCGGCGAGGCCCTGCAACACCTGCGGTCGCTGCCGGATGCTTCCGTTGCCGCCGTGAGCGCCTTTCACGTCGTCGAGCACATTCCGTTCAGCGTTTTGCTCGAACTTCTCAGCGAAACGCGGCGGGTCCTGATGCCCGGCGGTCTGTTGCTGCTCGAAACGCCGAATGCCGAGAATGCCCTCGTCGCCACGGTGAACTTTCGCCACGACCCCACGCATCGCCATATGATACCGCCGCTTTTGCTCTCATTTGCGGTCGAACATGCCGGTTTCGGAGAACCGACGCCCTTGCGGCTGCACCCGTATGGCCCCGAATATTTGGTGGAATCCTCCAGTTCGGTGGCGCGCCGTTTTAACGACTTCTTTTTTGGCGCCCAGGATTTTGGCCTGGTCGCGGTAAAGCCCTAGTGGACAAGATCGGCGTCGTCATACCTTGGTTTGGGCGCGGCCTCAATGGCGGCGCCGAGCGCCTGGTCTGGGAAATCACCTGCCGGCTGGCGGCGCGAGGCCATCCGATCGAAGTCCTGACGACCTGCTGCCGCTCCCATCAGGATGATTGGTCTGAAAATCACTTGCCCGCGGGCCTGGCCGCCGAACCCGAAGGGTTTTCCGTGCGCCGCTTTCCCGTCGAGGCCCGCAATCGCCCGGAATTTGACCGGGTGAACGGGCGGCTGACCGCCATTCGCCTCGGAGAAATGTCAAGGGGGGGTTCTCCCGTCAGCGCGTCGGACGAGGCGATCTTTGCGGACGAACTGATTCGCAGCCCCGAGTTGCTCGACTATCTGCAGGCCGAGGCCGGCCAATTCCGCGCGTTCATTTTCATCCCCTATCTCTATTTCACGACGCTTCGGGGGCTGCCGCTCGTGGCGGCAAAATCCATCCTCGTGCCGTGCCTTCACCAGGAGGCCTACGCCCATTTGCCGCTGACCGTCGCGGCTTTCTGGGCGGCCCGGCGCATCCTGTACAACGCCGAAGGCGAGCGGCGGCTGGCGGGCTTTCTCTACGGTCCCGCAGCGATTGCCAAGGGAGTTGTCGCCGGCGCCGGCGTCGATTACGCTGAAGCCAATCCGGCCGAGGCCGCTCTTGATACCGGGGCCCTCACGCCGTTCGTGCTGTGCCTGGGCCGGCAGTCGCCGGGCAAGAACACCGCTTTTTTGGCGCAAGCTTATGCGGCGTTCCGACGCCAGCATCCGGATTCGCCGCTCAAACTGGTGCTGGCCGGACCCGGCCAAGTCGAACTTCCCCCTGAATGCCACGGGCTGGTCAACGTCGGCGCTGTGTCCGAGGCGGACAAGCTCGCCTTGCTGAAGGGATGCACCGCGCTATTCAATCCGAGCGTCAACGAAAGTTATTCGCGCGTCCTCATGGAGGCATGGCACGAATTCCGGCCGACGGCGGCCCACCGGGACTGCCTCGCCACGGCGACCGCGATCGAGATGGCCCGGGGTGGCTGGATGGCCGCGTCGCACGAGGAATGGGCCGCCCTCTTCGCCACGGTCGAGAGCGCTCCAATTTCCGAATTGGAATCCCTGGGGCGAAATGGACGCGCGTATGCCGACGACATGGCCGAATGGGGCCGGGCGGTCGACCGGTACGAGACGGCGATTCGGGAGGTTTCGGATCCGGAGGAAGCTCGTGGCGCCGAAAAGCGGCCGATCCATCAGGTGCTGCCCAATCTCACCGTGGGTGATGCCATTTCCGGCGAAGCCCTTTGGATATGCGATCAGCTCCGCCGCCGCGGCCATCCGTCGAAGATCTTCGCCCTTCACGTTCATGAGGGAGTTTCAACCGTCGCGGAGACCTGGACCAGCGGCGCGGTTCCGCCGGGTTGTGGTGTCATCTACCATCATTCAATCGGTTCGGCCCTGACTCCGGCCGTCTGCGCGCACGCCGGGCCTAAAGCCCTCATTTATCACAACATCACGCCCGAGTCCTTCCTGGCACCCTACCTGCCCTTGAATGCGGCATTGTGCCGCGAAGCGCGGGCCCATTTGCCGGACCTGGCGCGGCACTTCGCCGTCAGCGTGGGTGATTCGAATTTCAACGCCATCGAGCTGGCCGAACGAGGATTCTCAAATCCGGGTGTCCTGCCGCTCTGCATCGATCCCGGAAAATGGGCGATGACCCCCAACCCGGATCTCCGGGAGCGTCTGCAGGACCAGCGCACGAATATCCTGTTTGTGGGCCGTTTGAGCCCCAACAAGCGGCAGGAGGATCTGATCGTCGCCTTTGCCCACTATCGCAAATTGGATCCCGGCGCGCGTCTCCACTTGGTCGGAGGGGCCGTTTCGTCGACCGACCTCTATTTGTCCTGCCTGCGCGAACTCGCGGCACAGCTGGGCGTCGCGGATTGCGTCAACTTCGCGGGAGCGGTCGAGGATGCGGACCTGATGGCCTATTATTCGACCGCCCATCTGTTCTGGAGCATGAGCGAGCACGAAGGCTTCTGCGTGCCGCTGATCGAGGCCATGTGGTTCGATGTCCCGGTTCTCGCCTATGCCAGCACCGCGGTGCCGGAAACCCTGGCTGACGCCGGACGGCAATTTTACGACAAGCGGGATGCCGTGGCGTTGGCGGCCTCCGCCCACGAGCTGGTTCACGATCGTGAGATTCGCAGCCAAATCCTCAACCGCCAGCGGCGCCAGCGGGAGGCATTCCTTCCCGCCCGCGTTGCGCCCATCCTGGGAAGATTGGCGGATCGGCTCGCGACCGATGGCACACCGCCAAAGACCGGAACGAGCTCCGCGGCGGAATTGCAGAATCTCAAGGAAATTGCCGTCGTGAAATTGGATCACATCGGCGACCTCCTGTTGGCATCGCCCGCGTTCTACGCATTGAGAAAGCGCTTCCCGGGCGCGAAGCTGACCGCGGTGGCGGCGCCGTCGGCGGCGGCGGTATTGAAAGGAAATCCGCATGTGGATCGGATCGTGACCTATGACGCGCCGTGGTACTGGCGCGAATTGGGCGCGCCCGAACAACTGCGAGGGCGCACGCAATCGAACCTGCGAACCCTGGCCGGATTGCATCGCAAGAAATTCGATTTGGTGGTGAATTTGCGATCGGATCATTCCAACGTGCTCTTCGCGGCCTCGATTCCGCACCTGCACTTGCTGTCGTATACCAACGACTCGTCCTACGCCTTTCTGGTCACCCATCCGTTGACCCGCACGCGCGGCATGCATGCGACGCAACAGCATCGGGAATTGCTGCGGACGATCGGAGCCGACGAGTGGTGTCCGCCGAAAATCTATTTCTCGGACGAGGAGGCAGCCCAAGCCGCCGAGTTTCAACCGGATCGGAGTACCGTCGCCCTTGCGCTGGGCGCGGGCGTCGGACTCAAGCGCTGGGCACCGGTCAAGTTTCGCGAATTGGCCCGGCGTCTGCGCCTGCGGGGCCAAAGAGTCGTGCTCGTGGGAAGCGCCGGCGACGCCCGCCTTTCCGAAGATTGGGCCGGCGACTTGGGCTGCATCGACCTGTGCGGCCGGTTGTCGCTCAATGCCTTGGGGGCGTTTCTCTCCCGATGCGGATGCCTGGCCGCCAACGACAGCGCGCCGATGCATGTGGGCGCGGCGGCCGGAGTTCCGGTCGTCTACATCATCCGCCCCTCGGTTCACGAGGAGTTCGCGCCGGTCGGCGAGATTCATATCGGCTGCCTGAAATCCAGCTGTCCCAACGTCTGCCAGGGCTTTGATCCCAACAATCGCAATGGCTCGCCCGAGTATTGCGAATGCATTCAAAGCGTGACGGTCGATGAAGTTGAGCAGGCCGTATTGGCATCACTGCGCCGCCATGAGGGAATTGTTTGAAGTTTACCGGCACTACCGGGATCCGGTGGCGCAATTCACCCATCGGCTGCTGCACGCGCCCTCGCGGCGGTCGTCGCTGAAATGGAAATGGATCCTGCTGCAGCCGGCGCTGATGCTGGTCGCCTATCTGATCACGTTCACCTTTGTATTTCCTGGGAGCTATGGCGAACTGGCCACCGACACCCGCGTCGACTACGCGGTCGCGGTTTACCTCAGTCTCACCGTGTTCAATTTTGCGACGGACGTGGTCAGCGGCGCGCCGTTTCTGTTCGAAATGCATCGGTCGCTATTGCAACACACGCGGTTGCCCGCGGAGGTTTTCGTGGTCGCATCGCTGCAGGCAGCAGTGGTCCGCTTCGCCATTTCGATGGCTCTCTGTCTGGCGATTGCGACAGTGATGTCGCATGTTCACTGGACCCTGATTTGGATGGCGCCGGAACTGGTCGCGTATGTGTTTTTCCTCTTGGGGCTGTCCATGATTTTGGCGGTGCTGGGCATGCTTTACACGGATTTGCGCCAGCTGGTTGGCCTGGTGTGCACACTGCTTATGTTCTGCAGCGCGGTGTTTTATCCGAGCCGACTTCTGCCGTTGTGGATGCAGCGCCTGAATCCTTTTTTCCAACCGATCGACCTGACCCGGCAATATGTGCTCTGGGGAAAGCCGTTCAGCTATGGGCTGCCCGGGCTGATCGTGGAAATCATCTTCGCCGTCATCTCGATCGGCGTCGGCGTCGGTTTGCTTCGCCGCCACCGCGGCGTGCTCACGGAATGAGCGGCTATCGGCGGACCGCGTGGTCCACCATCGCGGCGAAGGTTGAAGTCAGGGCGATCGGCTGAGAATTGTTGCGATGGGCCCGACGGGCCTCCCGGCCGCTGAAGTCAGCCCGCCACGCCATGAAGTCGGTCTTGAGGCCGGCCTTCCGTTCGGCGGGGGATTTCTCCAGGAGAGCGAAGCTCGAGGTTTTCATCGCCGCGATAATAACAAGGCGAGGTGGCTGAATTCCGCGGAGTCCGCATCCGTTTGATGCCGCGCATAAAGGGCGACCCCAATTCCCGCGGCGGCCGCGGGGGCCCGGATGCGAACCGTCAAAGGGACGGGAACCGGATAGCTTCCCGGGCGGACGCGGGCTTCCGAAAACTGGCCGATCGGACGGCCCAGTGCATCGGAAAAAACCACGAGCAAATCGGCCTCGTTGGCAGGGGAGACGTGACCCTGAAATCGCACGGTCGCGCAGTAAAGGGCGGAAGGCGCCGCCGGGCACCATTGCGAAAGGTGTTCGTCGGCGGCGCCACGAAACGATACCGCGCGGAATCCGTCCGGAAGAGTTCGAACCACAATGGACCGGTGCTCGCTGGGCTCACCGCGGGCAAGCCAGGGCGCTGCGTTCCAAGTGAACGTAAGGTCGTTGAGCGCGGTCGGGGCGGCAAGCTCCGACCATTGCGGGTCGGCCAGCGGGGCCGGCTTCCAATCGCCATCCGGGCCAGCCGACGCCCGACCATCACTCACCCGCAGGTAAGCGGAAAGGTCGACCGGGGAGAGCGCGCCGATCGAGGTTGCGCGCTGGAAGGCGCGGGCAACCTGCGCCGCTTCCACCGTGCCTTCGTACCACTGACAGAAGCGATCCGTGGCGGCAAAGGCGGTGCCCACCAACTGAACGCGGCGGCGAATTTTGGAATTCCCCGCGGCGGAGGTGGCCGCCGCCTCGAGATGGGCCCACAACGAAGCGCGCCGGCATTTCGGAAAGAGCACGGCCTGATCGATGTCGTAATAGAACTTGTTCCAGCGCGCGGGTCCGGGCTGGTGAAGCCACGCGGCTTCGCATTCGTCGTAAAATGCCTTCATGGGATCCGCCGCCGGGCCGAAATAGTCCGTGTAAAACTCATCGAGGAGCCCATCCGCGTTACCCTTCGCGTTCTGCAGCAGTTGCGCGGCCATCCAAAGCTTGGGCGCATCGTAGGCCCAGTGCGCGTTGCATTCGGCGAAGTAGCCGCGCACTCCGACTTCGCGCTCGAATCGAATCGAATCGGCGATCAAGTGGGGCGTAAGCCGGGGAACCAGATAGGGGGCGCCGTAGAGATAGTCGTAAATGCCCACCGCTTTGGGCCCAGCCCGCGTCCAACGGCGGATCAGCGCCTGGTCCTGGCTCCGAAACTCGGAGTCGTACCACTGCGTCCGATCGGCCGTCAGCCAGGGCAGGACATTGGGACGAACGCGGAACGAGGGCGTGTTTTCGCACCAATCGTAAGCGTAGGCGCTGAGGAGCCGGTCGGTGCGCGCCGCGTCGGCAACGCGGTTCATGTATCCAAAGACCAGATTCGAGTAGTCCGGCCGGCCTCGGAACCAGCGGAGCGGTCCGCGGGCGGCGAGGGAATCCGGCGACTGGTCGAAACGGATGCTGTCGTTGATGCTCAGCGAAATCGTGGGCCGATCCGGGCGTTCACCCAGGCGCGCTTGGATATAGGACACGGAGCGGGCGATTACACCCGGTTGCGTGAACGCCGGCTGCCAGTTGTAGTCGTTGGGGACGGACGGGCAGTAGCGCCGGCCCTCCCATTCGGGAAAATACTCCGGATGGCTGCCGTAAAGGATCCAGGGAACGACGTGAAGCTGCGCGTGCGCATGCTCCCAGCGTTCGCGGAGTCCGTTTCGGGCGGCCCAGAGGTCGGCGGCGGCGGAGTCGCCGCGCCAGGTCAGGCCCCACAGCCAGCGGGAGGCGAAGGATGGGCGGGCACGGAGGTCGATTGCGGGCAGATGCCAGCCGGGAGCGAACGGAGGGACGAATTCGCCGTCCGGGGCGGGGGTGAGCCAGCGGACGCCGAGGACTTGGGTGCAGAAGGCGTTTGCGCCTAGACGGAGGGCAAAGGGTGAGCCGCCGGTGATCGTGACGGTATTGGCGGCGGGATCGGAGCGGACGTGGTAGGCTTCCTCGTATTTGGCGTCGGCGGCGTTCAGGCGGAGCACGAATCGGACGCGTTTATCGGGGCAGAGTCGGACCAGGTCGGATTGGGCTTGCCCGTTTTCTGAAGCGGCGAGGACGCCGCTTCCACGGGCAAGCGTGACTGCCAGCGCTGCTAGTAGGACGGTGGGGCGCACCGGGAACAGGCTGGTCTGTACATTGGGCGGCGGCACGATTATAAAATTCGTACGTCGGTGTCTCACATCAAAGGCTGCGTTGAAGGGCCGAACTGCCGGGGTCAGCGCCCCCGGCTGCAGGGATCATGACCGCCGCTCACGTTTGGGGCATCATTCTCGGGACGATTGTGGGACTCTTGCCGCTGATCAATCCCCTCGCGGCGGCGCCGACGTTTCTGGCCATCACCGAGGGCGACTCACCGGAACGGAGGAACGGGCAGTTGCGCAAAGCCTGCCTCTACATGATCGGCATCCTGGTGTCGTTCCTGTTCGCCGGACGGTTCATCATGGGGTTTTTCGGAATCTCCATGCCGGGATTGCGCATCGCCGGCGGCCTGCTCGTCGTGGGAATCGGCTGGAACATGCTGATGGGCGACCCGGCGGATTCTGGCCAGAGCGAGCACGCCAACCCCGAGGCCAAGGCGAAAAAGGACGTGTCGTTTTCCCCGCTGGCCATGCCGATGCTGAGCGGCCCGGGCTCGATCGCAGTCACGCTGGGCTTTGCGTCGCTGGCGCGGGGGTGGTTGGACTACGTGGCGATTGTGATTGGGATTCTGGGAGTCGCCGTGATCGCGTATGGAACCCTGCGGCTTTCGACGCGGGTCGTCACCGTCATCGGGGTCAATGGGATGAACGCCCTGACCAAAATCATGGGATTCTTGCTGGTGTGCGTGGGGATTCAGTTTGTGGTGAACGGGGTGGTGGGGATCGTGAGCGAACCGGATATGGCTCGGGCGCTGCGGCTCGTTTTGGGTAGAGGTTGAGCGCTGTAGCCGGGGGCGCTGACCCCGGCTACAGCGCAAGCGACGTTCGCAGAGACCGAACATTTATGGACCCCTTTTTCTTTCTTCCTGTCGGCAGGGCGATCTGGCAGGGTGATTCTTTTCCCTGTTCTCCCGCTGCATGAAACGTACTTCGATGATTGGCTTAGGGCTGCTCGCCGTTGCGCTTGGCGTCGGCGCCTGCTCGCATATTCCATTCATTGGCAAGAAGAAACATAAGAGCAACGCCAACCCTGATGCCGTGTCGAGCCACGTCGCGCGGGATGTGGAAAAGGACTTCATGGAGCGGTGGGTCGCCAAGCGATCCGGCGAACTGGTTGCCCAGGGCCTGTCGCCCGATCAGGCGAACTCGCAGTCAGCCTCGGAATTCCACCAGAAGTTCGCCGTAACAACGATCGTCTCGGCCTCAAAGTAATCCCCGTGCCGGCCGGGATTGAAGCGCACCTGGCCGAGCTGGCCGCGTGCCGCCGTTGCAAGGGAATGCAGCGTCCGGCGGTCGTTGGAAGGCCGGTGCGAAGCAAGGTGCTGCTGGTGGGGCAGGCGCCGGGCGACAAGGAACCCGTCATGGGCCGGCCGTTCGCGTGGACGGCGGGCAAGACGCTTTTCAAGTGGTTTGGCGGCGCGCTCGGGTGGACCGAGGATGAAACGCGCGATCGGATCTACTTTGCGGCGGTTTGCCGGTGCTTTCCGGGGAAACGACCGGAAGGCGGCGATCGTGTGCCGTCGCCCGAGGAGATCGAAAAATGCGGCGATTGGCTGAACCGCGAGTTCGAATTGCTGGAGCCCGAGCTGGTGATTCCCATCGGCAAACTCGCCATCACGCGATTCCTGCGCGACGAGGCCGGCGAGCCGCTGCCGCTTCAACTGACGGACATCATCGGCAAAAAATTCGAGGTTCGTTATGGCGGCTGGAAGGGCGATTGCATCCCGCTGCCCCACCCGTCCGGGGCGTCGCCGTGGCATCGCATGGAACCCGGTAAGACACTGCTGGGAAAGGCGCTGCGCCGAATCGCGTCGCATCCGGCCGTGATCGAGGTGGAGCGCATGGTCCCCATGCGCTTGGGCGCAAAACGCGGCTAGAGGTTTAAGCGCATGGAGACCATGCGCTCCACCCGCATGAAGTTATGTCGTCGCCCGTTTTTTGATGTCGCCTCTATTCAAGCGATACGCACAAGTGTGATTCGCATGCGCATTGGGACACGCTTCATTGGTCTCGTGGTCTTGGCCCTGGTCGCCCTCGGCGGAACGCGCCTGATGGCGCAGCGGGAAAAGCTTTCGCCGGAAGACTACGACTTCGTGTATCGGAAATGGCCCAACGTCCAAAAGACGAGTACCGGCGTACGCTACATCGTCGAAAAGGAAGGCACCGGCCGCGTCGCCCAATCGGGCGACGAGGTATCCGTGTTCTACACGGGCACGCTGCTCGACGGCACGAAGTTTGATGAGAATTGGAATGCCAAGAGCCCGTTCCACTTTCGTCTGGATCGCGGCGAGGTGATCAAGGGCTGGGACCAGATTCTGCAGCAGATGCATGTGGGCGAACGCCGCCTGGTGATCGTGCCCGCCGAACTGGCCTACGGTGATCGCGGCCAAGCCCCAAAAATCCCGCGGGATGCCGTGCTGGTTTTCGACATGCAGTTGATCAAGGACGTGCCGCCTCCGGCGCAATAGCCAAAAAAAGGCCCCGAATGCTCGGGGCCTCGAAAGTGCGAGAAAGTCGGTCGACTTAGTAACGGCGATCGCCGTGACCACGGTCGCCACCACGGCCACCGCCGCCGTAGCCGCCGCGTCCACCGCCGCCGCCGCCGCCGCCATAACCGCGGCCGCCGCCACCGCCGCCGCCGCCGCCGTAGCCGCCGCCGGAAGGACGATCTTCCTTGGGGCGAGCTTCATTGACCGTCAATTGACGGCCGCCGAAATCGACGCCGTTAATCTTTTCGGCCGCTTGCTTGGCTTCTTCTTCCGTGCCCATCGTGACAAACGCAAAGCCACGAGGACGACCGGTCATCTTGTCCATAGCCACATACACATCGGTGACAGATCCGTATTGGCCGAAGTGGGAACGCAAATCGTCCTCCGTCGTTTTGAAGGACAGGTTGCCCACGTACAGTTTCGAATTACCCATTTGTTAGGTTTTGGTAGAGTCACCGTCCGCTGCCAGTCCGTTCCCACTGTTGGGTTTCGAAATCATCACTTAAGCCACTTAGCTCAGCCTACGACTCACCAGATACTGTCACCAAAACGCTATCTCTACTAAACAGGGGCGAACTCTCGTACTGCCGAGAGATTAAGGCAATAGCAAAGTGATGGGTATCCTCGGGGCCTCAGTGGACCTTCTCCTCCATCCAGTTGCGCAGCATCTGGTCCTCATAACCCAGGTGGTCGGAATGGTCGGTAACGAGGATGTCGTCCTTGTAATCCAGGTCTTGCAGGTGCTCCGAGCCCTGCTTCACGACATGGCCGGTCGAGTCCGCCAATTCCCAGGTAAAGTTGAAATGGGGCGCCCAGATGCTCTTCATGAATCGCACGGAATCCCAATTGCCGCCTCGCTGAGGCTCATAGTCGCCGGCGATGCGAATGTCCGAAAATGTGATGGTCAGATGGTCGCCATCGGGAACTGCATACATCGCATCCCGCTCCAGATGGCTCTTCAAGTGACTGAGGATATCCATCTCTCCGGAATCGGTGGGGCTGTAGCTGTCGCGAATGTCCGTGTAGTTTTTCCAATTCGGGTAATTGACGGTCAATTTCTGGGAGCCGGGCTGGTGGGCGGCGCGAACCGTCGCAACCGCGGCCAAAGGAAACACGAGCGCCAACGCCAACCGGCCAATGCGGGAAGCAGATAGTTTATTCATGGCACAAAGGGAGTCTAAGGTTAGACGCCACAAAAGCAAAGCGGTTGCTGCCGCGTTTGGGCGTTTTGTCGGTGGCTTTTGCGGCTGCCGGCCAATAGCGTCAAACCATGGCAGCTGAACGACTTTTCGATTGGCTCGATCATCGAGGCGCCGGGGTCCTGCTGCATCCGACCTCACTCCCAGGGGATCAGGGAATCGGCACGATGGGCCAGGAGGCACATCGCTTTCTCGATTTCCTGCAGGCGGCCGGGTTCAGCTATTGGCAGATCTGTCCGCTTGGCCCAACGGGTTACGGAGATTCCCCATACCAGTGTTTTTCGGCGTTCGCCGGCAATCCCTACCTGATCGACCTGCGCGAAGTGGCCGAACGCGGCTATCTGGACCTGTCGGACCTGGAGCCCCTCCGCCGATTGAGCACGGATCGCGTGGACTTCGGCGGCTTGTGGGAGACGAAATGGAAACTGCTCGAGGCGGCCCACCAGCGTTTCGCGGCGGCCGGATCGCCGGACTGGGGCGAGATCAGTTACGAGGCGTTTCGGGCGCGCGAAAGCGACTGGCTTGAGTCGTACGCGCTTTTCATGGCGCTCAAACGCCACCACGGCGGGCGGCCGTGGACGGAGTGGCCGTCGGAGCACCGCACATTCGCAGCCGCGTCCAGGTCCGCTCCGCTGCGGGAGTCGCTCGAGCCGGCCTGCGACGCGTACCGCTTCTATCAGTACGTATTTTTCGGCCAGTGGCAGGCGCTGCGCGAGGAAGCGTCGGTGCGCGGGGTGGAAATCATCGGCGACATCCCGATCTTCGTCGCGGCCGACTCGGCGGATGTGTGGGCGCATCCGGAGTTGTTCGACCTGGATCCGGCCAGCGGCAAGCCGCGCAACGTGGCGGGAGTGCCGCCGGATTATTTCTCCGCCGATGGCCAGCTCTGGGGCAATCCGCTCTACGCGTGGCGCCGCCATGCGGAGGAGAACTACAAATGGTGGCGGGCCCGGATTGGCGCGTCGTTCCGGCTGTGCGACATTCTGCGCATCGACCATTTTCGCGGGTTCGACGAGTATTGGGAGGTGCCGTTGCCGGCGGAAAACGCGCGCGAAGGCAAATGGCGGACGGGTCCGGGCCTCAAGTTTTTTTCCTCGATCAAGGAGCGCTACCCGGATGCCAAAATCATCGCTGAAGACCTCGGCATCCTGACTCCGAACGTGGAGGAGCTGCGCGAAAAGTCCGGGCTTCCGGGCATGGCCGTCCTCCAATTCGCCTTCGGCGGCAAGCCGGACAACCTTTACCTGCCGCACAATCTGAAGGCAAACAGCGTCATCTATGCCGGCACCCACGACAACGACACGACGCGCGGATGGTATGAGTCGGCCGACGAGCGGACCAAGGATCACGTTCGCCGCTACCTGCGGATCGATGGGCGCGACGTGGCTTGGGATTTCGTACGGGCCGCGTACGGCTCCGTGAGCCGGCTGGCGATCGTGACGCTCCAGGATTTGCTCAATCTCGGCAGCGATTGCCGCCTCAACACGCCCGGCAAGGCCGCCGGAAACTGGGGCTGGCGGTACAAGCAAGAACAGCTCGACAAGCTCTTTGGAGGGACAGCGGTCTATCTGAAGCAGCTGGCGGATTTGTGCGGACGGCTGCCGCCGGCGGAGAAGGAAGAGGAGACAAAGTAACGCGGCTTGCTGTAGCCGGGGGCGTTGACCCCGGCGGTTCCGCTTTCGCTGTCGCAAGTGCCGGGGTCAGCGCCCCCGGCTACAACTCGTTCCACGTTGGACATCGAACCTGGGCGACAAGGCTCTACTGCCCGCGCACGCGCAGATTGTCGACGACCCCGCGCACTCCGGAAATGCTCGCCGCCGCCCGCGCGGCCAGTTCCTTCTCATCTTCGTTGTAGGCTTCGCCACTCAGCCGCACGACACCGGCCACGGTGGAGACATGCAGACGAAAGCCCGTGCGGATATGGAGAGCGGCAAACTCATTGCGCACCTGGCCGGAGATTGCCGAATCCGCCCAAAACCGGCCGGCCCGGGCGTCGCCCGTGAAGGTCGACCGCCGCGGCAACCGAGGGAATTGCATTCCGATCGTCATTTCATCGAGCACCGCTCGGACCCCCTCCACGCCGCGGGCATAGCGCTCCGTCAATTCCTTTTGGGCCGAGGTGGGAGACGATCCCGTCAAAATCACTTCGCCGTCGCGCACTTCAACTCCGGTTTCGGTGGCACTGACGTCGCGGCGCATCAGCAAATCCGCTTTGAGGTGCAGTAAAATCCAGCCGTCGGATCGGCCCGTTTTAGGGCCGCCCACCTGGATCTGGTCGTCGACCCCGCGGACGTTCGCGATCAAGTCGACCTCCGTCACCGCCAGCACTTTTTGGTCCGGCGTGGTCACCCGCCCGGTCAGGGTCGCGATGCCATCGGATGCGGCCACGCGCACATGGCCGGCCAATTCATCCTGCAGCTGCCACGATCGTCCGGCGTCGTGCTCGATCTGGCGGTCGGTGAATTCGTCTCCGAAAAGCAAACCGCCCGCCGCGCAGGCGAACAATATCGCGAGCGCGAGACGGGCGGACACACAGCTCATGGCAAGGCGGCGGGTCGCCGCCGGGAAGTTTACTGATTCTGAATCGACATCTGATTGTCGACTTCGTTGACGCCCTGGACGCCTTGGGCCAGCTGCGTCACCAGGCTCTTTTCCGCATCATTCTTCGCGGAGCCGCTGATGAACACCACGCCGTTTTCGGTCTTCACGTGCGTATCGATCGCGCTCGTGGACTTATGGGTCGCCAGCTCCCACTTGACCTTGGTGGTGATCGTCGAGTCGTCGACCTTGGTGCCGTTCGAACGCGATTGGTCGCCGGCGAAGGTCTGGTTGGATTCCGAGCCGCGGATCTGGATCTGATTGCGCACGTCGCGCACGCCGTCGACGCGCTTGGCGTATTCGGCGGTCAGTTCGCGTTGCGCTTCATTGTCCGCGACGCCGCTGAGCGTTACCACACCGTCGAGACAAACCACATCCGTGTGGGTCGCGCTGACGTTCTTGTGGAACATCAATTCGGATTTCACCTTCATGGCGATCCAATGATCCGAATGCGGCTTGTCCGCTGACGCAGAGGCGGTGGCGTCTTCCTGCACCTGGAGCTGATCATTCACGTCGCGCACCTGCGGGACCTGCTTGGCGGCGGATTCGGCCCAGCTTTTCTGGGCGTCGCTGATCACCGTGCCGGAGAGCGTCACGACACCGTTGTCGACGCTGACCGAAACCTTGTCCGAGATCTGGCTCGGCATGTTTTTGATCACGTCTTTCTTGATGTCGTGGTCGGAGAGCTGCCCGTCGTTGTCCGCGCGGAGCGCGGCGGGGGCGGCGAGAACGGCCGCGGCGAGGATGGCGGCGGCGATGGGGGAGTATTTAGGTAGATTCATGGAGGGTTAATAACTTCTGCCCTTAGATGCCGCGGTCTTAGGGCCGGTGCCCCGCGGCCTAAGTGTTTTGCACGGGGTGTTACCCGTATTGCAGACTGCACGGCTTGTCAGCCGCCTACGCGGCCTGACAAGCCCGTGCAGTCTGTCCGCCATAGCTCCGCAGGAGCGAAGGAGGACGGGCCTGCAGCGCGTGGGGACCACGCGCTCCACCCGATAGCTACCTTCCCCTTTGCGCCACGCCACACAAACACGTACTCTGCCTCATGCTCGCCACCCTCCTGGACCTTGTCACCCGCCGCAACCGGCGCGACTACCCTCGAGGCTTCATCCGTTCGGTCACCGTGCGGCGTGAAAGCGAGCGCGACCGCAAGTTCGAGCGGCTCCTGTGGATTTTCTGGGGCGTCATTGTGGTGAAGTGCGTCCTCGTCTGGTGGTTGATGCGGCACTACCACGTGCCCTTCCACCCCCTGTGGGTGGTCCTGCCCACTTTGATGTTCGCCGCCCTTTGCACGGCGGTTTACGTTTGGCGGGATTGAGCTCGAAATTCGCCATTCTGGTCATGGGCGTCGCCGGGAGCGGAAAATCCACGATCGGTTCGCTTCTTGCCCGTGAACTCGGCTGGCCCTTCGCCGACGCCGACGAATTTCACTCGCCCGCAAACGTCGCCAAGATGTCGGCGGGAATCCCGCTCGACGACGACGACCGCGCTCCGTGGTTGCAGGCGATCCATCGCTACATCGAGGACCATCTGGCGCGCGGCGAAACCGTCGTTGTCACCTGTTCCGCTTTGAAAGAGCGTTACCGGGCGGTGGTCGCGCCGGATCCGGAGCGCGTGAAGCTCGTGTTTCTTCAGGGCGACTTTCCGCTGCTCCTCGGTCGACTGCACCAGCGCCAGGGTCATTTCATGAAAGAAAGCATGCTTCGATCGCAATTCGAGGCTCTGGAACCTCCCGCCGACGCGTTGTCCGTGGATGTGGCTCCGGCCCCGGAGGCGATCGTCGCACAAATACGCCGGGAGCTGCGCGTGTGAGTTTTCGCCTCAAAGCGATTCGGGCGGTGCTCATCAGCCTGTTGGTGCTGATCGCCCTGTTTGGCGGATGGTTTTATTGGCGGCTGCGGGGAAGCTTGCCGCCGCTGGACGGCTCGATCGCTGTCGCCGGCTTGAAAGGAACCATCCGGATCGAGCGCGACCATCTAGGCGTGCCGACTCTGAGCGGAAATTCCGAAGCGGATGTCGTCCGAGCGCTCGGGTTTGTTCACGCGCAGGATCGGTTTTTCCAAATGGATCTGACGCGCCGCCGCGGCGCGGGCGAACTTTCGGAGCTCTTCGGGCGCAAGACCCTGGCCTTCGATCGCGCGGCCAGCCGGCATGAATTCCGGAGGCTGGCGAGGGAGGTCTTCCAGCGCGCGCGGCCCGATCAGCAGGCCCTGCTTCGCGCCTATGCGGAGGGCGTCAATGCCGGGCTCGCCAGTCTGCGCGTGAAGCCGTTCGAATACATCGTGCTGGGAACCGATCCGCGGCCCTGGCAGCCCGAAGATGCGATCTTGGTCTCCTATGGCATGCTGCTCACGCTGCAGGACTCCAGCGCCCGTTTCGCGCAGGATCTAAGCGATGTGCGTTCGATCTATGATCAATCGGCGGTGGACTTCTTTTCCCCGCTGGTTGGACCCGGAGATTCGGCATTGGACGGATCCACGGCTCCCCTGCCCCAGGTTCCTTCCGCGGATGTGATCAATCTTCGCCGCGACACCGGCGAGCCGGCCTCGAAAACAGCGGTGGGGCGCGTGGTCCCCCACGCGCAAAGATCTCCCTCCGCGTTTGGCGACGCGTTCGGGGTCGGCTCCAACGCGATGGCCGTCGCCGGCCGCGCCGGCGAGCCCGCCCTGCTGGCCAACGACCCCCATCTGACACTGACGCTGCCCAATACCTGGTACCGGGCATCGCTCGCCTGGCCCGGACATCGGATCGTCGGCGCGACCCTTCCCGGCACACCGGGCGTGGTGATCGGGAGCAACGGCCACATCGCCTGGGGCATGACGAACAGCTGCGTCGCCACCGCCGATTTGATCGCGGTCACGTCCGATTCCCCCGATTTTTACTTCGGCCACGATGGCCTGGTGTTCCCCCTGCGCGACCGGGTCGAAACCATCCACGTCAAGGGGCACGACGACGTCGGCTTGACGACCCAGTGGACCGAATGGGGTCCGGTGGTCGGCCACGATGCGCGCAAAGCCACAAAGCTGCTCGTCATGCGTTGGACCGAGGACGATCCGGCGGCGACGAATTGCGATTTGTGGGACCTACAGGATGCGGCCAGCGTCGACCAGGCGATCGCGATCGCCCACCGCGCGGGAATTCCTGCGGTCAACTTCCTGGTGGCGGACGCCCAGGGGCAGGTGGGCTGGACCATCGCCGGACGACTGCCGGAACGAGTTGGATACAACGGATTGGCGCGCTGGCCGGTCTCTTGGCAATATGGGGACCGAACCTGGAAGGGCCTTCTGCCGCCGGAGCGAGTGCCGGTCATCGTGCGAAATGATTACCTTTGGACCGCCAACCAGCGCGCACTGGGTGGCGACGCCCTGGCCTTGCTCGGAGACGGGGGCTATTACCGGGGCGCCCGCGGAAACCAGGTGCGCGACGATCTCGCCGCCCTCGCCAAGCGGGGCGGCGCCAGGCCGACCGACCTTTTGGGAGTGCAGCTCGACGACCGCGCGCTCTTCCTGAGCTGGTGGCGCGATCGCATTCTGAAGCTGCGCACCGACGATCCGGACGCCGCCGCCCATCGCTCCTTTTACGATGCCGTCGAACGCGATAGCGACCGGGCTGACATCGGTTCGGTGGGTTACCGGCTTTTGCGGGAATTTCGCCAGCGCGTCGAAAGCCTGGTGCTCGATCCCATTTTCGAGCCCTGCGCGGATGCGGACCCGCAATTCCAGTGGAGCCGCTTGAACTACGAACCGGCCGTCCGGGCGATTCTCGCCGAAGAACCGATCCATATGCTGGACCCCAGGTGGAAAAACTGGCGCCAGCTCGAATTGTCCGCCGTGGCCGAGGGCGCGCGCGACGTCGACGGTTACACCTGGGGCCGGCGCAATCGGCTGCGCGACCTTCACCCCTTTGGACAGTTGCTGCCGGCCTTTCTGACTGGATGGCTCAACCTGGACCCGGTGGAGTTGCCCGGCGACGACGACATGCCTCGCGTGCAACGGCCCAGCTTCGGCGCGAGTGAACGCATCGTGGTGGCACCGGGCCGCGAGAGCGAAGGCATCTTCGAAATGCCGGGCGGGCAGAGCGGCCACCCGCTTTCGCCCTATTATCGGGCCGGAACCACCGCCTGGGAAAAAGGAGAGCCGAGCCCGTTCTTGCCCGGAACGGCGGAGCACGTTTTGCTGCTTCAGCCCTGAAAAAGAAATCGAAGAGCCTGACGGTGTATCTCTCGAGCGAGCTTTACACCCTCACCCATTTGTTGGGCAACGCGTACCTCGCCGAAGCGATCTACGAGCGTTCGCACGGCCGCTACCTGTGCCAATTGCCGCAGGACCGCGAGCCGCGGGTGGTGCGGCCGCGCGCGGTGCGCGATCACGACATCCGCATGCTGCTGAGCTGCGACCTGGCGCTGTTCGCGTTCGATGGCGCCGATATCGACAGCAGCGTCGCGGTCGAATTCATGCTGGCCAAATTCGCCGACATTCCCGCGGTGCTCGCGCGAAGCGATTTGCGGGTCGGTGGCGACGGCCCGAATTCCTGGAGCCTGATGGCCAGCTATTATCCCCGCACGGCCAATGTAATCCTCCACGGTTATTCCGCCTACCAACTCCATTCGCGGCGCCGCACCCGGCGGGGCGACGAGGATCTTCGGCTGGCGGCGCAGCGTAGTTCCGCCGATGCGCAGCGGGTGTGCGACACGATGGCCGCGGCGTGTGTCCGCGCCCTCGACAAGGTGCGCGCGATCGAACCGGTCATGCCGCGACATCTGCGCGAGGAGGTTTTCCATTGGCTCGCGTCCATGCCGGGGCTGGGCGGAAAAAAGAAAGAGCTCCGCCGCGAATTCGAGCGCGTCCTCGAACGCAAGGTCGAGCAGGACCTCTTGTGACATGCTGAAGCGGCTGGACCATCCGCTTGCGGTCGCGCGCGATTGCTATTGCAAGCTGCCGGACCTAACGGAGCGCCGGGTGGTGGTAATTGATCCCATGCTCGCTACCGGGGGATCCGCGAGCACGGCCCTTACTCACGCGAAGGCAAAGGGCGCCGTGGCGCCGAAACTGATTTGCATCATGGCCGCGCCCGCAGGTTACGATCGGGCGCATGCCGATCATCCGGAGGTGGAAGTGCACGCCGCCGCGCTCGACCGGGGCTTGAATTCCCGCAAATATATCGCGCCCGGATTGGGAGATTTTGGCGACCGGCTTTTCGGCACATAGGTCGCTCACTTCGGTCCCACCGGGACCTTCCATGAAACTCAATCGCTGCAAAACCATTGGCTTCCTTCTCTGCGTCCTGCTCTGCGGCCGCATCGCGCAGGGAGATATCATCGAGACGAAGGACGGCGCGAAGCTCGTCGGGACGGTCAAGGCCATCAACGCCGGTACGATCACGTTCGACACCAGCTACGCCGGCACGCTGACGATCAAGCAATCGTCGGTCGCCTCGATCGCGACGTCCCAAGCCGACTCCGTTCGCCTCGCGAGCGGTTCCCGGATCGACGGCACAATCACGACCACGCCCACCGGCCAGGTGGAAATTGTCGGCAAGGACGGCGCGCTGACGACCACGGTCGAGAAGGTCGCCATGCTGTGGCCGGCGGGCAGCAAGGATCCGCTGGCCGGCGCCTGGGCGTTTGAAGCGACAGCCAACATTCAGGGCTCGAGCGGCAACACCCACAGCATCGACACCGGCGGGGGCTTCAAGGCCGTGTGGACCGCGCCGCACGACACGCTCAAGTTCTACGGCAACTACGACCGCGCGGTCACCAACGGCCTGCAATCGGCGAATCAGCTCCGCGCCGGCGTCGACTATTCCGATGTGTTCGACGGCGATAACCAATGGTTCGTGCGCGACGAAGCCGGCTTCGACCGCCTGCTCGACGAGCGCTACGAGGACATTGCCGCCGCCGGTTACGGGTTCGACTTGGTCAAGACTCCCACCGACTTGCTGGTCGGCCGCGTCGGTGTCGCGTATCGTTACGACGACTACTACAATCCCGTCACGCCGACGATCAGCAGCGTGGGCGGCGACGTCGAAATTGCGCACGACTTCAAGGGCCGCCTCTTCGAGGTGAGCAACTCCATCACGTTCGTGCCCACGTTCAGCGACTTCTCCAACTTCATCGTCCATCACGACAGTTACGTCCAGGTGCCGCTTTCGAACACGATGCTCAAATTCCGAGCCGGCATCACCAACGACTACAACAGCAAGCCCGGGCCCGGCATTTCCAAGATGGACACGCTGTACTATCTGCGCCTGGTCTACGACTTCGGGACCGCGCCGTGACCGAACGCCCCGCGCTGCAGCTGGCGGATCGGTGGGCCGACTATCGGCTGCTGGACTGCGGCGACGGGATGAAGCAGGAGCGTTGGGGCGCGTACACCTTGGTGCGGCCGGATCCGCAGATCCTTTGGCCGCGCCGCGGCGAAGCGCCCGGCGCGCCTTGGCGCGAATGGGACGGCTTTTACCACCGCAGCGAGACCGGCGGCGGCAAATGGGAATTCCGGCGCCCGCTGCCCGAGCAATGGGAAATCACCTACCCGCTCGCCGCGGCCGATCGGCCGCTGCGGTTCAAGATCCGGCCCACCTCGTTCAAGCACACCGGGCTTTTTCCGGAGCAGGCGGTCAACTGGGAATGGTGCGCGGCCGCGATTCGGGCAGCCGGATCCGCGCAGGTGCTCAATCTGTTTGGTTACACGGGCGCCGCCACCTGCGCCGTCGCCGCCGCCGGCGCATCGGTCTGCCACGTCGATGCCGCCGAAGGCATGGTCAAATGGTGCCGCGAAAACGCGGCGTTGAGCGGCCTCGCGGAAGCCCCGATCCGCTATATCGTCGATGACTGCCTGAAATTCGTTCGCCGGGAGCAGAAGCGCGGCAGGAAATACGACGCGGTCATCATGGATCCCCCGACCTACGGGCGCGGCAGCACGGGTGAAATGTGGAAGCTGGAGGAAGACCTGTGGAACCTGCTTTCCGAATGCCGCGCGCTGCTCAGCGACCGTCCGCTATTTTTTCTGATCAACGCCTACACCGCCCGGCTTTCGCCGACCGTCGTCGCCAACCTGCTCGCGGAACTGATGGGCGGCCGGGGGACGATCTCCGCCGGCGAGGTGGGGCTGCCGATTCACCGGGACGGGAAAGTCCTCCCTTGCGGTATCTATGGCCGGTGGAGCAACGTAATGGCATGACGCTGGCCGATCAGTACTACACGCGGGGCAATGCCCTGCTGGAAGCGGCCTGGCAGGCCAACCAGGCCGCCATCGCGCACCTGGCGCCCCTTATCGGCGCCAGCGTCGCCGCCGGCGGGGTCGTGCACACCTTCGGCTCCGGCCACAGCGAAATCGTTGCGCGCGAGATCATCGGGCGTGCCGGCGGGCTGGTCTGCGTCACCGGCGTGATCGATCCCACGGCCGGCTTCATCGAGAATCTGCCGGGCTACGGCGCCAAGCTGATCGAACGCTACGACCGGCAGTACGAGCTCCGGCCGGGCGAGACGATCATCGTCATTTCCAACTCCGGCAAAAATGCCTCCCCCATCGATGTCGCGCTCCACGCCAAATCCAGGGGCCTGCAGGTCGCGGCGCTCACCTGCCTGGCGATGTCGAAGATCACGCCCTCCCAGCACCCGAGCGGCAAACGACTGTTCGAGTGCGCCGACGTGGTGCTGGACAACGGCGGCATCCCGGGCGACGCCATTGTCAATCTGGGGGACAACGTGCACGGCGGCCCGACCTCCACATTAATCGGCTGCTCGGTGCTGAATTGGCTGATGCTGGCGGTCATGGACTGGCTCAAGGCCGGCGGCCATGCGCTGCCGGTGCTGCGCAGCCAGAACCTGCCCGGGGCGATCGAACACAACCGCGAGCTGGGCCGCCGCTACAAGGGCCGCCTCAGCCGGCAACTGGCCTGATCGGCTCATGAACTATCGTCTGGGCGTCGACGGCGGCGGAACCAAGACGGAGGCCATATTGGTCGATGCCTCGGGGTCGGTGGCCGCGCGCGCCTCGGGGGTCGGCTGCAACCCCAGCCTGGTGGGGCCCCAGGAAGCCAAGCAGATCGTCGCCGATTTGCTCAGGAAATTGCTGGCGCCATTTCCGACGTCGGCGCCGGACTTCCAGATCGTCGCGACGCAACTGTGCATGGCCGGCAATCGCGCCTTCTGGCAGGAATTTGCGGCCAGCCTGACCACCTTTGGCCGCGTCGATGCATCCGACGATTCGATACCCGTGCTGGAGCTGGCGACCGCCGGAGGGGACGGACTGGTGCTGCATGCCGGCACCGGATCGTTTGTCGCGGCACGCGATCGGCAAGGGGTGCATTACGCGGGCGGGTTGGGCTGGCGTTTCGGAGATGCCGGCAGCGGTTTCGATATTTCGCGGCGGGCGATTGCGCGCGCCCTGTTGGAGCTTCAGGGGTGGATGCCGCCATCCGGGCTGGCGCCGTTTATCCAAGAGCAGACCGGTCTCGCGGAGGCTCAAGCCATTAGCCGCTTCTACTACAACGACTCCGCGGCAAATCCTAAAATTTCTTCCTTGGCGCCGGGCGTCCTCGCGTTGGCGGGGACTGGAGATCCGGCCGCTCGCGAACTGGTGGTCGCCTCGACCCGGGAGCTGCTCGCGCTGGCCCTCCACGTGGCTCGAAAGTTGTTCGACGAGAACCGATTCGAATCGCTGGCCGCCGGGTTGAGCGGACCAATCCTGACTCACCCCTTCGTGGCGGCGGAGCTCTCCCAGCACGCACCCTTTCGTTTGAAATCCCTGGCCGAACCGCCGATCGAAGGCGTGCGGCGCATCCTGTGCCGCGAACAAGCTTAACCGCTCACACGCTCGTGGCCGCCCTCCTGGCCGGCTCCGGGTGCGCCCACTACGATGCCCAGCCCATCGATCCGGCGCAAACGGCGTCGGCGTATGCGGCCCGCTCGCTTTCGGACCCCGCGCTTCTGTCCTTCCTGCAGGAAAATCACAGCGCGCCGCCCGCGCCGGGTGCCGGCTGGGGCTCGGCGGCGTTGACGACGGCAGCGCTGTATTTCCAACCGGCGCTGGCAGAGGCCAAGGCGCATCTCGCCGCGGTCCGCTCCGCCGAACGCACCGCGGCGCAGCGCCCCAATCCCACGCTCAATTTCACCGGAGCCTACGACAACCAAATCCCCGGCAATCCCACGCCTTGGTCGGTCGCGCCCGTGTCGCTGGATTTTCCGATCGAAACCGCCGGCAAACGGCGGTACCGCATGGACGAAGCCAGGAGCACGAGCGAAGCCGAAACCTGGGCCCTGCGCGGCACGATCTGGCAGCTGCGCGGACGCGTGCGTGCCGCCGTGCTGCAGGACATCGTGAGCGGAGAACGCCAGCAGGCGTTGCAGCGCCAGGCGGACGCCCAGGATAAGGTCGTGCGTTTGCTCGAGGGCCAGGTCCGGGCCGGCAATGCCTCCGGCGCGGATTTGAACCAAGCCCGCATCGATCTCGCGACCGTGCGGCTGGCGGCGCAGGACGGCGCGGTGGCCCGCGAGGACGCCCGCTCGGAATTGGCCGCCGCGATCGGCGTGCCACGGAGCGCTCTGGACGGCATCGCGCTGAGCGACCCGTCGCTCGCAGCGCTGCCGGCCCCGCCCGAACTTTCCTCGTTGCGGCATACGGCGCTCTTCGACCGCTCGGATGTGCGGACCGCGCTGGCGCAATATGCCGCGGCGCAATCGGCGCTGCAGATCGAGATCGCCCGCCAATACCCCGATCTGAACCTCGGGCCCGGCTACCAATACAACAGCGGCAGCGCGGGCGACAGCATGTGGCAATTGTCCCTGAGCCTGACGTTGCCCGTGCTCAATCAGAACCAGGGTCCGATCGCGGAAGCGCGGCGCAAGCGGGCCGAGGCGGCGGCGCATTTCCTGACGGTTCAGTCGCAGGCGCTCAACGACGTCGAGTCCGCCTACGCGCGTTACCGCGTCGCCCGCGAGCAGATCGCGGTCGCCCGGCAGCTCGCCGCGGAACTCGGCCGGCGCCGCAACTCCATTCGCGAAATGGAGCAGGCCGGGGAAAACGATCCGCTCGCGACCGCGAACGCGGAAGTCGCCTTTGACGCCAGCGAACTGGGCCGGCTGGACGCCTCGCTCAAGGCCGCGCTGGCGTGCAGCCAATTGGAAATCGCGGCGGAACAAACTTTCTCCCCATGAAGCGAAAATCCCTGGTCATTCTCGCCGCCATCATCGCCGCGGCGGTCGCCGTCTTCCTTTGGCACCGGCGGCAATCGGGTGGCGAAGAGGAGACGACCACGGTCGTGCGGGTCCACACGGGGCCGCTCCAGACCGTGACGGTGCACCGCTATGTGGATGGATTCGGAACGGTCCGGCCCGCACCGGCCGAGCGGGGCCAGCCCGGTGCCTCCTGCAAGCTGGCCGCCGGAGTGGCCGGAACGATCGCGATCGTCCGGGCCGGCGATGGAGACGTCGTCGCGGTGGGAGCACCGCTCATCGATTTGGACGACCGCACCGCCAAAGCCGCGGTGGACCGCGCGCTGCGCGCGGAACAGGCCGCCGATGCGGCGTTGAAACGCCAACGGGAATTGCTCGCCGCGCAGAATAGCTCCGTCAAGGCCGTCCAGGACGCCGAGGCCCAGACCGCCGCCGCCGAAGCCGATCTGGTCACCGCGCAAGTGCAGCTTTCCTACCTGCACATCACGTCGCCGATCGCCGGGACAGTGGTCCGGCTGGACGCGCGCCCGGGCGAGGCCATCGATGCCGCCACGGTGCTCGCCGAAGTGATCGACCTGCGCCGATTGGTCGTCACGGCGGATATTCCGGCGGCCGAAGCCGGCGACATCGCCTCGGGCCAGGATTTTGAAATCACGAGCCCCGCGGTCGTGCACGGCACTGTCGCTTGGGTGGGGTCGACGGTGGACGCGACGCTGGGCACCGTGACCGTGCGCGCGACGCTCCCGGCCGGCGCCGCCGTTCGGCCCGGGCAATTCGTCCCGGTGCGCATTCTGACGGGCACGCACGCCGATGTCGTGGGGGCGCCATCCGCGAGCGTGGTCACCGACGAGGACGGCCAGAGCACGATCGCGGTGGTCGCGGGCGGCCAGGCCACCCAGACCCCGGTTCAAGTGGGGTTTCGCGAGGGCGATTGGGTCGAAGTCTCCGCCGACGGGCTCAAGGCCGGCGAAACCGTGGTCACCACGGGCGCTTACGGATTGCCCGACAAGACCAAGGTTGAAATCGAGCGATGAGTAATCCGGCGGTCTCCCGGTTGGGACGTTTCGCCACGCGCAACTCCGTGGCCATCCTGTTCGTCGCTGCGGTCTTGTGCCTGACCGGCGTATTTTCGGCGCTGACCACGCCTTCGTCGGTTTTTCCCCAGACGGATTTCCCCCGGGTCACCCTCCTCGTCGACAACGGCATCATGTCCGCGGACGAGATGATGGCGCTCGTCACCCGCCCGATCGAGGACGCCATGAAGCAGATTCCCGGTGCGGTTTCCGTGCGCACGGCGACGGGCCGCGGATCCGCCGAAATCAACGTCCTTTTCAGCTGGCGAACGGACATGGTTCAAGCGGAGCTCTACGTGCTGGGACGCTTGGGCGAAATCAAGGGTCAGTTGCCGTCATCGGCCACGACCGAAGTTCAACGACTGACCTTTTCGGCCTTTCCCATTTTGGGCATCAGCCTCACGAGCCCCTCCCGCGATCTGATGTCCCTTTGGAGCACCGCCCAATACGACATCAAGCCCCGCCTGTTGCAAATACCCGGCCTCGCCTCCATCCAAGTCACGGGCGGCAGCACTCCCGAATATCACATCGAGGTCGATCCGATCCGACTTCAGGACGCCCAGCTCAGCCTACAGGACGTCTCTGACGCGCTGTCCAAAAACAACGTCGTCGCGGCGGCCGGCATGGTGGAGCAAGACTACCACCTCTATATGGTATCGGTCGACGGCCGGGCGGCCTCGGCCGACGATCTTGCGCACCTTGTCATCACGGTGAGAAACGGACACCCGATCCGCGTGGGCGACATCGCCCGCGTCGTTCGCGCCCCGGCCCCCAATTTGACGGTCGTCACGGCGAACGGACGTAACGCAGTTCTGTTGAATCTCATGAGCCAGCCGAACGGCAGCACGCTGCAGATCGCGTCCGCCGTCGAAAAGCAGCTCAAGGAGCTCCGGCGAAGCCTGCCGCCGGACATGCAATTGGCCTATTTCTACGACCAATCCACGTTCGTGCGCGATTCGGTCGGCAGCGTCTGGGAAGCGATCTTTTTCGGGCTCATCCTTTCGGTCGTCATCCTGTTCCTGTTCCTGCGCAACTGGGGTTCGGTGACCACGGCGATCTTCGTGATCCCGATCACGGTGCTAATCACCTTCATTTCGCTGAAGGCGGTCGGCATGAGCTTCAATATGATGACGCTGGGAGGAGTTGCGGCGGCCATCGGATTGGTCATCGACGATGCGATCGTCGTGGTGGAATCGATTTTTGCCCAAATCGCCGCCGGCCTGGAAAAGCGGGAGGCGGTCGAACACGGCCTGGGCGAAATCCTGCACGCCCTCATCGGCTCGACCTTGACGCCGGTGGTCGTGTTTCTGCCCCTGGCCTTTCTGGACGGCATCACCGGCGTGTTCTTCCGCGCGCTCGCCCTGACGATGGTCGTGTCGCTGGTGACGTCGCTCGTATTAGCGGTGACGGTGACGCCGGCGTTGGCGGCGTCATTTTTGGGCAAGCGGAAGGGCCACGATCAGACCCACGGCGCGGTACTCCGGCGCGCCACGGCGGTCTATGAACGCGCGATGCGATCGGCGTTGGCTCGTCCGGCGTGGGTGATGGCGGGGTGCGCGGCAATTGCCGTGGCCGGCATGCTGATCTATCGGCAGCTCAAGACCGACTTTTTGCCGTCCTTCGATGAAGGCGGCTTCGTGATCGATTACACCGCGCCGTTCGGAACGAGCCTCACCGAGACGTCGCGCATGCTGAATCAGGCCGAGGCGGTCATCCGCAACGATCCGGACGTGGAGAGCTATTCCCGGAGGCTGGGCACCCAGCTCGGGCTCTACATCACCGAACCGAACAATGGAGATTATCTGGTGAAATTGCGGGCCGGGCGCCACCGCAGCACGGACGAGGTGATGGCGGGCATCCGACATCAGCTGGCGGAACGACTTCCGGCCATCGATTGGGATTTGCACGGAATTCTCACGGACCTGGTCGGCGACCTTGTGCTCACGCCCAATCCCATCGAAGTGAAGATCTTCTCGCCGGACCTCAATTGGCTCAAACAGGAGGCCCCGCACGTGGAGGAGGCTCTGAAGTCGGTCTCCGGCGTGGTGGACACGTTCAACGGCCTGACTCAAACCGGGCCATCGTTTGTCTTGCGCGTGCGGCCTTCCGATGCGGCCCGATTTGGGTTGTCCGCCGGCGACATCGCCTCGGCGCTGGACACCGCGCTGCTGGGAAATGAAGCCACGCACATTGCCTCGGGAGACCAGCTGCTCACCGTGCGCGTCCTCGATCGCCCGGGATCGTTGCGCACCTCCGACGATTTGCGGCACACCCTGCTTCGGACGCCAGCCGGCGATCGAATCCAAGTGCAGCAGGTGGCCGACCTGGTGGTCGAGCCAAGCCAGGTGGAACTCGACCGGGAGGACTTGCGCCAGGAAGTGACCATATCCGGACGTCTCGAAGGCCGGGACCTGGGCAGCGCGATGGAGGAGATCCAATCCAAGCTCGCGCACGACTCCACGCTTCCCGCCGGGTCGGTCGAATATGGCGGGCTTTTCCAGCAGCAGCAGGAATCCTTCATCAATCTGCTGCTGGTGCTGCTGATGGCGCTCCTGCTGGTCTTTACCGTCCTGGTCATCGAGTTTCGTTCGTTTCTTGAACCCGTGGCCATCGTGTTCGGCGCCGTTCTGGCGCTGGCGGGAGCGGTGACCGCTTTGTGGCTGACCGGGACCTCGCTCAACGTCGTCGCGTTTCTTGGAGCCATCATCGGCGTGGGCCTGGTGGCCAAGAACGGCATCCTCATGCTCGACCGCGTGGACCATTTGCACCAATCCGGGGCTTCCTGGGAGGACGCCATTCTGCAATCGGGCGCGCGGCGGCTTCGGCCCGTGCTCATGACCACCCTGGCGGCGGCAATCGGGATGTTGCCGCTCGCCTGGGGAATCGGAACGGGAGCCCAAATGCTGCAGCCGCTGGCCATCGCCGTGATCGGCGCGCTCTGCATCTCAATGCTCCTTTCGCTGATCGGCACGCCGACCTTGTACTATCTGCTGGCTCGGCGGCGGGAACGGCGGACGTGACCTCGAAGGTTCCGGTCTTGGCGGTGGTCTGGCGGGGACGCGTTCCCGAAAGCCGCCACCGTGGCCACGTGGTGATCGCGGACGTCGCTGGACGCGTGCGCTGGAGCACGCCGGGATTGGACGATTCGCCGGTTTTCTTTCGATCCGCCTTGAAACCGCTCCAGGCATTGCCGCTGGTGGAAAGCGGAGCCGCCGACGCCTACCGCCTGACCGATCCGATGCTGGCCCTAGCCTGCGCTTCCCACAGCGGCGACCCGGAACACGTGAGGGTCGCTCAGGCCATGCTGCGCCGATCCCGGGGCCTGGACGAACGTTGCCTGAAATGCGGCACCCAGGTGCCTTATTCCGCCGCCGCGGCGGCCCGTCTGGCCCGCGCCGGCCGGACTCCCCCCGTTCTGTGCCACAACTGCAGCGGCAAGCACATTGGGATGCTCCTGGCCTGCGAGCACCGAGGATGGCCGATCGCCACCTACCTGCGGCCGGCGCATCCGTTGCAGAAGGAGATCAAACAGATCGTCGCCGACTTTGCGGATGTGCCGATCACCCAAGTGCAGTCCGCTCGCGACGGATGCAACCTGCCGGCCCACGCAGTCAGCCTGCGGCGCATCGCCATGGGCTACGCGCGACTGGCCGATGCGGAATACTGGCAGCGGCACGGCCAGCCCGTCCGCGCGGCCGCCGTCCTGCGCCTGACGGGGGCGATGCGGGCGCATCCGCAGCTCGTTTCCGGCCGGGGGCGGGCCGACCTCGGACTGATGAACGCGGCGCGAGGGAAGATCTTTTCCAAGATCGGCGCCGAGGCCGTCTGGTGTATGGGCTTTCCCGAGACGGGCCTGGGCCTCGCTTTGAAAATCGAGGACGGATCCAGCCGGGCCGAGATTGCAATCATTGCGGAAACCCTCCGGCAAACCGGCCTTTTGCCAGCCGCGGCCATCGCCCGCTTCGAAGCGTCCGTGCCACGCCCCATTGTCAGCACCGACGGAACCCAGGCCGGGCACTACTCGGCTGCCGTCAAAGTGGTACGCCAGCGTTAGGCGTTGCCCTACACGGTAATTCGCGCTTGTCGGGCATACGTCGGCCAGGGAATCGGCTATTCTGGCCGTGCAATGATCCACTTCGCCCAATTCCTTCACACCTATGGCTACGTCGCCATTGCGGTCGGGGCATTGTTCGAAGGTGAATTTTCGATGATCGCCGGCGGCGCGCTGGCCGCGGCGGGCATCCTCAATTTCTGGGCCGTGATCGAGGCCGGCCTGCTCGGCGTCGTCATGGGCGACCTGGGGTGCTTCCTGATCGGCCGTTACATGGGCCATCGCGCCGGCGCCTGGTTTCCGAATCTCTTTGCGCGGCTTCAGCGGGCCTTCGCGCTGATGGACGACTACGAGGAAAAGCTCGTCGTCTATTTTCAATTCTTTCCCGCCGGCTCAACGGCGACTCCGATGGCGTTTGGGATGACCCGCATCCCGCTCGCAAAATTCCTCGGGCTCGATGTGGCCGGCGGCGTGGTGTGGTCGGCCCTGTTTGGAGGCTTCGGCCTGCTCGTGGGACGAATCACGGTGAGTGCCGTGCATTCCTTTGCTCTTTGGCTGGCCGCTGGCGTGGGCCTAGCCGTAGTTACCTGTTTGGTCCTCCGTTTTTACCGGACCCTACGCCAGTCCGGTGGTCACAAGCTATGGAGCGCGCCGGCTGCTCCGACTCTGTCGGGAACCGGCACCAGTGTCTAGGTCCGACTCCGGACAGCGGCGCGCTCCATTAGTTTGATCGTAATCCCAACGCGGGTGGAGCGCATGGGGACCATGCGCTCCACCCGTTCTCATTTGTTGATCTTCGTCGCTTGGGCCGGCTTGGCATTCCAAACCGCCATCATGTCCGGCGATCCCTGGCTTCGGATCCCATTGTCTCCCAGGATATCGTCGGTGGCGGCCGACATTTCCGCGCGGTTGAACACCAGGTTTTCACGTTCGCGGCCGGCAAAGTAAATTTGGATGTACGGATCGCGGCAATCGCGCAGCACCTCAACCAGTTGTTGGAGGTTCTTGATTTTGATCCCGTTGATATTGTCCACGACCGACGCCTGCGCGTTGTCGTAGCCCTTCACCAGATCGTTCGGAAAAAAGGGCGACGAAACGACCACGAGCTGCTCGCCGGGAAATGCCGGCCGATCGCCGCGCCGGGTCACCAGCGGGCTGCCGAGTGCCGCAAACGCGTTCATCGCCGTGGGATTGCGGGCAATTCCCGCGAAGAATTGCCCGGTCGCCGCTGAAAACACAATCGGCCCATAGACGAAATAAGACGGATACGTCCCGCGAAGCTCGTCGATCAACATGGGGCGCTCCGCCGGGGCCGGCACCTTCAGGTCCAGGACCTTGCCCGCCCGAAAGACCTGCAAATCGACGACGCCGTCACGCACGGTCTTCTGAACCAGGTAGCGGAAATGCACGCGCAAGGTGTCTGAAATCGAGACCATGCCCTCGTCGTCGATCGGGGTCCCGCCGATCGAGGTGATGATGTCCCAACGTTTCAGGGGATAATCCGCCGCTTCGTCGTTCGGCTCGGTCACCACCATGCCCTTGACGTTGGCCGGCGCATTCAGCCATTTGCGGAGCGCGGGGTTCTGCAGTGTCTGCAGCTCATCGAACAGGCCCGGCTTATGGTAGGTGATCCCGTCGTGAACGGCCTTGAGGAACAGGTCGATCTCTTCCGACGGGATGATGTACCCGATGTTCTCGGCTCCGCCCAGATGGCTGAAGGCGAGGCCGATCATCTGGTCGCCCGCCACCGCCGGTCCGCCGCTGTTGCCGGGATTGATCGCCGCGTCGATTTGGATTCTCAGGCCGGAAACGGGAAAATTGTAGGCGGTGAAGTCGATGCGTGAAACAATGCCTTTGGTGATCGACATGCTGGTCCCGCCCTCGGGAAACCCATAGACGAGCACGGGATCCTTGACGCTCGGCAGCGTGGCCGCGCGCTTCAGCGCCGCATGAGTGTCGAAGAACGATTCGTCGTTCAGCTTGAGCACCGCCAGGTCGATGCCGGGCGCGACGGACTCGACCGTCGCGGAAAGCTTGTCCCCCGACTGGTTCGCCTGGATCTGGATCTGGCTCGCATAAAGGACGACATGGGCATTCGTCAGAATGCGATGCCCTTCGATGACGACCCCGCTCCCGGAAATCTCCTGCGGCGCTGCCTTGGTCCAAGGCATGTACGGTTCCGGGTGCCGAACCGTGGCAAAGACCTTGACCACCGCGTTCTGTACGTCGGGCGAGCTATGGCTTGGGGCCACGGCGGCGCGAATGACGGCCGACGCATTGGCCGGACTGGAATCGGAGGGGAGAGCCCCCGTGGCGGCAGCAGCGGCCAGGAAAAAGGTAAAAAGTGACACGGCGCGTCAGTAAGTGCTGGGTGCAGATGGGTTTCAAGATCGGGAATATCACGGCCCCAGGGAAACACCGGCCGAATCGCTTGTCCCTCCGGGGCAACATGAGAGCGTCCAGCTTCAGTGTCGCGGTCGTCTGCCTGCTTTGCGCCATTCAGTCGCAATCATATGGCGAAGAGACTGATGTCGTTACAGTACCGGCGGTCGTGGTGGAAGCCGCGCCCTTGGAAACGAGCGCGGCGGGGGGCACGCGCCTCTCCTGGGATCCAGGGACGGCGGGCAGTCTCAGCGGATGGGACGAATTGGAACAACAAGCCGGCAACTTCCACATTTCGGCGGCCGGCTCGGGCGGTTACGGAAGCCTGTTTGCGCTCCGGGGCCTCGCGAATACCCCGTATTTCAGCGACCCGGCCGTCACCGTGTACCTGGGGGACATTCCGATGCCGAGCAGCTTCGCGTATCCGGAAAACGTATTCGATCTGAGCTCGGTGGCGCTCTATCGCGGCCCCGAAGGATCCGAATTTGGCCGGGCAACGGATGGGGGCGTCGTGGTGTTCGCGCCGATGGCGGCCGGCCAGGCGACCGCCACCTATGGCGCTTATGATGCGCGCTCGGCCGTCGTTTCGGGCGGCGGGGACAACGCGCTGGTCATCGCCGGCTATTCGGCCCGCGACGGCTACATCACCAACCATCAAATCGGCCAGCGAGTGGACGATCAGGAAAACGAGAATCTCTTTGGCCAGGCCGCCGCCCCGTTGAGCGCGTCGGACAAGCTGACCGTCGAAATCTTCGGCGGCCGCTCGCGCGATGGGGCCCAACCGCTGGTGCCGCTGCATGGACCCTACTACTCCGTCAATCGCGCGCAGGAAGGGGTGACCGACATCGACAGCGACGGGGCCGCGCTCCGATTCGACGCGGCGCTGCCCTCCGGGGCGAACCTGCGCTCGGTGACGAGTTTCACCGATTGGCGAATGGATCCGTTCACCAACTTTCTGGTGCTGCCTCCGCCGCTTGATTCCAAAATCGTTCAGGACCAGAAGACGTGGAACGAGGAGCTGCACGCGACCAGCGGAACTCTGGGGCCCATGGTGCTTTCCGCCGGCCTATGGCTGTCGCGAAGCACAACAAGCAACTTCATCGATCGCGCCATTCCCGGCAAATTTCCGATTGAAATCTCCGCCTTTGATGAGGACTCGCGGCAGGGCGCCGCGTTCGCGCAGGCCCACTGGACGCTGGCGCCGGGCCTCAGCCTGACGACCGGGGCGCGCGCGGAAGCCACCGAACGGGATTTCCTGCGCACGGAGGCGGTTCCGGTGCCGGGAATGGATTTCGACGGCCACACCCGCTACGCGGGCCTGCTGCCCAAGGCATCGCTCGATTGGATGGGAGGCGCGGACCAGCACGCCGACCTGGCCGCGGCCTGGGGCCTGCGGCCGGGAGGCTTTTCGTCGTACACCGATAATCCGGCTCTCATTCCCTTTGCCGCCGAGCGCCTCGTGTCGTATTCAGCCGGTTGGGACGACGCCTGGGACCGGCGCCAGTGGCGGCTTGCCGTGCGGGTCTTCGACGAGGAGATTTCCAACTATCAGATCGAGCGATCGTACACGGCGGCCGACTATTTCGTCGCGGATGCCCGGCGCGCCCAGTCGCAAGGCGCCGAGGCCGAGCTCAGCTGGCATCCGCTCGCCGGTTTGACCGTGGCCGCTAGCGGAGGATGGACCCGAGCTGTCCTCACTTCGTATGCGTCCCCAATCACGGGCGCCGACTTGTCGGGCGACGCGGCGCCCTACATTCCCCTGTACAACGGCAGCCTGTCCGTCGAATACCGTCCCACCGCCGGCTGGTTCGCGGGCGTCCGCGCCACCGCGGTCGGTCGCACGTATTTCGACGAGCTGGAGTCCACCGCCTTCGAGCAGCACGCATACGCGCTCCTCGGCGCGCGCGCCGGTTACGCCGCGGCGCACTGGTCGATCACCCTCTTCGGCGAGAACCTGACGGGAAGGCACTACTACGAACTGATCATTCCCGGGGTGAACAGCGGCAACCCCGGTGCGCCGATGACCGGCGGCGTGGAGTTTACTCTGCGACGCTAGTTGCTTGTGGGTGGAGCGCTTGGTCCCCACGCGCTTGGGCCTCCCATCTAATTTGGAATCTGCCCGCGCAGCCGCCCCAAAAACTTCTCCGCATAGATCTGATCGCGGAGCCGGATGGTGGCGTCGTCGAAATCTCCTTTGATTCCCAATTGCGGCAGCCCGGTGAACACCGTTCCTCCGGCCGGATTGAGCGCCACCCAGGCCAATCCCGCTTGGAGGCGATCCTGCCGGTAATGTAGGTACAGATAATCGAGCACGAGGCGCGCAATTGCCGCCTCATCGCGATCCTCATCCACGTCGGCGACGGATGCGACGCAGAGGAGATTGCGGATGCTTTGGGCCCAGTCCGGCAAATGCCCCGGCGACCAATCGTCGAGCTTCCTTCGCAATTCATCCAGGCGTGCGCGATCCGTGGATTGCAGCAACGCCAGGGGGCGCGCCAGCGGCGTCACGATTCCGTCGTCGGGCGGCAGCGCATTGAACCGCAGCGTGCGAATTTCGTCTTCGGTGATGGATGCCGCCGAACCCGCGCCGCCGGTATCGATCGCATGCCAATGATCCTTTTCCAGAGACAGCAGCCCGACCGCCACCCAAGGCGCGAGCGTCAGCACGATCCACATTCCCGCAGTGCGCGAAACCCGCGCCGCCGGGTCCCATCGAAACAGCCTCGCGCCAGCCACGCCGGCCGCGATGCCAAAGGTCGCCAGCGCCAGAACGTTGAAGGTGAAAAGCGCGCCGTGCGCCTCGTCGGTGTAACCGGCCTGAAGCGCGTCCACCGCATATCGGCCGGGAAGAAAGGAAGCCAGCCGCTGCGCCCAATCCGGCAGCACCACCAGGGGGATGCCCACCCCGCCGATCATGATCAACGGCAGGAACACGCATTGGCCCAAGGCTTGAACTGCCGGCACATCCGACGCCAGACCGGCGATGAGCAGCCCCATTCCGAGGAAGGCGAAGACCGCCGCCAGGTACGCGGCAAGGAAGTGCCCGGGAAAAATCGGGTAGGGCGTGCCATAGATGAAGCGGGCCAGCACCAGCTGCAGTACCGCGGCGATCGCGACCAGGATCAATCGCGCCAGCAAGGTGCTCCCCAGCAGCGGCACCGTGGCCCGCGGCAGCAGCCGGTAGCGCCGCCACCAGCCTCGTTCCCGCTCGGCGACCAACGCGGTCGGCAGGCCAAAGCACGCCCCCCCGAGCGCGCTGATCGTGATCAATTGACTCATCTGACCGACCAGCGGCGGCACGCCGGATCGGAAGACGGTGCCGAACGCGATCAGGAAAAAAACGGGCACCAGGTAGCCGTAAATCAACGGCTGCTTGCTCCGAAAATTGAGCCTCAACGTGAGGAGGAAATGGTACCAGAAGCCGCCCATGTCAGGCGGTGAAGCGCGCGAACGCGTCCTCAAGCGTCGGCCGGTGGATCTGCACGTCGAGCAATTCCACCCGGCGCGATTCGGCCAGGCCGACCAGGGCGGTCACGCTCTTCTGCACGTGGTCCGTCGTCACCGACCAGCCGTCCGCGCCATCGGCCACCGCGCCGACGCCGGCGGCGGCCTCCGCCGGGAGCGCGGGCGACGTTCGCACCGATACGCGGGACTGTGCTCCGCTGCGGGCGATCAGCGACTCCGGCGTGTCGAGCGCGACCACGGATCCGCGGTGCATGAGGGCGACGCGGTCACAGAGTCGCCGGGCCTCCTCCAAATAGTGGGTGCTGAAGAGCACCGTTCGTCCCGCCGCACGCTGCTGCTGAATCAATCGGTGCAGATCCGAGCGTGAAGGCGGGTCGAGGCCCGCCGTGGGTTCGTCGAGCACCAGCACCTTCGGCCGGTTCACGAGCGCCAGCGCCAGGGCCACGCGCTGGCGTTGCCCGACCGAGAGCGTTCCATAACGCTCGTCCGCCTTTTCCGTCAGGTCGAAGAGGCGCAGCAATTCAGCGGCGGGAGTCGGATGCGCGTAGAACTTGCCGCACAGCGTCAGCGCCTGCCGCGGCGTCATCATATCCGGGAGCGCCGACGTCTGGAGCTGCGCTCCCACCAGCGCTTTCCCGCCCGGCAGCGGCTGGCCGCAGATGGCGACCGAGCCCGCATCAGGCGAGATCAGCCCCAAAATCGACTCGAGGACCGTCGTCTTGCCGGCGCCGTTCGGGCCGATCAGCCCGAAAATCTCCCCTTCGGGAATTTCAAAGCTCACGTCGTTCGCCGCGACAACGTTGGCATATCGCTTGGTGAGACCGGAAACGGAAACGGCGTTTGGCATGGGTTAGCTCGGAAAGGCCAGAAAGCTGTAGCCGGAGGCGCTGACCCCGGCCGTTCCGCTTTCGACGCCAAACCGCGCGTGGGGACCACGCGCTCCACCTCGGGATAAGCCCCCGGCTACAGGTCGGAGCCTTTGAACCTTGATTTCGGAGGAGTATCGCTTCACGAAAATTCGGGTTAGCGATAGAGACCGCGCAAGGCTTCGGCCGTTCGCTGAAAACGCTGCCTCAGTTCCGGCGGACCCAGCACTTCCGCCTGCGCGCCCCAGCCCAGGATCCACTGCTCGACTTCCGGCAGCGCCCCGAGCCGGAGCGTAAGTTCGATGCCTCCATCCGGCAGATCGGCGATCTGCTGGGATTCGTGCCACACCCGTTCGCGGACCCGATCGGCCACCGCGGCGGCAAAGCGGACTTTGACCACGTGATTGCCCAAGCCAACAAGCACGCCCAGCGCGCTCGAAAAGAATTGCTCCGGCGAAAATCCGGACGGCCGCGCAAATGTCCGATTCATCACCCGCGCCGCGGCGATGCGGGGCAACGCGAACGTTCGCAACGCCGCGCGTTCCGCATCCAACCCGACCAAGTACCAAAGATTTTCGCGATGCGACAGATGGTAGGGTTGCACGCGCCGGCGAGTCGGCTTCGCTTCGCCGGGCTTTCGATAGTCGAACTCCACTTCGTGCTGGCGCAGAACAGCGCCGCTGAGCGCGTTGAAGACGGTCAGATCCGCCTTGCCCAAACCCACATTTTTGAACGACACCGCGCGCAGCTCTTCCGCGGGCGAAAAGGAAATTCGGTCCTTCAGTCCGCCGGTCAGCTTCTCGAACGCGACCTCAAGCTGGCGATGAAACGGCGTGCCCTCGTATTGCTCGAGCGCCCGGCGCGCGACCAGCAGTGCCATCAATTCACCTTCCGTCACTTGAACCGTGGGAAACGCCGAAACCGGATGGGAATAGCGGTAGGACTGGATTCCCGGATCGAATTCGATCGGCAAATCGAGCCGGTCGCGCATGAACGCGATATCGCGCACCACCGTCTTGCGCGAAACTTCGAGCAGATGGGAAAGTTTTGTGCAATTTGGCAACGTGTTGCGGCGCAACTCATCATGTATGCGCAGCATCCGCTCCAACGGGGGTCGGGACAACCGGTTCTGGGGAACCATGGCTAAGGTGGGACAATCAATGTCCCAGGCCTCCGGTAAAGTCCAGGGCATCATGAAACGCCGCACTCTTCTCCGCCCGATCGAAGTTGCCCAAGCCGATTGGTATCACGATGGGATCCTCCACCGCGTCCGCCTCTCCGGCGCCGACGAAGTCGTCGTGTTCGAATGGCAGCCCGAAGGCTTCTGGGAGCCTTTCGTTCCGAACCCCGCCTCCGACACCTTTGTGTCCGCGGCCATCGATATTCAGGATGAACCGTGGCGCGAATTCGTGCGCCAGCTGCCGGTCAACTGGCAGGATTTTCTCGGGTGGTTTCAGTTCAACCGCCTGGAAGCGCTCGCCGTTCTGAGCCAATGCCCGCAACTGATGCCCCACTTGGAGCGCGTGCCGGCCCTCATGATGTTTGTGGCCACTCACGCCACGCTTCGCAGCCCGAACACGACGCACTGGGCCGAGATCAACGCGATCTACGAACGGGAGAACATCTACGGCGTTCTCTCCTGGCTCGGGCTCCCCTCATCGCCCCATACGCTGGCCATTTTGTCCGATCATCCCGAACCCGAGGTGCCGCGCAGCGAACTGGCGATCATCCGTTCCGCGCTCTGGAACACCCATCATCACCCGCTGGCGGCGTAGTGAAGAAGTATTTGCTGCACAAGCACCCAGACCAACCAGAGAAGCGGAAGCAACAATCCTAGCGCCAGCTTGGGATTTCTGCGCAGCAAACCGCTGCTTCTCCAGCTGCCACCGATCGCCGCATGGGCGAACTCGTGGGCCGGCTTCGCTGGCACGTAGTCGTCCACCGTTCGCGGCGCGGGAAGCAATTGCGGGCTTCCAGCCGGCGGGGCGATCCTGCCAGCTTGGTAATCGAACAGCGGCGCAAGAGCGAGGCGACGACCGAAATCCACTAGCAGAGTCCGGTATGCTCGCACACCGCCGGCGGGCACTTCACTCGCCTTGATGAAAAGCCGGGCCGTAACCGTCCACGAACCCGCTCGAAGCGCGCGATCGATCGTCAGCAGGATTTCATCGTTTTCCCAGCGGGCGTCCTCATCTCGCACCGGAAGCAGGCTTGGGTGATGAACCTGGATCGTGTGCCTGCAATCGACACCGTGCGGAATGGCCCACGGAGCGCGCCTCGGCTTGTCTTCCGGAAGCGCCAGCCAATCCCAAACCGAAAAACGAGGAAAGACGAATGACGCGCTACTGCCACCTACCCGGGACACGACGTCGGGCAGGAGGTACCTCTCGATCCATTCGCACGTGTTGGCTTCGCGGTCTTCTCGCCACACGACCTGCCCCATGCGCGCCGCCTTCCCAAAGCGGGCTACTGCCATATTTTGCCGTTCTTCCGAAAACCGCTCCACACTCAAACCCGAGTGCCACTTTCGGACGTCTTCCGCCGCGACGCCTTCGACGCAGTGAGCTTGCTCGACGAATGTCAGATCTCCCGGCCGGCCCGACAAAAAAAACTTTTCCAGGACGGCATAGCGATTGATCGGCAATCCCCCGGGCTGATCACTGAGCTTGGCGGCAACCTCGACCGGCAATCCCGCTCCAAAGTGTCCAACCGGCATATGCTCGAAATCACCACCTTGGTTGCGCGCCGTCAGATCAAACCAACGCACGACATTGTCGAAGGCCACCTCCAAAAGGGCGTGGTCGAACATCAATGTCATGGGAAGCAGATCCCGGATTTTTCCCTTTAGGTGGGACCCAACGAGAATCGGACGTGCCGCAACGCCCCATTGGCGAAGTATCGTCACGGCGAACCAGGCGAGATCCTTGCAATCTCCGTAGCGCCGAGCGCAGGTCGTCCCTGCGTCCGCGGGAATCCAGCCTCCTGAGTCCAAGGGGACGCTGAGATAGCGAAACTCATCCTGAATGCGCCGAACCAATTGCACGATCGTTGCCCGGTCGATCGTTGCTGGCCGGGGAAAATCCGAAAACCGTGAATCAGCATCATCGGCGAGCGCGTCGGTCCACGCTCGCGCCACCTGGGTGGATAGTGCCTCCCAATTCGCCCAATCGGACACTTGGACCCATCGGAAATCCAGCGCATTCGCAGGCAGATTCGGTTCTGGGGCGCGGACCTCCTGCGACAGCTGGGAACCCGACCAGGCCCAACGCGTCATCGACTCTTCCGCAGCGATTTGGGGCGTCGGCAAATCCGCGGAGGCCCGCTGAATCATCCCCGTCCGAGTTGAAGCGAAGAGGACCTGCAGACTGTATCGGCCGACCACCAGATTGCTCGGCACCGAAAAAAAGACCTCGCAACGCCCTTGCGTGAGCGGTCGCAGTGAATAGATCGAAAATGCCGCTTCCACCACGTCGCCCACGCGAACGTCGTCCAGCACGGCCACCAACGTCCAATTTCCGTCGAGCACATGCTGCTCCAGTTTGGTTTCACGCTGCAAAAGACGCATCCGGTTCTTTTGCAGGTGGTCGGTACGCAGGCCGCTACGGACGGTGCGCAGCCAATGCAGCTGAACGCGCTGGCATTCCGGATTGAAACTGAGTGACCACTGCGACTCGTGCTGGACTGCTGTCGCCGTCTCCAGGCGCTTGGCGGTGGCATGAAAAGCGACTCCCAGCTCCGCTTGGACCTGCCGCGACCACCAAAGGATCGTGACCTGAGATCCCTCCATGGCTGGCACGTTCGGTTCGTAATTCTCTGACCGCACCCACGCCGCCGGATCGGCAAAACCAACTTGCTCCCACACCGCTTCGCTCATCCCGCCAGGCTCTCAATCCGTTTCTTTTCCACTTCTTCCAAATATCTCTTCGTCGCCGGTGGCAGCGCGTTCCAGATGCGCAGCGCGATGCTGCCGCCCAGGATGGCGAAGGGAATGAAAAAGATCGGCCAGAGATGCCAGTTCACTTCGGTGAGCCGGCCAAGGCAGAATGATTGAATGCCGCTGCCCAGATAGGCAAAGCCATCGACGATGCCCGCGCACGTGGCCGTCGCCTTGCGGCCGCCGAAATCGGCGGCCGCCGTGCCGGACATCAGCGAGGTGATGCCGACGGATCCCATCACGATCACCAGGCCAGACCAGGCGAAAACCGTCGGGTGGATGCGGAAGCTGTACCACATTGCCACCGCTAGCAGGAGCACCGCGGCGCTGAGAAAGCCGGCGGGCGGTCCCCGCCGCGATTGGAACAGCTTGTCGGACGCAAGGCCGGCGCAGAGGCCCGCAAAAATTCCGGTCACGCAAAGCAAAAATCCCAGGTGGTTTGAAACGAACTTATCCGCCGCCGCCGGCACCTGTTGGGCAAAGGGCTTGTACCACTGCTGAAATCCGTTTCGAAAAACGCCCGAGGTCAGCTCAATCAGCGCCACCATCCACATGAGCGGGCTTGCGAACACCTTCCCGAGATAATCGAGATAAGTGTAGTGATCGTCCATGTGCCCCGACGAAGCGTCGTGAGTATCGAATGCCGGAAATCCGACCTGCTGGGGTTCGTCGACCACGGCCCACAGGTCGCAAACGCACCACGCGACGATGATCGCCGCCGGTACGAAGAAGACCGCCGAAATTGAATATCGCTTCAAGAGCGCGTCATTCCAATCGAACGCGAAATAGAGGCCGATCGAGATCAGGGAACCGAAGATCGCCCCGAATACGCCACGCTCCCGGACGTGAAACCAATACGATTTCACCTTGATGATCGATACGGCGCCGTAGCTTTGAAAATACATGTTGAGGCCGTAAAGCACCGCCAGCGGGGCGAACAGGCTGCCGCGGCCGTGTCCGGTCGTGTATTCGTAGGTCACGATTCCCATCAGCACGTTCATCGCCGCGGCGCCAAAGCCTCCGATCAGAATCCCTTTTTTGCCGCCGATCATGTCGATCAGCGGGCCGTTGATCAGAAACGAACCGGCATAGACCAGCGTGCCGATGGCAAAAATGTCGCCGAATTCATGATTGGGCATCGCCGTGCCCAAGGCGTCCTTGCATGCGACCAGATTGTACCGCCCCATGTACAGGAACGAGTACGTCATCCCCAAGGGGAACCAATTCAGGAACCGCCGCCACACGAAGCGGCGGCTGTGCCGCAGCGGGTTATTCCAAAAATAGACCCCGATGATTGTGACCAGGCACAACCCGACGACGGCAAGCTCGACCATTCCCGGGTAAGCTTCGCGGGAGCCCGGCGGCTCTCAAGCCTATTGCGGCCTACTGCTCGAGTTTGGCGTCGAGCGTGATCTCCGCGGCCTTGAGCAGCCGGGAAATCGGGCAGCCGTTCTTCGCGCCGGTGGCAATCTCGTCAAATTTCGCCTGATCGATGCCGGGAATCTTCGCCGTCATCTCCAAATGACTCTGGGTGACCGTCGGCGTGCCGCCGGGCATTTCGAGATGCACCGTCGCCTTCGCGCTGACGTGATCGGGTGTGAAGCCCGCCTTGCCGAGCTCGGCCGAGAACGCCATGGCGTAACAGCCCGCGTGGGCCGCGGCGATCAACTCTTCGGGATTTGTCCCCGGAGTCGTTTCGAACCGGGTTGCAAAGGAATACGGCGTGTCCTTCAGGACTCCGCTATCAGAGGAAAGGACGCCACGTCCTTGCTTGAGGTTGCCATGCCAAACGGCAGATGCGGATCGTTTCATGAGAGTCATCCAGCGTTGCCCTTCCCTCGGCAAAAGCAAACGCTGTTATTGCGGCCGGGGCGTCGTAGCAAGTGGAGCGCGTGGTCCCCCACGCGCTTCGTCGCCAAATGCGGGCGGACGCTAAAGCGCATGGGGACCATGCGCTCCACCCCCTGTTGCCGGATGCGTCGTCAACGTCGCCACGAACGACCAGCCGGAGTCGGAATCGGTCAGGGCCAATGGGAAATCGGACGGGTCGGGGCTCAGGGGCCTCAGGGAGGCCACCGGAATGCTGAGGGTCAGCTCGGTCGGCGTGGACGTGAGCGTCCAGTTGTTGGGCAGCGGCACTCCTTTTTCCGTTTGCCAGCTGCACGTTCGCAACGCGGCCGGGTCGGTCGCGACGCAGATCAGGTCGGCGTAAACCTGGGCGCCGCCCGCGACTTCTATTTCCGCGACGCCGGGTGTCGCACAGGAGATGAAAGGAACGGGGATTCGCGTTGCGGCCAGAGTATTCAAGCCCGATCCCGGCCAGGAAAGAAGTTCGTGCTTCCCATCCAAATACTCGACGCGCAGGCGAGTCTTGAAAGAAATTCGCACGCGCAAGAGCCGCAGGCGCGCCTGTGCGGCGGCCAATTCGCGGCGGCGCTCGGCCTCCATTGAAGCCAAGCTCGCTCCGCTTTCGGTCGGCAGCGTCGGAAGGATGCGATCGGAGAGCAGCTCCGCCTTCCAGGGCGTCAATGTCAGCTTCACCCCTTGCGCGCTTTCGAATTTAGGGAAAGAGTCCGGGGAGTTGGCGGTCGGATTTACCGCCACGGTCGGAGCCGCATTCGCTGCCGGCGCTGGGTGTGAGTCGTGGTCGCCTTGCGGAGCATCGGCATCCGCGTCTCCGCCATCCGCGTTGCCGGACGCGCGCGGTGCTTTCTTTGCCGTTCGGCCGCGGTCGCCGTCAACCGCATCACTCGCTGCGGCATCCGCGTTGGCATTGGCGTCCGCCGGTGCGGAATTGTCCGGCTGAGCGCCAGGGGGATTCGCGGGACTCGCGCCGGCCGGAACGGGCGGTTGGTCGGCCGGCGACTCATCGGACTTAAAGGCGCTTCCTCCTAATGACGGTGACGCACTGGGCGCGTTCTGCGCCCCAGAAGGCGCGGCGGAGTTCGTCGGCGCTGTGCCACCTGCGCTTGGGGCCGAAGAACTCGGTGACATATCCGCCGGCGCGGCGGACGCGGCGCCAGGCGAAGGGCCGCCGCCTTTCGAGCCGGGCAGACTGCTGCTATTGGCCGACGGCGATTGGTCGGAATTCGGACCCAGGCCACTCGACGCCGGAGGCACGGAGCCTTTGCCCCCCGGCAAGCTCGACGTTGCCGGCGCGACTTGGCCATGGGACGCGGGCCCAGCCTGCAAAGTCATCGGTGGGAGAGTGATCGCGGCGGGCGAGTCGCCACCCTTTCCAGCGGACGCGCGGTTCGAATTGCCGGCCGCGGCCGCCGAACTGCCCCCCGTCGCACTTCCACCCGCCGCGGTTTCGACATTCGTACTGGCCACGGCAGCAGGCGGACTGAAACGCTCGATGGCCGGCCCCTTCTGACCGGCAACCGACCCATCGGCGCCCAATTCGCCGCCGGTCGTGTGCGCTTCAGGTTCCGACTTGGCTTCGCTGGAATTGACATCGGCGGTCGCGCCGGACTCCGGCTCCGACATCGCCGGCGCATTTGGCTCGACCGGTCCGGCCTTTGGCCGGTGCAACCGCCACCACGCTCCGAGTCCAAAGATCAGAAGAAGCGCCAGGGCAATCCACCGCGTACGATGATTCCGGATCGGCGCTCCGTTCCGTTCACCGGTGCTGGATTCCGGCCCTTTTGCCGGGGCTGCCCCCGTGGACGGATCGCGCGCTTCGGGCGCTTGCGTCGCGCTCCAGCTATGCAGGCGCAGTCCGACCGAAGTCCGCGCGACGAAGCGGGAAAACTCGCCGTCGGAAAGATCCGCCCACCCCAGCACCACGCGCTGCATTTCCGCGGCCACGTCGGCCAAATCGGCGCGGCCACCGCCGTCGCTCACCCGATCGGCCAACGCCTCCAAATCACTGCCGAGACGTCGGCGCAGTGAACTCAATTCCTCCGGTGTCAGCGGCCCTTTTACCGGTCGCCAAGTCCACGCCACCACCTCGCCTTCCATCCGGCGCTGCGGCGGCAGCAAGGCATCCCCGAAAAACGGCGCCAGCAGCGGCCAGTAGTGATGCAGCGGGAATATACCTACCCAAACGATCGCGTCGCGGTTGCCCTCCCACGAAACTTCCGTCGTCAGGCTGCCGGAGGGCGGATCGCTCATGGCGACAGAAGAGTCATGAGCGGCCACCGGTAGGTTTCACCGGATTTGAGCTCGGCGGTGAAGGTCCTCGGAGGAGTCGCCCGCGCCGACGGGGAAACAATCGATTGGTCCACCCGGTATTTTCCCGCGGGCACATCGAAATTTGGGCGGTCGTGCGGTTCGACGCCCAGAACCTGGGGGATGCCTCCAGGCTCTGGCGTCAGCACGATTCTCCACGCGTAGGCAGTCAAGTTTTCCACCGCCATATGGGCGGGTTGAGCGATTGGGACCGGCGTCGAGGCGCATCCGCTCATTAGCGCCAGCGCGAATAAGACGGCGGGAGCCCGAACCATGGGAGGCAATTGGAGCGTTCCAGGTTCTAAAAGGGAAGCACCTTCAATGGCCCCAACTTCACGCCGAATCGGTCGGCAAAGGGTGTCACCCGCTTGAAATCGGTCCGGCGAACCTTGAGCCAGCCACCTCGATGCACAAACAGGATCGAGGCGGACATCGTGCCATCCTCCGCAACCATCAATGGGGAATGCTTGGGATCGACCAGATTCCAACGCAGATCGAGGTGGGCCTCGTTCACTTTGACCACGATTCGGGTCCTCCAAGGGGAAATCAGCCGCAGCGAAGCGGAATCATAACCGAGCGTGGATTTGGAAACCCGAAGGATCAGCTCCAGCTTTTCGGTCGGCAGGCTCGATTTCGCCTCGGCCTTGAGCGGCAGCCGAAAAGACCAAGTACGCGCATCCTCCCCAACCAGCGTCGCCGAGTCGACGTCCACCGCCGCCTTCATGTCGTTGACCTGAATTTCCGGGGGAGCATCAGCCGGCCGGTCTGCCTCTTGCTTGCCGATCGAGTCGCCCAATCTTTCAAAGTCCTGCCGATCTTTCGTGGTGGGCGCATGTCCGGAAACCTGAATGGGCCGAAACTGCTCCGCATACGGCAGCGAAGGGTCCACGCGGACGATCGTCGCGCCGGTCTCGCGCCCACGGTAGTCCGTGGTGCGAATGGTCTCCGTAAAAGCCCAGTGATCCGCTTCCGCCCGATTGTGCGTAAACGCCGATTGAAGAATAGGAGGCACCGCCGCCAGTACGGCGCAAAAGGCCACACACATGCCCCAGCGTGCAAAACCGCGCCCCGAATGTCAAAGTACCGGCTCGAGCGGCTTGGTCAGGGCTCCGACGGCCTTGTCATACCATTCCATGTCGGCCGCGTTGCGGGAAAGAATGTGCTCGAAGATTTCAGGAGGCAGATCGTAGTGCGTCGTCGTGCGCTCCCGATTCACATTCTGCCGGGGAATCGCCCGGACCGACCCGCCAAACTCAGTGGCGAAGCGCCGCACGCATTCGTCAAAACGTTCGACGACGCCGACAAACGCAAAATCGCCGATCGGCTTTGCCGCCAGATAGCGGGTGGCGGTATTGCACATCCAATCCAAGTCGGAAAATTCCCGGATGCTCAGCTTGCGTTCGTAAAGGGCGCGGCAGCAATCGTCGCGCATGTCCGGTTGTCTCAAAAAATGATGATAGGTGGCGGCGACCCGCTCCACGGGATGGCGCACCCAGGTGATGAGTTTGCGCCGCGGATAAAGGCGGTCGAACGCATCGGCTAGAAAGTGCCCATGAATGCATTGCGTGCCCGCGGGAATAATCCCCGGGAGCGCCTGGCCGCGATGAAAAATACGGCCATAGTCGAACCACACCCGCTCCCCGTAAAGCCCCTGCAGAACCCACCGAAAGCTGGTGCCCGCCGACTTCGGAATGTGGACGCTGACGACCACGACTCTCTACGACGACCGCACCGGGAAAAAGTTACGGGGAAAGTGGTTTTCCGTTACCATTTCTCTCTATCCGTCGTCATACCGTGACTTCATGAGCCGCAGCCACTTCTTGCCGGCCTACTACGTAAGAGCGGGATCGGAGGTCACATTTACAGCCAGCTTGCCCGAAATCGTCGAGCGGGTGCGCTGGCGACGGGACGGTCGCGAACTGAAAGGCGCGGCGGGAACGGTACTGACACTCGCCAACGTGAGCACTCTGGCCACCGGAACCTATTCGCTGGCAGTTTGCGAGTCGGGCAGCGAAGCCGTGAGTGAAGTCGCCACGCTCACCGTCGTCACGGAATCGCATTTTAGCGAGATCTCCGCCCAAGCCTGCGCCGGAAACGCCGCCAAGGCGTTGCACCTGGGCTTCGTCCTGGACGGTGCGGGAGGGACGTCCGTTCTCGTGCGCGGAACATCGGACGCTCCGGCCGCGGATTTCGAAGTCACGCTGTTCGGCTCCAAACCCATCGGCCAATTGCCCGTCGCCCCCGGAGCCTCCGAAACCACGCTCATCACGGATTTGGAAACAGGGCGCTATTCCATGATCGTCGCTGAAAAGGCCGACCGACCGGCCCGATCGAGCGCCGCGGTCGCCGACCTGAGCCGCCCCGGTGCGCTGGCCAACTTGGTGAACGCTTCGGCGCGCGGACTCGTGGAACCGGGCTGTCCTCTCCAGATCGAATTCAGCCTGGCGGGCACGACGGCGGGCACGATTCTCGTGCGAGGAGTCGGTCCGAGCTTGAATTCCGTGTTTGGATTGGAGCAGGCATTGAATCGGGCGCTCCTCGAGGTGCGCGACGACCAGGGAGAACTCCTTGCTTCCAACGATGGCTGGCGTGGGGAGATCGACTTGGCCGATGCGTTTCAACGCTGCGGCGCCTTCGGCATCGCAGTCGACGCTTTGGATGCCGCCGTTGTGCTGACGCTGCAACCCGGACGCTACCGCGTCACCCTCGCGTCAGGACCGCCGGCCGAGGCCGGGTTGGGATTGATCGAAATCTACGAAGTACCGTCTCAATAACGCACTTGCCGCATTCGCAAACGGCGAAGGCGGCGGCGCGAAAGCGCCATCATGACCAAGGTGAATCCGCAGAGCGTCAGCGTCTGCACAACCGGGGAATGAAAGGAAGCTGGGGACACGTATCCGAATGAGCAATTTTGGGGCCCAGCAAACGTCCTGCGATCTAAGTTACAGAATATCAATAAATTAAAGTTGTCACCGTTTTGCCACATTCAGTCTGACGCTCGACGTCTGTAAGCCGTTGTCGCGCGGGCCGTTTGACTGTGATTACAAGTAACTCTATATGAATAGGATCGATAGTGTAAAATAATCCGACGCCATGAAAATTCGCCATCTATTGCCCCTGGCCCTCATGTTCGCCTTCATCGCTCCCCTGCCGGCTGAACCGCTGAGAGTGCTGGTCGCTGGGATGTCGCACGGTCATGTGACCGGCTTTTTCAAGGACGCCGACCCGGCCGTCGTTACGGTCGTGGGCGTCTGGGAGCCCGACGCGACCATTTGGGCGAAATACGCCGGCGAGCCCCGGCTGGCGGGCGTGCGCCACTATGTTGATTTGGAAGAAGCCGTCGCCAACAGCGGCGCTCAAGCGGTGTGGGCTTTTTCCGACACCAAAACGCACCTTCAGGTTGTCCGCGCCGCCGCGCCCCACCGCCTCGCGGTCATCGTCGAGAAACCGCTGTCCATCTCGTGGGCCGACGCCAAGACAATCGCCGGGCTGGCGAACCGCTACCACACCCTCGTGCTCACCAACTACGAGACTAGCTGGTATCCGGCGTTTTGGGACACCCAGCGCATGATTGCCGATGGAACGCTTGGCCCGGTCCGGCAGATCGACGTGCAAATGGGCCACCAGGGGCCGGTCAAGATCGGCGTGCCGCCCGAATTCATGTCCTGGCTGATCGACCCGTCGCGCGGCGGCGCCGGCGCCCTGTACGATTTCGGCTGCTATGGCGCCAATGTCGCGACCTGGTGGGACGGAAATCGCGCGCCCACGTCCGTCGCTGCGCAAACCTACACGTTCGACCCCGCCGACTACCCCCATTGCGACGACCACGCGGTGATCGAGCTCATCTATCCGGATCATCAAGTGACCGTGACCGCGTCATGGCACTGGACGTTTGGTCGGAAGGATGCCGCGATTTACGGCGAAAAAGGCGCCATCATCACGAGCGACAGCCGCAACTACCTCGTGCGGAATGGCCGCGGCGAATCGCAGGCGCACGTGGCCAAATCCGCCCCCCGCTCTCCGCTGCTATGGTTTGCCGAGGCCATCCGCGACCGGCGAGACCCCGTCGACGACCCGGCATCGCTCGCGAACAACCTGATCGTGATGAAAATTCTCGATGCCGCCCGCCTTTCGGCGGCGGAGCATCGGACGGTTCAGCTCAGCGAGTTCAACTAGCCCGATCCAACACCCGGTGGACCGCCGCGGTGAGCGTGGCGAGATCATACGGCTTGGCCAGCATTTCGGCAAAACCGGCCGCGGCCAGCGCCTCGCCCCGGCCGCTCGGATCCAGGCCCGATACGCCGATGAAATCCAGGTTGGAATTCAACGCGCGCAACCGCCCGACCAAGGCCGCACCGTCGATACCGGGCATCATCAAGTCGCTGATCACGAGCCGAATCGCCGAGACCTGCGTGCGTGCAAGCCTTTCCGCTTCCGCCCCGCCCGTCGCCGTCAGGACCGAAAATCCATCCTTCTCCAGCACCTTCTTGGTTGCGGCCAGAATCGCGGGTTCGTCATCGACCACGAGAATCACCCGGCCCGCGCCGCGGCTCTTCACCGTCGGGGCCGCCGGGGCCACTTCGGTCCCTCGGTTCAGCGCGACCGGCAAATAGACCTTGAAGGCGGTGCCCTTGCCGGACGGGCTCTCGACCGTGATGAATCCGCCATGGCTCTTGACGATGCTGTAGGCGGACCACAGTCCCAGGCCGGTCCCCCGCCCCACTTCCTTCGTGGTGAAAAATGGATCAAAGATGCGCCCCCGAATCTCCGGCGGAATTCCATGCCCCGTGTCTTCAACGGCCAGAACCACAAAGGTGCCGGGCGCTTCCCCCGCTTCCGCAGCCCGCATCGACACCCCGACGCTGAGGATCAGGCGCCCCCCGTCCGGCATCGCATCACGGGCGTTCACGCAGAGGTTCATCATCACTTGATGAAGCTGCGTCACGTCGGCGGCGGCGAACGGCGCATCGCGGTGATAGGATTCGACGATCTCGATGTTGCGCGGAAAAGTCGCCCGCGTGATCGAAGCGACCTCCTGGAGAAGATGCACGGGATCCACCGCGGACTCGGCACCCGCCGGCGGACGTCCGAACGCGAGCAGTTTCCGAATGATTTCCGTTCCGCGCTTCGCACCGTTCTTGATCAAGGCCGCCAGATCCTGCTCTTCGGGGGAAGCGGTCGATTCCATCATCTCACTCGCCATCAGCACCGGAGTCAGAATGTTGTTCAGATCATGCGCCACGCCGCCGGCGAGCGTGCCGATGGCCTCGAGGCGCTGGGCATGCCGCAGCCGCTCCTCCAGCGCCTTGCGTTCGGTGAAGTCCTCGACCGTGCCCTCGTAGCAAACGATCTGTCCGCCGGCATCGCGAATCGCGCGCGCGTTTTCGCGCACAAAAATCACCGAGCCGTCCCGCCGGCGCCATTCCGTCTCGGCGCCGCGAATCTCTCCTTCGCGCTCCAGGCGCGCCTTGAAGCTCGCCCGGTCGTAATTGGGAAAATACTCCTTCGACTCCAAATTGAGCGTCGTCAGTTCGTCCGCCCGGTTGAAACCGAGCATTTTCACCAGCGCCGGATTGACGGCCAAAATGCGTCCGTCGGCGGACGTCCGATAGACGCCCAGAGGCAGCCGCTCGAACAGATCGGCGTAGCGCGATTCGCTCTCCTTTTCCCGGTCGAGGGCGGTGGACGCCTCGGAAGCCGCGGACGTCAGCTCGCGAATGGCGATCACCACGACCAGTCCGATCGCCACGGATCCGTTGGCCACGGCCAGAGCACTGCGCGTCCACGACGCAATGGCTCCCGGGTCGACGGCGGGCGCCACGCCGCCGGGTGGAAACACTCCGAAGTGCCACGCCGCCGCGCAAACGGCCATCTCGCCGAGGCACACCACCAGAAGCAGCCCCGCGATCCGGATGCCCAGGAACAGCGTGGCGAACAGCACGGCGAGAATCGCGAGGCTCGTGTTCCCGGGCGTGGGCCCGGCGTAGATCAGGCCGGAGGTGAAATTCAGGAGCAGATAGGCGAAGACGGCGCCCAGCCGCCAGCGCAGGCGTAGCCGAGGAACGAATACACCCGCCAGCACGCCGGCGAACGTGACCAGGAATCCCCAGCCGGCCAGCGACTGGAACAGAAACCAGCGGGTGAACATGAGCGCCAGGATCAGCCACAGCAGCTGGGTCACCGCGACGATCCGGAGCGTCCAATTCACGATCGTTTGCCGCCACATCATCGAGCGGTAGGACGGGGTGGGGGGTTGGTCGTCCATGGAACCCGGAGGGGATAATCTTCCGAATCCTGCTCCTAGTCATCAAAAAACTCCGCTACACCGGGCGATGCGATCGGACGGGCGGCGTCAGCACAAGGCCCCCCAGCGCCTGGATGCCAAGCGCGGGCAATGGTCAAAGCGCGTGGGGACCACGCGCTCCGCTCCTCGTCGGCTCCCGGCTAAATCAGCTTCCCGCCTGAACCCAGGTGGCCAAATCGCGTCGGTCCAGTCCGGCGCCGGTAAGCCTGAACGTAAGTCCGTGATCCTCCATCCACGCGCGCGCGCTGACCGCGGGAATGCGCGGAAACGCATAGAGCGTTTCGGACCGGCGCGTGAAGCGAAAGGGACGCACGCCAAAATTCCACTGCAGATCCGCGGCGTGGCGCGGATCGCGGGTCATCAGGTCGACCCGGGACACCGGCCGGTCTTCGCGCACGGCGACAGATTGGATGCCGACCAAAGACCAGGGGTGGGATGGAGTGCAGTGCATTATTTGCCTACGGCGCCTAACCTGAAGCAATCTGCGGGCCAAAGCGAGCTAGGCGATATTTGCTAATTGATAATGAACGAGAAATGATAGCCGCAATGGCGAGGTGGAGCGCGTGGTGACCACGCGCTCCACCTTTCCGCTTTTGACGTCGCAGGTGCCCGCGTCAGCGCCCCCGGCTACAGCCCGCAGGCGGCAACGGTCTGCTGAAGCTTACGACCAAATTTTCAAACCCCAGCCGCCGGACATAGCTTACGTTCTCTTCGAGATGGGGCGTCGCTGAAACCAGCTCCAATTCGCCGACTTTCTGGGTCAGCAGTCGCAGCAACGTCCGCGCGATCAGCCGCGCGTGCGCCGCGCCCAGGCAGTTGTGCGGGCCGATGCCGAATGCGATGTGCGGGTTTGGCTTTCGGCCGAGCCTCAATTCGTCCGGTTCCGAAAAAACCGCGGCATCGCGATTGGCCGAAGCCCAGCAGAGGGACACTCGCTCGCCCGGTTCCACGGCAAGGGATCCGACCTGATGCGAAACCGGACAGACTCGGCCGATATGGGTCAGCGGGGAAAGGTACCGAAAGAATTCCTCCGTGGCCGTATCGATCATCTCAGGATGCTCCGCGATCGCCCGCCGGCAGCCGGGATGCTCGGCCATCTGCGCAACGATCGCCGTGACTGTATGGATAATCGTGTCGCGGCCGCCGGCGAACGTAAGATTCACGAAACCAATCTTCTCCTCGATCGTAAGCGGCCGACCGCGGAATACGCCCTGTTCCAGCGCGCTGAAAAAATCGCCGCCCGGATTTTGGGAGGCAAGCGCCAGCCGGCGCCGGATATATTCCTCGAGCGCGGCTCCTTTCGATTTTCCGTCGCCGTCGCGGAAGACGTGCGTGCCCCAGCCGATCCACTCCACCGCCTCGGCCTCCGGCACCCGGAGCAGAATCGCCAAACCGTACGACTGCAGCGGCAGGGCGAATTCGCGGACGATTTCCACACTCCCCCGCCCCAGAGCCTCCTCCAACAAGCGGTCGATCAACGCCTCGATCTGCACCGCCATTTCCGGCTCCTTGGCCCGCCGGAAAAAGGGATCCACGAGCGCCCGGTATTCGCGATGGTCGGGAGGATCGCATTCGATCGGAAGCTGCCGGACGCTGCGCACATCCTCCTCCGATGGAATGGGCACGCGAAACGGGGCGTCGTTGCTGAAGGTGCGAAAATCGCCGGCCGCGGCCCGAACGTCCTTATAGCGGAGCAGCATCGGAATCGTCTGCCCCTGAAACTCGGCGGCCAGCACCCCGTCCGCCTCCCGCGCCGGCCGGAACGGATCGTCAGCGAGCGGACCCATGACCCGTGATTGCCTCCGCCACCGCCGTTCCCATGGCACGATACCCCGTGTCGTTGGGATGCAGGTGGTCGCCGCAATCGTAGGCGGGCAGGATTCGCCGTCGCTGCGCCGGGTCGCGCGTCAGCAGGTCGAAGTCGACCACTCCATCGGCCACCTGGTTGGAGCGGATCCACGCGTTGATCTGTTCGCGCGCTTCGTTCTTGGCCGGCGTGTAATAGCCCGGATACACCGTGCCCTCAAAGGGCAGAAGCGTGCACAAATAGACGCGCAAACCGCTCTCATGGGCGCGCGCCGCCAGTTCGCTCAATGCTCCTTCGACATCAGCCGCGGTCACTGCCTCGGACAGGGGCGCGTTGCTCCCATAATGACCAAGATCGTTGATTCCTTCGAGAATCACGACGGAGCGGGCGCCGGGCTGGACGAGCACATCGCGATCGAATCGGGCCAGCGCGCTGATACCGGACGAGAGAGTGCCATAGGAGTCGTGAAGCAGCCGATTGCCGCTGATGCCCGCATTCACCACCGCGGTGCGGCCGGTGGCGGGCGACGAACGCAGAACGGCGGCCAGCACATCCGGCCAGCGATGATTGGCATTGTCGGTGGATTTGGTGCCATCGGTGATGGAATCGCCAAACGCCACGATCGCCCCGGCGCTGGCTTCGGCTTCGACATCCACGCCGGCCAAAAACACCCAGGAATGGAGGGTGAGGGCGGACGGCACCGGCGTGGAGGATAGGGTCGTATCCCCCGGTTCAATGGTCACGGTTTGCGAAGCGCTATAGTGAAAACTCGCCGCTTCGGTGCGGGCGGGAACAAAAATGCAGATCGAAAGATTTCCTCCGGATGGCAGATCGACCGGCACCGGATCGGACACGAGTTCCGCGTCCGGCGGAATTGTCACGCTGTGATGGCCGGCGAACGCCAGCGGATGGGACGGTTGTCCCGCTACCGCCACGGAGGCCGCGCCGATGTACACCGGATGGCTGCCAAAGATGTTGGCCAGGCGCACTCGGATTTCGCTGCCGCCCAAGCTCACGTGAACGGTTTCGTGAAGGGTTTGACCTTCGAGCCACAAGGCTGGCTTTGCCGACCAGTCCGGCTGCATAGGGGAAGGAGCCGTGGCCCAGGTCGCGACCCAATGGGGGCTGGCCGAGGCCGAAATTGACGCAAGGAGAAAACCTGCCGTGGCGAAAAGCTTCATGACACGACAATTTTGACAAGGCGGGGCTAAAAGGAAAACACTTTGACCATGTCTCACCCTCGCGCGCCCCTGTCCGCATCGGGGCCCAAGCGGGTTAAGCTGATGGCGACCTGCCTGTGCGACGCATTTTTCAGCGACGTCGCCGCCGCCACGGTCGAAGTGCTGGAGCACCTGGGCTGCGAAGTGGACTTCCCGGAAGCCCAAACCTGCTGCGGCCAGCCGCCGTTCAACGGAGGAGACTGGCCAGCCTCGCGCAAGGTGGTGCGGCATGTGATGGACGTCTTCCAGGGCGACGAGCCGATCGTCGTCCCGTCCGGTTCGTGCGCCGCAATGCTATTTCACGGCGCGCCGCTGGAATTCGAAAAGGAGGCGGACCTGCCTTCGGTGCAGGCGCTGGGCCGCCGCACGTGGGAGCTGGCCGACTTCATCGTCAACGGCCTGGGGGTTCGCCAATGGCCGGGAAGCTATCCCCGCACGCTGGCTTTTCACCGCTCCTGCCACACCCGCGGCACCGAGAGCGGCGCCGCGGCCCGCACCCTGCTCGACTCGATCGCGGGGCTCAAGGTCGTCGAGATCGGCGAAGCCGAGCAATGCTGCGGTTTCGGCGGCACGTTCGCCGTCACCTTTCCCCATGTGTCCGCCGGCATGGGGCAGCTGAAACTGGAGCACGTGCGGGCCGCCCAACCGGACGCCCTGGCGTCGCTCGACATGAGTTGCCTCATGCACCTGCGGGGGCTGTCCGAACGCGCCGCGCAGCCGATCCCCATCATCCATGTCGCGCAAATTCTGCGCGACGCCCTTCGCCATGCGCCATCAGCCGCTTGATCAATTCGCGGCGGAGCTGCCGAGCGAGCGCCGCCAGGCCGTTTACGGCGGCACGAAGATCGGCCATGAAAAGCGCACCCAGACGCTATTCCACGATTTCAGCGACCCGGACCGCCTTCGCGAATTGGCCGGCACGATCAAGCAGCACGTCGTCGAGAATCTCGACGTTTACCTGCCAGCCGTGGAATCGCGGCTGACCGCGAATGGCGTCAAGGTCCACTGGGCCGCATCCGCCGAGTCGGCCAATCGCGCGGTGCTAAGCATCATGCGCGGCCGGAGCGCCACCCGCGTTGCCAAGGCGAAAACGATGGTCAGCGAGGAAATCGAGCTCGAGGACTACCTCGAAAAGCACGGCATCGAGATCGTCGAGACCGACCTCGGCGAATTCATCGTGCAGCTGGCGCACGACCATCCCTCGCACATCGTCAAGCCGATCATCCACAAGAACCGCCGCGAAATCGCCGAGCTTTTCGAACGCAACGGCCTCGGCGCCTACGACGATGAGCCGGAATCGATCACCCGGCGAGCCCGGCAGTATTTGCGCCAGAAGTTTCTGGCGGCGGATGTGGCGATCACGGGCGCCAATTTTCTCGTCGCCGAGTCCGGCCGGCTGGTGGTGGTGACCAACGAAGGCAACGCGCGCTTCTGCCTCGCCGGCGCGTCGTGCCACATTGCGCTCGTCGGCATCGAAAAGATCCTCCCGCGCGAACGCGATCTGGGGCTTTTTCTGAACCTGCTCGCCCGCTCCGCCACCGCTCAGGAGCTTACCGTTTACACCGAGTTCGTTTCCGGTCCCCGCCATCCAACGCAGCCGGATGGGCCGGAGGAAATGCACGTGATCTTCGTGGACAACGGCCGCACGGACGTGCTCGCGAGCGACTGCCGCGAGATCCTGCGGTGCATCCGCTGCGGCGCGTGCCAGAATGTTTGCCCCGTGTACCGCCAGGCGAGCGGACACGCTTACCGCAGCGTCTATGCTGGCCCGATCGGCGCCGTGCTTTCGCCGCTCCTGCTCGGCAAGCGCTTCGCAGAAAAGGCGGACCTGCCGAAAGCTTCCAGCCTGTGCGGGGCGTGCCAGGAGGTCTGTCCGGTGAATATTCCGATTCCGGATTTGCTGCTGCGGCTGAGGGCCCGCGCCAAGTCCGAACATTTGCCATCGCCCGGCAGCCCCCCGATGGGGCCCTTCGCTTCGCTGGCCACGCATCCGGCCGCCTGGAGGGCGGCGCTCACCGCCGGCAAACTGCTCGATGTGGTGCCAACGTCCCTGGTACCGATCGCGCCCCTACGATCGTGGCTCGACAGCCGGACTTTGCCCAAATGGCAGGGTGGTGAATTTCGGCGCTGGCTGAAGCAACGCCATGAATGAACGCGATGAGATTCTGCAGCGCGTCCGTTCCGCGCTGACTTCCCTGCCCGAGCGGACGCCTCTGCCGCAGTGGGAATTGAACCAGTTGACGGGGACGTCCCAGCCGAATCTCGCCGATTTGGCGGGTGCGTTTGAGAAGCGCTTGATCGAGCTCAACGGGCTGGTTTTTACCGATGCTCGGACGATCGCGGCCTTCCTGCGCGAAAAGGGCTGCCGGCGCGGCTATCGCGATCCGGGTCTGGCCGAAGAGTTGCTGGCGCCGCTCGCGGCAGAATTTGCTCTGGAGGCCGCTTTCGATCGAAAACGGGCGGACGACTACGAATTCGGCATTTCTCGCGCCACGGGCGCCATCGCGGCGACGGGCACCGTTGTCCTGACCGACCAGGGCAGCGGAAGCCGCCTGGGCGGACTGGCGCCCTGGATCCACATCGCGGTGGTTCGCCGGCAGGACATTCTCCTGGATATTCCGGCGGGGATCGCGGCGTTGCCCAAGGATCCCAATGTCGTGTGGTGCACGGGTCCGTCGCGCACGGCGGACGTCGAAGGGATTTTGATTCGAGGAGTTCACGCGCCGGGCATCCAGGCGGCGTGGATTGTGGGCTAGTCGCGGTTCCGTTTTCGATAACCTGGGTGGAGCGCGTGGTCCCCACGCGCTTTAATCGTTGCCCGCGTTTTGCGCCAAATCGCGGGCGACGTCGAAACGCATGGGGACCATGCGCTCCACCGCGGTTATGACCAAATTCCCGCCTCGGCCAGGGTGAATACGGAGCTGACGAATTTCATGGGATGGAGCATCGTGGAGGTGAAACCCAACGCATGCCGCCTCCTACAAAGGGTCAACGCGAACTCAATCGGGCGGCGACTTCCTTGAGCCGGGCGGTCGCCGCCTCCTTGGCACGCCCGATCGCTTCCGCTGCGGTCGTTGGCGGCGCCTCCGCCAGGGCGAGGGCGAGCAGTTCGAGCGCCAGCACCAGCTGAAATCCCGTGCGGGCGTAGGCGTCGTAGAATTCCGAGGCCTGGGTGATTTCGGCCACCGCTGCGTTTTCCCAGGTTTCGGCGTCGATCAATCCCCGTTCCAGCCGCCTGACTGCTTCCGCATAAAAGTCGCTCACCTGACCGACCCATTGTCCGATGAGGCGCTGCATGCCCTCGATTTGGTCGGATTCGCTGAAGCGCCGGAGGTTGTCCGCCATGGGTTCGACCAGACCGAGGCTTCCGGACATTTCTCGCTGCAAACGGTTGGCTCCCCGGCGCAGCTCCTTTTGCACGCCCTCCATGTCCTTTTGAATCCGCTCGATGTCTTTGCGAAGCGCGCGATCGGACGGGTCTGCCTTGAATCGTTCCAGCAGCTTTTGGCCGGCGGCCAGCAACTCGGCGTGCTTTGCCTCCAGCTCATCCTTCGTGAGTTTCAATTCCGCATGGCGGCGCTGGGCAAACCGCTCGATCGCCTTCAGGTAGTCGAGGAAGGCATCGTTGACTCCCACGGTCACCACCAGGGATTGCACCAGAAATTGCTGGGCCGCCTCGTTCTTGGTTTCAGCCAAATTCGCCTGCAAACGCTCCAGGCGCCGATTGACCGCGGCAACCGCCTTTTCGTGGGATGTCATGGTACGGTAAACAAGAGGCCTCAGGAAGCCAGAGGACGATGGGCGAGGCCATCCCGTTTGTTCTTGCAGGAGTCCGACAATTGCCCGTGCTCATTTCCACTTCCGTGAATGTGCGGCGTTTCCAAACTTTGATCCTGGCTACCCTCCTTGGGGGTATGGCGGGATGCGGGCGGTCCAATCCGCTGGATGATGAAATTTCGGCCAACACGAACGTGGCGTTTTTGCTCTGGCGCGGAGACGAGCTTCACCGGCTCAGCCCAGAGCAATGGAAAATGTTCGACGCGGCGCTGGAAGACCTCCGCTTTAACCTTTCGGATCACTTCCGGGTTCATGGGGGCGCCGCCCTGGATTCGGCTCTCCTGACCGTGCTGGACGGCGCCAACGTCCGAACCGTTTTGTCCAAAGGCATCGGCCTCCGGATCGCCCGCCTGCGCATCGAACGCAACCAGCTTTCCTTCACGTTGGTGAGCAACGCCCAGCTGCAGACCTATCGCGGCGACATGCTTTCGGCCAATCGGTTGGAGGAAATGCAAAATGAAGACTTGGTTCGCCGCCAAAAGGACGTCGATGAAATCGCAGCCGAGCACGCGTTCCTTCTGAGCATCGGGGTCATCGACAACGTTCAGGATCCCATCGGCGAGCTTGCGTTGGCCAAGCACCGGTTCGCGGAGCGTCCCGAATCGTTGCCCCAGGACCCTGGCCATCCACGAGATCGGTTGGAGGCAAATGCAAACGCCACCCCTCAGTTTCTCGCTCCCCTTCCGCCCATGGAGGTCCGGCCTTCAAGGGATTTCAGTTCCGCCCCAAAAATCGCGCCGATGCCGACGGTGGCCCCTCCGGTCGAATTGCCAGGGACCTGACCTCCGTTGCAACGTCCATTGCGCATCGCGGTCTGCGTCGGCGCGGTCGTCGTGTTTCTGGCGGCGTGTGCGCAATTCTATTTTCCCGGACGCGGCTTCACGTACCTCGTCTTGTTCGGCGCCAATCGACACGAACGCTTTCTTCCCGAGCTGCGAGCAATCAACCACTTCGAATTTGAGCAGAACGACGGCTACGACGGGCAGTTTTACGCGCAGCTCGCGATGCGGCCGTCGGTCACGGACCCGGCTCTGCGCGCGGCCATCGACAATCCGACCTATCGCGCCCGCCGCATTTTCTTTTCGCTCGCTGCCTACGCCGTGGGTTTCGGAGATCCGGTCCGGGCCCTCAACATTTACGCCCTGGAAAATGTCGTGGCGTGGCTCGGTGTGGGCGGGATATCCGGAGGCGGTTTCGCGGGTGCTGCTGCCAATGAATCTGGCCTTCAATGTCTCCGCCGGACGGCAGGCAAAGCACATGCTCGCGTCAGCTGCGTTGCTGATCGCCGGAAATCTGAGCCTGGTCAGCTCCTGGCATGCGCTGCTCCCGCCGGATCGCGATGCCGCGCGCATCGAGGGACCGCGCAATCTGGTCATCAGCGAGCCGCGCGGGGACATCGTCGATGTCAGTTTTGATCGCGCGAGCTGGTTCACGCCGGAGAGCTCCCTGCTCGACTATTGGCGCTGGTGCCGGGGCCCGGCGAAAATCACGTTCCACAATCCCCACCCCTTTGCTGTCCGGGCGAACGTCACGTTCAACACCAAGGGTCTCGACACCCGGACCCTCACGATTCGCGCCTCCGACGGCCATTCGCTCTGGCAAGGGGAAGTGGCGCCGGTTCTGCGGCCCGGCGAGGTTGACTCCGTTCAGCTCCCACCAGGCGATACCACTTGGGAATTCGACACGGACAAACCTCCCACGCTCCGTCCCGGCAACCGCCGCAAAGTCGCCTTCAGCCTGCGATCCCTCAAATTGGTTCTCCTCCGTCCAGATTGAAGGTGGAGCGCGTGGTCCCCACGCGCTGAGCGATACTGTCCGTCGGCAACGTCCAAAGCGCGTGGGGACCACGCGCTCCACCCATACAAATCGTGAAAAATCAGCACTAAGTGGTTTCCGCACTTTGGGAATGCTCAATCCAGTGCCTAAAGTGCCGAAGTACCCTAATGGACGGCTTTCACCATTGAGTCGTGCTGGCCCCTAACCCAAACTGCGATTGCCGATTGGCGGATCGATTGTCATCCGCTCACCCATTTACCCCGTTCGGGCGCCCATTGGGACCCCATGCTTTCGGAGTTTTTCGAAGGGCCGTTCTCTTTGCATGGCTGGCCGCGGGCGCGGCGGCCCAGGCCCAGATGCACTGGGTCGATTCCACTCCTCCCGGCCTCATCGAGGCGGGGGTGCCGCCCTTCGTGGTTTTCGGGCCCGAGGCACTCGGCCTCCAAGTTCCGCCCGTTGACCTGAAGCTCATGCCGGACGGCCGGTTGCTCGCCTTCGGCCGCGGAGAGTTGGCGATCGGCGACGGGGCCCGTTGGGAAGTCATCCGTCAGGATCCCAATGACGTGGCGGCCAATACGGCCAGCGTCGCGGTCGACACCGACGGAACGATCTACGCCGGCGTTCCCGGAGGATTTGCCCGCGTCACCTTCGACTCGGACCGGCTCTGGCACTTCAAGCTGCACCAAGCCTTGCCTCGGCCGCTGCAATCCGAAGCCGTCGCGGAAATCGGCGTGAACGAAGTCGACGGCCAATGGTATTGGTCCACCGGCAGCGGCCCCATCGTCCAATGGAAGCCGGGCATCGAACCGCGCGTCATCGGCGAAACCAACGCGCTCGAACGCGTGCTGCCGCTCGACGGCTCCGTCATCGCGAGCGATCACTCCAATGGGCGGCTCTACGAATATGTGCAGGGGCAGTTCGTGCCAGCCGGAGCCGACCTGCGCAGTTTGGCCAGCGACACCGTCACGTGCAGCGTCCAGCTCGCCAGCGGCACCGATGTGGTCGGCACCGCGACCGACGGCCTGCTCATCCGCGGGCCGAAGGGGTTTCAGCATTGGACCGCCCGCGGCGTCCTGACCGGACCCAATCGGATCACCGACCTGTGCTCCATCGGCAACGGCCTGATCGCGGTCGCCATCGACAACGTCGGCATCATGGTCGTGAACGAATCCGGGCGCATTGTTCAGTCGCTCGACCGCACGGTCGACGATCGCTTCTCGCGGGTTCAGCGGCTGCTGCTGGCCCCGGGGGGAGTGGTCTGGGCGCTCCTCAACGAAGGCATCGCCCGGATCGCGCTGCCTTCGCGTTTTTCCTATTTCGAACCGCTCAGCTCAGTCGGCCTGAATTATTCCCAAATCTATCGCTACCACGGCCGCCTCTGGCTCGTCGGCGACCGCTTGGCGGAACAGGGAGTCTACGACGAGTCCAACCGGCTGCTGCGTTTCGAGCGGAACACCCCCCCGGGGCTGATTCATTCTCTCGTGGCGGTCGACGACCAGCTCATCGCGGCGTCGGATCAATTTCTCTACCGGCTGACCTCCCACAACACCTGGGAACCCATGGCCAAGGCCGCCACGACGATGTACATCTCGCCGATTTCAGTGCGGCCAGGGCTGTGGATGTACGCGGCCGCGGGCGAAGCGGGGTGGATTCACTATGACGACGGCAAGATCAGCGTCGAGCGGCACCCCGATCCGCGGCTCAGCTTCATCTACGGCATGATGATCGATTCCACCGGCGTGACCTGGGCGGAGCTGGGCACCGGCAAGGTCGCGCGCGTGATGCCACACTTTCCCGCGCCGCTGGTGGAGGTGTTCACCCAGGCCGACGGGCTGCCCAATGGGTGGATCCAGCTTTGCGTGATCGACCGCAAGGTCCACCTCATCACCAACGGAATCATCCGCACCTACAACGACGACGACCACCGTTTCGAGGCCGACCCGGGATTGGTGGACCGCTACCCGGAACTCATCAACGCGGATGGACGCCCGACCAAGGACAGCACCGGGCGCCTGTGGATCACCCGACCCGAAGGCGTCGTCGTGGTGGACACCGTTGGCCCGGCCCGTATCGATCCAAACATTACGGTACCGCGCAATCTTCGGCCGCTCTATTTCAATCCGCAGCACGACGGCGTCATGTGGATTCACGAGCCGCGGCGCCTGGTGCGGTTCGATCCCTCGCTGCCGACCACGCCGCCGGTGCCGGTCAAGGCCCTGGTCACCTATGTGGAATTTCCGGAGAGCGGCCGGGTGGTGTATCCCGAAAACGGCCGCATACCCGACCTGCCCGAGTCCGACGACACCGTCATCGTGCATTTTCTGGCGCCCAACGTGGCGTTTGGCGACACCGTGACCTTCGACGTCCTGCTGCCCGGCATCACCCGCAGCTGGGTGTCCGCCGGGGGAACCGGCTCGGTCACCTTCAATCATTTGACGTCGGGCACCTATCAACTGCGGGTGCGGCCGCGGTCGGCCGGCGGAACCGGGGAGGACGCCGAGCTGGGCTTCACGGTCCTCACGCCCTGGTACCGGACCAGAACCGCCTACGCGGCCGACGGGGTGGCCGCGATCGGCGCCGTCGCCTTCGCGATTTGGCTGAGCCTGTACTTTGAGCGCCGCGAAAAAACTCGGCTGGCCCGTTTGGTCGCTGAACGCACGCAAGCGCTGGAGCAGCAGGTCCAGGAGACGACAAGCAAGACGGAGGCGCTTCGCCTCAGTGAGGAGCGCTTCCGCCGGCTCAACGACAACGCGCCGGATATCATTTTCCGCATGCGGCGCGTGCCGGATATCGGCTACGATTACATCAGCCCGGCGGTCACGGCCATCACCGGTTACCGGCAGGACGCCTTCCTGGCCGATCCCACCTTGCCCAAGCTGATCGCCGTTTCGGAGACCGGGGATACCATCTACGATGTCGCGGTGTCAGGCCAGGTCCCGTTGACCACGCGCGAGGTCCGCTGGCTGGCCAAAAACGGCCGGATCATTGTGCTCGAAGAACGCCTCACGCCCGTGCACGACGCTCAGAACCAGCTGATCGCAATCGAGGGCATCGCCCGCGACGTGACGGCCCGCGTCGAGGAACAGGACGGTCGGCGCCGTTTGGAAGCCCAGCTCCTTCAGTCGCAGAAACTGGAAAGCATCGGGACGCTCGCCGGGGGCATCGCGCATGATTTCAACAACATCCTCACGGGGATCCTGGGCTACTGCTCGCTCGCCGTGCATTCGGCCGAGCCGAATTCCGAGCTGGGGGGATATTTGGACGAAATCCGCGCGGCGGGGCTTCGCGCCAAGGATCTCGTCACCCGCATCCTGACTTTTTCGCGCCAGACGGAAACGCGGCTGACCCCGGTGAATCTGGGTGCGGTCGTGCGGGAAGCGCTCAATCTGGTGAGGGCGTCCACGCCCACGACCATCGCGATCGAAGCGGACCTCGAAGACGCCGCGGTGCAGGCGGACGCGACCCAGATCCATCAAATCGTCGTCAACCTTTGCACGAATGGCATGCACGCGATGAAGGACGCTCGCGGGCTCCTGCGGGTCACGGTGCGCCGGCTTACCGCCAGCGCCAAGCGCATCCGCGAAATCCCCAAATGTCCCGGCGGCGACTGCGTGCTCCTGGCCGTGACGGACGATGGGAGCGGCATGGATCCGCCGACCTTGTCCCGGGTATTCGATCCGTTCTTCACCACGAAACCATCCGGGCAGGGCACCGGACTGGGCCTTTCCATCGTGCAGGGCATCGCGGCGAACCACGGGGCGGCGCTGCGAATCCTCTCAAACGTGGGCCAGGGGACGACCGTCGAACTTTATTTCAAGCAAACCAAGGCGCCGACCGAGCAACGGCCGGCCACGGCCCGCCCGCCGCAGGGCGAAGGACAAACGGTGATGATTGTCGACGACGAACCGCCCATCACCCGCATCCTGCTTCGCATTCTGAGCAAGTTCGACTACCAGGCGGTCGCGTTCAACAATCCCCGCGAAGCGTTGGCGGCTTTCCGTTCCAATCCAGGCCACTATGCCGCCGTCGTGACCGACATGACGATGCCGGACATGACCGGCATCGAATTGATCCGGCACATCCGCGGGACGGGATCGGTTGTCCCGATCATTCTGGCGTCCGGAAATCTCGGCACGGCGGCCACCCTGCCCGCGGATGTCGCGCGCAACACGACCTTGGTCCCCAAGCCATTCGAGGCCGTGGAGCTGGCAAGAATTCTCGCCGAGGTCCTGCGCCCGGTTAGATAGCGGGTGGAGCGCGTGGTCCCCACGCGCTTCGTCGTCGCCCGCGCTTGGGCACCAAACGCGGGCGGAGGTCAAAGCGCATGGGGACCATGCGCTCCACCTTGCGATATCAGTTCAGCGAAACTTCCAGCGAGCTCGGCGGCTCCAGCTGGAGGATCGACAGGCTCGACTGGCGAATTCGCACGGGGAGGCTGGCTACGTTGCGGATCGTCACCCGTGGGCGAACGACCAGCTGCGCGGGCACCGCTGGCGGTGAAAACCGCGTCGCATGGTCCAACACGACGAAAGCCAACACGAGAAACAGGACCCAAAGGGCGAAGATGCCGGCCAGGAGCATGGTTCAAATTCGGAGCAGGCAACGGGCCAATTTTTATTGAAACTCGCAAGCAACTGTGATGTAGCGACAAAGGATTTTTTGCTGTAAGGTCAATCGACCGTGCAGTGTAAAATTTGCCGACACAGTTGACCGATCTTGGTTATGACTTCAGTCACCACCCAACTGCGACTAGGCTCGGAGCATGACGGACTTTTCTGCCAAGCTCGACAAACTGGCGGAGGCCGCGATTCAGGTGGGACTAGGGCTCAAGTCCGGCCAGGAATTGCTCCTTTTCGCTCCCATTGACGCGCTCCCCCTGGCGCGAAAAGTCACCGAACACGCCTATCGGGCCGGTGCCTCGCTCGTCACCCCCTTTTATATCGACGACGATTCGGTCCTGCTGCGATACCGCCACGCGCCCGACGATTCGTTCGATGCCGTGCCCAAGTGGCTCTACGACGGAATGGGAAAAGCCTACCGCAGCGGCGCGGCGCGACTGCACATCATGAGCGACAATCCTTCGCTGCTCGCCAAGGAAGATCCCGTCAAGGTCGGCCGATCGATGGCCGCCCGAGCCAAGGCGGCTCAACCGATGATGGAACCCATCATGCGCTGGGATGTAAATTGGTCGATCATCGCGGCAGCGACGCCCACTTGGGCCGCAGTCGTCTTCCCGCATGAACAGCCCGACGCGGCGCTCGCCAAGCTCTGGGACGCCATCTTCGCGGCCACCCGAATCGACGAGAACGACGCCGTCGAGAATTGGAGCCGGCACGCCGCCAGCCTGCGCTCCCGCGCCGACCATTTGGACGACAAACGCTACTCCGCCCTGCACTATCGGGGCCCCGGAACCGATTTCCGACTCGGCCTGGCCGACGATCACATCTGGAAATGTGCCGGCAACACGGCCGGCAACGGCGCCCGATTTGTCGCCAACATGCCGACCGAAGAAATCTTCACGATGCCGCACAAGGATCGCGCGGACGGATGGGTGGCGGCGAGCATGCCGCTCAGCCATGGCGGCGCGCTCATCGAAGGCATGCGGCTTCGTTTCGAGGGCGGCCGCGTCGTCGAGGCCCGGGCGGACAAGGGCCTCCCCGTGCTGGAAAAGATACTCGATACCGATCCGGGCTCGCGGCATCTGGGCGAAGTGGCCTTGGTGCCGGTTTCATCGCCCATCTCGCGCAGCGGCCTGCTCTTTTACAACCCGCTGTTCGACGAAAACGCCTCGTGCCATCTCGCCTTGGGCCAATCCATCCCGATGAACCTGCGCGACGGCGCGACCCTGAGCCAAGACCAGCAGGCGGCCAAGGGTGCGAACCACAGCGTGATTCATGTCGATTGGATGATCGGCTCCAACCGGATCGATATTGACGGCATCACGAGCGCAGGAGCAGCCGAGCCGCTGATGCGGGCAGGCGAATGGGATAGGGGTAGGGACAGGAATGGAACCTGCCCCTCCCTCCGAACCGGACGTGCGGAACTACCGCATCCGGCTCTCCGGTTGAAGAGTGCCCGTTAAGGGACTGGAAGAGACGCGCGCCAGAGTTGCTCCAGGCTGAG
>DASXYY010000063.1:0-29791 GCA_036502225.1 Opitutaceae bacterium
TGCTCAGCCTGGAGCAACTCTGGCGCGCGTCAATTCCAGTCCCTTAACGGGCACTCTTCAACCGGAGAGCCGGATGCGGTAGTTCCGCACGTCCGGTTCGGAGGGAGGGGCAGGTTCCATTCCTGTCCCTACCCCTATCCCGCTATAAGACGTACTCGTCCGGGGCGATCAGAAGCACGAATTCGCCTTTGAGTGAGATTTTGGCGAGGCGCTCCTCAACTTGGGCCGCGGGGCCGACTACGAACGTCTCGTGCACTTTGCTGATTTCCTTGGCGACGCAGAGGACGCGGGTGTCGCCCAGTACGGCGCGGGCGTCGGCGACCGAGGCGGCGATGCGGTGGCAGCTTTCGTAAAGGATGATCGTGTACTCGTCGGCGCGATGCTTCTCGAAGAACGTGCGGCGGGCGCTGGTCTTGGGGGCGAGGAAGCCTGCAAACAGAAAGCCGTGGGTGGGCAGGCCGCTCGCGCTCAGCGCGGTCACGGCGGCATTGGGCCCGGGGACCGGCACGACCGGCAATGACAGCCGGCGGCAGGCGCGGACCAGGCGGAAGCCGGGGTCGCTCAGGGCCGGAGTGCCGGCATCCGTGATGAGCGCGATCGATTTTCCCTCGGAGATATCCTTGGCCAGCCGGTCGGCGACTTCGCGCTCGTTGTGCTCGTGGTAGGCGATGAGCGGCCGTTCGATGCCCAGGCGGTTCAATAGCAGTCCGCTCGTGCGGGTGTCTTCGCAGGCAATCAGATCGACGCGCGAAAGCAGGCTGCGGGCGCGGTCAGTCAAGTCGCCGAGATTGCCGATCGGCGTCGCGACCACATACAGATGTCCCGGCCGCGGGACGAGGGACGGATTTTCCAGGCTCAGTGCCCGCTCGGATTCGAGGCCGGGGTTTCCATTCCAGGGATTTGACCTTCCCAGCTGGCCGGCTGATTCCAGGGAATCGACGAATCCTTCTGGGATTGGATGGAGCAACCGCCCGCCAGAATCGCGCCGGCGGCGGCGAGAAGGAGCACAAGGGTGCGGGTGAAAGAGATCATCAGGGTGGGCGGACGAGCCAAAGTGCGCGGTCAGGCTTCGTAAGTCGAGTCGAACCACGGGGCGCGCGCCTGCTTTTTGACGATCCCGTTGGCGGCCAAGTGTTCCAAAATCTTGAACGTCAGTTCCGGGTCGCCATCCGCTTCCTGGGCCAGGGCGTCCACCGTTTTGGGGAGGCCGGGCTTGAGGGCGGCGGCGAGCTTGCGCCGCAGGGAGACGATGGCGGTGGCCGCCTTTTTGCCGGCTTCGACGCCCGGCTGGTGGTAGGCGTTGATGCCGATCAACGTCGCGTAATAGCCGACCACCCGCTCATAGAGCGCGATCAGCGCCCCGACGGTGCGGGCGGAGACGTCCGGCACCGTGATCGTCACCGACCACCGATCCTTTTCGCTCAGCGCATCGCGGGTGCCCAGGTAAAAGCCCTGCAGATAGTCGCCGCTGGTCAGGCCCGGTTCGACCTCCATGGAGCGGCCTTCCCGGTCCTTCAGGACCTCGATGAACGTGACAAAGAAATTATTCACCCCTTCGCGCAGTTGCTGCACGTACGCGTGCTGGTCGGTCGAACCCTTGTTGCCGTAAACCGCGATGCCTTGGTTCACGACCTTTCCGTTCAGGTCCTTTTCCTTGCCCAGGGACTCCATCACCAGCTGCTGCAGATAGCGCGAGAAGAGCAGGAGCCGATCCTTGTAAGGGAGCACGACCATGTCCTTCGCCCCTTTGCCGTTCGTCGCGAAATGCCACATCAGCGCGAGCAGGGCGGCGGGATTTTCACGGGTGACGGTCTTGCGGGTCACGGCGTCCATGGTGGCCGCGCCGACGAGCATCGAATCGATGTCGATGCCCTGCAGGGCCGCGGGCAGGAGCCCGACGGCGCACAGTTCGCTCGTGCGGCCGCCCACCCAGTCCCACATCGGAAAACGGGCGAGCCAGCCTTCCTTGGTGGCAAGCTGATCGAGCTTCGAACCCGCGCCCGTGATGGCCACAAAATGCCGTGCCGGCGACAAACCCGCGGCGTGGAAGACCGCGGCCGCCTCGAGCTGGCCGTTGCGCGTTTCCACGGTGCCCCCCGACTTGCTGATCACGACGACGATCGTCTGCGCCAGATGGTCTTTCAGCGTGCCGAGGACGTGGTCCATTCCGTCGGGGTCGGTGTTGTCGAAAAAGTGAATCGCCATCTTGTCCGCGCCGGCCCGGCTGAGCGCCTGATTGACGAACTGGGGACCCAAGGCGGATCCGCCGATGCCGACGATCAGGGCGTGGCGAAACGGTCCGCGCGGGCCCGAGAGCGCGCCCGTGTGCACCTGGCCGACGAAGTCCTTGATGGACTTGAGCGTGCCTGCGATCTCGAGCGCGATGTCCTTGGTGGGAGCCAGCTGGGGGGCGCGCAGCCAGTAGTGTCCCACCATGCGGTTCTCGTCGGGGTTGGCGACGGCGCCGCCTTCGAGGGCCGCCATCGCCTGGTAGGCCGCCTGCACGGCCGGCTCATGCTGCGCGAGGAAGCCGTCCGGGAAGGGAATGCGGCTGATGTCGAGCGCGAATCCGAGCTCGGGTACGGGGCAATAGTGGGCCTTGAAACGCGTCCAGGAATTCATGAGAGGATCAGAGATATTTGTCGGTGACGGCGCCTTCGGAGGCGCTGGTCACCAGCTTGGCGTACTTGGCGAGCGCTCCGCGGGTTTCGCGGGACGGGCGGGGGCGCAGCTTTTTCAGGCGGGCGCGGATTTCCCGCGCGGGAAGTTCGAGGGCGATTTCGTTTTTGACCGCATCGATCGTGATGCCGTCGCCGCTCCGCACGATGGCGATCGGGCCGCCCGAGGCCGCTTCGGGGGTGATGTGCCCCACGACAAAACCGTGGCTGCCGCCCGAGAACCGGCCGTCGGTGATCAGAGCCACGTCCTTGCCCAGCCCCTTGCCCATCACTGCGCTGGTGGGGGCGAGCATCTCGCGCATGCCCGGGCCGCCCTTGGGCCCTTCGTTGCGCACGACGATCACGTGGCCCGCCTTGACCTTGCCGTCGAGGATTCCGCGCAGCGCGGCTTCCTCGGATTCGAACACGATCGCCCGGCCGGAGAAGCGCAGTCCTTCCTTGCCGGAAATTTTCGCGACCGATCCCTCCGGCGCGAGATTGCCGTAGAGGATGCGCAGGTGGCTGTCCGCCTTGATCGGCCGGTCGAACGGGCGCACCACGTCCTGATCCTCGGGATACGGCGCCACGTCCCGCAGGTTGTCCGTGAGCGACCGGCCGGTGACCGTCAGGCAGTCGCCGTGCAGCAGGCCGTGATCCAGCAATACGCGCATGAGCGGCGGGAGTCCGCCGATCCGGCACAGATGGACGACGCCGTATTTGCCGGAGGGCTTGAGGTCGGCCAGGACCGGCACGCGGCGGCCGATCCGCGTGAAGTCATCGAGGCTGAGTTTGACGCCGGCGGAATGAGCCATGGCCAGCAGGTGCAGCACCGCGTTGGTCGAGCCGCCGAGCGCGATCACGACCGTGATGGCATTTTCGAAGGCGCGGCGGGTCATGATATCGCGCGGCTTGATGCCGGCCTTGAGCAGCGCCAGGGCGGCCTCGCCCGCGCGGCGGCTGTCGGCTTTCTTCTCCTTGCCGATGGCGGTCTGGCCCGAGCTGTTCGGCAGGGAAAGTCCCAGCGCCTCGATGGCGCAGGCCATCGTGTTCGCGGTGTACATGCCGCCGCAGGAGCCGGGACCCGGGATCGAGCAGCCCTCGACCGTCTTCAGGCCGGCGTCGTCGATCGCGCCCGCCGAATGCTTGCCGACCGCTTCGAAGACCGAAACGATGTCGCATTCCTCGCGGGTACCGGGATGCACGCCGGGGAGGATGGTGCCGCCGTAGACGAAAATCGCGGGACGATTCAGGCGGGCGAGCGCCATGACGCAGCCGGGCATGTTCTTGTCGCAACCGCCGATGGCGACGACAGCGTCGAAGCCTTCGGCTCCGGCGACGGTTTCGATCGAGTCGGCGATCACCTCGCGCGAAACCATCGAATAGCGCATGCCGGGCGTGCCCATGCTGATGCCGTCCGAAACCGTGATCGTGCCGAAAATGATCGACTTGCCGCCGGCTTCGTCGGCGCCGGCCGCCGCTTCACGGGCCAGGCCGTCGATATGCATGTTGCACGGCGTGACCATGCTCCAGGTGGACGCAATGCCGACGATCGGCTTGCGGAAATCCTCATCTTTGAAGCCGACCGCCCGAAGCATCGAGCGGTTGGGAGAGCGGTCGGGTCCGTCGACCACGATCGACGAGTGCTTGCGCAGGGTGTCGCGGGATGAGTCGGCCATAGCGTAGGGAGGGTGATTTCATTCGATCGGGTTTGACCCGGCAAGGGCGAAACGCATCACTCGCGTCTCTGCGCATGGCGTTCCCGCTCAAGAAAGTACTCAAGGCTTGGTTGTTGTCATCCAGTCAGCCGCTTTCCCTAAAGGATATTCAGGCGGCTTTTGCGCGATTTCATGAGCAGCCGGACGCGTTGGCGGAAGCGGACGCGGAGGCGGAGGCCGGTAGAAGCGGCGGCTCGCCGCTTCAGAACGAGGAGAAAAGCGGCGGGGACGCCGCTTCCACGGTGGCCGAGCCGATCGCGACCGCGACCGAGGAGCCGGTGTTGATTCCCGAGTCGGCGGAGGAGTCGGAGCTATATCGGGATGTCCCGTCCCTGATCACCGCCGCCCAAATCCGCGAGGCGATGGACGAGATCGCCAACGAATTGAAGGTGGCGGATGACGGGTTGCTCCTGATCGAAGGGGCCAATGGCTACCGGCTCGCGACGCATCCGCGGTATGGCCGGTGGGTGCGGATTTTGCGGCAGGAGCCGCCGCCGGTGAAATTGAGCCAGTCTTCGCTGGAGACGATGGCGGTGGTGGCCTATCGGCAGCCCGTGACCCGCGGCGAGATCGAGAACATCCGCGGGGTTTCGGCGGAGGCCGGCATCAACAAGCTGCTCGAGCGGGAGCTGATCGTGATCGTCGGACGCGCCGACTTGCCGGGCCGGCCGATCCAATACGGCACGACGGATCACTTCCTGGAATTCGTCGGGATCAAGTCATTGGATGAATTGCCCGCTTCGGATGTGCTTTCGTCGCGGCAGATCGACGAGTGGCTGCGGACCAATCAGAGTCCGTCCAAACCGACGGACAAGGACATGGGGCTGGAGGAAGAAGCGTCTCCGGCTGAGGCCGGAGCCGGCCCGGGGTCGTCGGCTGAGCCGGCATTGGCAGATTCTCCCGTTGAGACTTCGGAGTCGCTCAGCGAGCCCGGCCCGAGCGAAGCTCCGCCGGGGCAGACAGGTTAGCGACTTGCTCCGCAATATTTGGAGAGCCCGACCATGGACCTGACGCCGTTTCGCGAAAAGATTGATCTGCTGGATCGCCAGCTGGTTGAGATGATCAACCAGCGCCTGGCGCTGGCGGCGGAAATTGGCAAAATCAAGCGCAGCACGGGTGGGGAGATCTACGTGCCCGAGCGCGAGGACGCGGTGATGCGCAAAGTCTGCGAGCAGAATCTGGGGCCGATTCGCAACGAGGCGCTGCGCGCGATCTATCGCGAGATCATGTCCGCGGCGATCGCACTCGAGAAGCCGCTGCTCGTCGCGTATCTGGGGCCGGAAGCGAGCAACACGCACGCGGCCGCCATGCGCAAGTTCGGCGCGAGCGTCGATTACCATGCGATGGCCTCGATTGCGGACATCTTCACGGCGGTGGAAAAGGGCGAGGCCGATCTTGCGGTGATTCCGATCGAGAATTCCACCGAAGGCAGCGTCCGCGAAACGCTGGACAGCTTTGTCGAAAGCGAGCTCAAGATCGTCGGGCAGCTGTACATGGAGATCACCCATGCGTTGATCAGCCGGTTTCCGCTCGAGCAGATCCGGAAGGTTTACTCCAAGGACCAGGCGCTGGCGCAATGCCGCCACTGGCTGCAGCGGCACCTGCCGCACGCGCATTTGGCCGATGCGCCGAGCACGTCGCGCGCGGTCCAGATCGCGAAGGACGAACCCGGCTCCGCGGCGGTGGCGGGGGAATTGGCCGCCGATCACTACGGCGTTCCGATCGTGGCGAAGAACATTCAGGACAAGGCCGACAACACCACGCGGTTTTTTGTCCTGGGACGGAAGGCGGCGGGATCGGCCGGACCGGGCAAGGACATGACCAGCTTTCTCGTTTCGCTCGGCGACGAGGCCGCGAGCCACTCGGGCGCGCTGCTCAAGATGCTCATGCCGCTCGCGGAACGCGGGATCAACCTTTCGAAGATTGAATCGCGCCCGAGCAAGAAGCGCCCGTGGGACTACTATTTCTTTCTCGATGTCACCGGCCACCACGACGAGGCCAGCATGAAGGCTGCGCTCGCCGAGCTGAAGCGGTTTTGCCCGCTCGTGAAGTGGCTGGGGAGTTATCCGGTCGTCAGTTGATCTTTGGTGGTGCGACCGGCGTGATCATCGACGTTCACGTGCATCTGTACTGGCCGGAGGTGAACGCGGATCCGGCGGGCTGGGCGGCGGCGCGGGGGGAGCGGCATTGGTCCGAGCTGGCGACGCGAGTCCGCCAGAACGGAAAGCCGGTGCAGCATTTTCCGAGCGTCGACCAGCTGCTGAAGGAAATGGACCAGGCCGGCGTCGAGCGTTCGGTGCTCCTCGGCTGGTACTGGGAGACGGCCCAAAGCTGCGAAGAGCAGAACGCCTTTTACGCGGAGTGCGTCCGGCAGCATCCGGATCGTTTGGCGGCCTCGGTGACGGTCTATCCGCCGGCGGGCGCCGGCCATGTGGAGCGCGAGTTTCACCGGGCGGCGGAGGCGGGTTTCCGAGGCGTGGGGGAGTTGTCACCTCACGCCCAACGCCATTCGATCGAACATCCGGCATTTGAGCGCGCGCTCGCGCTGGCGGGTTTGGCCGGCTGGCCGGTCAACTTGCATGTGACCGATCCAGAAACCCGGCCGTATCCGGGCCAGGTGAACACGCCCCTGGGCGATTTTGGCGTCATCGCGCGCCGATTTCCGCAGACCGACTTCATCCTGGCGCACTGGGGCGGATTCCGGTCCGAGGGCCTGGATAATGTTTATTTTGATACGGCGGCATCGCCGATTTCGCACGGGCCCGAGGTTTGGCGGCGAGGGGTCGATGCGCTGGGGGCCGGGCGGGTCTTGTTTGGCTCGGATTTTCCGCTGCGGCTGTATCCGCGGGAATTGGAGGGGCCGGGCATGGGGAGGATGGTGGAAGAGGCCAGGCTGGCTTTGGGCAATGAGGGGGGTGGGGCTGAAGCGGCGGGGACGCCGCTTCTACCTTTGGAGCGGGTCCTGGGCGGCAACGCCGAGCGCTGGTTTGGGCGCCGCCCGTGATTTTCCTCGGCCACCAGCGCCAGGATCTGACGGGCGGCGGAAACGCTTCGCCAGGCGTTGCCGGCGACGAGGTCCAGGTGGCGCCTCGCGTCCGGGTCGGCCACGCGGCGGCGGAGCAGTTCGATCGAAAGCAGGATGGGAGCCAGGGTGTTGTTCAGTTCGTGAGCGACTTCGTCCACGCTGAAACGCAGGACGTCGAGCGACGCCGAGGGGGAAAGGGCCAGTAAGGTCATGTCCGATCCAGCCCGCCGATTCATTTGCTCGCTCGCAATCCGCCGAACTGCCGGAATTCCGGTAGCATTATTCCCAATAAATGAAACGTTGACCGGCACCCCGTGTCTGCAAGTGCCCATGGCGGGGGCCATTCTGGGATTTCAATATTGCCAAGGGAGCCGAATTCTTGCGGGCTGACCGGTTCATTTCCCGTTGTATCGCGATGCGGTTTGTCCTGTGCCTCGCGGCCCTTGTCGCCGCCCATACCGTCCAAGCTTTGCCGTTTTGGCAGCACCCCGCTTCCGACCAGCCGTTGTCGGAAGCCGATCCGGACGTCGACGGGTCGATGCCCGAGGATTATCTGCCGGGGCTGAAGCAAATCGTCGCGACGGCGAGCACCGAATCGCCGGAAATGATCTCGGATGCGATGAGCATCGACATCGCCAACGCCCAAAAGCTGTACACGGGCATTGCTCCCATGCTGTTCAACCTGAACGGCTGGTCCCAGTATGGCGACCAGGTGAGCCACGTGGCCGCCAACGCCGGGGCGACGACCACGAGCCGCGGGCTCCAATACGATTTCGAGGGACACCAACCGGTGTTTCATTGGGGACAGCTCAAGGATCGCCTGAACCAAAGCCGGATTTCCGTGGCGATGACCGAGCGCCTGTATGCCACCGGCTACCAAAGTTTCGTCGCCGGCCTGCGCCGCCAATACCTGGCGCTCATTTCCCAGAAAATCGCCTGGCGCAACACGCAGTTCGTGCTCGAAAACCGGACCCGCGCGTTGAACGCCTTGCGTGAACAGGCCAAGGTGGGCGCCGCCCCCGCCGCCGTGATGCAGGGGGCCCAGCTGGACTACGATGAAGTCAAGCTGGCCGCGGATCGGCAGGAACAGGATTACCGGTTTGCCCGGCGCCAGCTCGCCCGCGCCATCGGCAAGCCCGACCTTTCCGATGACGCGATCCCCCTGGACGTGCCGGAACCGCGCTATTCCGCGGCCGCGGCGGGCGACCTGCTCGCGGACGTGCTGCGCACGGGCGGCCGCTACCTGGGGGACAGCCAGGTTTCACTGCTGCAGATCAAGAACGCCGCGCTCGACTACGATTATTGGAAAAAGAATCTGATGCCGATGTTTCAGATCCAGGCCGAGCTGAACCAGCAGAATGCGACCAACGCGACGCCAACCTCCGTGCAGCAGACCGCGATCACCCAGGAAAACCTCTATTTTCGCGCCGATTGGAACGTCTTTGACGGCTTTGGCACGCGCGGCCGCAAGGAGGAGGCGCTGCTGCGCCGCCGCCAGGCCGAACGCGAACTCAAGCTCAAGGCCGAGGCCGAACTGGACGAGGCCCAGAACGCGCGGCGCAACGTGGATTTCGCGTGGCGGGCGCTGCAAACCACCGGTCTCCGCGCGGCGATCGCGCATACGGGGCTGATCTTCGCGGAGCAGGACCGGGCGAGGGGGGCGGGATCGGACGAGAACGTTGCCGCGTCGCGGTCCAACGACTATGCCAATCAGTACAATTTGATGACCGCGCGTACCAACTTTTTGGCGACGTGGGCCGATTTCGTCGCCTTGACCGGCCACGATCCGGCCTTGAACGCCCTGCCCGCCCGCTATGTCCGCCCCGTCCAATAATCCGCCCCCGAAATCCCGCGGCCTGGTCTGGGCCGGGGCGATCGTCGTGGTGATCGTCGTCGCCGGCATCGGGGGATTTCGGGCGCTGCGGCCGTTGGCCGTGGTCGAACCGGTCGTCTCCGGCCTGGCCATCGACGCCAAGCCCGGCAGCGTCACCGTGGCCGAAGATTATTCCATCGACGTCAAAGCCGAGTTGAGAGGCCGCATCCTGACGCCGGACTTCAACCTGAAGCTGGGCCAGCAGGTCAAGGCGGGCCAGCCGCTGGTCCGCCTCGACACGAAGGATCTCGAGCTGGAGCTCGCCAAGACGCAGATCGACTTTGACGCGACGAAGGCGAAGTACGAAGCGGACAAATCGGATGTCTATTCGCTCGTCGGCGCCAAGGTGGCGCTGGCCAACGCCGAGCGCCAGCATGCGATCGGGGGAATGTCGGACCAGGATCTTGACGGGGCCAAGCGAGGCTTCGCGCTGACGGAGCAGGCGGCGAAGCTCAATGAGATCCAGCGCCAGCAAACGCTGGCGACATTCGAAAACACGGTGCAGACCGAGAAACGCGCCATCCAGAAGATGACCCTGTATGCGCCCGTCGACGGCGTGGTCAAGATGGTGATGGCCCATCCCGGCGAACTGATCGACGCCAATACCCCGATCGCGACCATCATCACCCTCAAGAAGAACGTGGTCGGCAAGATCAGCGACGAGAACTTCGCGGACATCAAGATCGGCCAGAAGGCCTACGTGACGTTCATTCCCTACGGCGGAAATGTCTTCAACGGCAGCGTCGCGGACATCCTGCCGACGACCGATCCGCAGACGCAGCGGCACATCGTCTATCTCGACGTGACGGACATCCGGCCCGAGCAGCTCATTCCCGGCATCAACGGCGAATTGAGCGTGACGGTCGGCGAGCATCAGGCACGCTGCGTCGTCCCGCGCCGCGCGGTGTTTTCGACCGACGGAGACAATGTGTACATCGTCAAGGACGGCGTGGTTCAATTGCGCCGGATCAAGGAAGGCTATGTCTGGGCCAGCGGCGTCGAAGTGCTGTCCGGAGTCGAGCCGGGCGAGCAGGTCATCGTCGAAAGCCTCGAAGATTTCCGCAACGGCGACCACGTCCGAGTGCAGGCGGTGCCTTCCGACGCCACGCACCATAGCGGATGACCCCGAATCTGCGCATCGCCCTCCGCTTCCTGACGGCGAAGAAGCGGTCCATGCTGATGAGCTTTTCGTGCATCATCCTGGGCGTCGGCCTCTACGTCGTCACGCAGGCCACGACCAGCGGATTTGAGGGCTATTTCATCAAGACGATCCTGGGCACGGACGGCGCGGTGCGCATTCAGGACAAGCTGCAGGCCACGATGCAGACCATCGCGGCGGGCGGATACAATTCGGGCTTCGACATCCAGGACATCGGGTTCAAGCACATCGAAGGGATCGACTATCCGAGGCAGCTCGAGGGCGTCCTGAAGGAATTTCGCAACGTCGACGCGATCTCCGAGGTGCTGCGCGGCTCGAACGTCACGATTCGCAGTCCGTTCAAGGACGATGTCGTCCAGGTTTACGGCATCGATGTCGAACGGCACAAGCGGGTATCCGACATCGGAAGCCAGATCGTGGCCGGATCGCTGATCGCCTTCAGCGCCAGCGCCGACGGCGCCCTGATCGGCCGGGACATGGCCGACCGGCAGCATCTCAACGTCGATGACAGTTTCGAGCTGGTCACGGGCGACCAGACGCGGCGTTTTCGCGTCAAGGCGATCTACCAGACGGGCGTCGAGGACATCGACCGGGTGCGGCTTTATTTGAACATGGAGCAGGCGCGTTCGCTGCTCGAAAAGCCCACCGGAGTGTCCTATCTGCAGGTGAGCCTGCACGACCGGAATCGGGCGGACCGCGACGCGGGCTGGATGCAGCAGGTGCTCGGATACGAGGTCGCCGCGTGGCAATTCCGTGAGCGGACCTGGCTGCAGGTGTTCAAGATGCTGAGCATCTCCACCGGGATCACGGTTTCGGTCTTCGCCCTGATCGCCGGACTGGCCATGTGGACCACGCTCGCGATGATTGTCTATGAAAAGACCAAGGACATCGCGATCCTCCGATCGATGGGCTACACCCGGCAGGATATATCGAGGATTTTTCTTTGGCAGGCGGCAATCGTGCTCGTGGTCGGCTGCACCGTGGGTTGCCTGCTCGGGGCCGGGGTGACGTATGCGGTCTCTCAGGTGCCACTGCAAATCCGTGGCATTTTCGCCACCAACCACCTGATCGTCCTCTGGAGCAAGTGGCACTATATTCAGGCGGTCCTCATATCCGTGGGCATGGTGATGTTCGCCAGCCTGGTCCCCGCCCGGCGCGCGGCCCGGCTGGAGCCGGGTGATATCATTCGCGGCACCGCCCAATGACTTCCCTGCGCTGCCGCAATCTTCACCGGCACCTCGGAACGGGCGAAGGCCGGGTCCACGTGCTCAAGGGAGTTTCTTTCGAGGCGGATCCCGGCCAGGTCTACGCCATTGTCGGACCATCCGGCTGCGGGAAATCCACCCTGTTGTATCTATTGGGGCTGCTGGACAAGCCGGACCAGGGAGAAATTGAGATTGGCGGGCAGCTCATGTCCAATGGCGACGATGCCGTCCGCACCGCCGCCCGCGGCGCGCACATCGGCTTTGTTTTTCAGTTTCACTTCCTAATGCTGGAATTTACGGCGCTCGAGAACGTGATGATGCCGATGCGCAAGCTCGGGAAGCTGACTCAGTCCGAGATGGAAGGGCGCGCCGCCCAGCTGCTTTCGGAGGTTGGCCTGGGGGACAAGACGCACCGCCGGGGCACCCAATTGTCGGGGGGCGAACAACAGCGCGTCGCGGTCGCCCGGGCGCTCGCGAACCAGCCCAATATCATTCTGGCCGACGAGCCGACCGGCAATCTCGATGTCCGCAATTCGGGCATTGTCTTTGATCTGCTGACCCGGCTGGCCAAGGAAAATGGGCAGGCAGTGATTTTGGTGACCCATAACCCGGATATTGCCGGGCGGTGCGATCATACGCGGCCGATGCGGGATGGGGTCTTTGTGTAAGTTGAGCGAACGACGCCTGCGCTGCAGCCGGGGTCAGCGCCCCCGGCTACAGGGGTGGTCGGGCGGTCAGGGGTGGTGGAATAAGGTATAGCGCCTGATAGGGGCGGCAGCGCTTATTCTTGGGATTAGGCCCCGCCGGCCATAAAAAAGGTTTTACATCCTTGGGGCCGAGCCGTTTGGTTTGACACTCCTTTTTTTCACGCCCGGAGCTTCCCCGCGAACTCAGGATCCATGTCGAAACTTTTCCCGAAGTCGGTCAACAAACTGCCGTTCCAGATCCTTGTTTACGTTTTCGTGTACGCCGGTCTGGTCGTGATGGGGGCCACGTACTACATGACCCCAAAATATACGCGGGTGGGGTACCAGCCGGTCCAGCCGGTTCCCTACAGCCACGCGATCCATGCGGGCCAGCTGGGAATCGATTGCCGCTATTGCCACAGCAACGTGGAGAAATCCGGCTTCGCGAATCTGCCCACCGCGCAGACCTGCATGAACTGCCACAGCCAGGTCAAGGCGAACAGCCCGCTCCTGGCCGTCGTTCGCGACAGCTACCGCACCGGCAAGCCGATCCATTGGGTTCAGATCCATCAGCTGCCGGATTTCGTTTATTTCAATCACGCCGTCCACGTGTCCCGCGGCGTCAGCTGCGTCGAGTGCCACGGTCGCATCGACCAGATGGATGTCGTCTCCGAAGCCAAGTCGCTCGCGATGGGCTTCTGTCTGGATTGCCATCGCAATCCCGAAGCGCATCTCCGTCCCCGCGATCAGGTGACCAACCTCGCCTGGAAGGCGCCGTCGGCTGAAGCCCAGCTCGCGATGGGCCTCAAGTTCAAGCACGACTGGAACATCAATCCTCCGCAAAGCTGCTCCGGCTGCCATCGATGAAACGCAAAGTCATCCATCCCGCCCCCTCCGAACGTGCCCAGCGCGGCCCGCGCTACTGGCGCAGCCTCGACGAGCTGGTGGATACGCCGGGATTCCGGGAGCACCTGGAACGCGAATTTCCCGAGGGCGCCTCGTCCATTGACGGGGTCGACCGCCGCCATTTCATGAAGATTATGGCGGCCTCCTTCGCCATGGGCGGAGTGGGGCTGGCCGGCTGCCGTCGTCCGGAGACCAACATCCTTCCCTACGGCAAGTCGGTCGAGGGCCAGATTCCCGGACTGCCGCTCTATTATTCGACGTCGATGCCGTGGCGCCGGCATTCGCTTCCGCTGATCGCCGAAACCCACCAGGGCCGGCCGACCAAGGTGGAAGGCAATCCCGGCTACGCGCCACATGGCGGATCGTCCTCGCTTCATTCCCAGGCGTCCGTGCTCGATCTTTACGATCCGGACCGGGCCAAGGATCACACCCAGAACGGCCAGGTGCTGGAAGTGGGCGACGTCAACGCCCTGCTGGCGAAGATCGGCACCGACCATGCGGGCGGTGAAGGTCTGGCCTTTCTGGCGGGTTTCTCGTCGTCCCCGACGCGCGCCCGCCTGCTGGGCAGCCTGAAGTCGAAGTTTTCCAAGGCGATCTGGGCGGAATACGAGGCCGTTTCCGACGACGCTCCGCCGGAAGCCGCGCGCGCCGTGTTCGGACGCGATGTGCGCCCGATCTACCGATTTGCCGCCGCGAAGCGCATTGTATCGATCGACGCGGATTTCCTGAATCCCGAGGGACAAAACCTTTATCATTCGCGCGAGTTCGCGAAGGGCCGCCGGGTGAAGTCGCGCGAAGACAACATGAACCGCCTCTATGTGGCGGAAAGCGGCTTCACGCTCACGGGCGGCGCCGCGGATCATCGTTTGCGGCTCGCTTCGAGCCACATGCTCGCGTTTGCCTCCGCGCTGGCCAGCAAGATCACGGGCGACGCCACGTTCGATCGGCTGGCCCAGGGGCTCGACATCAATCCGGCCTGGGTCGCGGAGTGCGCGGCCGATCTGGCTGAGCACAAGGGCGAGAGCCTGGTCATCGCGGGCGCGCATCTGCCCGCCGGCGTGCATGCCATCGCGCACGCGATCAACGCCGCGCTCGGCAACCTCGGACACACTGTCGAGTTCGTCGAGGTTTCCGAACCCGCGGCCGCGAGCCTCGCGGATCTGGCCAAGGCCATTTCAGGCGGTGGCGTCAAGACGCTGGTGATCCTCGGCGGCAACCCGGTTTACAATGCGCCGGTCGATCTGGACTGGGCAACGCTGCAGAAGTCGGTCGCGCAGGTCGTGCGGCTGGGTTACTACGTCGACGAGACTTCTGCCCTCGCGTCGGTCCAATTGGCGGAAGCGCACTATTTGGAATCGTGGGGCGACGGCCGCACGTTTGACGGCACGGTGGTCCCGGTGCAGCCGATGATTCTGCCGCTGTTCGGCGGCCTCACGGAAATCGAGGTCATCGCTCGCATCCTCGGCGAAGCCGACCCCGATCCGCACGCGCTGGTGCAGGCGACCTTCGCCACGCTGCCGGGTGGAACGGAGCCCAAGGCGTTCGAAAAGTTTCTGCACGACGGATTCCTCGACGGCTCGGCCGCGGCGACGGTTTCGGTCGAATTCAACGGCGGGGGCATCGCCGATTTGACGAATGCGGCGGCGAAGTATCCGGCACTGTCGCAGGAGAATCTCGAGGTCCGTTTCATCCCCGACTTCCGAATCGACGACGGACGCTTCGCCAACAACGGCTGGCTGCAGGAAGTGCCCGATCCGATGACAAAGGTGACGTGGGACAACCTGATTCTCGTCAGTCCCAAGGTCGGCATCGCGCTCGGCATTCAGAGCAAGGGCTCCGTTATCCAGGTCGCGCGCGATGATTCGAACCAATTCGAAAAGGGCATTGAATCGTCGATAATCGGCGAACTGACGGTCAATGGACGAACGGTCCGCGGGCCGATGCACATCCAGCCCGGCCTCTCCAATTTTACGGTGGTCGTCTCGTTGGGATACGGGCGTTCGGCCAGCGGTCACATCGGCAACGGCGCGGGCTACAATGCCTATTCGGTGCGGACTTCGGATGCTCCGAATTTCGCCATTGGCGGCAAGCTCGTCGCCACGGCGGAAAGACGCCGGATGGCCAACGTCCAGCAGCACTGGTCGATGGAAGGCCGCGATCTGGTGCGCGAGGCGAACCTCAGCGAATTCCACGAAAAGCCGAATTTCGCCCAGGAAGAGGGCATGGAGTCCGAAACTCCTCCCGTTTTGACTGAGTCGGAAGCGTCGGAGCCAGTGGAAAAGCAGGTCACCGACATTCCGCGCGGCAACTCGCTCTATTCGACGCCGGCCTTCAAGGACCACATCGAACAGTGGGGGATGAGCATCGACCTGAACACGTGCATCGGATGCAACGCGTGCGTCGTCGCCTGCCAGGCCGAAAATAATATTCCGATCGTCGGACGGGATCAGGTGATTCGAGGCCGCAATATGGCCTGGATCCGCATCGATCGCTACTATTCCGACGGTCACGCCAGCCCCGGGGCATTTGGCGGCGACGGCAACCGCGAGATCCCCGAGGATCCGCAGGTTTCGCTGCAGCCCCTGGCCTGCGTGCAGTGCGAGCTGGCGCCGTGCGAAATGGTCTGTCCCGTCAATGCCACGATCCACGACGATCAGGGCATCAACGTCATGGCTTACAACCGGTGCATCGGCACCCGGTATTGCGCGAACAACTGCCCGTACAAGGTTCGCCGGTTTAACTACTTCGATTGGAATCAGCGCTCCCTCGACAGCCTTTATCTGGGCCCCCTCGGGCCGGAGGGCATGCCGGAACTGGTGAAGATGGTGAAGAATCCGGAAGTTACCGTGCGCATGCGCGGCGTGATGGAAAAGTGCACCTACTGCATCCAGCGTGTCGAAAACGGCAAAATCGACTGGCGCGTCAATTCCGCGCGCGAGGGCGACCCGGGCAACGTCACCGTGCCGGACGGCTATATCAAGACCGCCTGCCAGCAGGTGTGTCCGGTCGAGGCGATCGTGTTCGGCAACATCCTCGATCCGAATAGCGAAGTCTCGCAGGCCAAGGATCGTTCGCAGGATTACGCGCTGCTCGGATATTTGAATACGCGTCCGCGCACGACTTATCTGGCCCGCCTGCGCAATCCCAATTCGCGCATGCCGGACTATCGCTCCCTGCCGCTCAGCCGCGTGGAACATGACGCCAAGAGCGATGCCGCCTTCCCGAAGAAGGGAGGAGAGAGCTGATCATGGCCCACGCATCAAGCGAAGCCGCCACCCCCATCCTCGCCGAGGTCAAGCCCTCGGTGCTGCCCCGGGCGCCCCTCGTCGGCCATAACCGCAACTTCACGTGGATCACCGACAAGATCTGCGGGATCATCGAAGGAAACACCCCCGCCTGGTGGTGGTGGTGTTTCATCGTCGCCTGCTGCATCGCGTGCTTCACCGTCGCCGGCATCACCTACGTGGTGGCGGTCGGCGTCGGCGTGTGGGGACACCGCACGCCGGTCAACTGGAGCTGGCCGATCGTCAACTTCGTCTTCTGGATCGGTATCGGTCACGCCGGTACGCTGATTTCAGCCATCTTGTGCCTGTTGCGCCAAAAGTGGCGGACATCGATCAACCGTTCGGCCGAGGCCATGACGATCTTCGCCGTCGTCTGCGCCGGCATCTTCCCGGTCTTCCACGTCGGCCGCGTCTGGTACGCGTGGTTCCTCTTCCCGCTCCCGAATTACAACTACATCTGGCCGCAATTCCGTTCGCCGCTGGAGTGGGATGTGTTTGCGGTTTCGACCTACGGCACGGTGTCGGTCCTGTTCTGGTATGTCGGCATGATCCCCGACCTGGCGGTCTTGCGGGACCGCTTCGCCCAGAAGGGCAGGCTTTTGCGGGCACGGCTCTATGGCATCTTCGCCATGGGCTGGCGCGGTTCAGCCCGCGCCTGGAGCCATTATGAAATGGCCTACCTGATCCTGGCCGGCATCGCGACCCCGCTCGTGCTTTCGGTGCACACGATCGTGTCGTTCGACTTCGCCGTATCCCTGATCCCGGGCTGGCACACCACGATTTTTCCCCCGTACTTCGTTGCCGGCGCCATCTTCTCCGGCTTCGGCATGGTGCTGACCCTGATGCTGCCGCTGCGGGCCGTCTATCGCCTCGAGGATCTGATCACGCAGTATCACATCGACTGCATGTGCAAGATCACTTTGGCGACCGGCACAATGGTCGGCTACGCCTACGCGATGGAATTCTTTATCGCATGGTATGGCGGCAATCCGTACGAGGGCTTCACTTTCATCAACCGCGCGTTCGGTCCGTTTGCGTGGGCCTACTGGATCATGATCAGCTGCAACGTCATCACCCCGCAGTTCTTCTGGTTCAAGGCCGTGCGCAACAACACGACCATGGTGTGGATCCTCTCCCTGTTCGTTAACGTCGGCATGTGGTTCGAGCGCTTCGTCATCATCTGCACCTCGCTGACGCGCGACTTCCTTCCGACGAGCTGGGGCTACCTTTCGCCGACGGTCGTCGACGTATTCACTTTCTTCGGAACGTTCGGCGTGTTTTCGGTGCTGTTCCTCCTCTTCATCCGCTTCCTGCCGATGATGGCGATGGCCGAAATCAAAGCCGTCACTCCGGCGGCCGATCCCCATGCGGGTCATTTGACGCATGGCGGAGTTGATCCGATCGACATCGCGCACCACACGTGATCCGCCATGGCTGAACCCACCTACGGCCTCATTGCCGCATTCGACAGTCCCGCCGCGCTTTATCACGCGGCCGAGCAGGTCCGCGACGCCGGATACCAGCAATGGGACTGCATCACCCCTTTTCCCATCCATGGGCTCGATGGAGCGATGGGCGTAAGACGCTCCCATGTTCCGCGCTACTCGCTCGCGGGTGGCATCACCGGCTTCTGCACCGGCATGCTGCTGATCTTTTACACGAACGGCTGGGACTACAAACTGATCGTCGGCGGCAAGCCACTGTTCAGCCCCCTGTTCGCATTCCCGGTTTCCTACGAGCTCACGATTCTCTTCACGGCGTTCGCGACCATCGGCGGCATGTTTTTCGTGAACGGCCTCAGCAAGCTCTACCACCCGGTGCTCAAGTACGAACAGATCGTGCGCGGCATGACCGACCGTTTCTTCATCGTGATCGAAGCGCGCGACGGCCGGTATGCGGCGGCCGACACCCGCGCGTTTCTCGCCAAGATCGGCGGCCAGGACATCGCGGAGCTCGAGGAATAAGCCATGCGCAAGCTGTACCTTTCGACTTTCCTCACGGCGATCCTGCTGGTTTCGCTGCTCGGTTTCCGCGGCACCAAGTTCACCCGGCCGCCGGCGGACGTTTTTCCAGAGTGGCTCTTCCCTGGCATGAAGCGCCAACCCAAATACAAACCGATGGCGGCCAGCACGTTTTTTGCCGACGGCCGCGCGGATCGCATGCCGGTTCCCGACACGGTCCCTGCCTCCTACGGACCGGCCGGCCAGGCGTTCCGTGGCGACGATCACCTCTATCTCGGCAAGAATCCGGACGGCTCCTTCGCCAGGGGTTTTCCGGCGTCGATCACGGTCGGCCTGAAGCTGCTGGAGCGCGGCCGCGATCGCTTCGATATCTATTGCGCACCCTGCCACGGCCGGGTGGGCGATGGCAATGGCGTCACCAAGCGCTATGGCATGGGCGCCACGCCCAGCTATCACGACGACCGCCTGCGGTCCGTTCCGGATGGCTACATTTTCGACATCATCACCAACGGCAAGCAGCCAGCCAACAACATGCCGCCGTACGCCGATAAGCTCACTCCCGAAGACCGCTGGGCGGTCGTCGCTTACGTGCGGGCCCTGCAGCGCGCCGCGCACGCCACCGTGGACGACGTTCCCGCCGATCACCGTGCGGACCTAGGCCTCAAATGAGTTCTCCCGCTATTCCCGCTTCCGCCGCCCCCTTGGCCGCCGCCACTCCGTACTCCACTGCGGCGAACCGCGCGCTCATGATCGGCGTCGTCGCGATCATCGTCACCTGGCTGGGCGCGCTGATCCCCGGCGGCCTGCAGCAGGTCGGCTATGGCTGGCTCATCGGCGAGGGTTTCTGGGTCGCCGTCGCGATCGGATTCCTGATGCTCACGCTCCTCCTTCACATTTTTGATGCGATGTGGGGCACGGTGCTTCGCCGTCAGCTCGAACACGGCCTGACGTCCTTCAAGTGGCTCGCGCTGCTGTTTGTGCCTCTGCTGCTCGTCACGGTCCTGGGGCCGCGCGACACGATCTGGGGATGGATGGATCTGAACCACCGGGTCATCGCCGAGAACACGGTGGTCGGCAAAGACATCATCTACTGGCGCAAGGCCGGCCTGCTGAATTTCAACGCCTTCTTCATTTCGACCGCGGTCTTTTTCGGCGTCTTTGTCTGGCTGTCGGCACGCCTGCGCCAGGCGTCGATCGCCCAGGATGCCGACGGCTCGCCGCAATGGACGATCAAGAATCGCTTCACCGCCGGGATGGGAATTCCTCTGGTGGCCCTGGCGCTGACGGGCGTGGCGATCTTTTGGTTCAAGAGCCTCGAGTACCACTGGTTCTCGACGATGTATGGCGTGTGGTATTTCGCCGACTGCATGCGCCTGGCGCTGTCCTGCGGCGTGCTGATCATGTACTGGCTGTGGCAGCGCGGCGACTACCAGGGTGGCGTCATCAACAAGAATCACTGGCACAGCATCGGCCAGCTGATGCTCGCCTTCACGGTCTTCTGGGCCTACGTCTGCTTCGGCCAATATTTCCTGATCTGGAACGCCAACGTTCCGGAGGAAACCTTCTGGTTCAACGAACGCGAATTTGGCCTCTGGTACGCGATCGGCATGGTTCAGGTGTTCGGCAATTTCCTGCTGCCGTTCCTGCTGCTTCTTTCCTACCGGTTCAAGGTAACCGAAAAGATCATACGCCGGATCGCGATCTACATCCTGGTCACGACCTTCATCGACCTGTGCTGGAACATCATGCCGGCCCTGAAGGACGCGGCGGGCAACGCCAAGCCGTTCTTTTCCCTGACGCTGCTCTGGGCGATCACCTCGGTCATCGGCATCGGCGGCATCTGCATCTGGTCCTATATCCGCGCGATCCCGACCACGAAACTCATCCCGATCCGGGACCCGCGCATCACCGAGAGCCTCACGTACCACGAATGAGCGACACCTCCCATTCCGCTCCGCGCCCGGTCAGCCTGGTGACGATCCTGGCCCTCTTCGTGTGCCTGGGGCTCGTCTACCTGGCTCTGCGCTACACCTATCTGCGCCACTCGGAGGCGGCCGTATATAATATCCCGGCGGAAAATATGTCCAAGGACGATGCCTGGCAGGCCACGCCGGATTCCCGTCTGCAATATCTGCATGAGCTCCGTGCCAAGCACGAAGCCCAGCTCGGCGCCTATGGCTGGGTCGACCAGAAGAACGGCGTCGTCCAGATTCCGATCGACCGCGCGATGGAGCTCACCGTGCAGCACTACGGTTCCCAATCCTCTCCGAAATGACCCACGCTTCGACCTCCCCTGCCGACTCGGCCGCTCCGGCGGCTGACGTGACCGCGGTCGAATCCGCGGGCCGTCTGCCGCTGCTGCTGCTGACCGGTTCCGCCGTCGCCTGGCTCATCCTGAGCGCGCTCCTCACTCTCGTGGGCGTGCTCGAATTGGTGCAGCCATCGTTTTTGTCGGGCTGCGCCTTCCTGAGCTACGGCCGCGTCGAAGCGATGGCCGAAAGCGCATTCATCTACGGCTGGGTGGGCAATGCCGGCTTGGCCGTCGTCCTGTGGATGCTCGGCCGGCTCAGCGGCGAGCCGCTGCGCGCGCCCAACTGGATGGTCGGCGGCGCATCGTTCTGGAATTTCAGCCTGCTGTGCGGGTTGATCGGCATGGGCAGCGGCTATGCCACGGCGGTGCCGTTCTTCCAACTGCCGGCATTCATCGTGCCGATCATGCTCATTTCGTACTGCGCGATGGCAGTGCCCGGGGTGCTCGCCTGGATCGGCCGTCGCCGCGATCTGATGTTCGCGTCGCAATGGTACGCCGTGGCCGCGCTTTTCCTCTTCCCCTGGATCGTCGCCGCCGCCTACGTGATGCTGGACAAGGTCCCCGTACAGGGGGTCGTGCAGGCCGTGGTCGGTGGTTGGTACGCCCAGAGCCTGTGGGCCTTGTGGATGGCGCCGATGGCCCTGGCGGGTGCCTATTACGTGGTGCCGCGGGTCACCGGCCGGACGCTGCCCGCGTATGATTCGGCTTTGCTCGGCTTCTGGCTGCTTCTCGTCATCGGCGGATTCACGGCCGGGCGTCACCTGATCAACGGTCCGGTTCCGGCCTGGGTTTCCAGCATCGCCATCGTCTCCACGTTTTTGCTGATCGTTCACTACGTGATCGTGGCCTTGAACCTCCGACCGTCCTTCGGCGGTGGCGGCACGGCGCTCAAGTTCATCGCGCTGGGAGTTTTCGCCTATTTGATCGAGGGATTCGTCGATGCGATCACCTCGGTCCGCGGTGTCGCCGTCGCGACGCAGTTCACTTACTTCGATTTGGCGCAGACTGAACTTGCCCTGTACGGCGGTATCACGCTGCTCCTGTTCGGATCGATCTATTTTGCGGTGCCCCGCATCACCGGCCGTCCGTGGCCTTCGGCCGGGCTCATCCGCGGTCACTGGGCCCTTTCGGTGCTCGGTCTGATTGTTTCGGTGGGCTGTCTCGCGCTGGCCGGTCTCAAACAAGGGGCCGACCTCAACCACGCCAGCGTCGCCTTCGCGTCGATCTTCGACGACGTGCACGTATGGCTCGTGGGCGCAACCGTGGGCGGCATGCTGCTGCTGCTCGGCAATCTTCTCCTGGCCCTGAATCTGGCCTGCTCGGTCAAAACGATGGTGTGCGAGGAGCTGTTCTCGTCATGAAAAACGGCCTGATGCTATTTCTCGGCCTGCTGGCCGCGATGGTGATTCCGTGGTCGGCCATAGTCCTCGGCTCCGCCGGAGAACTGGGCCACCAGGCGCCGTATTATGACGAAACGGACGGCGTGACCTACCCGTTGCGCCAGCCGGGCACGGCTACCCGGGGTGAACTCGTTTACCGGGGCCTCAACTGCGCCACCTGCCATACCCAGCAGGTTCGCCGCGAGGAATACGGCGCTGATGTTGCCCGCGGCTGGGGCGAACGCCAAAGCGTCGCCCGCGATTACGTTTACCGCGCGAACCCGGAACTCGGTGCTTTCCGCATCGGGCCCGATTTGGCCAATCTGGGCGGCCGCAAGCCGACCGCGCCGGATACGGAAGATCTTTATCGCCTGCTCTACGAGGGCTCGGGCGGCATGCCGTCCTATGCGTTCCTCTTCGATGACCGCAAGATCGTCGGCCAGCGTTCGGATGAGGCCCTGCAGCTCACCGGACGCCATGAGGCCAAACCAGGCTACGAAATCGTCCCAACGGCGGCGGCCCGCTCGCTCGCGGCCTATTTGCTCAGCTTGAATTCGACCTACGCTTATCCGGAGGCCAAACCCGTCGTCATCAAGGCAGGGGAGGGAAGCAAATGAGCGTGCCTCCTTCCGATCCGCGGTTTGACCGTGCGGCGGCGAGCGATGACGCGCTGCTCAACGCGCACGAGGCGGCCGTGGGGCCGCAGAGCAACGACCGGGCGCATTATCCGCTGCGGCCGCTGATCCTCTTGTTCGTGACCAGCGGGTTCATCCTGTTTGCCGCGACCTATCTCAACCGGTACGCCGGCCAGTACGATCCAACCGTGTTCAACGAGAACGCGGCTCCTTCGCGCGGCAGCGAGCAGGCGGTCAAGATCGACCCGGTTGCCATGGGCAAGCGGCTGTTCAATTCGGGGGGCGCGTGTTTCACCTGCCACCAGCCCACCGGCATGGGTATACCGGGCGTTTACCCGCCCTTGGCGGGCTCCGAATGGGCCCAGGGATCGCCGGACCGCGTCATCCGCATTCTGCTGGCCGGATTGGGCGGCCCGATCACCGTCGAGGGCAAGACCTTCAGCACGGCCCAGATGCCCTCCTTTGGCGCGTCAGGCTTCAACTGGAGCGACGACAAGATTTCCCAGGTGTTGACCTACGTTCGACAGGAGTGGGGCAACAAGGCCGGGCCGATCACGGCAGAGCAGGTGGCGGCCGTTCGCGCGGTCGCTGGCGACCACAAGACCTGGACGGCGGACGAGCTGTTGCAAGTCAAGTAAGCGGCGCATGAAACCAACCTGGATCATTTGTCGTCAATGACCGGGTTGAAGATCATACGGTCATTGGCTCTGCTCGGGGCCCTGACGGCGTCACTGCTGGCGGATGCGCCGACGACGACCGTGCCGGCCATCCAAACGCCGGCGTCGCCCACCTATTTCGCGGGCAAGCTGGTCTGGGCAAACCTGTACACGACCGACGTCGGGGCGGCGACGCAGTTTTACACCCGGCTTTTCGGTTGGACCGCGCAGTCCGATCCGGGCCACTCGTCCCGTTCGGTGATGCTGCTGGGCGATCGTCCGATTGCCGGCATTGTCACTCGCTCGGCGCAGGCGGGCGAACGGGCTCACGCCCGTTGGGTCCCCTTCGGTTCGGTGCCGGATGTCGCTGCGGCGCTCCAGGCCGCGGACGCCGCCGGAGCCAAGACACTGCATCCGGTCCATTCCGTTCCAAATCGCGGAGACCAGGCTCTTTTTGAGGACCCGCAAGGCGCCCTTTTCGGATTGGTCCATTCAAGTTCGGGTGACCCGGGTGAGTATCGGGCTGACCTGGGCGAATGGACGTGGGCGGAACTCTTTGCCCGCGACCCGGCGGCGGCGGCGAAATTCTATGCCGACGTTGCCCGCTACGAGATCGTTCCGGACCACCGCACGGATGACCTGAACCGATTGGTTCTGGCCAGCGGGGGGTACTCCCGGGCGAGCGTGCTGCCGGTCCCGGATCGCCCGCACGCCCATCCGGCGTGGCTGCTCTTTGTCCGCGTTCAGAGCGTCGCGGAGATGACGGCGAAGGTGACGGGTCTGGGCGGGCGCGTGATTTCCGAGCCCAAGGAATCGGCCGCGCACTATGTGCAGGCGATCATCGCCGACCCAACCGGCGGCGCCGTTGGTCTGGTGGAGCTTCCGACCGAGGAATCGACGCCATGACAGGTTCCCGGCTAACGGTCGCTGCCGCGCTCGCAGGGATTGGGGTCTGGGCATTGTTGGGATCGGGCTGTGGCACCGTGGCGATCGGTGGGTCGGCCGGTGGAGAAGCGCTCTATAACGACCCGTCGGTCGACTACGATTACGCCTATGATGGGGGCGCGGCCTACGTCGTGCCGCCCGATGGCCGCCGCGACGATCATCGGGACGATCGGGGCAAAGACCAAGGCGGCGGAGACCATGCGCCCGGTGGCGGCCAGGCCAACCGCGGTGCAGGAAATTCGCATCCTGATCCCAGCCATGGCGGGGGAACGCCTCCGCCGATTCCCCATGAGCCGCGGCCTTCGAGCGGCGGAGGGGGAGGCAATTCTGGCGGCGCTCGCTCCGGCGGTGGCGGAGGAAGTGGCGGCGGTGAAAGCTCCCATAGCGGCGGAGGCGGCGGAGGCGGAGAGCATCACCGATAGGCAGATCGCTTGAAGACGATCGCCGTCGATCTCGACGACACGCTGAACAACTTCTCGGAGGTCTTGGCGACCGCGGAGTTTGCGCGGGAGCCGAACGAATCGATCGCGGAAGAGACCTATCGGCAGCATCTGGCGCGGGTGCGCGCCAACGCGCCGGAACCCTCGGAGCTGCTCAGCACCGAATACACCTATTTGCGGGCGCGGATCCACCTGCGCTGCTATGAGCTCGCCGTTCCCTGGCGCGACGCCGCCGGGTTCATGCAGGGACTCAAGCGGGATGGCTGGCGCATCGTCATCTGCACCCGGCGGGATTTGCGGCGATCACGCGACGTGACGCATCGGTGGCTGGAGCGGCAGGGGATCCCCTACGACGACCTGTTCATGGCCGGCAACAAGATCGTGTTTTGCGGACTGTGGAAGATCCCGTTCCTGATCGACGACGATCTTTTTTGCGTCGAGCACGGAGCCAGGCATGGCGTCCAGGTGTTCTTCCCGGAGCAGAAAAAGCACGCCGGCATTGCGACAGCCGGCGCGCGGCCCTTCCAGCTGTTTTCCGAAATCCGCGAATGGATCGGCGCCTAGAACTGCTGCAGGCGTACTACGCGCCTTTGTCCCCTGCCACGGTCAAGCTCGAGACCATGCAGCATGGATTCGCCTTTCTGGAAACGCTCACCCAGCGCGGCGCCCGGTTGGATTACGGCGAGCTCACGCTGCAGGGCACGCTGCACAAGTACAAACTGTCCCAGGTGTCGGATGAGCAGAGTCAATTGTGGCTGACCGAACATCTGGCCAAGCGGTTGAATGTGTGCCGGTATTTCGGGCCGCAGGAAAACGCGATTTTCGCGTTCAACCTCGACAACAACCGAGTCGAGAACAACACGGAGATCATCCCCGAAATGGCCTTCGCCATCCGGCGCTTGCGCGAGCGCCTGGAGGAACTGGGCTGCCGCCCCCTGGTGATTGCGAGCGGGCGCGGCTATCACGTATGGACGCGGTTGGCCGAAGCGCGGCCCAACCAGGTTATCTACGATTTCATGATGAAAGTGGCGGTGCTGATCGCCGCCGAGCTGCATTTCATGGGCGGCGATCGCCGCCGGGTGAAATTCAATTTCTATCCGGATCCCCGAACGGAGAACACGGTATCGCTGCGACTTTTCGGCTCCAACCACGCCAAAAACCGGATTTTCAGCCGCATCCTCGACCTGGACCGGCTTTTGGACGAGCCGGAGTCCTGGGTGGAGTTCGCCCGGCATTTGGAAGTCGGGACGGTGCCGGCCGCCACCTTTGACCTGGCGGCGGAAAAGATCCGAAATACTTCGGTTTGAGCCGCGCTGTAGCCGGGGGCGCCGACCCCGCCAGTTCCGCTTTCGACATCAAAAGCGCATGGGGACCATGCGCTCCGCCTCGGGATAAGCCCCCGGCCGCAGCGATCTCCTGACCCTTCATTCCAACGTTTGAATACCCGCCGCGTTTGCTTTGACTGAACAAGCCGCAACGCTGGCAAAGGAATGCTCCGGACCGAGAATCTCTTTCGGCTGACTTGGCCGATTTACGTGCAGCAGATGACGCAAAGTTTCGTCCTGCTGGCGGATTTTTATTTTTTCTCGCGCCTGTCGGACCTGGTGGCGGCCACGATTGGCCAGTTGCTCCCGATCGTTTGGGTCGGCACGTTCGTGATTCCCGTTTTCGCCGGAACGGGCGTGGCCGTCGCATCCCAATTCATGGGAGCGGGGCAGGAAAAGCGGGTGGTCCCGACCTACCAGACAAACCTGGCGCTGACCGTTTCGATGGGGCTGTTTTTTGCCGTCATCATGCGCGTATTCGCCGGCGAGATCGGCCGGTGGATGGGAATGACCGCGGCGGAAAATGCGGTCGGCCAGGCGTACTTGGCTGCGTTCGCCGGGTACTTTTTTTTCATGGGCATTCTGGTCGGGTACAACGCGATCCTCTCGTCCCGCGGGTTGACCCATTGGCTCATGTACAGCTCCTTTGTCGTCGCGTCCTTGAACGTGATCCTGGCGGGCACCTTTGTCCTGGTGTTTCATCTGGGAGTGAAGGGCATTGCCACCGCGTCGGTCATCAGCCTGGCCATCGCGACCGGGCTATCGGCCTATCTGGTGCACGGAAGACTGGGGATTCGATTCAAGCTCAAGGGGGCCGGGAAGGAGATGATTTCCGTGCTCTCGCCCTTGCTGCGCATCGGTTTCGCCAACGCGTTGGAGCCGTTCAGCTACTCGGTGCAGCAGACGATCCTCTCGACCTTGATCGTCGCATTGGGCGTAAATGCGATGGCCGCGAACAACTATGCCAGCCGGCCGCAGGTGTTTCAGATCATCTTCTCCGTTTCGCTCGCGTTGGCAGCGCAGATTCTGATGGGCCACTGGACCGGCGCCAAGCGGTTCGACGACGTGGACCGCCTGTATTGGAAAGCCATCCGGCGCTCGATGCTCGTCGCGGGCATCTATGCGGCGGTGCTGTGGTTCTTCTCCGACCAGGTGCTGAGCTTTTTCACCCACGACCCGGCGATCAAGGAACTGGGACGGCGCCTGCTGCTCATCGCGGTCTTCTACGAACCGGCCCGCGCGGTCAACATCATCACGGGCAACGCGCTCAAGACGGTCGGCGACGCGCGCTTTCCCGTCGTGATTTCGGTCATTTTCATTTGGGGCATCGTGCCGGTGGTGCTCTGGATCGACCATCGTTGGCACCTCTCCCTCGTCGGCTTTTGGCTCGCGTTTGCCGTCGACGAAATCATCCGCGCCGGCATCAACCTCTGGCGCTGGCGCACGGGCCGATGGAAATCGATGGGCATCGTGCATCATCTGCCGGTGCCGGTTTTCGGGGGCGGAGAGGTGTAGGTCTGTCGTCGGGGTTATCCGAAGGTGGAGCGCGTGGTCCCCACGCGCTTTGGCGTTGAGCCGGCTTGCGGCGTCGTTCAGCGCGTGGGGACCACGCACTCCACCCGCTCCGCTTCCGAACCACGACGACTCGCGCTGGTCCAACGTTCATTATGCCACAAGGAAGCAAAGCGAGCTATACGGGCAAGCAGAAGCGCAAGGCCACCCACATCGAGAAGTCCTACGAGAAGAAAGGCGTTTCGGCCAAGACGGCGACGGCGCGCGCCTGGGCGACGGTCAACAAGCAGGACAAGGGCGGGAAGAAGAAACGATAGCGATTGGTGCCCATGCGGCGCGGTCTTCGCTATGCCGAGGTGTCCCGTCCCGGCTTTCGCCGGCTTGGGCGGCCCGGCGCTTGGAAATACGTGGATCGCCAGGGGAAAAATCTGCGCGCCGCGCCCTCCCTCGGCCGAATTCGCGCGCTCGCGATTCCTCCCGCCTGGACGGAAGTATGGATCTGCCCGTCGGCCCGCGGCCACATACAGGCGACCGGGCGCGATGCCCGGGGACGCCGGCAGTATCGCTATCACGAGGCTTGGCGGCAGGCGCAGGAACAGACCAAGTTTCATCGGACGCTCGCTTTTGGTCGCGTCTTGCCGCGCATCCGCGCAACCGTCGCCCGGGATCTGCGTCGTCCGATCTTGGACCGCCGCAAGGTGCTCGCCGCGGTCGTGCGGCTGCTCGAAACGACGTTGGTGCGGGTCGGAAATGAAACCTACGCGAAACAGAATCGTTCCTATGGCCTGACGACGTTGCGCCGCCGGCACGTCCGCTTCAAAGGCGGAGGCGCGGTGGAATTTCACTTTCGAGGGAAAAGCGGCCGCTTCCACCGCATCGACTTTGACGATCCCCGGCTCGCCCGGATCATTCGGCGACTGGAGGATCTTCCCGGGCAGCACCTCTTTCATTTTCGCGCGGAGGACGGCCGCGTGCTCAGCGTGACGGCGGATCATGTGAACGCCTATCTCCGCGAAATCGCCGGGGAGGAATTTTCGGCCAAGGATTTTCGCACCTGGGCCGGCACCGTCTTGGCCGCCTTGGCGCTGGGAAGGGTGGGGCAGGCGGACAGCCAGAGCGAGTCGAAGCGTCGCCTGGCGGAGGCGGTCGCTCAGGTGGCGGGCCAGCTCGGAAACACCCCCGCGATCTGCCGCAAATCCTACATCCATCCCGAATTGATCGGCGGCTACCTCGATGGATCGACCCGGGCGTGGCTGCGGCGGCTGGGTGAAAAGAAGGCGCGCAGCGCCTTGCGCGGCTTGAGCGCCGCCGAATGGGCGGTGATGTCCTACCTGGGGCGGCACCGCCGGGCCGTCCCGGCGGGAGCGGAGGCGTGAACGTAGCGCGCTGGGGCACTTTTAGCCCGGAAAGGTTTCTCTAGGCTGAATATTCAATGAAAGCGCCTCAAGATTCGCCGAAGGTGGAGCGCATGGTCCCCATGCGCTTGGTCGCCAATCGCGGATGGAGGTTAAAGCGCATGGGGACGATGCGCTCCGCCCGCCGTTCGGCGTCGTCCTTTGAAAACTCATGAAATCGAAAAAACCCAACGCCCTCGATATTCCGACCGATCTCAAGGCCGGGGCGACCCGCGAACTGTCCGGCGCGCTCAATGCGCTGCTGGCGGACGTTTTCGCGCTCCATCTGAAGACCAAGAACTTTCACTGGCACATGAGCGGGCCGCATTTTCGCGATTATCACCTGATGCTGGACGACCACTCGGACCAGCTGATGGGCATGACGGATGCCTTGGCTGAGCGCGTGCGCAAGATCGGCGGATTGACCCTTCACTCGATCGGCGAGATTTCGCGGCTGCAGAGAATCCGGGACAACGACAAATCCTATGTCGAGCCGCTCGATATGCTGGCCGAGCTGCGCGAGGACAATCAGGCGACGGTGGCGCGGCTGCGCGAGGCCCATGAGCTTTGCGAAAAGCACGGGGATATCGCCACGGCCAGCCTGATCGAGAACTGGACCGACGAGGCGGAGCGGCGCAGTTGGTTCCTGTTCGAGATCACACGGCCGCTTAACTAGTTTTTGGCAAGGGGGCAGGTCTCGGCACGCGGCATGCCGCGTGCCGA
>DASXYY010000064.1:0-34655 GCA_036502225.1 Opitutaceae bacterium
TGCTCAGCCTGGAGCAACTCTGGCGCGCGTCAATTCCAGTCCCTTAACGGGCACTCTTCAACCGGAGAGCCGGATGCGGTAGTTCCGCACGTCCGGTTCGGAGGGAGGGGCAGGTTCCATTCCTGTCCCTACCCCTATCCCACATGAACCCTTTCCGCTTTCGACGTCGCAGGTGCCGGGGTCGGCGCCTCCGGCTACAGCTTTCGGCCGTTGGAAGTCGGTCCTATTTCTTGCTAGGCGGCGATGCCTCTTACCGACCGGATGCGCTGGATCAGGCGGTGGACGTTTTCGGGGGCGATGCGATCGGTGATGATCGTGCGGGGGTAGTTCATTTCCAGATCGAGGTGGACGCCGTCTTCGGCGCCGGGGCGGACGAAATCCTCGACGAAGTCCATGCCCCCGCGGGGTTTGATCCAGTGGTAATAGGTGTCCACGTCGTTCGACTCGATGACGATCGCGTCCTTCAGGAAGACGTGGCAATAGAGCGTCAAATCCCGGAACGAGGCGAACCAGGTGGGGGGATTCACCAGTTGGTCTCGGATGATCAGAGTCATCGGTTTAGTCAGCAGGACTATTGCCAACATCGACACGAATGGGCTTCTTTTGAGCCCTCTATGAACGTGTCACGTCCGCCGGTGCTTCTGATCATTCGCGATGGCTGGGGCCGCAACCCCCATCCGGAGCAGGATGCCTACAATGCCGTCCATCTCGCCAAGAAGCCGTGCGACGACCGTTTGCACGCCACGTACCCCTGCACGCTCATCAAGGCGAGCGGCACCGACGTGGGCGTGCCGGACGGGGTCATGGGCAATAGCGAGGTGGGGCACGAGAACATCGGCGCCGGCCGCATCGTGGAGCAGGAACTGTTGCGCCTGAACAAGCTGTTCTCGGACGGACGCATCAAGGGCAACGCCGTCTGGGAGGGCGCCGTCGCCCGCGCCAAGGCCGGCGGCAACCTTCACTTCATGGGCATTGTGTCCGACGCTGGCGTTCACGGCATGCTGGAGCACCTCTACGGGCTGCTCCGCCAGGCCAAGGCCGACGGTGTGCCCGCCGACCGCGTCTTCATCCATGCCTTTACGGACGGCCGCGACACGCCCCCCATGAGCGGCCTGCGCTACGTCGGCGAAGTCGACGCCCAGTGCAAGTCGATCGGTATCGGCCGAATCGCTACGGTGTGCGGCCGCTTCTGGAGCATGGACCGCGACAACCGCTGGGAGCGCGTTTCCAAGGCCTATTGGATGCTGACCGGGCGCAAGGCCGACGCGACGGCGCCCTCGGCGACGGCGGCGGTCCAGGCCTACTACGACCAGCCTCTGGGCGAATCCCAGCGCGGCGACGAATTCGTACTGCCGACCTGGATTGTCGACGGCTCCGGGAAGCCGGTCGGCACAATCAAGGACGGCGACTCGGTGGTTTTCTACAACTACCGCGGCGACCGTCCCCGCGAGATCACCAAGGCTTTCGTTTACGACGAATTCAAGGAGTTCGACCGCGGCGCCAAGCTGGACCTCTACTACGCGACCATGACCGAGTACGAGTCGGGCCTGCCGGTCAAAGTGATCCTGCCCAAACCGGAAAAGCTGAAGAATATCCTGGGCCAGGTCGTGAGCGACGCCGGACTCGCGCAATTCCGCTGCGCCGAAACCGAGAAAAACCCGCACGTCACCTTTTTCTTCAACAACTATCGCAAGGATCCGTTTCCGGGCGAAGAGCGCGCCTGTCCTCCGAGCCCCAAGGTGGCGACCTACGACCAGCAGCCCGAGATGTCCGCGGCGGAAGTCACGAGCGCGGCCAAGGCGGCCATTCTTTCCGGCAAATATGCCCTGATCGTCGTCAACTTCGCCAATCCCGACATGGTCGGCCATACCGGGTCGCTGCCCGCCGCGATCAAGGCCGTCGAGGCCACCGACAAGGAGGTGGCGGAATTGCTCGAGGCCCTGGAGCAAATGCACGGCAAGGCCCTGATCTGCGCGGACCATGGGAATTGCGAGCAGATGTGGGATCCCGTTAACAACGTTCCTCATACCTCGCATACGCTGAATTTGGTGGAGGCGTTTGTGGTGGGGGAGGACTACCGGCTGGCGAAGTCGCAGGGGCCGGGGTCGGCGCCCCCGGCTACAGCTAACAAGCTGCGGGAGGGGGGGCGGTTGGCGGATGTTGCGCCCACGCTGCTCGAGCTGATGGGGCTGCCCAAGCCCAAAGAAATGACTGGCGTGAGCCTATTGGGGTAAGTCTATAGTAAACGCTCCCAATCCATGCAGCGCACCCATCACTGTGCCCAGCTGACCGCTTCCGATCTCGGCGCCACGGCCTCTCTCGCCGGTTGGGTCGATACCGTGCGCGATTTGGGCGGCATCATCTTCATCGATTTGCGCGATCGCGAAGGCGTCACGCAGATTAAGTTCGATCCGCAGATCGATCGCAGCCTGGGCGACCGGGCGTCGCACCTGAAGCCGGAGTCCGTGGTGGCGGTCACCGGCAAGGTGACCCGCCGCCCCGCGGGCACGGAGAATGCGTCGCTGCGCACCGGCGAGATCGAGATCGAGGCAACCGAACTGGAAGTCCTCAATGTTTCCGAAACGCCGCCTTTCCCGCTCGACGACGCGGGCGGCGACAAGGTCAACGAGGACCTGCGCCTGACCTATCGCTACCTTGACCTGCGCCGTCCCAAGATGAGGCGCAACCTCCGCGTGCGCCACCGGGCGGCCAAGGCGATCCGCGATTACTTCGACGACGAGGGCTTCATCGAGGTGGAGACGCCCGCGCTTTTCAAGAGCACGCCCGAAGGGGCCCGCGAGTACTTGGTGCCGTCCCGCATTCACGCCGGGCAATTCTACGCGCTCTCGCAGTCCCCGCAGCAGTTCAAGCAGATCCTGATGGTCGCCGGCGTGGAAAAGTACTTCCAAATTGCCCGCTGTTTCCGCGACGAGGATTTGCGCTCCGACCGCCAGATGGAGTTCACCCAGGTGGACGTCGAGGTTTCGTTCGTCACCCGCGAGGACATCTACCGGCTCTTCGAAGGCATGCTCAAGCGGGTCTGGAAGGAGGTCCTGAATGTGGACCTGCCGACGCCGTTCCCGCGCATGGCGTTCGTCGACGCGATGAACCGCTACGGCGTGGACAAGCCGGACGTGCGATTCCCGCTCGAACTGGTCGACTTCACCGAGACGTTCCGTTCGTCCGCCTTCAAGGTGTTCTCCTCGACCGTCGCGGCCGGCGGCTCGATCAAGGCCCTCAACGCCAAGGGGCTGGCCGACTTGACCCAGGGCGAACTCAAGAATCTGGAGGACATCGCCAAATCCCTCGGAGCGAAGGGGCTCGCGTTCATCAAGGTCGAGGGCGGCGAATGGAAGTCGCCCATCGTCAAATTCTTCTCGGACGCGGAAAAGGCCGAGCTGACCCAGCGCCTGGGGCTCGCCGACGGCGACATGATCTTCTTTGCCGCCGCCCCGTGGGAAAAGGCCTGCGCGATCCTGGGCCGCATCCGTCTGGAATCGGCGGCACTGCTCCAGAAGCGCGGCAAGCTGGAGATCAAGGCGGACGACTGGCGCTTCCTGTGGGTCATCGACTTCCCGCTGATGACCTACGACGAGGAGGCCAAGCGTTACCTGGCGACCCACCATCCGTTCACCTCGCCGGTGCCCGAAGACATCGGCTTCCTGGATACGGCGCCCGAAAAGGTCCGCGGCCAGCACTATGACGTCGTTCTTAACGGAATGGAGCTGGGCGGCGGTTCGATTCGTATCCACCAGCCGGCGTTGCAGAAGAAAGTGTTCGAGGACGTCCTCAAGATTCCGGCCGACATCGTGGACAGCCGCTTTGGCTACATGCTGCGCGCCTTCACGTACGGCGCTCCTCCCCACGGCGGCATCGCTTTCGGGCTGGACCGTATGGCGGCGCTGCTCTGCGGCACGACCAGCATCCGCGACGTCATCGCTTTTCCGAAGACCCAAAAAGGCCAGGATCTGATGGCCTCCAGCCCGACTCCCGTCACCCCGAAGCAGCTCGCCGACCTCCATATCGCGACGGTGCTGCCGCAGTGAACGGTTGGCACGGCCGGAGGCTTGCGTAAACGTCAGCCGACTCCAATAAGTTCAGCCCCATGAAACTCATCATCGCGGTCATCAAGCCGTTCAAACTCGAAGAAGTGAAGGCGGCGCTGGCCGAAACGGGTATCGAGGGAATGACCGTGACGGAGGTGAAGGGTTTCGGGCGCCAAAAGGGCCACACCGAGATCTACCGGGGCAGCGAATACACCGTCGATTTCCTGCCCAAGGTGAAGATCGAGGTCGCAGTCTCGGACGAGCAGGCCGGCAAGGCCGTCGACGCCATCGTTCGCTCCGCCAAGACCGGAAAGATCGGCGACGGCAAGGTGTTTGTCGTTCCGCTCGATGAGGTGGTGCGCATCCGCACCGACGAGCGCGGCGAATCCGCCGTCTAGGTTAGGGAGTGTTCTCTGTCTTTTCATGAGCCTAAACCCCCTGCCGCTGCTTGCAGCGGCAACTGCTCCGACCACCGATGAACGGCTGTCGGCCCTCGAAGCCTACATCCGCAATCAAGACCCGGGCCACGCGCTGAGCGGGGTTCCCGGCCCCGGCCACAACGGCTGGATGATGACCAGCGCCGCGCTGGTGCTGTTCATGACCCTGCCCGGTCTGGCCCTGTTCTACGGCGGATTGGTGCGGAAGAAAAACGTGCTCTCCGTGCTCGCCCAATGCCTGGGCATCGCGGGGCTCGTCGCCCTGCTGTGGTGGGCCTTTGGCTATTCGCTGGTGTTCGGGAAAAGCTTTGGCAGCGGCCTGTTCGGCGGCACCGAGCATTTCTTTCTGCGCGGCGTCACGTCGGCGCCGAACCCGGATTACGCGTTTTGGGTTTCGGAGAACGTCTTCGCGATGTACCAGCTCATGTTCGCGATCATCACGCCGGCGCTGATTGTCGGGGCGATCGCCGAGCGCATGAAATTTTCCGCCATCATGGTGTTCGTGGGCCTTTGGATGTTCGTCGTCTATTTTCCGCTGGCGCACATGGTCTGGGGCGTCAACGGCTTCTTTAATGGGACCTTGAATGCGGGCGCGGTGGTTCCCGCGATCGATTTTGCGGGTGGCACGGTGGTGCACATGAGCTCGGGCTGGTCGGCGCTGGTGCTGTGCATGATTCTCGGGCCCCGCGTGGGTTTCGGCCGCGAAAAGATGCCGCCGCACAGCATGGTGCTGTGCATGGTGGGCACGGGAATGCTGTGGGTAGGGTGGTACGGCTTCAACGCCGGATCCGCCTTGGGCGCCGATGGCATCGCGGCCAACGCCTTCACCACGACCACGCTGGCGGCCGCCACGGCCGCCTTTGTCTGGGGCATGATGGAGAAGGTGCTCCGCGGGCACGCGTCGATCCTGGGGTTCTGTTCGGGCGCTGTCGGCGGGCTGGTCGTCATCACGCCGGCGTGCGGCTTCGTCGACTCGACGGGCGCGGTGATCATCGGAGTCCTGGCGGCCGTCGTGCCGTATTTCTTCGTCACCACCGTCAAAGCCAGGTTCGGCTATGACGACGCGCTGGATACCTTTGGCGTCCATGCCGTTGGTGGCACGATCGGCGCCATTCTGACGGGCATTCTGGCCACCTCGGCGGTGAACCCCAATCTGACTTCTTCGAATCCCGCCGCGGCTGCCAACGGACTGGCCGTGAGAGTCGCAAACCATGGGCAATGGCTGCCTCAAATCGAGGCCGCACTTATGACGGTCGGCCTGGCGGTTTTGGCAACAATTGTGCTAGCTTATGGCGTCCGTGCGGTCATCGGCCTGCGCCCGACACCGGAAGTCGAGCGCCAGGGTCTCGATATGATCGAGCACGGGGAAGAAGGATACATTTCGTGAAACTGATCGTCGCCATCATCAAGCCGTTCAAGCTGGAGGAAGTGAAGGAAGCGCTCTCGGAAGCGGGCGTGGAAGGCATGACCGTGACCGAGGTCAAAGGCTTTGGGCGGCAAAAGGGCCATACCGAAATCTATCGGGGCAGCGAATACGTCGTGGATTTCCTGCCCAAGATCCGGCTGGAAATCGCCGTGACGGACGGCATGGCCGGCCGTGCGGTCGAGGCGATCAGCAAATCCGCCCGCACGGGCAAGATCGGCGACGGGAAGATCTTTGTTTACCCGCTCGAGGAAGTGATTCGGGTGCGGACGGAAGAGCGGGGCGACGCGGCGATTTGAGCCAGCGTTTGACGCTTTGTTGCCTGTAGCCGGGGGCGATGACCCCGGCTTTTCCGCTTTCGATGTTGCCGGTGCCGGGGTCAGCGCCCCCGGCTACAGCTTTCGGCAAAATCTGCCCAAAACGGACGGAGCGGGGAATCTTTGATTACTTATCATTGATGATAAAATAGTTACGCGTCTCTGCATTCTCTGGTCCGGTTCTTGCATATTCGGTGGCAACATCACCTTGCACCGCCCACGCGTCATCTTCCTTGCAGCCGGACAGGGCTCCCGATTGGGAGCGCTGGTGCGTGAGACCCACAAGTGTCTTTTGCCGGTCGGCGGTGAACCGCTGCTGGCTCGCACCGTACGCCAGTTTCAACAGCAGGGCCTGGACGAGATCACCGTGGTGGTCGGCCATTTTGCCGATCGAGTAGAGGCCGCCTTGGCGAGGTTTTCCGGCGTCACGCTGGTCGAAAATCCCGACTACGCCTCGGATATCAACATCCGCTCCCTGCAGCTGGGTTTGGGACGCAAGGCCGGGCCCGTCCTCGTGGTGGAATCGGACGTGGTCATGGACGATCCGGCCGTGGCGCAGATTTCCACGGCGGCCAAATCCGGCGAATCGGTCTGGTTTACCCAAGGGCGGCTCAAGCCCCGCCAGCTGGGCGGCGTGGTCCGTTCCAACGCCGCTGGCGACGTCACCGATCTTCGCTACGTGCCGGCCTACGACGAATCCCTTTCGAAGTATCGAAAACTTCTTGGCGTCCTCGCGATAGGTGCAAAGCAGAGACCGCTTTTTCAGCGACTGCTTCGCGAGGGCGCCGCCTCTTCTCTCGGCCAGTACTACATGATGCCCTGGGTGCAGCATCTGCTTTCGCTGCCGTGCTCAGCCTACGATTTGGCCCATCGCCGCGTTGCCACCTATAACACGCCCGACGAGTACCGCCGGTGCTGCGATCTCTTCGAGGTGGAGCGCGTGGTCCCCACGCGCTTCGGCGTCGCCAGCGTGTCGAATCGCTCAGCGCATGGGGACCATGCGCTCCACCTTTCGTAGAGTTTACCGTGTTCAACTTTTCGCCTCTTTGACGGCCGCATGAACCTGGCCCTTTTCTCCAGCCTTTTGCCGACTGCCGGACCCGCGCCGGAACTTGCGGCTGAACAAGTGCTCTTCACTCCCTGGCTCGCCGACCTGAGCGAGGGCGAGTGGGCCGTCGTTCGGCGCACGCCGGTCGGGAGCTTCAATTTTGCCGACGCGATCCATCGTTTGGACGGCACTCAGACGCCGGACGCGGTGGCGGTGCTGCTGGACGAACATTGCGCGACCTGGCCGAGGGGAATGGCCGAGGTGGCCTGTCCCCGCGTGCTGATGATTGCCGGTGCCATTCGCACCGCGCGAGGTTTTGACGCGTTGGCGGAATACGTCGCGGCGGAGAAATTCGAGCATGTGGTCAGCCTGGCGGATCGCACCGCCGCGGAGGCGATGAGGAATCTGGGGGCGCATTCGGTTTCGTGGCTGCCCGGCTGGCATTTTCCCCACCGCGAGAGCGATTTGATGCATGGCCGCAAAGCCCAGCCGCAGAATCGCGTGGCGCTTTGCGCGCAGCGTGGCGCGGATGATCGAGTGCTCCTGGAAGCCGCGAAGGCCGCGGCCTTGCGCGGCGTGACCGTGCATGCTCGGGTGCCTTCGTGTCGTGAGCGCCCGCTCATCTACGGGTCTTCCGCGGTGGTGCTGACGGACAGCCGGCCGGGCGATTTGCGACTCCTGGAAGCGCTGGCGGTGGGGGCCCCCTGCCTGACGCCGAAAATTGACGCCGATTCCGGATGGGACGCGCTATTTGCCCGTGGCATTGTGACGACCTTCTCCAATCCGGAGGAAGCGGCGGATATTGCCCAGGAGTTTTTGGCCGATCCGGCGGAAGCCCACTCGGTGGGTGTCGCCGGGCTGCGGTGGTTCGAGGACCAATTTTCGGCCGCCCATCGGCAGAGCGTGTTTGCGGCGCTGGTGCTGGATAATCATACGCTGCCGGAGTTTCAGCTGGCGAAGGAGCGTACGGTCGCTGCAGCCGGGGGCTTATCCCGAGGTGGAGCGCGTGGTCCCCACGCGCTGTTTGACGCCGAAAGCGGGACTGCCGGGGTCAGCGACCCCGGCTACATCATAGAGGCTGACCAAGATGTTGAGGGGAAGAGGGCGTGCGAACTGGCGGAAGCGGGGGAGTTTGCCCCGGCGTTCGCCCTCGCCGCGGCCACCATCAAACTTCGCGACGATTCCTGGCGCAGTTGCCTGGCGATTGCCGAGGTCGCCATGGAGACCCGCCAGGCAGACCTTTGGCGCACGATGCTTGGGCGCGCCCGCACGCTCAATCCCCAGGGCGATGGCCTTGCCCGGTTGGAATTGGGCTCACGCGGTCTGCTCGTGGAGTGGCGCGCCATGCTGGCCCTGGAACGCGTCTGGGACGCGTGTGCCCATGGCGATTGGAAGTCGGCCATCGAACTGGCCTCCGAAACGCTTCGGCGCTATCCGCAATGCGCGGAAGCCGCCTTTGCCAGCGGCTACGCCGGTGTACAGAAGGCCCGCGTTGAAAAGCACTGGCCGGACTTTGCGCCCGCCCTGGCCGCTCTGCAGTCCGCCGTTGAACTGGCGCCGCATCGCTCGGATTTCTGGTCCGAACTCGCCGCGGCGCAGGAACAGTTCAAGCGGGAGTTGGAGCAGCAGCCTTTGACGGAGGCAATGCGCGCGTGCGGATTTCCTGCTGCAGCCGCAGGCTGAAGTCCGCGAACGGCAGGACGCCTTCGTCACCCTTGGCGCGGGAGCGCACGCTGACGGACTTGGCTTCGGCTTCCTTGCCGCCCAGGACGAGCGTGTAGGGAATCTTTTCGATTTCCGCCCGTCGCACTTTCGCGCCCAACTTGTCGCTGTGCTCATCCAGGCTGGCGCGGACGCCCGCCGCCTTGAGCTGAGCCAGCAGTTCGCGGCCGTAGTCCAGCGTCTTGTCGCTGATCGGAACCAGGCGAACCTGCTCCGGCGCCAGCCAGACGGGAAAGTCGCCGCCGAAATGCTCGATCAGCACGCCGCAGAAGCGTTCCATGGAGCCAAATGGCGCGCGATGGATCATCACCGGCCGGTGCGGGTGGTTGTCGGCGCCCACATACGAGAGATCGAACCGGATGGGCAGGTTGTAGTCGACCTGCACCGTGCCGAGCTGCCATTCCCGCCCGATCACGTCCTTGACGACAAAATCGATCTTGGGCCCGTAAAACGCCGCCTCCCCCGGTTCCTCCGTGAAGGCAACGCCGAGCGTGCGCGCGGCCTGGCGGCAGGCGTTTTCGGCCTTGTCCCAATTGGCGGCTTCCCCCGTGTACTTGTTGGAATCCGGATCGCGCAAGCCCACGCGAACGCGGTAATCGCTCATGCCGAGCGTCGTCAGCACGATTTTCACCAGTGAGAGGCACCCCAGCAGTTCGTCGCCGATCTGGTCCTCGGTGCAGAACAGATGGGCGTCGTCCTGCGTGAATCCGCGAACGCGCGTCATGCCGTTCAGTTCCCCGGATTGCTCCCAACGGTAGACCGTGCCGAATTCCGCGTAGCGCACCGGCAGGTCCCGGTAGGAATGCGGCTGCGAGGCGAAGATCTTGATGTGATGGGGACAGTTCATCGGCTTCAGCAGGAAGCCGTCGAGCAGTTCCGCCTCGGGCCGGACGCGGTCGGCCCCGATCGTTTCCTTGCCGGTGCGGCGGTTGATCTCCGAGCGGAAATGCTCGGACACGGCTTCGAGCCGGCCGTACACGTCCGCGCACGAGCAGCCCGCGGCGAGCGCCTGGGCCAGCGACTGGTTTTCCACCACGGGGGAGAATTGGGATTCCTTGTAGTAGGGGAAGTGGCCCGAGGTCTTGTAGAGCTCGAGCTTTCCGATATGCGGCGTGAAGACCTGCTGATAGCCCTGCTTGCGCAGTTCCTCGCTGATGAACGACTGCAGCTCCTGCCTCACGATCGAGCCCGACGGCGTCCACAGGATCAGCCCCTGGCCCACGGCGTCGTCGATGACGAACAGCTTCAGGTCACGGCCGAGCTTGCGGTGATCGCGCTGCTTGGCCTGCTCCAACCGTTCCAGGTATTGGGCGAGCTCGTCCTTGGTGGGAAAGGCCGTGCCGTAGATGCGCTGGAGTTGCGCGTTGTGCTCATCGCCGCGGTGATAGGCGCCGGCGATGGACAGCAGCTTGAACGCCTTCAGCTTGCTCGTGTAGCGCACGTGCGTGCCGGCGCACAAGTCCATGAATTCGCCGTTTTGGTAGAACGAAATTTTTTCGCCCGCGGGGATGTCAGCCAGGCGGCCCAGCTTGAATTTTTCCTGGTGGCGTTCGTGAATGATGCGCTCGGCCTCCTCGCGCGAGACTTCCGTTCGCAGGAACGGCTGATTTTCGTCGGCGACCTTCTTCATCTCCGCCTCGAGCTTCGTCAGGTCCTCGGCCGTCAGCTTGTGATCCAGGTCGATGTCGTAGTAGAATCCCGTGTCCGTGGGCGGCCCGATGTCGAGCTTCGCATCCGGATACAGGCGCAGCAGCGCCGTCGCCAGGATGTGCGAAGCAGAATGCCGCAGTTCTTCGAGGGGCGTCATCATGAGGTCTTTTCCAGTCGGTAACCGTCCTTGCCATCGAGCATGGACCAGCCGGCGGCGGTGAGGTCGCGCCGCAGCGCATCGGCGGCGGCAAAATCCTTGCAACGTTTGGCCTGCCAGCGGCGTTCGGCCAGGTCGGCGATCGCCGCCGGAACTTCGATTTTGACCGGGGCCGGTTCGCGCAGATCGAGCCCGATGAGTCCGACCGCGCGGTCGAAGCCGGCGAGCGCACCCGCCGCCGCTTCCGCCGTGAAACGATCGGCGGGATGGGCATTGATCGCCGAGAACAGCGCGCCCAGAGCTCCGGGAAAATTGAGGTCAGTGCGGAGCTCGTCCACGACTTCGCCGAGGAACGTCCCCGCGGGGGCGGCCGCCCCGGCGCGCGCCGCCAGCGCGGCGCGGTAGCTGCGCAGCGTTTTTACGGCGCTTTCCGCGGCCCGCAGCGAATCCAGCGTAAAATTGAGCTGCTTGCGGGGATGTCCCGACAACAGGGCATAGCGCACGGACATGGGCGAATGCCCCTTGGCGGTCAGATCGCCGAGCGTGTAGTAGTTGCCCTTGCTCTTGCTCATCGTGGTGCCTTCGGAGAGCAGGTGCTCGGAGTGGTACCATTGGCGCGCGAAGGTGGTGCCGTTGCAGCACTGGCTCTGCGCGATCTCGTTTTCGTGATGCGGGAACAGCAGGTCGACGCCACCGGTGTGCAGATCGATGGTTTCGCCCAGGTGTTTCTTGATCATGGCGCTGCACTCGATATGCCAGCCGGGGCGGCCGGCGGCGGCGCCTTCCGGCCCGGGCCATTGGACTGTGCCATCCTCCTCCGGCTTGTACGCCTTCCAGAGGGCGAAGTCGCCGAGACTGTCCTTGTGATCCGCATCGAACGCCGAATTCGTGACCTTCAATTCGCGCTCCTTGATGCGCGAAAGGGCGCCGTATTCCGGAAAGGAGGCGATCTTGAAATAGACCGAACCGTCGGCCGCGCGATAGGCGTTTCCCTTCTTCATGAGCACGTCGATCATGTCGACCTGCTCTTCGATATGGCCGGTCGCCGTCGGTTCGGCGTGGGGCGTGAGCAGGTTCAGGGCGTTGCAATCCGCGTGAAAGAGCTCCGTCCATTTGCGGGTGATTTCGCCCAACGGGCGATTTTCGCGGTGCGCCTGGCTGATGGTCCGGTCATCGACGTCGGTCAGGTTGCGCAGGTGCCTCACCTTGTCCGGGCCGAATTCGTCGTCCAGGAGACGCCGGAGGACATCGTTGACCAGAAAGGTCCGGAAATTGCCGATATGGGACGGGGCGTAAACCGTGGGGCCGCAATTGTAGAACCGGAATACGCCATCCGGCTGGCTGGGCGCCAGGGTCCGCAGTTCGCGGGTCAGGGAATCGTATAGACGGATCGGCATCGGAAAGGTTTAGTGTACCGGTTGTTCAACAACGCGGATATGGCTGAAAAATTCAAGCTCGACCTCGTGCACCGTCCCCGGCGCCTCCGCCGGACGGCGGCGCTGCGCGGACTCGTCCGGCAGACGACCCTGCTGCCCCAGAATCTCATCGCCCCGCTGTTTGTGATCGAGGGCCGGGGCAAGACCGAGGCGATTTCGTCGATGCCGGGTGTCAGCCGGCGGTCGATCGATGAGACGATCCGGGAATGCCGGGCCTTGGCCAAAGCCGGGGTGGGAGCGGTGGCTCTCTTTCCCAAGCTCGACCTCAAGTTCAAAAATGAGCTCGGGACGGCGGCCTTGGACCCCGACGGGTTGGTCTTGCGGGCCGTTCGCGCGATCAAGAAGGCTCTACCGCAAATGGCCGTCATGACGGACATCGCGCTGGATCCCTACACCACCCATGGTCACGACGGGGTGCTGACCCTGGACGGCACGGATGTGGACAACGACCGGACGGTGGAAATATTGGTGCGAATGGCGGCGCTGCATGCCGCCGCGGGGGTCGATCTGGTCGCTCCCAGCGACATGATGGACGGGCGGATTGGCGCCATTCGCGCCGGGCTCGATGCGGCAGGGCATGCGCACACGGGCATCATGGCCTATGCGGCGAAGTTCGCCTCCGCCTTTTACGGTCCTTTCCGCGACGCGGTCGGCAGCGCGCAGGCGGCGGGCAAGCCGCCGATCAGCAAGGCGACCTATCAGCTCGACCCGGCCAATCGGCGCGAGGCGCTGGTGGAAGTGGCCCTGGACGAAGCCGAGGGCGCGGACATCGTGATGGTGAAGCCCGCCGGTCCCTATTTGGACATCATCCGAGACGTGCGCGAGGCGACCAGGAAGCCGGTCGCCGCGTATCAGGTCAGCGGCGAATACGCGCAGATCCAGGCCGCCGCGAGGCTGGGCTGGCTGGATTTGGAGCAGGCCAGCCTGGAGTCGTTACTGGCGATTCGGCGGGCGGGGGCGGATATGATTTTGACGTATTTCGCCCGGGCGATCGCGGCGAAGCTGTAGCCGGGGGCGTTGACCCCGGCACTTGCGACATCGAAAGCGGAACTGCCGGGGTCAGCGCCCCCGGCTACAGCATTCAGCCGCTGCGCGACCAATTATTTTTTGCCCTTGGACTTCTTCTTGGGCTTCTCGTCCCCCTCGTCAGAATCCTCGTCCTCGTCGTCATCCTCCTCGTCGTCCTCGTCTTCTTCGTCGTCGTCCTCGTCTTTTTCTTCCTTTTCTTCTTTTTCGTCCTTTTCGCCCTCTTCGTCCTCGTCCCACTTCAGGGACTCGTCGTTCTTGAGCTTTTCTTCCTCGGCTTCATCCAACTCGGGCAGATCGTCGTCGTCCTCCGCCTCTTCCTTGGCCGGGTGCTCCTCGTCGGTCTCGTGACCGGCGGGCATGTAATCGAGAATGGCGGTCAGTTCTTCGAACGTGTGGACCGCACGGCCCTCGATGAAATGGGCATTTTGGTCCTCGCGGATCTCGTCCTCGACTTCGTCGACCGAAAGCTTGGCTTCGAAATCAAACAGGTCGTTGAGCATCTTCACGCGGCAGCGCGTGAGATGATCGAGCAGGTCGGCGTAGGGCCCGTTTTCCTCGTCCAGCACATCCGCCAGGGCAAACAGCTTCTCATCCGAGTCGAAGAGCGACTCCTTGACGCGCTTCAACTTCACTTTTCCGTTCCCGAGGTCCTTGTCGATGCGGAAGCGGATAAACGCCGCCTCGAACACATCCTGGTCGAATCCGTAGTCGCGCAGCGGATCGACCAATTCGACCAGGTGTGCCACCTGCCGGGGGTCGATGATGCTTAATCCATCGACATCCCATCGCACGGGGTCGCTGGTTTCAGCGACCCACCAGTTATGGTCTTCACCTAGCCGGACTAGGCACCAATCAAGAGTGGACGTGGGTTTGGCCATGTAACAATGACAAGAACGAAATTGAGGCGCAGCGTGAGAACGGAGGTTGAAAAAACAAGCCCAAAAATGGAGTCTTTTTACGAATGGGTTTTTGTTATGAGAAGCTGGTTAGACCCGTACTATTTCGGATGGATGCCGAACGGGCTCACGAATTATCCGTCGACTGTCTTGCCTTGCTGGCCGGATTGCCGCCCGTATGCCGCGTGCTGGAAAAGATCGGAGGGGGGGCCTCCGAACCAGTCCACCTGTTCGGTCTCACGTTCCCTAATCGGATCGGATTGGCCGCAGGTTATGACAAAAATGGCCGATGCTGGCCGGCGGCCGCGGGGCTGGGTTTCGGGCATGTGGAGATCGGGACAATTACGGCTCGGCCCCAGCCAGGGAATCCCAAACCCCGGCTATTTCGCTATCCTCCCGCCAAGGCCGTCATTAACCGCATGGGGTTCAACAATGACGGCGCCGCCCGGGTTGCCGCCCGCCTCTCCCATCAACCGGGCCGGGGCCATCGGCGGATTCCCCTAGGCATCAACCTGGGCAAATCCAAAGCCGCCCACCTTGACCAGGCCGTCCAGGATTATCTGGCGAGTTTCAGCAGCCTGGCGGATTTCGCCGACTATCTGGTTTTGAACGTCTCGAGCCCCAACACGCCGGGCCTGCGGGCGCTGCAGGATGAAGACCGCCTCCGGGAGCTGCTCGGCGCCATTTGCACGGCCAATCGCTCCCGCGCGACCCAGCCTGGCCGGGGAGCCATTCCGACTTTGCTTAAGATCGCGCCTGATTTGGGCGACGCCCAACTCGATGCCGTCCTGACAGTCGTCAGTGAGTTTCAGCTGGATGGAATCGTCTGCACGAACACGACCGTGGGCCGACCGGCGGGCTGGTCCGGCACCCTGGAAACGGGCGGGTTGAGCGGCGCGCCGCTGCGCGAGCGTTCGACCGAGGTCATCCGCCACCTGGCCAAGGCGTCGCAGGGGCGGCTGCCGATTGTCGGGGTCGGCGGAATCTTCACCGTCGATGACGCCAAGGAGAAGCTGGATGCGGGGGCGGCGCTGGTGCAGATTTACACTGGGATGATTTACAAGGGCCCGTTCCTTGCCCGGGAATTGGCGAAAGGGCTGCGAAAGCGGCGAGCCGCCGCTTCTACTTAAATCGTCCAGTCGGCGCCAACCTTGCCCGTCGCCGGATCTTTCTGCTTGCGGGGCCGGATGATCGACGCGGCATCGCCTTGGTAATACGCGATGCTGTTGGGCGGCATCGATTGCATCAGCCAGACGTTGGAACCCACCACCGAATTTTCTCCGATGATCGTGTCGCCGCCGAGGATCGTCGCGCCGGGATAAATGATGACCCCATTTTCCAGGGTCGGGTGCCTCCGGCCGCCCTTCATCGGGGCACCCTTTTCATCGATGACAAACGAACGCGCACCCAGCGTGACGCCCTGGTAGAGCTTCACGTGTTCGCCAATGCGCGCGGTTTCGCCGATGACGACGCCGGTGCAGTGGTCGACGAAAAAATAGGGCCCGATTTGCGTGCCCGGATGGATATCGCAGCCGGTCCGCTCGTGGCCGTATTCGGTGATCATCCGCGGCAGCAGCGGCACGCCCATGCGATAAAGTTCGTGAGCCAGCCGCTGCAGCGAAATCACGAGCACGCAAGGGTAGGCGACGATGATCTCCTCGATGGTCCCCGCGGCCGGATCGCCTTCGAACGCGGCCGTGACATCGGTCTGCACCAGCTTCCGCAGGTGAGGCAATCTCGCCAGCGTGGCCGCCACGATTTCCTTGGCGCGCGGAGCGGGATCGGGATCGCGTCCAAAGCGCAGGCTTTTTTCGATCTCGGACTCCAGCCGGCGTTCAATTCGCTGCAGGATCCGATCGATATGGTCGGGGACGTCCTTTTTCTGAAGCCCGGCGTCCTCGAAGAATCCCGGGAACAGCAGATGCATGTAGTCCCGCGCCAGTTCGGCCACCGTGTCCTGCGCGGGCAGATTCGCTCCGTCCAAATGATTGATGCCTCCGTCGACCTCATAGGATTCGAGGAGCGCCCGCTTGATCTCGTCGTGCGTCATCCTTGGTGGCGGGCGTAGATTTTTTGAAGCATGCCGGCGGAAACGGCAGGACTGCCCGGGGCGACCGTCGTGCCGCTCAGGCTATAGCGCAACAGGAGCTGCTCATTGTCCTTTTCGATCTGCAGGATTTGCAGAATTCGGGCGCGCGTGGCCTCCAGGGCCGTCCGGGCCGCGGGATCGCGCGCTCCGGTCGGGGGGACGGCGCGCAAGGCCGCCAAAGTATCATCCAGCCGGGCAGACGCAGCCCGTTTGCGGTCAAGAAGCGGGCTTTCCGGCACTCGCCGGTGCTGCTGCAGGAATCGATTCTCCTCCAGCGCCAGCTGGTGAAGTTCGTCGCAGATCGCTTGGTGCTGCTGAAGCGCTTCCAGGAGAGTCATGGGGTCCGATGCGGAAAATGGCCGAGAATTCCCGATCCGTATTATCCCGCCAGGCCAGATGCGCAAGTCGCCAAGACGCCATTTCCGCCAATTCCGGGTCGGGCCCCTTCGAAACTTCCGTGTAGGCCGCGCCGGCCTTGTCGAGCTGGCCCAGCCGCTCGTAGCAGAGACCGACTTGGTAACTTACCGGCAGACGCCAAGCCGGATCCAGCGAAAGGGCCTGCAGACCGCGGTAAATGGAAAGGGCGTTGAAGATGTCCCCATTCTGGAAAAGTTCATTCGCAACTTGGTTGCCGGTGCGGCGCTGCCAGTAGGCCCAGCGGCTCGGATCGTCCTTGTCCTTGCGGCGCTCCGCCTTGAGCAGATCGAGGGCGACCGCCATGGCCTCGTCGGGGCGATGCAACTGGCGCAGGGTGGTCGCCAGCAGGTAGCGGGCCTCGGGATTGTTCACGTCATTCGGCCAATCGTGCAGGAAGCCCTTGAGCGTGACGACACCCTCGTCGCCATCGCCCGCGCGAATCTGCGAAAAGGCGGCCATGAAATGCGCGCGGGCCCGGTCCTCAGCGGCCAGATCGAGCAGCCGGACCTTCAGAAAGTATTTGCTGGCGTCTTCGTATTCGCCGGCCTCGAAGTGCGTCTCGGCGATTTCGAACTGGGCCGTCTTGGCGAGCGACTCGTAGTGCTCAAAGCCTGACGACGGAAATTTCAGCGTCGAGTTGATGACGTTGTAAAAGCGGTTCAGCGCAAGCTTGTACGCGCCCATCTCGCGCAGCGTGCGTCCGGATTCCAGGAGGGCGTCGGGAACGCGCTCATCCTCGGGGCGATCCTTGATGAAGTGCTCGTAGATGGCTTCGGCCTTCGTGAGCGAACCGGCCCGGCGATACATGTGGGCCAATCCGAGCAGCGCCGTGTTTTGCTGCTGAATCGCGGCATCCGGCCGGTGCAGCACCTGCCAGTAGCTGATTTCGGCGGTCGAAAAGTCGCCGCGCGCGGTCAGCTTCTCGCCGAGGTGAAGCAGACCCGTGATTTCGGCGTCGGCGCTCGGCCCGCTCCCCTCCGACCTTCCACGATCGGCCGACGCCAGCAGGGCCGCGAGGGCCAGGCCGGCGAGAATCGATCGGAAAAGGGCGGACGGGGCGGTGGACATCATTGTTCCTTGTACGTAGCAGAGCTCTTTGCCCCGCCTGGGAATTCGAAAAACGGCAGGAAATCCTCCGGCTTCACCTTCGGCGCGGCATCGTCCGGCAGTATGGCTGCCGGCCGATTCTCTTCCGTTGTTGCCGTGGTCGAAGGTTTGTCGGGTAGAATCACATCCCGTTTTTGCGCCGCCCGGTGGGCGGCATTTCCAGGGGTTGCCAAGCTCGTGCCCAAGGCCGGCTTCTTAGCGACGTCCGCATCCCACCCGGGCTCGGTTCGCGAGGGACCACCCATGACTGGGCGGACCGACACGGGCAGAGTCGGAGCGGTCTCCAAAAATCGCAATCCCGGCGCGCCGACCATCGTCAGATAGGGCTGCGATGCCTGTGCCTGCGGCAGGGAGTTTTGAGCGATTTCCGTTACCAGGACGGGGAGAAGCAGGGTCAGGATTAAACCAATCCCCCGCCTCGCCACCGGCGCTGGCGCGGTGACTGTTGATTTCATTTCGAGTACGTCGGTGCATGACGACGGATATTCTAATTTCCCACGTACTTATCGACCCGACCGGCTGCGTTCTTAAGCTGAAAGCACCTTGCGGATCCTGCGACCTAACTCGTCTAACCCGTAGGGTTTAGGCAGGAAGTCCACTCCCGGAAGATTCTCGATCTGGGCCCGCGCGTCCGGGCCGAGATGCCCGCTCACGAGGAGCACCTTCAATTGCGGCCGGTGGGCGCGAATGATCTTGAGCACCGACAGGCCCGACGCCCCGGGCATGTTCATGTCCAGGAGGACGCCGTCCAGGTGCAGGTCGGGGTTGTTGATGAAGTCGATGGCCTCGAGGCCATCGCAGGCGCAGGTGATCTTGTATCCCTTGGAGGTGAGCGCCGCCTGCAGCAGCTTGCGCAGCGGGTCCTCGTCGTCGACCACCAGCAGCGATTCGGTGCCGCCCGGGAATTCGGTTTCGGCGACCGCCGCGATGGGCACGGCGGCTTCCATCGCCGCCGGCAGGTAGATCTTGAACGTGCTGCCCACGCCGACCGTGCTTTCGACGTCGATGAAGCCATTGTGGCTCGCCACGATGCCATAGACGACCGCCAGGCCCAGGCCGGTGCCCCGGTTGACTTCCTTGGTCGTGAAGAACGGTTCGAAGATGCGCGCTCGGATTTCCGGCGTCATGCCCGTGCCGGTGTCGACGGCTTCCAGGCAGATATATTGCCGCGTCGCGAGCGGGCCGTCGTGGTCGGGACCGCGCGGCACGTGCTGCAGTTCGCTGCCCATCAGGGCGTGGGTGCGCAGCGTGATCTTGCCTCCGGACGGCATCGCATCGCGCGCGTTGACGCACAGATTGAGCAGAATCTGCTGCACCTGGTTCTGGTCGGCCAAGAGGGGAGGAAGGCGGTCGTCGAATTGCAGGTCGAAGTGGACGGTGCGCGGGAACGTTTCCGCCAGGAGGGCGACCAGTTCCTTCGCGAGGTGCTGCAGATCGAGCGGCGCAAAGTGAATCTCACCCTTGCGGCTGAAGGTCAGGATCTGCCGCACGAGTCCGCTGGCGCGCTGCACCGCCCGCTGAATCTCGCGCAGGCTGCGCTGCACGAGCGCGCCGTCGCTGGTGTGCAAAAGGCCGATTTCGGAATATCCGTTCATCACCGCCAGAAGGTTGTTGAAATCATGCGCGATGCCGCCCGCCAGGGTCCCCAGGCTCTCCATCTTCTGCGCCTGCCGCAGTTCGTCCTGCAGGCGCCGGCGCTCGGTGACGTCCTCTCGCATGCACAGCAGATTCGTGATGTCTCCGGCCGCGTTGCGCATGCACGAGACCTGCACGGATTCCCACAGGATGGAACCGTCCGCGCGGTGGCGGCACAGTTCGCCCTTCCACTCCTTGCCGGCCTTGACCTCCGTGAGAAACGCCCGGTAGGAGGCGTCGTCCGGATGACCGTCGCGGAGCACGGGCAGGTTGCGGTCCAGGATGTCCTCGAGCGAATGCCCCGCCAGCTGAATGTAACGGGGATTCACATACTGCGCGCGTCCGTCCGCGTCGGTGATCACCATCGCCACCGGCGACTGGTCGACCGCGCGCGACAGCTTCAGATAGAGTTCTTCCGCCAGCCGGTGCCGCGTCACGTCGCGCCCGACGGCGCGGATGAGCGGCTTGTCGGAGGAATCGCCGGGGAGCACCGTCTCCTCCCAGGTCATCCAGCGCCAGCCCTGCGGCGTCAGCCAGCGCTGCGTGCGCGCCGTTTCCGGCGCGGAGGAGGGCTGGCGGCCAAAGGCCGAACGAAAGCCCGCCGCATCGTCCGGATGCACGCATTGGATGGCGGACATGCTGCGGAATTCATCCAGGCTGCGCCCGAACTTCCGCAGAAACGAAGGGTTGGCGAGCGCGATGCGCCCGTTGCAGTCACGGCAAAAGACCGGGGCCGACGATTGCGCCCATTCTCCCAGGCGCGCCGCTCCGTCGGCGGCAGCGCTCGGCCGTGCAAGGAGGGCGGAGTCGGTCATTCGCGGTTCGACTCAAACCAGTCCGGTCAGCGCCGCCGGCAGGCGGCGCAGGGTGTTGGCGAGCGACGCGCGGGCGAGTTTCGATTCCGCTTCGTCCCGGCCGTAGAGGATTTTCCAGCCCGAAAGGCCTTCGCAGTCATCTTCGACCGCCAGGTCGACATGTTCGAAGCCGCCGTTGACGCCGCTTTGGCGGACCAGATGGTCGGCGACTTGGACGGCGGCAGCGAAAACCTGATGGCGGGGCGCCAACTCCGGCTCGTGATGATAGCGCACCGCAAAAACGATTTCCTCGGTCAGATGGTGGCGGTCCAGGAAGTAGCCGCCGATCTGCGCATGGTCCCAGCCGATCAGCTTGCGCTCCAACGCGCAGACGGCCGCGGGCGTGGCGCAGGGCGTGTTGGTCACGGTCATCAGCTCTTCGGGGAAGGCGTAGGCCATGATGATCTTTCCGAGATTGTGCAGCAGGCCGACCAGGTAGTCGGTTTCATCGTCCACCGTGATCGGCGCCGAAGCCAGGATTTCGCGGGTCAGGATCGCGGTGCCAATGCTGTGGCTCCACAGGCTCTTCCACAGTTCCGGCTCGAAGCGGGAGGTGTTCTGCAGGCGGGCCAGGTCTTCGATGACGGGGGTCGCGCGCGACAATTCGCGGATTTGCCGCAGTCCGAGGAAAAACACGGCTTCCTCGATGCTGCTGACGTTGGCCGAGAGGCCGAAATAGACCGAATTGACCATCCGCAGGAGACGGGCGGATAACGATGGGTCGCGACGGATGATGTCGGCGATCTGGGAGGTCAGGCTCTGCTCGGAATTGACGAGGCTCGTCAGCGCCCGATTGATGCTCTCCAGGGAGGCCAATTTTGGGCAAGCATCGAGACGGCGTCGGATTTCTTCGTCGCTATAGTGAGGAGGAGGCGGCGGCGCGGCTTCGGCCACACAAGGCAGAGGGGTGGGCATGGAACAGGAATTTGATCGGCCCATTTGGCTCCGAATTAAGCCTGCAATCTTCATCGGTTTTGTGACGGATGCAGGCTAACCCTCAATTCTGGGGTTTAGTTGCCCCCGATATGTGCCGATGCGACCGCATGCAGCGTGATGGCGGACTTTGCCCATCATGATTTCCATCCAAGTTCAGGAGTTACTCCGGAAGGCCGTGTCGCTTCAGCGCGCCGGCAAGCCGGAGCAGGCCGCCGCCTGGTATGCGCGCGCCTGCACCCAGGCGCCGGCCGACCCGCTGTGCGGGATGGCGTACGCGTCTTTGCTGAGCGATCTCGGACGGCAGGGTGAAGCCGAGGCCCGCCTTCGCCCGCTGGCCCAGCGCCACCCCAAACATGCCGAACTGTGGGACCTGTGGGCTGTCGTTTTGCAACGCTGCGGCAATATGGTCGAATCGATTGCCGCGAGCCGAAACGCCGTGGCGGCCAATCCCCAGATGATTGGGGCGTGGACGAATCTGGCTCTGTCCTATCTCAATACCGGACGGGCCGCCGACTCCCTGGCCTGTCAGGAAAAGGCTCTCGCTCTCGATCCCGGCAACGCCGCCGCCCTTCATGGCCGCGCGATGGCGCTGCAGCACCTGCACCGGATCCCCGAGGCGGTCCGAGGGTATTCCGACGCAATCGCCCGCAACCCGGGAAATCTCGAAAGCCGGAGCTACCGGCTGTTTGCCCTGCACTATCTGAGCGGCATCAGCCGCGAGGCGTTGTGGGAGGAGCATCGGGCGTTTGGGGCGGGGTTTGCTCCCGTAGCCGGGGTCAGCGCCCCCGGCTACATCGCGAAGGGCCGCCTTCGCGTGGGCTTCATCTCGCCCGACCTGCGCGAACACTCGGTCTCGTATTTTCTCGAGCCGATTCTTGCGCACCTGGACCCGGAGCAATTCGAGGTCGTCCTCTACCACGACCACTACCGGGTGGATGCCTGTTCGGAGCGGTTGAAGGCGCACGCGATCCTCTGGCGGAATTTTGTGGGACAAAGCCATGCCGCGGTCGCGGCGCAGATTCGTGCGGACCACCTCGACATCCTGATCGACCTGGCGGGCCATACCGGGCTGAACCGTCTGCCGGTTTTCGCCGCGCGCGTCGCCCCGGTGCAAATGACTTATCTCGGATATCCGGATACAACCGGCATTCGGGCCATGGACTACCGCTTGGTTGATGCGCTGACTGATCCGGCCGGCGACGCCGACCGATTCAGCAGCGAGCGGCTGCTGCGTTTTTCCTCCACGCTTTGGAGCTACCGGCCCCCGCAGGACGCTCCGTCCGTCGCCCTGGCCCGCTCCGGCCCCCCCGTATTTGGGTCGAGCAACAACCTATCCAAAGTCAGCGACGAAACGCTGCGCGGGTGGGCCGGAGTGCTGCACTCGGTGCCGGAATCGCGCCTGCGCCTGAAGGCCGACGGACTGCAGCACGCCGCCGTCGCGGGTCAGCTGCTGCAGCGCGCCGGCGCCGCCGGTATTGACGCCGCAAGAATCCAATTGGTCCCGCGCGCGGCGACCGTGGCCGAACATCTGGCTTTCTATCACGAAATCGACGTCGCCCTGGATACGTTTCCCTACCATGGGACGACGACCACCTGCGAGGCGCTGTGGATGGGCGTTCCGGTCGTCTCGTTGGTGGGCGACCGCCATTGCGCGCGAGTCGGAGCCAGCCTGCTGTCCGCGATTGGCCGGCCGGAATGGGCCGCCGCGGACTGGAATGGATACGTTCAAGCCGCGGCGCGCTGCGCCCGGGAACGCCCGAATCGCTCCGCCGTCCGTGCGGCCCTCGCATCGTCCGCCCTGATGGATCATGCCGGCCAGGCCGCCCGTTTCGGCGGCGCCTTGCGCCAAGGCTGGCTTGAGCGCGCCGAAAGCTCCGCCGCCGTCGCCGCATGAACACCGCCGTCCTCCAGGAATGGTTGCAAACCGGCCTTCGTCACCATCAGGCGGGGCATTGGGATGAAGCGGCCAAATGGTATGGCAAAGTGCGCATTGCGCGCCCGCGCAACTTCGACGCCTTGCACCTGGATGGCACGCGTGCCCTCCAACAGGGAAAATACGAGGACGCCCTCAAGCTGCTCTCGCAGGCCCGGCGCGAAAGCCCCCAGTCGGCGGTTTGCACGCTGCGCCTCGGCATCGCGCACTTCATGCTGGGCCGGAATGGGGAGGCCGAACGGCAGTTCCGCGAAGCCGCCCGGCTCGATCCGAAGCTCGCCGAAGCCTCCTTCCACCTCGGGCAGACCCTCCGGCGCCTCGGCCAGCTTGACGAGGCGGTCGCTGCCTTCCGTCACGCGATCGAACTCCAGCCCAACTATGCCGAAGCCTACGACCGACTCGGCGCCCTCCTGTGGGGCCTGAAAGGGGCGGGGGCCGCCGAGCCGATCTTGCGCAAGGCGGTCGAGCTCGATTCCAAACTGGCCACGGCTTGGTGCAACCTCGGGCTGAGCTGGATCCATCAAGGGCGCCTGAGCGATGCCCTCACCGCGATCGGAAAGGCGCTTGAGCTCAATCCCAAGTTTGACCACGCGTTTGCCGCCCGCGGCCTGGCCCTGAGCAAATTCTATCGCGCCGCCGCCGCGGCCGATGCCTATGGGCAGGCGCTGAAACTCAATCCGGGCAACTTCGAGGCCCATAGCGCGCGGCTGCTGGAGCTGCAATATGACGGGTCGGTTTCCAAAGCTGAACTGTTTGCCGCCCATCGTGCGTTCGGTGAGGCCGTCGAGGCGCGCCTGCCGAAACCGACGTCTCATAATGTAGCCGGGGGCGGTGACCCCGGCCGTCCCGCTTTCGACACCGCAATTGCCGGGGTCGGCGCCCCCGGCTACAGCGGACCGCCAAGACGCCTCCGCGTCGGCTTCCTCTCCCCCGACCTGCACCGGCACTCCGTCGCCTATTATCTGCGGCCAATCCTCGCCCACCTGGATCGCTCCCGATTCGAAGTCTTTCTTTATAACGACATGCCGAGCCACGATGAGGTGTCGGACCAGCTCAAGGCCCTTTCGGACGGCTGGCGCAGCACCGCCGGCATGCCCGTCGAGGCTCTGGAAAACGTCCTGCGCGAGGATCGGCTCGATATCCTGATCGATTTGGCCGGTCACACGGGGCACAACCGCCTTCCCCTTTATGCCCGCCGGGTCGCTCCCGTCCAAGCAACCTATCTTGGTTACCCGGATACGACCGGTCTGGCCGCCATGGATTACCGGCTGGTGGATTCCATCAGCGATCCGCCCGGATCGGCCGATGGCTTTGCGACGGAGCGTCTCGTCCGGTTCTCGTCCACCGCGTGGAGCTACGAGCCGCCCGCCGGTTCGCCCGATCCGGCGCCCGGTCCGGCCGCCACGAATGGCCACGTCACCTTCGGCTGCTTCAACAACGTGGCGAAACTGAGCGACACGGTCCTGCGCACCTGGGGCAAGATCCTGGCCGCGGTGCCGGAAGGACGGTTATTGCTTAAAGGGTATGGATTGACCACGCCCGCCTTGCAGGCTGAGCTGAATCGCCGAATGGTCCAAGCTGGCATACCCCGCGAACGAGTGCATTTTCTCGAACGCACGGCGGACGTCGCGGATCACCTCGATCTGTACCGCCGCGTCGACGTGGCGTTGGATACCTTTCCGTATCATGGCACCACGACCACGTGCGAGGCGCTCTGGATGGGCGTGCCGGTCGTGACGCAGGCGGGAGACCGCCACGCGAGCCGCGTTGGCGCGAGCCTGCTGACCGCCCTCGGCCGCCCCGAATGGATCGCGGAGAACGAATCGGACTACATCGGGACGGCGATCCGGCTGGCCGGCGAAGCTTCGCGGTCCGCCGGGCCCCGCGTCGAGCTTCGCGAGCGCCTCCGCGGTTCGGCGTTGATGGACCACCCCGGCCAGGCCGCCCGCTTGGGCGCGGCCCTCGAATCACTCCTTTCCCCATGTCCTACGGTCTCATGACATCGGCCCGGGGCGGCGAAGGTTCTCCGCTCGACCGGGCTCGCGCCCTGCGCCGGGCGGGCCAGAACGCGGAAGCGGCCGAGCTGCTCCAGGAGCGGCTTCGGGCGTATCCAAACGACGTGGACACGTTGCTCGAATGGGGCAATTTTCTGAAGGCATCCGGCCGATATGCCGAGGCGCTGGCCCCCTTGTCGGAGGCCGCGCGGCTGGCTCCGGGGCAGTCCGCCCTGTGGCTGAACCTGGGCGTCGCCCTCCTGGAGCTTTCCCGCACGGACGAGGCGATTGCCGCATTCGACCGGGCCGTGGTCCTTGAGCCCCGCCGTCCGGACGCCCTGAACATCCTGGGTCACGCGATGCTGGTTCGCGGCGAACCCACCCGCGCCGCGCATTTCTTCGAGCGGGCCCTCAAGTTCAAACCCGACTATGCGCCCGCCCTCGACAATCTGGGGCGGGTGCGAAAGTCGCAAGGCCGCGCGTCCGAAGCGATCGGACTGCATCGGCGCGCGCTGGCCGCCGGCGCCGGCGCCGCGACGGCCAGCAACCTGCTTTATACGCTCAATCTGGTGCCGGGAATATCGCCGGAGGAAATCTTCGCCGAGCATCAGCGGTGGGGCGCCGCCCAGCCGGGCGCGCTGCCGTTGCCGCCCCGGCCCGCCGCGGCCTTTCGCCGCCGCATTCGCGTGGGCTACGTGTCGCCGGACTTCTGCCAGCACGCGGTGGCGTATTTTATGGAGAGCGTGCTGGCGGGCCACGACCGCGCGCGATTCGAAGTCTTTTGCTATTCGGATGTCCGGGTGCCCGACCCAACGACCGCGCGCCTGCGCGCGCTCGGGGAACATTGGCGCGACATTTCGACGCTCAAGGACGATGCGGTATTGAACCAGATTCGCGGCGACGAGATCGACATCCTGGTCGACTTGGCCGGCCACACGGCCCGCAATCGTCTGGCGGTATTCGCGCGGCGCGCCGCACCCGCCCAGGTGACTTGGATCGGTTATCCGAATACGACCGGCCTGAAAACGATGGATTACCGCATCACGGACGCCATCGCCGACCCCGTCGGGCAGACGGAGCGCTGGCATACCGAGCAGCTGCTGCGGCTGCCCGGTCCGTTCAGCCTCTACCGCCCCCCGGCCGATGCTCCGGAAGTATTTTCGCCGCTCCCGGCGACATTGCGCCGCTGCGTGACCTTTGGCTGTTTCAACCATCTGGCCAAACTTCACCCGGCGACCATCGAGGTGTGGGGCCGCATCCTGACCCGCCTGCCGACGGCCAAGCTGATGCTGAAGATCCGGGGCGTCGACCAGGCCACCCGCCAGCGCCTGTTTGCGGCGCTCGAGGAGCGGGGCGTTCCCGAGGAGCGGGTCGAAATCATTTCGTCCGCTTTGTCCGTGCGCGATCATTTGACGCTCTACGGCCGGGTGGACATCGGGCTGGATTCGTTCCCGTACAACGGCACGACCACGACCTGCGAGGCGCTCTGGATGGGCGTGCCGATGGTGACGCTGGCGGGCCAGACTCACGTCGCCCGCGTGGGCGCGAGCATCCTCTCCCACGTGGGTTTCTTCGAGGGGATTGCGACGACCGTGGACGACTACGTCGAACGCGCGGTCGGCCTGGCGGCCGATTTGCAGACCTTGGCGAACATTCGCGCCGGGCTCCGCGAGCGCGTGCGCTCAAGCTCGCTGGTCGATCAGCGGGCGTTCGTGACCGCTCTGGAAGCGGCTTGGGGGCAGATCGCGAAGAAGTAAGGATTTTAAGCGCCGACCCGTCGCTTGAGCGGTAGCCGGGGGCGTATCCCGAGGTGGAGCGCGTGGTCCCCACGCGCTCCACCCGCAACAGGCTAGGCGGCGGTGCGCGCGTGACGGGCGACGGCCGCGTAAAATTCCTGCACCGAGCTCGCCACCTGCAGGATCTGCTCTTCCGTCAGCTCCGGAAACATCGGCAGCGAGAGGATGCGGCCGGCGAGCTGTTCGGAAACGGGGAGCTGGCCGGCGTATCCGGCCAGTTCCACCTCATAGGCCTTTTGGCGATGGATCGGCGTGGGGTAGTGGATGATCGTTTCGACGCCCGCCTGCTTCAGGTGCTTTTGCAGCGCGTCGCGATGGGCCGTTTCGAAGACGAACCGATGATGGTTGTGCGTTGAGCTGGGATCTTGACGCTGGAAGCGCAGATCGCCGACGCCCGAAAGGAGCTCGCGATAGCGGGCGGCGTGGGAGGAGCGGGCGGCGTTCCAGGTGCTCAAGTGACGCAGTTTCACACTCAGAATCGCGGCCTGCAGAGCTTCGAGCCGCGAGTTCACGCCCTTTTGCAGGTGCACGTATTTCTCGCGCGAGCCGTAGTTGCGCAGCAGGCGCGCCTGGTCGGCGATCGCGGGGTCATTGGTGACCACCATGCCGCCGTCGCCGCAGGCGCCGAGGTTTTTGGCCGGAGAGAAGCTGAACGCGCTGACATCGCCCAGCGAACCGCAGCCGATGCCTTCGTAGCGGGTGCCGTGCGCCTGGCCGGCATCCTCCACGACGCCCAGGCCGAATTCATTGGCGATGGAAATGATCGGATTCATGTCCGCTGACATTCCATAAAGATGAACCGGCACGATGGCCTTGGTCCGCGGCGTGATTGCAGCCTCGATTTGGGACACATCGATTTCCCAGGTGCCCGGATCGCAGTCGACCAGGCGAACGGCCGCACCCGCCTGGGTGACGGCCAGCGCCGTCGCGATGAAGGTGTTGGCGGGGACGATGACTTCGTCGCCGGGGCCCACGCCCACGGCGCGGAGGGATAGGGTCAAGGCGTCGAGGCCGTCCGACGTGCCGATGGCGTGGCCCGCGCCAACAAACTCCGCGAAGGCCGCCTCAAATTCCGCCACGGGCGCCCCCAGGATGAAGTTGCACTCGTCGAGGATCGGCTTGATCGCCGCGTCAATTTCGGCCCGCACGGAGCGAAGCTGGGCTTTGAGGTCCACGAACGGGATAGGGGGCATAGATAGCCTATCGGCATTCGGCGGGAGCTTATGTAAGGTGGTATTGTAAGTGGATAACTGAAAATCGGTTAAGAATATTTAAATTGGCTAAATTGGTCCGCTTGCGTTGTAGCCGGGGGCGGTGAACCCGGCCGTCCCGCTTTCGGTAGCAAACAGCGCGTGGGAACCACGCGCTCCACCTGCAGGCGCTAGGCCGGGTAGGGCCCGATGCGCCGGGCCGCTTCCTGGGCCTTGAGGGCCACTTCGGCGGTCTTGAAGGCGTGGGCCTGGGTCATCGCCACCTCGGTGCGGTGCTGGCAGTCCTTGATGAATTCGCCGAAGAAGCGGAAGCCGACCTTCCCGGTGACGGGAATGTGGCGTTCACCCTTTTTGTCGACGATATAGACATGGTTGGCGGTGTCGTCGCGGGCGATGTCGACATATTTGCGCAGTTCGATCGTGCCCTCGGTGCCCAACACGAAGGTGCGACCATCTCCCCAGGTGCTGAGACCGTCCGGCGTGTACCAATCCACCCGCACGTAGTCGGAGGCGCCCGTATTGCCGAGCAGCGAGGCTTCGCCGAAATCTTCCAGCTCGGGAGTGTCCGGATTGGCGAAATTGCCCACCGCGGCGGCGGTGACGATCGCCTCGGTCGATTGGGAGTAGGTGAGGAACTGCTCGAATTGGTGGCTGCCGATGTCGCAGAGGATGCCGCCATACTTGGCACGTTCGAAGAACCAGGCCGGGCGGGTCGGCTTGGAGAGCCGATGCGGCGCCAGATTCACCACCTGAACCACGCGGCCGATCACCCCGCGCTCCAGGATGTCGGTGGCGTACATGGCCGCCTCGTTGTGGATGCGCTCACTGTAATAAACGAAGAATTTGCGGCCGGTCCTCGCGGCTGCGGCCTTGGCGCGATCGAGCTGCGTCATGGTGGTCGCCGGCGCCTTGTCCGTGAAATAATCCTTGCCGGCTTCCATCACCTGGACGCCCAGATCGGCGCGTTCGCTGGTGATGGCGGCGGCGGTCACGAGCGCAATGTCGGGGTCGGAAAGGATTTCGTCCAGCGACCGGGCGGCCTTGGCCTGGGGGAATTTCGCCTGGAAGGCGGCGACCTTTTTGGGATCCGAATCCCACACCCACTTCAGCGTGGCCCCGGCTTCCGTGAAGCCGTTGCTGATCCCATAGATGTGCCCATGATCCAAGCGCACGGCGGCGATCTGGAACTCTCCGGGGCCGACGACGGGATGGGGCTTGCCGCGCGGGGCGTAGTTGGAGCCTTCAGCCGTTTGAAAGGTCTGGCCGAGGGATTTGCTGGGGGCGAGCGCGCCGGCGGCGAGCGCCGACGCCGATGCGGCGAGGAAGTGACGTCGATTCATGGGACGCGCGCCTTAGGCGCGCAGATAATGGATGCCGTGCGGAGACCGTTCGGGCAAGGAAAGCATGGCGTCGGCCTTGGAGTCGTCGACGAAACGCTCGGCGGCGACGTCCCATTGCAACGGCCGGTTCAGTTTCATGGCGATCCAGCTCAAGATGCAGGCGGTATTGCTGCGGTGCGCAATCGGAGCCGGCACGAGCGGCGTCTGGCGGGACTGAACGCAGCGCAGCCAGTTCAAGTGATGTTCCAGGCTGTGCGGCAGCTGGACCGTGAGCCCCTCGGGATTGAGCAGTTTGGGATCGCTGGCGTCGAGCGGCTTCAGTCCCTGGGCCGGCCGGAACGGATCGCTCGTGGTCGCGGTGCCTTCGCGGGTGCAGAAGATCCAGCCCTCGTCGCCAATGAAGCGGATGCCATTCGGCGCGCGATCCGTGGCCACCACCGTGACGTCGTTGGGGTACTTGAGTTCGGCGCGGAAATGCCCGTGGACATTCCAGATCTTGTTCGGGGGAAATTCGGCGGTGGCCTCGATGCGGCTGGGGCCGCCCAGTTCGCAGTTCATGCCCCAATGGGCCACGTCGAAATGATGGGCTCCCCAGCCGGTGATCATGCCCAGGCAATGCGCCTCGTGCCTCAGCCAGCCGGGGCGGCTGAAACCGCTCTGCGGATGCACCCGCTGCTCCGTGTAATAGGCGAGGGGAGTGGGGCCGAGCCAGGCCTCGTAGTTGAGGTTAACGGGCACGGGCTCTTCCGGATTGTCCGGAGCCGTGGGATCGACCGGCAGGCCGATTTCGACCCGCTGCAGCCGGCCGACGCGGCCGCTGCGCACGCACTCGACCGCCTTGCGAAACTGCTCGTTGGGGCCCCAGGAACGCTGCTGGCTGCCCAATTGAAATATGCGGTCGGTCTTGCCGATGTCGTCCCGCAGGCGGATGCCCTCCTCGACCGTCATCGTCATCGGCTTTTGCAGATAGACGTCCTTGCCGGCATAGATGGCGGCCAGGGCAAGTTCGGCGTGTTGGTGGTCCGGCGTGCTGATGATGACCGCGTCGATGTCAGATCGATGCAGCAGTTCGCGGTAGTCGCCGTAGGTGGCGATGTCCGGCGCCGTTCGGCCGTCCCGGGTGTACCACCCGGAGATCAGATCCTCGGCCAGCCCGGCCCGCTTGGAGTCGAGATCGCACACCGCCACGTAGTCGGCGAGACGGGAGGCCCACACGCCCTTCATGTCGTGCTCCCGGGCGATGCGTCCGCAGCCGATGTGGCCGACTCGGACGCGTGAATTGGCCGCCGTCGACGCGCGCAGGCGGGACGGCAGCACCAGCGGTCCTGCCGCCGCCGCAATTGCTATCGATTGAAGGAATTGGCGGCGGCGGAGGGGCATGTCTGCTCGGATTTAGAAGGTGTACTCGACTTCGAACCGGATGTTCGTCGGCGTACCCGGGATTTGGATATTTTCGCTGCGAACGGCGTAAATATACTTCTCGTTGAGCAGATTGTCGATGGTCACGTTGTACTTGATGTGCTTCGTGAACTGATAATTGATGCTCATGTCCACGAGCGTGCGGCCCGGGACGTAGCCGAAGAACACCTGGTTGGGACCATCGGTGACCGCGCGTTTGCCCTGGGTGTTGATGCCCAGGCCGATCTCAAGCCCCTTGAGGGCCCCGTTCGTCCAGTGATAAAGGCCGTAGGCGCTCTCCGTGTGCTCCGCCGTGTTGTCGACCGGAATGGATCCGTAAGCGATCTGGCCGGTGCCGGGCTGGAGAAACGTCGAGCCGGCGGCGCCGTTCACTGCCGGCCCCAGGATCGATTTGGCGCTATAATTGGCGAATGAGCCCATCAGGTAGAAGTTCCGGGTGATCTTCCAGCTGATATCGCCGTCGAAGCCGCGCGAGATGACACCCGGAATGAGCACATTCGGATTGGCGGGATCGAGCGGGAACGAGGGGACGGTGTTGTTCAGCTGCTTGATGTCGAAGTACGAGACGTCGATCTGCACGGAGTGGTTCAGGAAATCCGTCTTGAGGCCGACCTCATGTTGAACGCCGAGCTTCGGCGGGAGCGGAGTGTTGGCGACGCCATTGTAGACGCCGACGCCATTGGCCGCGAAGTTCTGGTTGAAGCCGGTGAAGAGACTGACGCCGGGCAGGACCTTGATGACGGCGCCCCACTGGACGAGGTTCTTGTAGATCGTATACGGAATGAATGACGATTGGGCCCCCGTCAGATAGTTGAAGTTTGAGCCGTAGGACTTGGCTCGGTCGGCGCCCCAGGTCAGAATGAGGCGATCGTCGAAGAACTTCGCCGTCTCCATCAGATAGATGCGCTGAAGGAGCGACTGGGTTTCGACGTACGCGCTCGGGACGCTGCTGGTGACCACCGTGGGCGTCGGATTCGGATTCAGCCCGGGGTAGGGATAGAACGCGGAGGTGGAATCGTGTCCGCTGTAGGTTTCCGTGCGGCCGGGCGAATCGCGATCTTCCGCGCCAACCAGCAGCAGCTCGCTGAAGTACTTGTTGGAGTAGTTGAAGTTAAGATCGGTCTGGAGGTCGGCGTACTCGACGTGAGCGTCGTCGGCCGTGACTGACCGCGGCATCGCGAACGTCGGATTGGCCGCGGAACCGTACGTGAGCGGTCCGACCGTCGCGGGCGCGGCCCACGTGCGCGTGCCTTCGTTCCAAGGCGAGGCGATGGATTCGACGCGATCGGCGCGATCCCAGGCGTCCATGGCGCGGACGCTGAGCGCGAGCCAGTTGGTCAGACGGCTATTGAAGGTGCCCCACAGGCGGTGCACGTCATCGTGGCGCCAGTTGTAGGGCGCGTCTTCGTCCTGGCTGGTCCAGTACGGGACATTGATCATCTTGAGCGTGCGGGGATCAATCGGCAGGCCGTTGTAGGAGGGCCAGTTGGCCTCGACGACTTCCGCCTTCAGCTCGAGCTTGGTGTTTTCGTTGAATATGTACGTCAGCTCGGGCATCACCGTGAAGCGGTGCATGTACACGTTGTGCTGGTAACCGTTGTAGTAGGTTTCGCCAGCGACGATGCGGTAAAGCAGCTTCTTGTCCGCGGTGATGTACCCCGTGGTATCCAATCCGGCATGGTTGCCTTCGAACCGCCCGGTCTGCAGGGACAGCGTGGTCGATGGATCCGCGCTGGGCGACAGGGTGATCTTGTTGACGATGCCGCCCGGGCTGCCGTCGGCGGCGAGGAACACCGCGTTCGGGCCCTTGATCACCTCGAAGCGGTCGTAGATGATTGAATCGACCGCCGAACCCTCGGTCGGCGAGAAGCCGTCGATGTAGTCGGCATCGCCGGTGAATCCGCGGATGTTCATGCGGCCCGGAGTCCAGTTGAGGTTGCCGTTCTGGCCGCCGCCGACGTAGTTGAGCATGTCGCTCATCATGGTCGGATTGACGGCTTCCAGGAACGAGTTGTTGAGCACCTTGACCGACTGCGGCAGCTCGGACAGATCGACCGCGATGCGGGTCGAGCTGAGAGCGGAAGTGCCAACATAGTTGTTGTCCTTCTCTTCGGTGATTTCGAACGCGGGCAATTTGACCACGTCGTCGTTAGTGGCCGCAGTGGCGGCAGCAGAGTCCGCCGGAGCGGCCGAGGGGCCGTTCGAGGCAGGAGCGGTTTGGGCGGGAGCCGAGGTTTGGGCCGAGGCCACCGAGGCCCCGACAAGCGCGAACGCGCAGAGCAAAGCACGCTGCATAGGTGTGGTAGGTGGAATTAAACTCCGGACAAGGCGCAGGGGAGGGGAGGCGCCAACGGGCACCTTTTCAGAAGATTTGCGCAAGGTTGACAAGGATTTGGTGATTAACGTTAATCATCAGATGATTGTCCGGCGTCATACCCCCCGGCGCGCTTCGATTCGGGAACTCGCCCGGCGCACCGGCCTGTCCACCGCCAGCGTATCGCTGATCCTGCGCAACAAAGGCCGCGCCCGCCCCGAAACCCGTCGCAAAGTTGTAACGATGGCCAAGCGCCTGGGCTACGTGGTCAATGCCCAGGTGGCCGAGATGATGAGCGTCGTCCGCAACCAGTCCCGCAACACCGAGGAGGTGATCGGGCTGGTTTCCCTCTACCCCTATGCCCGGCCCTGGGAACGGTATTCCCATTACGGGGAAATCTATTTGGGCGCCCGCGACCGCGCGGCGGAATTGGGCTGCCGTCTCGAGCCGTTCTGGATTTTGGACCCCCAGCAGCGGGTCCAGCGTTTGCGGAACATTCTGCACACCCGCGCGATCCGGGGGCTGATCTGCCTGGGGGCGGCCGACATGCATGCGATCTGGCCGCGCGAACTGGCGGAGTTTGCGATCGTCAACCTGGGGCTCAGCATCGCGACGCCCCTGCATCGGGTGGCTTCGTGGGCGACGGACAACGCCGTGCATCTTTTGAACGAACTGGTCGCCCGCGGCTACCGGCGCCCGGGCCTGGTCCTACGTCTGCGCGGCGACGATCGCAGCCAGCACGCCTACGCGGCGATGTTCCTGTATCATCTGCGGTTCATCTTTCAGCAGCGCTCCGAACTCGTGCTGTATGTCGACGAGTGGAACAACTCCCGTTTCGAGCAGTGGTTCGATTCCGAATCTCCGGACGTGATCGTGTTCTATCACCACGATCGATATTACCAGCCGATCATGGAATTCATGCGCCACAAAAAGGTGGCCGTGCCCGGGAAAGTCGGGCTGGCGTGCCTGGACGGCGTGCGGCCGCCGCCGGAGCTGTCCGCCCGACGGCAGCATTGCCGCGGGTTGGGCACGCGCTCGGTCGAGATGGCCCTGACCCTGATCAGCCAGTCGGATTTCGGCCTGCCGACGCTGCCCAAGGTCGAATTCGTGCCGGGAGTGTGGCACGAGGGGAGGACGCTCAGGGGAAGAGGATAGCTTGAAAATGCGAAGGCCCCGGCTTGAGCCGGGGCCTTGCTTGACCTTTTGCGCTGACGGGGCCTCCGCTGGTTTCGGGATCCTTGCCCTGGCCCGGCCGCCCGTTTGACGGGACGGCCGGGAATTGGGCAAACTAGAACAACCGAAGCAGCTGATTAGCCGGTGATCAGACGGAGGGCGACCTGCGAAGACTGATTCGCTTGGGTCAACATCGACGTTCCGGCCTGGACCAGGACGTTCCACTTGGCGAGGTTCGTCGTTTCCGACGCCACGTTGACGTCGGTGATGTTGCTG
>DASXYY010000065.1:0-162366 GCA_036502225.1 Opitutaceae bacterium
CCCTCTCCACCCCGATTCTTACGAATCTTCTTCCCGGAGGGGAGAGAGCTTCGCTCCCTCCCCTTGTACCCCTTCCTCAACTACACCTCCTGTGGGGAGGTGTCATTGACGTTACTGGGTCGATGTAATCGTCGTTGACGACCTGTATGGGCACTGCCGTTATTAAACCGCTTGGCGGTTTTGAAATCGGCGCACGTCGACGTATGCCGTTGAATTGTGGTTCGTTGGAACTGACTTGGTCAGGCCGCGAGACGTTTGGCTGGTGCGCTGGCCCCCTCGATTCAACGAGGGGAATTCATTGGCTGGGCCCGTCTATCGATGGCTTCGGATTCAGTTCCATGTCCGGCATAAGAACAGCGTCCGCGGCCTCCGCACCTCGCACTTGTCTGGTTGGTCGGTACCGACCGCCAACGGCGTGTCGGACCGGCCGGATCAAGATGTTCGTCAAATATGCCGCAAAATCGCGTGGTTCTATGCGGCGCGCGTCCGATTTTACGCTCAAGCCGTTGGGATTGTCAGATCGGGTGCCCAAACCTCGTGCGAGCGAGTCCGAATTCCGGTTGGGCGATGGCCCGTTGGACAGCAGGCGGCCGCCGGTCCCAAATTTTTCGGTAGCTCGCGCCCAGCACGGATCCGGATCCAGGGCTCGACATTGCAGATGATTTTCAGACCGACGCTAGAGACATTCCGGAGACCGGGAGTACGATTGGCCGTGGTTGGCGGTTCCAAGCGGCGCTTCGGGAAATTTGACACTCTCAGCGGTCCACGACCTCAGCCGACCGGCGCTTGGCCCGTATTGGTCTGGGCCAGAATATGCGTCCGCGGCGCAGGTCACCCACCGAACGGCCGGATTTTCGGTCGCCAGCCGGTCTAGGGTGGACCCGCGGGAGGACGACCGACGGCTCTAAGCTCGGTAGCAGATAACACACCTCCGAAACTCATGCCCTAAGGTTTGTTTGGATGGGCAGTGTGCGTCGTTCCGACCAATCGGAAATTTTGGCGCATAGGACATCTTGACCTCACTGCCGCGGCGGATCTTGTGCAAATTTCCGTCCATTTTTTTGAAAATGCGGGTTGTAAACAAAAAAGACGATGTAGTCGTGGACGCACCCGCTTTTCATCGACAATCCTCTTCGCTCTGGGAGGAAGGACTCCGAGGCGCGGTCTGATAACTTTTCAACAGCGACGACCGCTAGCAAAGACAATGCGAATCCCTGATGGGACATCCATGCAAGTGGGACTGGCTCCGGACAAGATGACCTCGTTCCATTCTCGGAGCTCCGTTCTCTGCAGTTCGATGAACACAAACCAAAGGTCATTTAGCGTTGATTGGGAGTTACCCAATGGAGAGCGGCTTCAAGCTGATTTTGGCCTTAGATGCATGCTTTCAAGATGGCCGAGTGGCGACACCATTGACGACTCCCCCAGCCAACGGCGCTATAGGTCTCCCTTGGGACTCGCTTCGGCGGCCGCAAAATTGGCGCCACTTCCCGGCAAGGTCGCTGAAATCGCAAGATTTGCTCATTTCCGCTATGTCTTTTGCGGGGCCCTCTCCACAAGTGGACTTTCAATCGCCGATACGTCCGAAGTATTGGGCGTCCGTGCCCGCACGATTCGGCGATGGCTCAACGGTGAGGTTCGCCCTTGCCTGCCGACAATGGTCGGTGCCCTGGTATTGCTTCACTGGACAAGCGCCGAGCTACAGCACCCAGTCTTCGGCGCCGCCAACTGGACACGGCGTATCCGATGAGGCGGATGTCAGCGGACGCCGCCTAACGACTGGACGTCCGGCTCTCGGAGGTGATTTCGGACGACCACCCGTGACCGACATCACGTCGCTCGTGCTGCAAAAAGGTCGCCCGTGAGCACGGTTCTTCCTGCCTCGCGATGCCAAATATCTTGCCGAAAACCACGGAGGCCTGCCAAGAACGGCAAGCCACACCCCTGGACGCCGAATCACAAACCGCAGATAGCTCCAAAATCGAAATCCGGACGAACCCTCCTTTGCATCTGACTATCGCCGAGGCCGCGGTGTACCTCTGCATTTCTCCTCGGAAAATCCGATACCTGATCGCCGACGGCCGCCTCAAATGCGCGAGGATCGACCGAAGGATTGTGATCCGCAGAGCGTACTTGGACGCCTTGACCTCGGCGGACTAGGCGGTCGAGCCAAGCCACACGATTTTTCCAGCCTGCGGGGCGGGTGCTATTTCAAAATATCGCTTAGCCTCCTCCTTGGTCGCCAACGCCCGGTAGTGATCGAAAAGAACTTGATCGCTAGCCTTGTGTCCGAGCAGCCGGGAGGTCTTGAGCGGGTCCCCGTGCAACGCGTAGTGGTAACTTCCAAAGCTATGTCGCATCGAGTTTGCCTCCCATTTCTTGAACTTCGCCCGCCTCAGTAGCTTTTGAAATCGCTTCTGGTAGTCGTTCACATGAGCGTTTCGGGCGACCGGCCCCGAACGGTAAGGGACGAGCAAAAGCCACTGGAGGGCGTTGGCTGGGATCTCCACGTGGCGAATCCGGCGCTTCTTCGCTATTTTCGCCCCGATTGTTACCACCGGCGACTCATCCGACAAGCGAACGTGATCCCATTCCAATCGCTTCAATTCTTCTGTTCGAACACCACAAAACAATGCGAGCGCCACCGCACCGAAGAGCTCAAGCTCCGGATGCTGCTGAGCGGCGCTGATCAGTCGAAACGCCTGATCCGGCGTCAAAATGGCCGGCTCACGGCCATCTCTCTGCCCCCCACACAGCTCCTTGCGATCAGTGTCGGTCAAATCATCCAATGGGCTAAACGCAACGTAACGACGCTGAGCGGCGAGCTTGAATACCTCCCCAACCGTCGCGAGGTAGTTGGCGTTGGATCGGGTCCCGAGATCCAGGCAATTTAGCCACGACTTGATCTCTTCCCCAGTCACCTGCGATGCGATACGTCCCTCGAATGCGCCAGCAAATCGACCAGCTCGCTCCTTGAAATCCCGATAGCTGCGCTCCCTGAGGTCGCCGCGTTCAAATCGCAGCGCCTTGCTGGCAGTGAGTTCATCCACGATCTGCTTCACTGACCTGTTGCGCCCCTCCGGCCGCAGGTGCTTGATCGCAAAGCGCACCGCTTCGGAGAGCGATATTCCGCTCTTCCGGAGTTCGGGCATCACTGCCGCAACGTCCCGTCGTTCGTGGTCGGAAAGGGAGAAGAAGGCGTGACCGTCCTTGCGATGCCCGGAAAATTGGGTGTTCGCCCAGTCTTCGGCCAAAGCCTTGGTCTTAAACTGACGTCGCTCACGGAGCCGGCCGGTGAGACGCGAAGGGACGGTCACCAAGTACGACCCGTCGAATGCGCGGCCTGCGTGGACGTTCAAGAGCTCGCGAATACGAATACCCGACTTCTTTGGATACTCCCAGGACCTAAGGCCGTTGTCACTGGATGCCACGCCATACGTCTTGGCGCCACTCCTTGCCCAGCACAACTGTATTTTGACAGGAGCGTGGCAGGAGTGATCGCCTCAATCGCTTAACTCGTTGACCATAAATAGTGGAGGTGGCGGGAGTTGAACCCGCGTGCCCCTGACCTTCGCGCGTCACATCTACCGGTGTAGCTTCATATTAATCTCGCCCAGGCTATGCCATGAAACGGGCTCAGTCCTGGACCAACCCCCAGATGAAGATACGGCGCGCAAACTGCGGATCGCTCCGCGCGCTATGCCTGCTGTCGTCGCAAGCTTCAGTTAGCAGGTGTCACTGGGCTTACGTGGCTGCATTAAGCAGCCAGGGGCATTTCTTCGGTGTTGCCTATTATTGTTTCGAAGGGGGTTTAACGAGAGACCTTCGGCTCTCGACCGGCAGCAACGCACTCCAACCAAGGGTCGAATCCGGAACACCCCCATAAAGGGAAATGGGATCCATGGACCAAGTGCGGCCGAGTGGATCAAAGAACAGGAGGACCGACGATAGGCTCGCCAGACCGAATTGCAAGGAGGGGGATGTTGCGTTTATTTTGGACCCTATGACACGCACCGTTGCTTTCGCTGCTCTCGCGGCCCTGACCGCTGCCGTTTCCCTCCCGGCCTTCGCCGACAATGTCGAATTCGCCGAACCTCATGCGCGGGTGAGCCAGCACGACGCCACGAGCACCGTGGTCGATGGCGACCGCGTCATCATCTACTATGGCCGGCCCCATACCAACGATCCCAAAACCGGAGAAGCGCGCGCGGTTTGGGGCAAACTCGTGCCGTGGGGCGAGGTGTGGCGGACGGGAGCCGATGAGGCCACCCTGCTGCTCACGGGCAAAACGATCACTCTGGGCTCGGGCAGCGCGACATTGAAGCTGGCGCCTGGCGTCTACTCGCTATGGACCGTGCCACTGGCGGGCGAGGGTTCGAAGCTCATCGTAAACAGTCAGTATGCGTTGTGGGGAACGCAGTATGACTCCTCGCACGATATCGGCAGCGTGCCACTGCAGAAAGACACACTCAGCTCGCCGCTGCATCAATTCACGATGCAGGTGAAGAAGACGGGCGGATCGACCGGCGTGATCAAACTGGTGTGGGAAGATCTGCAGTTCTCCGTGCCGTTCACGGTCGGAGACTAGCTCGGCAGGTCCGCGCAGAGTTCGATCACGTTTCCGTCCGGATCGGCCAGGAAGATTTGGCGAGCGCCGTCCGGACGACGCATGGGACCGTCGAACGGCGCGTGGCGCGCGCGGAGCGTTTGCTCCGCGGTGGCGAGATCGGGAACGCGGAGGGCGAAATGGCCTTCGCCGCGTTTAGCCGCAGCGACGGGCCCGGCGTGTCCGCCGATCAGATGCAGTTCCTGATTCGATCCCACGCGGAACCAGGCGCCGGGAAAGTTGAACGCGGGCCGGGGGATTTCCAGCAAGCCGAGGGCATCGCGGTAAAAACGGACGCTGCGAGGGACATCCGAGACCGCGATTGCGACGTGATTGAGCTCGAGGGTGGTCATGTGGAAGAGGCTTGCTGTAGCCGGGGCATATCCCGAGGTGGAGCGCGGGGTCCCCACGCGCTGTTCGGTATCGAAAGCGGGACGGCCGGGGTCAGCGCCACCGGCTACAGCGTCGGTTGTTTATTTATTGCTGGGGGTAGATCGGCACAGGTGGGGGTGGATCGCTGATCGGAACGTTTGGCAGGGCATCGAGTGCCCCGATGGCCAGGTTGTTGAAGTAAGCCATGCTCTGACGGTGGCCGCCGCCGGCGATAAGCCCTGCCATGCCGTGCGGGTAGAGGGTGCCGGTCGCTTGAACCACCGGCTGTCCGTCGACCAGTCCGGTGATGGACGTGCCCTCGAGACGCAGCGTCAAGCGGTGCCAGCGTCCGGTGGCAGCGCCCGCGACTTGTGCGGAGGCGAGCACCTCCTCGCCGCCGGCACCCTTTGAATGATGGGCCTTGATGAGCGCTTGCTGCTCCGCATCGCCTTCCGGCGTGTGGGGATCGATTTTCCCGCGATAGGCGACCAGCCGGCACATGCCGTCCGCGGAAAATTGGAGCCCATAGCCTTTCGGCACAAAGCCCCAGCCGCCGCCGACGTCGTTGACGCGGCCCATCACGCCGGCGGTTTCGCCGGCGCCCAGCCAAATATCGGCTCCGACTTGGTAGTCCCGCCACTGGGCGTCGCCGATGATCGTGTACGGCTGCCAATCAGGGGCCCACGAAAGCGTCGGAATCGGAACCATCTGCCGCAGACACCGGCCCTTGCCATCGGGCCGATCGGCGATCTCGAACGCGTCCGCGATGTCCGCCGTGTAGCGAGGCAGATAGCCGTAATTGGCCGGAGGGGCGTATTCATCGAACGAATCCCGATAGGGAAACGGAAATCGGCGCGCCGCGGGCACCTCCGGGAACGATCCCTTCTGCTGGCCCCGCGTCGTCGAAAGCGAATAGATCGAATCCGGCTCCAACCGGACGGTGAAAGCTCCGTTCACGGGCGCGATATCCGGGAGCCGGACGAACTGTTCGTGCGGGTTGCTGCGCCACACGCACAGACTGCGGTTGGAAAGGCCGCCGCTCACGGCGAAACGGATCGTTTGCGCCCCGTGCGCCGAAGCGGTTTCCGCAATCACACTGTAGTCGTCGCCGGGAGATTTGAGCGCGACCACGGTTCCGCCGCCCGGGAGATTTCGGCAGGCGCCGTCGAGGTATTTCCAGCCCACGCGGGTGAACTGGCCATAGTGCGCATAGCCCCACAGCGCCTCCCGAATTTGGTAGTGCCCCGACCACGGCCAGTACGCGAGGACCATCGCCGGATCGCGGGAATACGACTCCAGGGGGTAGAGGGCCGCGATGCCGTACCAATTGACGATCTTGGTCGCGCCGCTGCGGATGAAGTTGTCGTTGAAGTCATGGACAATACCGATTTCACAGTCGAAATCGGGCAGGTAGACGTGCTCTTCGGTATCCCAGATGGGCTTGCCCATTTCCGCGGCGAGCTGCTGGATTTTGGGCGAGGCGGGCACGCGGGAAAATGTGTGCGCACTCAGAATATCGACCGAATTCCGGAGCGCTGGGTGGGCTGCCATCTGAGTCACGAAATCCATCTTGTCGTCCTGCCAGTCGTCGAAGCCATGCAGCTTGATCTGGGCGAAGCCGTTCGCGTTGAGGGTTTCGCGAAGCTCCTGGGCAAAGCCAAAGCTGACGCCCCGTTCATTGCGAAATCCGAGGGCGTCCATTTCGAGGCCGTACTGTCCCCGCAGACCTTGGAGCCACTTCAGGTAGTAGTTTGCCATATCCTGCGACCAAAACTCGCCGTTCCCCACCCAGCCGGGCGCGCTCCACGCGGTGCCGTCAAGTGTCAGGCCGGCATTGCGCTGCTTGGCCTGCTGCAGCAGCCACCAGACATACCCGCGGCGGTAGTTCAGGTCGCCCCGAGTGTGCATGTGGCTGGGCATGGAGCCCTGAGTGGCGTTTCCATCGCCCGGAATTTCCACCAGGAGTGTGCTGACCGAGGCGCCGAAGTTCGGCTTGAAGATCAGATCCAGGATCTGGCTGCGCTGGGGCTCAGGATAGTCCTTCAGCAGCACCGTGGTTCCGCCGCCGCCTTCCACCTCGCCGATGCCGTCAAAGCGCTGGCGGGCGGTGGAGCCGTTCAGCTCGATCGCGGAATCTGCGCCGTGCAGCGCAAAGGGAAGCAATAGTGCAAGGAGGAGGGGACGAATCCGAGGCATGCGGCGTCGATTGATGCGGCAAGCGGCGGGACGCGCGAGCCGAAGTTTGGGGGGTGGAGCGCGTGGTCCCAACGCCCTTGGATCTCTGTCGGCATTTGGCGTCCTAAGCGCATGGGGACCATGCGCTCCACCTTGCCCGGGCCGGCGTGCGCTTGACGCCGGCTACTGAACGAACGATCAGTACACCATGCCAGACGGTTCCTCCGGATCCCGGCCCCGTCCTCGGGGGCGCGGCACCGCGCTCAATCCGAGCGGACGGTTTGAGTCGCTCCGACTGTCGCCGGACCCGGAGTTCGATCCAGCGGAGCTCCCCTCCCCTCGAACCCAGTTCTTCACCGACTCGGCCTCGTCGCTCATCACCTACAACGACAGTCCGGACGTCGGCTTCGAGGCGTCGCTCAATCTTTATCGCGGTTGCGAGCATGGTTGCGCGTATTGTTTCGCGCGGCCATTCCACGAGTACCTCGGCCAATCGGCGGGATTGGACTTCGAAACGAAGATATTTGTGAAGACCGCGGCACCCGCCCTCTTGCGGGCGGAGCTGTCCCATCGCTCGTGGAAGCCGCAGACCGTCGTGATGAGCGGAGTGACCGACTGCTACCAGCCGGCGGAACGCGCGTTCAAGCTGACGCGCCGTTGCCTCGAAGCCTTCGCGGAATTTCGGAATCCGGTGTCGATCATCACCAAGAACGGGCTGGTCACACGCGATCTTCCGGTCCTGTCGGAAATGGCGAAGTGGAACGGAGCGCGCGTGCTGGTTTCCGTCACGACTTTGCAGTCCGAATTGACGCAGCGAATGGAGCCGCGCGCCTCCACCCCCGATTTCCGGCTGCGGGCCATCCGCGAATTGAGCGCCGCGGGCATTCCGGTCGGCGTGATGGTGGCGCCCGTGATCCCGGGCCTGACCGACGTGGAAATGCCCTCGATTCTGGAGGCGGCCCGCGAGGCGGGGGCGGTTTGGGCCGGTTACGTTCTTTTGAGGCTGCCCCACGGGGTGAAGGAAATCTTTCTGGCCTGGCTCGACGAGCATGAGCCATCGAAAAAGGCCCGCATTCTTGATCGGCTGAGGTCCTGCCGCGGCGGCCGGCTCTACGATCCGCGATTTGGAGTGCGCGGCACCGGCACCGGCGAATGGGCGGATCAGCTCGGAAACTTGTTCCGCATTATGTCAAAAAAACTGGGGTTTTGTGACGAACTTACACCCCTTTCGGCCAGCCATTTCCGGGTCCCGGGGCGGCCGCAGCAACTCGAACTGCTGCCGGAAGGTTAGGCCCGCGTTCACCCGAGAAATCGGGGTGAATTCGCAGGCTAATGGCGCAGCTGGCAGGGGGAACCTGAGGGAGCGGACAGGTACGATGAACCGGGATCCAGCATCTCTATTATGGCTACACCACGGATTTGGAAAGGTCACTCTTACCCGCTCGGGGCGACCTGGGTCGGCACGGGAGTAAATTTTGCCGTTTTTTCCGAAAACGCGACCGGCGCTGAGTTGTGCCTGTTCGATCGTGCGGACAGCGGAGAGCCGACGCAGCGCGTGCGAATGACGGAAAACGACGATCATGTCTGGCACGTGTTCCTGCCCGACGCCAAACCGGGACAGCTCTACGGCTATCGCATCGAAGGCCCGTGGGCGCCCAACGAAGGCCATCGTTTCAATCCGGCGAAGCTCCTGCTCGATCCCTATGCCAAGGCGATTTCCGGTTCGGTGAAGTGGGGCGATGAGATGTTCGGCTACCAGATGGGCAGCGGCGACGATGCGGACCTCAATCGGGACGACCGCGACAATGCAGCCCTGATGCCGAAGTCGGTGGTCATCGACCCGGCGTTCGATTGGGGCAAGGACCGCCGGCCGCGGACGCCCCTGTCCCAGACGCTGATCTATGAGATCCACGTGAAGGGCTTCTCCCGCCAGATGCCGTCCGTTCCGGAAAAGCTGCGCGGGACCTACGCCGGCCTCGCGACGCCGGAAGCGATCCGGTATTTCAAGAGCCTGGGCGTGACGGCGGTCGAACTGCTGCCCGTGCACCAGCACATCGACAGCAAGCATCTGCTCGACAAGGGGCTGGTCGACTACTGGGGATACAACACGATCGGCTTTTTCGCGCCGGAACCCAAGTATTCAAGCAGCGGAGACACCGGCGGCCAGGTCGCGGAGTTCAAGGCCATGGTCAAGGCGCTCCACCGCGCGGGGCTCGAGGTGATCCTGGACGTGGTCTACAACCACACCGTCGAGGGCAACCAGCTGGGACCCACCCTGTGCTTCCGCGGCGCGGACAATGCCTCGTACTACCGCTTGGTGGCGGACAACAAGCGGTACTACAACGACTACACCGGCACGGGCAACACGCTGAACGTCACCCATCCCCGCGTCCTGCAGCTGCTGATGGACAGCCTCCGTTACTGGGTGACGGAAATGCACGTGGATGGATTTCGTTTCGACCTGGCCTCGACGCTGGCCCGCGAGCTCCATTCGGTCAGCAAGCTCTCGGGCTTCTTCGACGTGATCCACCAGGATCCGATCATCTCGCAGGTAAAGCTGATCGCGGAACCGTGGGACGTCGGCGAAGGCGGCTATCAGGTCGGCAATTTTCCCGTGCTCTGGGCCGAGTGGAACGGCAAGTACCGCGATATCGTGCGCCGCTATTGGAAGGGCGACGCGGACCAGACGAACGAATTCGCCTACCGGCTTTGCGGCAGCTCCGACTTGTACGAGGGCAGCGGCAAGAAGCCGACCGCGAGCATCAACTTTGTGACGGCGCACGACGGTTTCACGCTCCGCGACCTGGTCTCGTTCAATGACAAGCACAACGAGGCCAACGGCGAAGACAACAAGGATGGCGACAACAACAACGCGTCCTGGAATTGCGGGCAGGAAGGCTTGGAGGCTCCCGCCGAAGTGCACGCGTTGCGACGCCGCATGCTCCGGAACTTCCTGACGACCCTCCTGCTCTCGCAGGGCGTCGCGATGATCCGCGGAGGCGACGAATTTGGCGCGACGCAGGGCGGCAACAACAATGCCTACTGCCAGGACAACGAGATCAGCTGGCTCAATTGGAACTGGGATGCCGACGCGAAAAGCCTGTTTGAATTCACCCGCGACGTGATCCGGCTGCGGCGGGATCATCCGATCTTTCGGCAGCCGCGTTTCTTTCAGGGCCGCGACATCCGCGGCAATGGCGTAAAGGACATCACGTGGATCAGCGTGAACGGCAAGGAAATGTCCGAGGACGAATGGAAGTCGGGCTTCGCCAAGGTGCTCGGCGTCATGCTGTGCGGCGACTCCCTGACCGTGACGGACTTTTACGGGGAGCCCATTCGCGACGACACCTTTCTGCTGTTCTTCAACGCCCATCACGAAAACGTTCCGGTGCGCCTGCCGGGCGACGCCACCGTCCGCTGGCAGCTCACGATCGACACCTCGCGCGAGGGCGGCTTTCCCAATCGCGGTCGCGGCAAGACGGGAGGCGCGAAACAAATTTTGCCCGCCCGATCGCTCGCCATGTTCCGACAGGCGACCGGCAGCGACGAAGAGGCGCGCCGGGCGCCTTCGGAGGAGCGGGCGGCGACGCCGCCGATTCTCGAACCCCCGCCGCCCGAGCTTCCGCCGACCGAGCCGATCACTTCCCAGATGGTCCCCGAGGCGCCGGGCTCGCCGGGCGAGCCCAGCCCGCAACCCGAAAATACGCCTCCCAGCGACGAGACCCCTCCCGACGCAAAAGAGGCCCCCGTCTGATATGTCGGGGCGGGAACCCATCGGCGCTTCGATCCGGCCCGGGGGCGGGGTCACCTATCGCGTCTGGGCGCCGGATCACACGCGGCTGGAGGTCGCGATCGGCGAGGACGCGCCCGCGCTTCAGCGGACGATCGCCATGGTCCGAGATGCCTCGGGGGTATTCGAAGCGTGCGACCCGATGGGGCGGGCGGGCGATCTTTACGGCTTTCGCATCGATGGCGACGAATCGCGCGCGCCCGATCCGTCTTCGCGCTTTCAGCCACGGGGAGTCCTGGGACCGTCCGAGGTCATCGATCCGTCGGCCTATGAGTGGAAGCGGGCCCATTGGCATCGCCCGTCCGCGTACGGTCGAGTGATCTATGAATTGCACGTCGGCACGTTCACGCCCGATGGGACGTTCGCCGCCGCCATCGCCAAGCTGGACGCGGTGGCGGCGCTCGGCGTCAACACGATCGAGCTCATGCCGCTCGGCGATTTCCCCGGACGATGGAATTGGGGCTACGACGGTGTGATGCTGTATGCGCCGGCGCGCTGCTATGGGCGGCCGGACGATCTGCGGGCGCTGGTCGATGCGGCCCACGGGCGCGATCTCGCCGTGGTGCTGGACGTTGTGTACAACCACTTCGGCCCGGTGGGAAATCCGCTCCCCCGCTACTCCCGCCGCTACAACCACGAGGAAAAGGAGAGTCCCTGGGGCCGGTCCTTCAATTTCGACGGCGAACAATCGGAGGAGGTGCGGCGATTCTTCGCGGGCAACGCGGCCTATTGGCTCGATGAGTTTCGCTTCGACGGTCTGCGGCTCGACGCCACGCACGCCATCCACGACGAGTCGCGGCGGCATATTTTGGCGGAAATCGCCGCGCGGGCTGCGGAGCGCGGGGCGTTCACGATCGCCGAGGACGAGCGGAACGAGGCCTCGCTCGTGCTGGAACCGCCCAAGGGCGGCGCCGGGCTCAGCGCGGTTTGGGCCGACGATTTTCACCACAGTGTGCGCGTGGCCCTCACGGGAGACCGCCATTCGTACTTTGCCGGCTACACTGGCGAGTGCGCCGAAAACGCGGAAATTCTGCAGCACGGCTGGCTCTATCACGGCCAAATCTTTCCGCCGACGGGCCAGCCACGCGGAACGCCGGCCGATCGGCTCGCGCCGGAGAGCCTCGTCTATTGCATCAACAACCACGATCAGACGGGCAATCGGGCGCTGGGAGAGCGGCTCGCGGGGTTGACCACGCCGGCCGCCTATCGCGCCGCCGCCGTTCTGCTTTGCCTGGCCCCGTACACCCCGATGATCTTCATGGGCGACGAGTGGGGCGCCTCGACGCCCTTCCTGTTCTTCAGTGACCATCCGGGCGAGGTGGGAGAAAAAATGGCGTTCTATCGCAAAAGGGAATTCGCGGCGCAGCCGCCGGACGTGCTCGCCCGCATGCCCGATCCGCAGGCGGAATCGACGTTTCGCGCTTCGAAGCTCGACTGGGACGAACGCAACGACGCCGCAGCCGGAGCCTTGCTGAAGCTTCACTGCGACGCGCTCCGCCTGCGCTCCCAGCATCGGCACTTTCAGAATCCGCCGCGGGACTCCTGGAGCGCCGCGGCCGCCGGGGGCGCCGTGCTGCTGCGCTGGCGGGGTTCCGGTGCGGAGTGGCTGCTGATCTGCGCGCTCCAGCCGCGCGCGGGCGGTCCGGTCGATCACCCGATGGCCCAGCCGCCCGCCCAGTCCAAATGGATGCCGGTGATCAACAGCGACGATCCGGCCTATGGCGGCGAACGTCGGGTCGAAATCGCCTCGGGTGCGCCCGTGCTGACCGGTCCCGCCGCGGTCCTCTATCGCCAGAGCTAATCGATCCCATGGCCCTTCACGAAGCCCAACGCATTCCGAGATCGACCTACCGGGTCCAACTGAATCCGCAGTTCACGTTCGCGGACCTGCAGCGCCGCGTCGGCTACCTGGCGAAACTGGGCATCAGCGATTGCTACATGTCGCCGATACTCCAGCCGATTCCCGGCAGCACGCACGGCTACGACGTTGCGGACTACCGGCGAATCAACCCGGAATTGGGCGGCGAACCGGCGTTTCTTGCCTGCGCCGCGGAACTCTCCTCGCAGGGCATGGGGCTCCTGGTGGACTTCGTGCCCAATCACATGGGGATCAGCGGGCCGTTCAACGCCTGGTGGAACAACGTCCTGGAAAACGGCCGCCACTCGCCGTACGCGCGCTTTTTCGACGTCAACTGGCGCGCGACCGAAAGCATGGAGCGGCCCCGCATCCTCGTGCCGGTGCTGGAAGATCACTACGGGATCGTGCTCGAAAAAGGCGGCCTCAAGCTGGAGTACGAAAACGGCGGCCTGCGCATCGCATCGGGACCGTTGTATTTTCCGCTCAACGCCGCGGCCTATTCCGCGGTGCTGGCGCGGTTGTCGGAGGACGCCGCGCTGTCCGGGGACGATCGGCAGAAATTGACGGAACTGCTGCAGTCATTTCGGCAGCTCGAACCCGGCGCGTATGCCTGGACCTCCAATCCGGAACTGCCCGAGCGGCTCAAGGAGCTGAAAACAAGGCTGTTTTCGGCGGTCGTCGGCAGCGAAACGATTCGGACCCGGCTGACCGCCCATTTGGACGAGCTGAACGGAAAGTCCGGCGAAGCCGGTTCATTCGACCGGCTGGACCAGATCCTTTCCGCGCAGAGCTTCCGGCTGTCGCGCTGGAAAACCGGGATCTACGCCGTCAATTACCGCCGGTTTTTCGCGGTCGACACGCTCATCGGCCTGCGGATCGAAAATCCCGAGGTGTTCCTGGAGAGCCACGCGCTGATCGCGCTCCTGCTCAAGGAACGCAAAATCACGGGTCTGCGGATCGATCATATCGACGGCCTGTGGGATCCGCAGCAGTATCTGGAGCAACTGCAGAAGCTGCGGGCTCCCAGCGAAGTCGAAAGCGGGCCGGCCGCGCCGCTGTACGTGGTGGTCGAGAAAATCCTCGAGCGCGGGGAGAATCTGCCGAGCACGTGGGCGATGCATGGCACGACCGGCTACGAATTCATCACGCAGTGCGCGGGACTGTTTACCCGGGCGGAATCGCGCAAGGAACTGACGCGCTACTATCGGGACTTCACGGGCGAGAACACGGATTTTTCGGATCTCGTCTACGAGAAGAAGCGCCTCGTGCTGGGCGAAATGTTCGTCAACACGCTCACGCACCTGACCGCCGGCCTCTTTCTGCTGCTGACGGAGGACCGCCACTGGCGCGATCTGACCCGGGCCGAATTGGCAATCGCGCTGCGAGAGCTGCTTGCGGCCTTTTCCGTCTACCGGACCTACCGCCGGCTCGGCGAGCCCGTCGCCGACCAGGACCGGGCGCTGATCGAAAAGGCGTACTTGGAGGCGGTGCGACGCAACCCGCGGTTCGACGTCCACAGCTTCGAAATCGTCCGGGACGTCCTGACCGGCGAATACCCCGACCGCTCCGATCCGCCCGAGCGGCGGGAGCAGATCGAACGCTGGGTGCTCGGCTTGCAGCAATACAGCGGAGCGATCATGGCCAAGTCCGTCGAGGATACGGCCTTTTACCTCTACAACCGGCTGATTGCGCTCAACGAGGTGGGCGGCGATCCGGCGGAGTTCGGCCTGTCCCTGGAGGAATTCCATGCGGCCAATCGGGAGCGGGCGATCCAGGCGCCGCACTCGCTGCTGGCCACGTCGACCCACGACAACAAGCTGAGCGAGGACGTGCGGGCGCGGCTCTATCCCCTTTCGGAATTGCCCGAGGACTGGCGCCTCTGGCTGCACGAATGGCGCGGCCTGAACCAGGCGCACAAGACAACGCTCGACGGCCACCCGGCGCCGGATTCCAACGAGGAATTCCGGCTATACCAAGCGCTGCTGGGAGCCTGGCCGCTGGGCGCAACCGAGCCGGACGAGGACTTCCGCAAACGGATTCGGGAGTATTTTCGCAAGGCGGTGAACGAGGCCAAGCTGAACACGACCTGGGTCGAACCGAATGAGGCCTGGCTGGACGCGGGCGACAAGTTCATCGATCGCATGCTGAGTCCCGACACCGGACGGGACTTTCTGGCCAGCATTTCGGCCAAGGCGGCGCGGCTTTCCCACTTGGGCATGGTCAACAGCCTGACCCAGACGACGCTGAAGCTGACCTGTCCGGGCGTTCCCGATTTCTATCAGGGCAACGAGGTGTGGGATTTCAGTCTGGTGGACCCGGACAACCGCCGCCCGGTGGATTTCGACGCCCGGGAACAGCTGCTGGCCCAGGCCGAGGCGCGCGACTTGCGCGATTTGCTGCTTCATTGGCAGGACGGCGCCGCGAAACTGCGGGTCGTGCATCGGCTGCTCACCTTTCGGGCCGATCATCCGGAGCTCTTTGCCGACGGGGACTACGTGCCGCTGGAGGCCGCCGGCCAGCACGCGTACCATGCCGTGGCCTTCGCGCGGCGCCGCGGGGCCGATCGGCTGGTGGTGGTGGTCCCCCGGCAGACGGCCCGCCTGGGGTGTCCGCCGATCGGTCTCATGTGGACGGATACCACGGCCGTGCTGGCGCGGGGAACCGAATCTGCGGGGGAATGGCGCGAGGTGATTTCCGGCCGGACCATCGCGCCCGCCGATCGCTTCGCCCTGTCCGAACTGCTGGCGGATTTCCCCGTGGCCGTCCTCTATTCGGCTCAGGGCGCGACCGGGGAATAGTCGTCGAGCGCGACGCCCAGCAGGTTGAGCACGATCTGTACGGCGCCCGGATCAAAGCGGGCGCCCGGATTCAGGCGGCCCGCCGTTTCCAACTGGGATAGAATCAGCACGCCGCGCCCGGGCGAATAGCCGATCTCGAGGACGGGCGTGCGCGACAAATCCCCGCCGGCCGTCATCAGAGGTACGATGGAAGACGCGCCCGCCTTCAAGGCCTCGCGAAAACCGGCGGACAGATTGGTCTCCACGACGGGCGCCTGAAAATCCAGGACGCTGTTCAGGACCGGCTGGTCGTGCGCAATCCGGCGGAGACGGTCGCGCAGGGATTGCGCGGCATCGGCGTCGTGCGGGGTATTCGAGAAGGCGTAGAGTCCCTGCAGAGAATAGGCGTAATAGGGCCGCACGCGGATTTGAAACTGCTCGCCGCCGCGCGCCACCCACAGTTTGAGAAATCCGGAGGACGACAGGCCGGTGGCATCCAGCGTTTCCGCCGGCACGATTGCGCCGTGCTGGCCATTCCACCGCCACAGGGCATCCGGCGGCAATCCAAACCAAAGCGCGGAGCCGGACTTGGCCGGATGAACGTAGCGCTCGGTCGCGGAGGCGGGTTCGAGAAAGACGGTCACGCCGCCCGGCAGCGAAACCGACGCGTGCTTCGCCGACTTAGCCGGCGATCCCACGTCCAGCCAAACAATCGAGCGGGCCGACCACAGGAGGTCGCGCCAATGCGCCAAGGCGTCCGCCCCGCCCGACGTCAAACCATCCCAGGTCCGCCGGCCGAGCAGAATGAGATTGGCCGACGGATCGTCCGGGGCGACGACCTTCAGTCCGATTCGATCGAGCATCGCTTTGAGCTCGGGCTCGTCCGCCGGCACGCCAACGATGCGATCGGCCAGCGCCGGCGCCGGTTGCGGCGCGATCGTCCGCAATGAACGGTAGGAAATCCGCGGGGCCCCGCCGGCCATCAGCGGCGGGAGACTGCAGGAAAGTATCCAGTGATCGACCCGCGAGGGAATCGCCAGCGATACGAACTGGGTGGCCCGGCCGCCCGCGGGCACTTTCGCGCGCAGCTTTTGCTGACCGGCCAACGAGCCGTCTCCGACCGAACGGAGTGTCACGACCGCGGTCAGGTCCGCCGGCGCGGCCGAATCGTTCAAAAACACGACCGGCACCCGCAAGGTCGCACCCGGAAGAAAGTCGACGTCCGAAAAATCGAGGAGCGCCGCAGCGGGAGCCTGGACAGCGGCCAAGGCGTCCCAGACCGGCTTGCGGCGGCCGGCGCCCAGGCCGCCGATGAATCCGTGGTAGCGATCGCCGGGACTGCTGAGCGCGCAGAGCGGAGCGATGATGCCCGCGCCGCGCAGCCGCGCCGTCTCGGCCACCTGCGCGCACAGGTGGGACTGAAAGGCGAGTCGCTGGGCGCTGCTCTGCTGCGGGCCCAGGTCCCGGATGATTTCCGCGCGGACCGCCGGGAGTTCGCTCGGGCGGCCCTCGCCGTCCAAATAGATGTCGCCAAAATCGGTCACGGCCCCCGCCAGCGGCTGCGATCGGGAAACCACCCCGGCCCGGTCGCAAACCGCCTGGATCGCGGTCGGCGGCCGTCCATCGGTGAAATCGACGAAATTGCCGCCGTAGCCTTTCACGGCGTCGACGATGTTCTGGCGAAACCAGGCCGGATCGAACGCCAGTTCCGCCGACTCGGGATCGCAGAGCCAATGGTGCCAGGCTACCTGAATGCCGCGCAGGTCGAATCGGCGGCCGTTCAGTTCAAAATGATCGCCGACGGGGCGCGCCTCGCGCCAGGCCCAGGGCTGATCGATTTGGTCGAGCACTCCGTCCGGCGTGCGGAGTGTCGCGCGCACGGTGTACATCTTGGGCGAGGCGGGCGTCCATGGAACGCAGGAGGACGGCACCATCAGCCGGGCCGCGCCCGCGGCCGCTGGAACCGCCGCCGATTGCGCCACCGATTTATCTCCGTCCAGGATTTCCGCGGACAACGTGGCGTTGACCGGGCAATTGGCCGCGGACCAGCGCACCACCATCGAATGTACGGCCCAATCGCCGCGGGCCGTCAGCGAAGTCAGAAATGCACTATCGCTGAAGTGCAGGGTGACGTCGTCCCACAGGTCCGAGGATATGTCCCGGCTGGAGGCTTCCGCCGGAGCGTCAGGATCCGGCCTGAGTTCGATCTCGATCACCACGACATTGCCGAGCGCGGCCGTGGGCGGAAGAATGCAAGACCAGGCCCCGTCCGGCTCCGCCGCCACGCTCGCCGCCTGACCGCTGATGTAAACCACCGGCGTCCATTGAGCGCCCTTCAGGCGAAGCACCGCCGTTTTCCAATTTCCGCCGGGAAGCTCCACCACCCGGCGGAGCCACAGCGGACCAGGCGACGGGACAGAGGGGTCCGCCGCCAAACCCGGAACGACGACCGTTCGATCGTATTGCCGCTCCAGACCGCAGTCCCAAGTTCCGTCGAGGGACATTTCGGATCCAGGAGAAGCCCCGTGGGCCAGGGCGGCCGCGAGGGTCAATCCAAGGAAAAGATGAAGCGGAAGTGAAGTCAGGCTGCGGGGACGGTCCGTCTCCGCAGCCTGACCCTTTTTACCCATTGGTCCCCTGTCGAGGCGATAAATTGGAGATTTCTGGCCGCAGCAAAAGAATAAAAGCGTCAAACCTTTGTCAGATTTCGGGCACGGACGGCCAAGTCGGGCGTATTTCCCAGGGATTTCTCCGGTGACAGACCCCTACGCGCCGTGTTCGTCGCGCCGCTTGCTGTCATTGCCCGCGCCCGCATCGTTGAACCGATGTTGCGCATTTTCGTCCCGCCCAACCTGCCCGCCACGGCTCCCAAGGACTCGATTGCGCTACGGGTCGACTTGGATCTGCCCCCCGCTCCGGCGATGCCGGCGCCAGAAGTGCTGCCGGCGCTGGCGCTGCTCCAAAAATGGCTGGGAAGCTCGTCGGCGCCGCCGCCCCGGCTTTTTCTGCAAGTGAACCGAAGCCAGATGTCCGCGCTGGTGACCGCTTTGCGCGGCCAGCCGCTCTTCGCTTGGGCCAACGCTCCCGATCGCAGCATCGCCTGGGCTGGCGCGGAACTGGCCGGCGTATCCACTTTCTTGAGCGGACAACCCGCCGCCTCCGCGGCGGCTTCCGTGGGAAATTCTCCCACGGGAAAGCCGGCAGTCACCACGCCGCCGCGACGCCCGATGCCCGCCGCCGGCCGCATGAATGTCGACGGATCCGAGCATTTTCTGGCGATCACGCTCCCCCACCGCGACCATCCCACCTACGCTCGCGCCCTGGAATTATTGAAGGCGTGGAGTTTTCTGCCCGAGCCGTCCAACGGGAAATGGTGGCAGCGGGACCGCCACAAGACCTTGAGCTTCCTGGCCGAAATGCGGCCTCGGCTCGAAACCGATTTCGGCGCGACCTTCACCCCCGGTTTTCTGCAACGCACGGCGCACGTCGCCCCGGCGCAATTGGAGGCGACCGCCACGGAAGCCGGCGGCGCCTATGACGTGACGATTGGCCTGCGGGCGGAAGGCGCCACCGATTCCGAATTGCGCACGGCTCTGCTGACCGGACGGCCGTACGCGGAAGCCGGGGGCAAAGTGATTCTGCTGGGACCGGAGACGCTCGCTAAACTTTCGAAAGCCCAGCAGGCGTTGAGCGGCGATCCCTCGACCCCCTTGGCGCCCCGCCAGTCGCGCCGCATTCCCGCGGCGCGCGCAGCGGAGGCCGACGAACTGCTCGCCGAAGCGGCCCCGGGATTTCAGCCGCCGGAAACCTGGAAGGCGCGCAGCAGCGCGCTCAAGCAGATCTCATCGCTCAAACCAGCGCCCCTACCCGAACGCCTGGACGAGCGGCTTCGCCCCTACCAACGGCTGGGGGTCGCCTGGCTGTGGCATCTATTCCAGCATGATTTGGGGGGCATCCTGGCCGACGAGATGGGCCTGGGAAAAACGCTCCAGGCGCTGGCGCTTCTGCTGGCGGCGCGCGGCCACGGCTCCGCGCTGGTGGTCTGCCCGGCCTCGCTGCTCGAAAATTGGCGGCGGGAGGCGGAGCGCTTCGCTCCCGACCTGCGCGTGTTCGTTCATCACGGCGGCCAGCGGTTGGCCTCGGCGCGGGACGTCCTGCCCTTCGATCTGGTCATCACCAGTTATGGCACGCTCGTGCGCGACGAATCGCTATTTCAGGAAGCTGCGCTCGGCTGCGTGATCGCCGACGAAGCCCAGCACTTGAAGAACCGCCGCTCCCAAAACGCGCGGGCGCTGCGCGCGCTGCATGCGCGCGGGCGTTTCCTTTTGACCGGCACGCCGCTGGAAAACTCGCTCGACGACCTGCGATCGCTGTTTGATTTCATTCTGCCTGGCTACATTGCCGCGCCTTCCCCCGGCGCGCGCGGCACCGACCGCGCGTGGTTCGACGATCGGCTCAAGGCCCAGGCGGCACCCTATATTTTGCGCCGCACCAAGGCGGCGGTCGCGCCGGAGCTTCCGCCGCGCATCGAACAGGTCGTCTGGTGCGAACTTACGCCCGAACAGGCCGCCCTTTACCGGCAAACTCAGGAGGCCGGCGAGCGCGCCCTGATCGATCTGGAAGCCGGCGGAGCCTCCGAGGGGCAGGTGCGTTTCGCGGCGCTCACCCAACTTTTGCGCCTGCGTCAGATCTGCTGCGATCCACGGCTCGTGAAACAGGACGACGTCGACTCGGGCAAATTGGAAACGCTGCGGGAGCTGCTCGCGGAGTCGCTCGATGACGGACACCGCATTCTGCTGTTCTCGCAATTCACGAGCCTGCTCGAACTGCTCCGCGAAGAACTCGAGCGCCAGGAGATCGCCTATTGTTATCTGGACGGATCGATGCCGACCGCCGCGCGCCAGGAGCAGGTGGATCGGTTCCAAGGCTCCGACGAGTGCCCGGTTTTCCTCCTGTCGCTCAAGGCGGGCGGCACCGGGCTCAATCTCACCGGGGCCGACACTGTCGTTCACTACGATCCCTGGTGGAACCCGGCGGCGGAGCTGCAGGCCACCGACCGCGCCCATCGCATCGGCCAAAACCGCACGGTGACCAGCTACAAGCTGATCGCTTCCGGCACCGTGGAGGAACGTGTGCTGGGCCTGCAGGCGGAGAAGCGCGCGCTGCTCGAAGCCGTCTTCGACGCCAGCGATGCCGCGGCCGCGAAGCTGTCGCTGGCCGATCTGAAATCTCTCCTGAAATCCCAGGATGGAGCGCATGGTCCCCATGCGCTTTAACGTCCGCCCGCATTTGGCGACAAAGCGCGTGGGGACCACGCGCTCCACCTCGAGATAAGCCCCCGGATCTACAGGATCAGACCGCCCGAGGCGGAAACGTAATTGCCAGATCGCACCACTCGCCCAGCGTGCGCGACTCGACCAACGCGCCGTCGCGCCAAAAGGCGGCTTCCACCGCCTCGATCTCCGTCGCCAGGATCCCGCTGAGCACCAGCCAGCCTCCGTCGGCCACCGCCCCCCGCAACGGTCCGACGTTCGCCCTCAGCACATCCGCCTGGATGTTGGCCAGGAGCAGATCGGCCGAGCTGTTCGCCAGCCCGCCTTCCAGATCGGCGACAAAGAATTCGACGGCGCTTTCGAGCCCGTTGAGCGCCGCGTTCTCGCGGCTGACTCGGACCGCTTCGGGGTCCAGGTCAAAGGCTTCGATCGGTTCGCAGCCCAGCCGGGCGGCCGACAGGGCCAGGATGCCCGAGCCGCAGCCAGCGTCGATCACCCGGCGGCTCGCGCCCGCCGGACGCGCCTGGGCCCAGGCGACCAATCGTTCGCAGCACAGGCGGGTCGTCTCGTGATTGCCGGTGCCGAAGGCCAGTCCGGGATCGAGCCAGATCGCGCCGTGGTCCGCCGGCAGCGGGTAATTTCCGCGCTCCCAGACGGGAACCCAATGCAGCGGGCCGAACTGCCAGGCCTTGAAATGAGCCTTGTAGCTGTCGCGCCAATCGGCGTCGGGCAGCTCGGCGATTTCAGCCTCGCCCGCGAGCCGCGCCGGCAGCGCCGGATACAGCGCCTCCCAGCCCTCGCGCGCCGCCGGGAGCGATTCGAACAGGCCGATAATCCAGGCGCGCCGGGCAATCACGTCCTCCAGGACGCTCCAGGCGGAGAGCTCCGATTCCAAAAAATAGTCGTCGGCCGCCGCCGCCCCGGCCGCCTCGATCTCGACCTTCACCTGAGCCAAGCCCATGACCGCGGTTTCTACCGGCGCAGGCTGAGCTCCGCGATCACGGAGGGCAGCAGCCGATGTTCCGCCGCGTGCACCTTGTCCGCGAGCGACTCCATCGTATCTGTCGGCAGGATTTCGACCTGGGCCCGGGCGAGGACCGGGCCCGCGTCCACGGCGGGCTCCACCCAGTGAACCGTGCAGCCCGTCTGCTTCACGCCCGCGCGAAACGCCTGCCCGATGCCATCGAGGCCGGGAAACGCGGGCAGCAGGCTGGGATGCAGGTTGATGATCCGGCCCGCGAACGCCGACAGGAACTTCGGCTTCAGAACGCGCATGAAACCGGCCAGCACGATCAGCTCGGGCGACTCGGCGCCCACCGCGGCGATGAAGCGGTCCTCGCCCTCCCCTTCCAGCTTGGTGCGGAACGGAGCCGGGTCGATGAACCGCGCCGGCACTCCGAAGCGCGGGCCGAGGGCGAGAATCCCCGCCGCCGGCTGGTCCGAAAAGATCGCCTTGACCCGCGCGCGGCCCAGGCGTCCCTCCGTCTGGGCCCGCAGGATCGCTTCGGCGTTCGAGCCGCGGCCAGACCCGAGAAGGACAAGCTGCATCAGAAGAACTTTTTGGCCTTTTCGAAGAAGCTCTTCGACGTGGGCTCGCTCGCGTCGCCGCTGATGCGGGCGAACTCCTCGAGCAGCTTGCGCTGCTCGGACGAAAGATGGGTGGGCACTTCGACGTGCACCCGCACGAGCTGATCGCCCTGACGCCCGCTGCGCAGGCTCGGCATGCCGCGGTCGCGGAGCCGGAAGGTCGTTCCGCTTTGGGTCGCGACCGGAATCTTGAGGGCGGCTTTGCCGGACAGGGTCGGCACCTCGATCGAGCCGCCCAGGGTCGCCAGCGTGAACTTGATCGGAATCTCGCAGAACAGGTCGTCGCCCTGGCGCTCGAAAAGTTCGTGCTCCTTTACCGTCAGCACGATGTAGAGATCGCCGGCGCTGCCGCCGGCGGCGCCGGCTTCACCGTTGCCGGACGAACGCAGCCGCGAACCGGTGTCGACTCCGGGGGGAATCCGCACGTTGAGCTTCGTCGTCTGCGGAGTCCGCCCCTCGCCGCGGCACGCCGTGCAGACCTTTTCGATCTTGCGGCCGCTGCCGCCGCAGGTGGGACAGGTTTGTGTGAAAACAATGATCCCGCCCGAACGCCGAATCTGGCCGGCTCCGTGGCAGGTCGGGCAGGTGATCTTTTTCGAGCCCGGCTCCGCGCCGGAACCGGAGCAGCGCTCGCAGCTCACCAGTTTGCGGAAGGAGATTTCCTTTTCGACGCCGCGCGCCGCCTCTTCGAGCGTGATCTCCAGATCGTAGCGCAGGTCCGAGCCGTCACGGCCCGAGCCTTCGCCCCGGCCGCCGCCGCCGAACATCTCCTCGAAGATTCCTCCGCCTCCGCCGCCGCCCTGCCCGAATACTTCGCGGAAGATGTCGAAAGGATCGTGGAAGCCGCCCGCCGCCGCCATGCCGCCGCGCGGCGATGCGCCCGGGCCCTGAAACGCCGCGTGGCCATAGCGATCGTAGCTGGCCCGCTTGTCCGGATCCTTCAGCACTTCGTAGGCTTCGGAGACTTTCTTGAACATCTCCTCGGCCTGCTTATCGCCGGGATTCTTGTCCGGATGGTACTGGACCGCCTTTTTGCGGTATGCCTTCTTGAGCTCGTCCTCGGTCACGGTGCGCGCGACGCCGAGCAATTCGTAATAGTCTTCTTTGGCGGCCATGCTCGGTCGGTCTTACTTCTTGGCCGGGCCGCTGGAAACCACCACCGAAGCCGGCCTAAGCAGACGGCCGTTCAGGACAAATCCGGGCCGCACCACCGTGAGGACATGCTCCTCCTTCACGTCCGCACTCGGCTGATGGGAAATCGCCTCCGCCTGATGGGGATCGAACGGTTTGCCGACCGGATTGACCTCGGTCAGGCCCTGTTCCGATAGCGTCGAACGGAGCTGCTGCAGCACCATTTCCACCCCTCCCACGAGGGTCTTGATGTCCGCCGTGGGCTGCTTGGCGGCCGCCAGCGCCAAGATCAAATTGTCCCAAACGGGCAATAGACCCTCCAAGACCTTGGAAGCGGCGAATTGGCGAAGTTCGTCTTTTTCGCGGACAGCCCGGCGACGGAAATTCTCTAAGTCAGCGGCTACCCGCAAGTAACGATCATGAGCGGCCGCCGCGTCCTTGCGAAGTGTTTCCAGCTCCGCGAAGACGGCATTCGCTTCGGCTTCAGCTGGAGTGACTTCCGGCCCCTTGGGGTCGGGGTTCGCAGCTGGATCGAAGTCTTGTCCTTTGGGAGCGCTCATATCGGTGAAAAGGGTCTTATCTAAAGTCCCTTTTCCCTTTCTTCAAGCCCGGGCAAATCGGGTGGTCAGGAGGACCACGGAAGCTTCCGCCGCGGAAAGATCTACGCTAGCGCCGTAGGGCACGACTACGTTGGCGCCTCGCCGCCACGACCCCGCTTGCCCCTCGACGACGCTGACCAGGCTCGGCTCGACCCCGGCCGGGAGCTGCAGGCGCTCCCCCGCTGCGAGCGGCACCCGCTCGATGCGGAATTCGCGGCAATCCGCGATGATCGCCCGTTCGCGGGCGGCACGGACCGGTAGAAGGGGCTCTCCGTCCCAACGGATGGATTCCATGGATTCCCGCACGTGCATCTGGCGCGGCTTGCCGTCGAGACCCAACCGCCCCCAGTCGTACACGCGGTAGGTCGTATCCGAATTCTGCTGGATCTCGAGGATCAGGTTGCCGGCGTCGATGGCGTGGACTTCGCCGCTGTGGACGAGGATCGAGTCGCCGCGGGCGACTGGAAAGCGGCGAACCCACTTTTCCAGCGTCCCAGTGCCGATCGCCGCCTCGAATTCCGATGGCCGCGTGCCCGGGGTCAGGCCCACGATCAATTGGGCGCCAGGCGCCGCGTCGGCGATGTACCAGTTCTCGGTTTTGGGCTCGCCGCCCAGTTGGGGGGCGACCGCCGCCGGCGGATGCACCTGCAGGCTTAAACGCTCCCGGCAATCGAGCCATTTGACCAGCAGCGGAAACGATCGCTCCGGATTCCAGGCCGGGCCCATCATCTCGGCCGCATGGTCGCGGATCAGCTGGCGGAGCGTGACACCGCGATAGGGGCCGTCCTTGACGACCGACTGGGCTTCGGGGCGGTCGACGATTTCCCAACTTTCGCCAATGGGCCGGCCGGCCGGCAGAGTCCGGCCGAGCGCCTGTTCGAGCGCCCGGCCACCCCAGACGCGTTCCTGATAAAGCGGTTCGAAAGAAAGAAAATCTCGCATGCTTTCGTCGTTTACAAACAGGCTGAGGAAGATGCCCAAAAAGGAGAGTTCAAACCCAAACGGGGAATCGCCGGAGGGCAAACGGCTGCGTCCCCGCCCCAATTGGTGGCTGGCCGGCACGTGCGGGGTGGTCGGTTTTTATCTGGCCGCATCGGTTTTCACCTACCAGTGGGAGCAGAGCTCCTATTTTGCGCGGCCCACGGACGTCAACGTCGGCGGGCCGATCGGCGCGGACATCAGCCACTATTTCCTGTGGGTGTTTGGCGCCATGGGCTATGCGATTCCGATCTTCCTGCTTTGGGTCGCGTACCTCGGCCTGCGCAATCCCCGGCGCGTGGGCGTCGGCCGCATCATCGCGATCGTGGCCAGCCTGATCACCGGAGCCGCCTTGGCCGCGCTCATCGACCCCAAGCACGACTGGGGCAACCAGATGCAGGCGAACCTGGGCGGCCTGGTCGGCAACTGGCTGTATCGGCTGCTTCGGCACGAGATCTTCGATTTCGGCACGTTCATGGTGCTGGCGCCGATCTATGTCGTTTGCCTGCTGTTCGTCTTCACGCAGGACGTCGGCCTGCAGCTTGAGCACGCGCTGAACGGCATTCTGGATTGGCGGGAAAATCGCGCCCAGCGCAGCGCCGAACTGGCGGAGAAGCGCCGCATTGCCCTTCAAGAGGCCAGGGCCCTGGCCAAGACGCAGGCCAAGGAAACGGCGGCGCCCAAGGCGGCCGAATCTCCAAAGGCCCCGCTCATTCTGGAGCCGGTCGGCCCCAAGGAGAAAAACGTCTTTGTCCCCAAGGCCGGCAACGATTCCGCGGAGGCGTCTCGGCTCAAGCCCGCGGCCGCCGCCAAGGAGAAGAAGGAGCCGGAAAAGGCCAAAGACCTCCCGTCCGCCAAAGACAAGCGGATCGAACTCAACATCGTGGCGCCGGAAGAACTGAAGAAGGCGCGCATCACGCTTCCGTCGGGTTCGGACGATCGCTACAAGTTTCCCCCGCTGGCCTTGCTCAAGGAGCAGGTGCGGCCATCGGCGCGAAACAGCGAGGAGGAGCACCGCCAGAACGCCGAGAATCTCCTGCGCATTTTGGGCGAGTTCGGAGTCGAGGTTTCCCTGGGAGAAATCCACGTCGGCCCCGTCATCACCCGCTACGAGGTGGTCCCGGCGCCCGGCGTGCGCGTCGAAAAGATCTCGGGCCTCGACAAGAACATCACCCTGGGCATGCGCGCCCAATCGGTGCGCATTCTGGCGCCGATCCCGGGCAAGGCCGCCGTCGGCGTCGAGGTGCCCAACCAGCATCCCACTCCCGTGGGCCTCCGCGAAATCCTGGAGAGCGAGGACTGGGTCTCGGCCAAAGCCGAATTGCCGATCGCGCTCGGCAAGGACGTGTCGGGCAAGCCGCTCATTTCCGATCTCGCCAAGATGCCCCACTTGCTGATCGCGGGCGCGACCGGCTCCGGGAAATCCGTCTGCATCAACGCAATTGTCGCTTCGATTCTCTATTCCAAGAGCCCCCGCGACGTCCGGCTGATGATGGTCGACCCCAAGGTCGTCGAGTTGAAGATTTTCAATGCCCTGCCGCAGATGCTGATTCCGGTCGTGACCGAGCCCAAGAAGGTGCCCGGCGCCCTGAAGTGGCTCCTGAGCGAAATGGAGCAGCGCTATCAGATCTTCGCGAAGGTCAACGTCCGCAATATTGTCGGCTTCAACCAGCGCAAACGCTCCCCGAACGAATCCTTCCCGCCGCCGCCGTCGGCCCAGGGATCGCTGCCGGGCGTGGACCCGCTGGCCGACGACGGGATCACCGTGCCCGAGCGGCTGCCCTACATCGTCATCATCATCGACGAATTGGCCGACCTGATGATGGTCGCCCCCGCCGAAATCGAGACGAGCATCGCGCGGCTGGCCCAGCTGGCGCGCGCGGCCGGCATCCACCTGATCATCGCCACCCAGCGGCCGTCCGTGAACGTCATCACGGGCATCATCAAGGCGAACCTGCCCTCGCGCATCGCCTTCCAGGTGGCCTCCCAGGTCGATTCGCGCACGATTCTCGACGTCAAGGGCGCCGATTCGCTGATCGGGCGCGGCGACATGCTCTTCACCCCTCCCGGCACGTCGCGCCTGGTGCGCGCCCAGGGCGCGTTCGTCGCCGACGAGGAGATGCACGAATTGGTCGCCTACCTGAAGGAACACAACGACCCGCCCGTATATGCCCAGGAAGTCCAGGCCCGCATCGACCGCGCGGCCCGCGAGGACGACGAGGACAGCGACGAATTCGGGGAGGAAGGCGAGCTGGGGGACGACGAAAGCCTCTATCGCCAGGCGATCGACGTCCTCAAAGCCTCGCGCCGGGCGAGCACCTCGATGCTCCAGCGGCGCCTCAAGATCGGCTACAACCGGGCGGCCCGGATTATGGAGCTGATGGAGGACAAAGGCATCGTCGGACCCGAGAACGGATCGAGCCCCCGCGAGATTTTGGTCGATTTGGACAGTCTATAGAGCATTGTCGGGCCCGTACATGCAGACCATCGGTGAACGCCTTGAGGACGCGCGCAAACGCAAGGGGCTCTCGATCCGGGAAGCCGCCGAAGCCACCAAGATCCGGGGCGATTACCTGCAGAAGTTCGAAGCCAACCAGTTCAATATTGGGCTGACCGACATTTATATTCGCGGGTTCCTGCGCAATTACTCGACCTTTCTGCAGCTGCCGTCGGACCGCATCGTCAACGACTACAGCGCGCTGGGGCACACCGAGACGCGCCCGCGGCAGCCCAACCGGGAGGTGTACGGCCGCATGGAAGTTTCCGTCTCTTCGGCCGGCGGCGATCCGCGCGGACACCGCCGTCCCGGCGCGGCCGCGCCCGAGGGGGAGCCGGGCGGAACCGCGGAAACGCCGGGCGCTCCGGCCGCCGGTCCGGGGCCCGGACCCGAGCCCGCCCGCGCGTCGCTGCGGCCCCTGGCGCCGATGCCGGCGAACCGCATGGACCCGTCCACGGTATTCAAATTTCTGATCTGGGGCGTCGGCGCGATCGTGCTGCTCGTGATCATCCTGCTGATGCGGGCGCTGTTTTCCAGCGGCTCACCGTCGCACGTGGCCGAGCATCCGGCGCTCGCCTCCGCTCCGGCGCCGATCGCGGCCCCCGAAGCCGAGGCGCCGGTCACGCTGATCGCGACCGACGCCGTTTCCGTCCGGGTCACGAGCCTCGGCGACCAGCACGAGATCTGGTCCGGGTCGCTCGCCGCGGGCGATCGTCATGATTTTCCGAATACGGGCCTGCGCGTCGACGCGAATCCGATCGAGAATCTCCAGCTGGAGTACAAGGGCACCCGCTCGCGCTTCGGCGCCCGGGGACATCGCACCGGCGACATCCCGGTGATGCGTTAAAGGCCGCCGCGGCGCAGGGCGACGGGCGGTCCGATGATTTCGCGCAGAAGCACCGCGCGGCGGGTCGTCGCGGGACTCCGCAGGTCGTCGAACAGTTCCAGGCGGCGCGACGTGACCGGCGCCCCCAGGATGGGGCTCATGGCCGGCACTGCGACCGACGTGGAAGCGGCGTCCCCGTCGCTTCCGGGAAAACTGGCGAATGCGGAGGCCGGGGCGAATTCAGGCTGAACCAATTCCTCCAGCTCCGGGATCGGCGATGGTTGCCGACGCGGCAGGGACGCCGTCGGCAGTTTCCAGCCCGGCGGAGCAGCCGGCGGGGGCAAGCGCGGCGGCGGAGAGCGCCGCTGCGCAATCTTCCTTGCCACCTCCTCGCGCACCCGCCGCGTCCGTTCATCCTGGTCCGGATCCCTTTTCGGCGTTCCGTCGGCCTTTTTGCGGGCAGCCATCGCCTTTCGAACCATCTGCGCGATCCCGCCCGCGGCGGCCAGGACCAGCCAAACCACATTCTCGAGGTTTTGGGGATGCATCCGCCTACTTCTTCTGGTCCGGATCGGAGATCGTCTGACGCATCGAGGTGTCCGCCTGGATATTTTCCATGCGATAGTAGTCCATCACGCCGAGCCGTCCGGTGCGGAACGCTTCCGCCATGGCGAGCGGCACCTGGGCCTGCGCCTCCACCACCTTGGCCTGCATCTCCTGCACGCGGGCCTTCATTTCCTGTTCGAGGGCCACCGCCGCGGCGCGGCGGATTTCCGCCTGCGCCTGCGCCATATTCTTGTTCGCCATCGCCTGGGCCTCCTGCAGCTTGGCGCCAATGTTCTCGCCGACGTCGACGTCGGCGATGTCGATGGAAAGGATTTCGTAGGCGGAGCCCGCGTCCAGGCCGCGCGCCAGCACGGTCTTGGAGATATTATCGGGAGCGGCCAGCACATGCTTGTAGCTGTCGGACGAGCCGATGGTGGTGACGATGCCTTCGCCGACGCGGGCGATGATCGTCTCCTCCTTGGCGCCGCCGACGAAGCGGTCCAGGTGGGTGCGCACCGTCACGCGCGCCTTCACCTTCACTTGGATCCCGTCCTTGGCGACGCCGTCGATCGTGGTGCGGCCGCTCTCGGGATTCGGGCAGTCGATCACCTTGGGATCGACGGAGGTGCGCACGGCCTCGACGACCGACTTGCCCGACCCTTTGGTCGCCAGATCGATCGCGCAGGCGCGATTCCAATCGAGCTCAATGCCGGCCTTTTTGGCGGCGATCAGCGCCTGCACGGTCGGAACGACATTGCCGCCGGCCAGGAAGTGCGCCGAGATCTCGTCGGTGGTGATGGGAATGCCCGCCTTGACGGCGGTGATTCGCGCCTCCACGACCAAGTTGTACGGCACGCCGCCCAGGCGCATGCCCCACAGGTTTCGAAAGCTGACCGGTGCGCCGTTCAGGCGGGCCTTGACCCAGGTGCTGATGAAGGCAAGGGCGAAGCCGAGGATGATGAGGGCGACGATGACGCCGCCGATGATGATCGCGATTAGGATGCTATCCGTCATGGGAAAGGGGTTCGACGAGGAGAAAGAAATCACGGCGGCCACGCACCACGACCCGGGCGCCGGCATCCACGGCCCCGATTTGCACGGCGGCCTCGAAACGTTCGCCTCCGACTTGGACAAATCCGCCCGGACGGAGCGGCGTCGCCGCGACGCCCTGCTGCCCCACGAGGGAGTCCAGACGGGCGGCCAATTCCGGCGAGGCGCTCGATTCCTGCGCACGGCCGGAAACGACCGAGCGGATCGCCAGCTGGTCCCAGAACCAGCCGCTGGGCAGATAACGAATCCCGCCGACGGCCAGCACAGTCGCGAGTGCAACCCCGATGGCCGCGTTCCAAAGCGGCTGGGCGAACGCGTGGGCATTCCAGGCCACCGGGAGCGGTTCGCCGGGCCACAGGTCGGCCATGCCCCAGATGATCGCAGCGAGCATCAGGCCGACGCCGATTGCGCCCAGGAATCCCGCGCTGTGCCAAAACAGGAGTTCAAGCGCCACCAGGACCACGCCGACACAGAAAAGCGCGAGGGGTTCGTGGCCCGAAAGGCCCGCGACGGAGCTGCCAAAGAACACGAGGCCCAGGAGCGCGATCCCCGCCGTGCCGAAGACGCCAAAATGGGACAGCTTGAAAGCGATAAAGAGCGAGAAGAGGCCCAACCCGAGCAGGATCGGGGCCGCCTCGTTGAGCCAAACGGCCAATGATTCCGCGCCCGACGGCTCGAGCCGGACCAGCTCGATGTGCGTCGAACCCAGCGCCTGGTCCGCCACTTTCTGGAGGGAGTCGGCGATGCCCGCCGCCAGCAGCGGCTTTGGCGGCTTGCCGTAGGGTTTGAACGCCTCTTCCGCCGTCAGCGACAGCAGCGGCGCATCCTTCGCCTTGATGACCTGGGTGCCGATCTTCAGCTCATAGTCGTGGTCGATCATCGCCGTCACGACTTCGGCGCGGTGGCCTTCGCCTTCGGTCGCGGCGCGGACGCGGGCGGTCACATAACTGATCACCTTTTCCTTCATCGTCGCCGGAATATCCTCGCCGGACGACCCGACCGGCGCGGCGGCTCCCATCACCCCGCGCGGCGCGAACCAGATCTGTTGGGTCGAGGAACTGATGATCGCCCCCGCCGACATCGCCTGTTCGTCGACGTAAGTGACTGTGGGGCCGCCGAAGTTTTCGAGCGCCTTCATCATTTCGAGGGCGACGTCGATTTGGCCGCCCAGGGTGTCCATATCCAGGATCACCGCGGCTTTTTCGCTGGCGGCCTGCTTCAGTCCGCGCCGAAGCACATAAAGCAGCGGCGGGGCGATTTCGCTTCGGATGGGTATGACGATCGCCCGCGTCGGGATGGTCGCGCAAACTGCCTCCGGGGCGAACAGACCCGCAACGACCCCAAGCACAAGCAGAAGCCATCCTGGGCGCATGATCGGAAGAGGATAAGCTTGGCAGCGCGCGCCGCGAGGACTAATTCGCGGGTGACTCATGGAGAAGATTGACTATCAAGGACGACCGCTTTGCCGCTGGCGCGTGGGCGCCTCCACGTTCCTGGCCTGGCCGGAACGGGGGGCCCGCCTGATCAACTGGAACATCGAACTGGGCGACGGTTCGATCCGGGATGTCATCCACTGGCCGGAGGATGCCACCTGGGACGACATCGGCAAAGTGCGGGGCGGCAATCCGATCCTCTTCCCCTTTTCCGGCCGGTGCTTCGACCAGGGAGCGATCTTCTTTTGGCGGACGCCGGACGGGGTCCGCCGGCCAATTCCGATCCACGGCATCGCCCGCCAGAGCGACTTTGAGGTCGTCAGCGCGGACGCGCGGGGATTCGCGGCGCGCCTCCGTCCCGGCGAGGAGGCGCTGGCGGCGTATCCATTCAAGTATGACTTCACCGTGACCTACCGCTTCGAGCCGGTCGGTTTGGTGTGCGAATTCACGCTGGCCAATCTGGGCAAGGAGCCGATTCCGTGGTGCGCGGGCCATCACTTCTATTTCCGGCTGCCGTGGGCCGAGGGGGCGAAACGCTCCGACTATCTGATCCGCATCCAGGCGCAGAAGCGCCTGAAGCAGGATGCCCAGGGACACATGGTTCCCGGCCCGGAACTGGCGGTCGACGAAAACCTGGCGAATCCGGCGCTCATCGACACGCACCACACGCAGCTGCGGTCGCGCGAAGCCGTGTTTGGCGAACGGGGCAAGCCGGGCGACATTGTCGTGCGCCTCGGCACCGATTCGGTGCCCGCCCCGGGCGCGGAATTTGTCACCTGGACGGCCTCGGACGACGCGCCGTTTTATTGTGTCGAGCCGTGGATGGGCCCGCCGAATGCCTGGGAGCAATCGTCCCCGGGGCTCGAATGGGTCAAGCCGGGCGCCACCAGCCGTTTTACCGTGAGCGTCGCGTTGCGTTAAGGGCTCGCCGGGCCCACGGTAGGAGGATGCACGCATTGCCCCTGGCTCTTCTCGGCCTCGGTGTTTCCGAGGAGGTGCTGATTCTTGGCGTGGTTCTCATGTTCTTTGGCGGTGAGCGCATGCCGGAGCTCGCCCGCGGCCTGGGCAGGATTCTCAAGGAAATCCGCCGCGCGACCGGCGATGTCGAACGCGAATTCAAACGGGCCATGAACGAGGCCGAGGAGCAGACCGTCGGCCAGGTGCGCACGGTGATCAACTCGCCGGCCAAGACTCAGGCCATTTCCGCCCCCTTTACTCCGGCGCCGAAACCGCCGGCGGCCGCGCCGGCCGAACGCCCGCCCTCCCCCCATCGTTTCCAGCCGGACTTGGGCGAGGATTTCCACTCGGATATCTAGCGCTGTAGCGGGGGGCGCTGACCCCGGCACCTGCGAGATCGAAAGCGGGATGCCGGGGTCAGCGCCCCCGGGCTACATCTCAAACGAAAAAGAAAAGGGGCCCGGATTTCTCCGAGCCCCGTTGTTTTCTTACTTGTTTATCTTCCGGCGATTAATTGCCGGAAATACCACGGTCCGTGTGTCCGTAATCCTGGGCCGCGAGGCCAAAGATTGCGAGCACGGCGACAACGCCGAGCGTCACGTCCGCGGGGAACGGAATAACCAAAGAAAGCGCGATGGCGGCGAGGGCCGTGAGGCCAGGGATTACCGCAATCTTTACGAGTCTACTGTTCATGGTGTTTCTTTCTTCGTTGGTTAGTTGGGCTAGCTGACTGTCCCTTTTGGAGACGTCACAACCATACCCCCGATTTACAATAGTTGAAGTGCATTCCAACTATTGTAATAATAGGAAAAACCTATGGAACTTCAGCAACTTCGGGCCGTTTTAGGGGTAGCCAATGCCGGCAACTTCACCCGCGCCGCCGAGCGCCTGGATCTGGCTCAACCCTCGTTGAGCCAACATATCCTGAACCTGGAAAAGGAGTTAGGCCAAAAGTTATTCCACCGTTTGGGCCGCCGCGCCGTCCCGACCGAAGCGGGTGTCGCCTTCATCGAGCGAGCTCGCCGAATCCTCTTTGAAGTCGAAAGTGCCGAAAAGGAATTCAGCGACTCCCCTTCCATGGAGCGGCGCATCGTGGTGGGCGCCATTCCGACCCTCGCCCCCTACCTTCTGCCGTCGCTTATCCAGCGCTGCCGCAAGCGTTTCCTCAACCTGCGCATCTCCGTGCAGGAAGATTTCAAAACCCGCCTTCTCCAAGGCATCGTCGACGGCGTCCTAGACTTGGCCCTCGTCTCCCTCCCGGTCGAAGATTCCCGAATCCACGCCGAACCGCTCCTTCGGGAACCGCTGCTCCTAGCCGTCGCCAAGCACCACCCTCTCGCTCTAAAGGGACAGGCTATTCCCAGCGACCTCGCCGACGAAACCTTCGTCATGTTGGGCACCTCGAGTTCACTGGCGGAACAGGTGCGGAGCTTTTTCGGCGACCACCACTTTGAGCCGCGGATCGGGTTTCGTTGCTCCCAGGTGGCGACGGTCAAAAGCCTGGTGGGAATCGGAGTGGGAGTCTCGATTCTGCCTCGGATCGCGCGGTCCGAGCTGGATCACGATATTCAATATATTGAACTCCATGGCGCGGAGCCCTTCCGCGAAATCGGGGTCCTGAGACATGTCCAGCGTTACCAAAGCCGGGGCGCGGAGCAGTTTCTGGGCGTCGTCCGGGAACGTGCGCGCGAACTGGTGGAGGGCGCACCGGTCTGAAATTAGACGTTTAAGTATCGAAGCCTCACTTCATAATGGAGGAACCATGATCGACCTAATCAGAAAAACCATGCTGGCGGGCGTCGGCGCGGCCGTCGTCACCAAAGACAAGATCGAACAGGCGTTGGGCGAATTCGTAACGGAAGGAAAGGTCAGCGCCGGCGACGCCAGGGTAATGGCGGACAAGATCGCCGAGCAGGGTCGCAAGGAATTCGACGAATTGTGCAAAGTGCTGGGCTCCCGCCTGCGGGACGCGACCGCGCACAATGACGAAGCCAGCCAGGCGCGCCTCGCGGCGCTCGAATTGCGGGTGCGCGTTCTCGAAGAGAAGCTCGCTCCGCCCGCCACCCGCGCCGGCGAACCGTGAAGCCGTTCGATCTCTTCAGCCACGCGGTTCGGGCCAAAGAGATCTTTTCGGTCCTGGCTCGGCATGGGTTTTCGGACCTGCTGGACCAGCTTGACCTGCCGGTCGGCATACGCGAACGCCTCGGTCCCACGCCGCAGGCGGAACGCAATGTCTGGGTGCGCATTCGGCTGGTGCTGGAGGATCTCGGGCCGACCTTCGTGAAGTTCGGCCAGCTCATGAGCATGAGGCCCGACGCGCTGCCCGCGCCCCTCATTCTCGAGCTCCGAAAACTGCAGGATCACGTCCGACCCGTGCCGTTCGAGGACATCCGTCCGATCCTCGCCGAAGCGATCCCGGGCGAACTCAGCGCAATCTTCACGGAATTCAACGAGACGCCCATCGCCTCCGCCTCGCTCGCCCAGGTCTATTTTGGCCGCCTGCGCAGCGATGCCCGCTGCGTTGCAGTCAAGGTGCAGCGACCGCACATCGCGCGGACCGTGCAGGTCGATCTGGAATTTGCCGCCTGGATCGCGGGGCAGCTGCACCAACGATTCGCCGGACTGCGCCCCTACGATCTGCCGGTCGTCATTGAGGAAATCCGCGAGGGCTTGAAGCGCGAATTGGATTTTTCCGGCGAGGCGCGAAATCAACAGTACTTCAACACGCAGAACCCGTTTCCCGACCGCGTTTTCGCCCCCGCGGTCGTCAACGAACTCACCAGCGAACGCGTGCTGGTCATGGATCACGTGGAGGGGAAGCCGGCCGGCCGGGCCCCGATCACTCCGGAACTGGGCCGGCTGCTGGCCGGATTTGGCGCCCGCTCCATCGTTCATCAGATATTGATCGCCGGTTTTTTCCACGCCGATCCGCACGCCGGCAACGTCATCGTCACTCCGGACGGGCGCCTGTGCTTCATCGACTGGGGACTCGCCGGCCACTTGACGCGGCGGCTGCGCTACGCCCTCGCCGATTTTTGGCTCGCGGCGGTGGAACAGGACGCGGAGCGGATCGTCCAGATCGCGCTGCGGCTGGGTTCGACCGGCCGGCGCTTCGATCAGCGCGTGATGGAAAAGGAGGTCACGCTCGCCCTGCGTGAAGAGCTCAATTTCGCGATCGGCCGGCAGGAGCTGGGGCGGGCGATGCTGAAACTGCTGTTCATCTTCGGACAGCACGGCGTGATGCTGTCGCGGGACTATTCGCTGATGGCGAAGGCGATCCTATCGATCGAGGAAATCGGCCGGCTGCTGGACCCGCAGTTCGACCTGCGCGTTCATACCGAAGAAGTGCTGCGCGAGGTCTATTCCGAGCGCGCCAATCCCAAGACGCTCGCCCGCGAGTTCAAGGATTTCGTGCGCAACAGCGCGCACACGCTGCGGGAAATGCCCGACGAGATGCATCGCATCCTGCGCCGGTTGGAAAACGACGATCTCACGGTGAATTTCAATCACCAGGGCCTGGAGGATCTGGACGACGGGCTGCGCACCGCGGCCAACCGTCTCACCGTCGGAATCATCATCGCGTCGCTCGTAATCGGATCCGCGCACCTGATGACCACCCACATTCCCCCGTTCATCGGCGACTATCCCCTGTGGGGTGTGATCGGATTTGTGACTTCGTTCCTGCTCGGGATCTATGTCGTCTGGGACATCATCCGGCACGGAAGGCATAAGTGAGGGGCCGCAGTCCGCGCATGATTTTGAGCCCGATGCGCAGGAACCGAAAAATCCGACCCCACTTACCCTTCGGGAACGGACGCTTCAGCTGAGTCCGAACGCCTAAAAAAAAAGGGAATGCGGCCGAGGCGACCCCCGACCATCGGGTGATCCGCTCCCGCCACTCTTCAAACACGCTGACCCGCGCGGAGATGATTTCTCCGATCAGGATCGTTTCGGTGCGCCGCAATTCGATGCGCCGCAGCACGCGTTCCTTGCGCACCGCGAGTTCCGCCAGTTCGGCGCCGGGGTACATGGGTTCAGCCGCCCCGGCGGAATGCATCCCGATCCGAAGCGATTTCGCGGCGGGACGAGCCGAACGGCGCCGTCTCCCGATGGGCGCCGCGCAACACCGCCAGCGCGAGCCCGACGAAAATCGCCGTGTAGAAAAAGGCGAAGCCGCCCAGGACCCAGATCCGGGCGTGCTCCCAAAACAGATACGTCACCGTGAGCGAAATAAAGATCAGCGCCAGGAACCCGGAAAAGATCGCCGCGTTCGCCAGGATCAGCATCCGGATGACGCGAAACTTCTCTTCCTGCAGTTCCAGGGAGAACAGCTCGAGACGGTCGTGAACCGTCCCGAGCAGGTTTTCGCCGATCTGCCGGACCGAGTCGAGTAAGCCGTGAGAGCTGGAAGTGGACACCACGGAGGTCAGTCGCGCCGGCGGAGCAGCGCGCCCAAGAGGACGCCGACCCCCAGCGCGACGGCGAGCGACTCGTAGGGCCGGGCGCGGATGGTTTCGTCCGCCGCTTGCGCCCCTTGGGCGACCTTGCGGCGGGCAGTGCGATAGAATCCTTGGACGGCGGTGCTCGCCGACGAAAGACGATCCTGCAGCTCTTCGAGCCGGGAAGAAGCCTGCTCGGTGACGGTTTCGCCGCCGCGTGAGATGACGTCTTCGACTTCGGCCATTAGTTTTTGGATATTGGTGATCAGCTCCTCCGCGGTGTGCTCGCCCGTGGCGGAGTGGGATTTGTTTCGTTCACTCATGATGAATTGCGTTGATGGTTAAGCCGAGGCCCCGATGGGGCCGGCTAGTAATGTAGCCGCGGGCTCCGAAGAGTTCCCCGGCAGGAGAAAGTGGAAGTCGCTGCCCTCTCCCGGTTTGCTGATGCACGCGATCGATCCGCCATGCGCGAGCACGATTTCTCGTGCAATTGCCAACCCCAAGCCGGCGCCTTTCTCGAACTGGCCGGGCACCCGGTAGAATTTTTCGAAGATGGCCGCCGTGCTCTCCGGCGGGATTCCCGGGCCCCGATCCCGCACGCCGCACCGCACGAAACCGGCATCCGCCGGCTCGGCGTACAGCACGATCGGCGAGCCGGCCGGCGCGTATTTGCAGGCGTTGGACAGCAGGTTGATGAACACGTGGCGTATCCGATCCGGATCTACGAGAACGGATTCCGCGCCCGGGGCCGCCTCGACGCGGACGGTCTGTTCATGCGCGTTGGCGAGCGGCCGGATCTCTCGGGCCATCGCCGCCAGCAGGCGGGGCACGGGGACGGGCCGCCGATGCAGGGCCGCCACGCCGCTTTCCAGCCGGGCCAGATCGAGCAAGTCATTCAGAATGCGGAGCAGCCGTTCGGCGTCGTCCCGCGCCCCCTCGAGCAATTCCCGCTGGCGGGGTGAAAGTTCGCCCATCTCCGGCTCGAGCAGCAGGAACACCGCCATCCGCAAGCTCGTCAGCGGGGTCTTCAGCTCGTGGCTGACCGTGCCCACCAGGTTGTTTTTCGCGTCATCGAGCAATCGGAACCGAGTGACATCCTGCAGCAGCACGGCGGCGCCCCCCCAGCCAGACCGGCGGTCGCCGATCGCCAGAATGCGGGGAAGCAAGTGACGCACCTCGCCTCCGCTGCGCAGCGAAACCAGCTGGTCGTATCCGGTGGGCAGATAATTCCGGCCCGTGCGCAGAACCTGGGCCAAGGGTTCGGCCAATTCCGGCGGCGGGTGTTCGGCGCCCGCGCCGAACGGGCCCAGCGCTTCCGCCGCGGCATTGCAGGCGCGCAGCTTTCCGTCCGACCCAACCACGACCAGGGGATCCGGAATGGAATTGAGCGTCGCCTCCAGCGTGCGCTGCGAACGCACCATCCGCCAGGCCAGGCCCATGCAGAGCAGGAACGCCACGATGATCACGACGCCCATGACGCGCATCGAAGTCGCGGCCAGCTGGGCGGCCCGCGCCTGCGCACGCCGGGCGGCCTGGTAATCGTACCGCTCCAGCGCGTCGATGGACGTCAGCGTGTCGAACAGGGCCACGTCACTGCGCTCGGACTCCAGACGGGAAAATGCCGCGTCCAACTTGGCCACGGGGGCCTCTCGCGGAGTGCCGGCCGCGCCCTGCGCCTGAAGCAGCAGTTCCCGCTTGAAGGCGCCGACGTCCAGGCGGTTCGCGTCGGCCCGCATGCGTTCCCCCGCCAGCGAAGCATCAAAGCTCGCAAAGAGCTCGCGCTGATACGCGCCCGTGATTTGCCGGGAAACCGCGAGCGCGTAAAACCCGCTGCCGACAACCAAAGCCAGCAAGGGGAGCAGCCCCAGGAAAAGCCGCACCCGCAGCATCGCCGAGGGAGCCGTTAACCGACCGTGGCCGGCACCGAACCGGCGCTCTGCGACTGCAGCATCCCCATTCGCTGCCGCTTGCGATACAGGGTGGCCGGATCGATCGCGAGAATGCGGGCCGCTTCGTCGAGATTGCGCGCCATCGCGAGAATCCGCCGGATATGCTCTTCCTCCAGATCCTGCAGGCTGACCCGCATGCCCACATTGACGGCGGGCCGGATTCCCGTTCGGAGCTCCTCGGGCAGATCGTTGAGGTCGATGAACGGGCCATTGGAAAGGATCACCGCCCGTTCGATGACATTGCTCAGCTCCCGCAAATTGCCGGGCCACGGATACCCCGCCAGCGCCGCTTCCGCGGCGGCGGAGAAAGCCGTCAGCTTCTTGCCCATGCGTCCGGCGTAAAAGCGCCGCAATTCGTCGGCGAGCCGCGGCAGATCCTCGGGGCGGTCCTTGAGTCCGGGCAGCGTGACGCTGATCACGTTCAACCGGTAATAGAGATCTTCGCGAAAACGGCCGGCCTGAACTTCGGCGGCGAGATTTCGATTGGTGGCGGCGATGACGCGCACATTCGTGCGCCGGGTTTCGTTTTCCCCCACCCGCTCATACTCGCGTTCGTGCAGGAGCCGCAGCAGCTTCGGCTGAATTTCCATTGGCAGCTCCCCGATTTCATCGAGGAACAGCGTGCCCCCTTCGGCGGCGGCAACCTTTCCGGCGGCGTCGGCGACGGCGCCGGTGAAGCTGCCTTTGGCGTGGCCGAACAGTTCGCTTTCCAGGAGCTCCTTGGAAAGGCTCGGACAGCTTACGGTCACGAACGGACCGCTGGCCTGCGGACTTCGCCGGTGCAGTTCGCGCGCCAGTGCGCTCTTGCCCGTGCCACTCGGCCCCAGCAGCAAGATCGTCGCAGGCGTTTGGGCCGCCTTGAAGGCGATCTCGACCGCGCGTTGGACCGCGGGATCGGCCGACTCGAAATTGAGCGGAGGCACCGCCCCGGCCAATTCCGTTTCCAGCGACACGACTTTGGCTTCCAAGGCTCGCGATTTTTGGACTTTCGCGAGCGTCGTTCGGATTTGGTCCGGCGTGAAGGGTTTGGGGATGAAGTCGAACGCGCCGCGCCGCATGGCCTCGACCGCCGTGGCCACATTGGCATAGGCAGTGAAGAGCACGACGGGCAGGCCGGGCTTCAATTTAAGGATGCGTCCCAGCAAATCGACCCCGTTTTCGGAGCCGAGGCGAAGATCCAGGAAAACGACATCGAAGGTTTCATCCTCCACGGCGCGCAAAGCGCGGGATGAGTCTACGGCTTCCATGGCCGTGTGACCGGCCATCTCCACCGCGATTCGAGTGGTTTTGCGAATCGCTGCTTCGTCGTCCACGATGAGAACTCGCATAGCCACAAAGTCTGCTCTAAGCCCCTCCGGGTTCCTCGGAGATATCCCTAACCTACAAGGCAGGTTATCTCCTTATAAAACAAGGCGGGACCGCTTACGCGGTCCCGCCAGGTCCAGCTTCAACTTAACAACTCCGCGGGTTAAACCCGCGCGAATTGCGTTTGGATGGACCCGGCGGCGGGTACGCGGTTCCAGGGCTTCGCAGGTCGTTTTTGACCGCCGAGTTGGGCCTGCAATTTGCAGGGGTTTTCCGACTTTTTTCTTTGTCGTTTTTCCCACTCCTCCCTAAATCAGCTTGATGACGCCCCCCACCGCCGACTCCTCCCCTGCCGGCGGCGCACCGACCGGAGGCGGACCGGCGCCGGTCCCTCGCCACGCGGACCTCGAAATCAAGGATGCGCAGCTGATCTTCGGCGCGATCTGGCAGGACCTCGAGGCGGACTTTGGCCGGGAAAACCTCCGGTTTCCCAAGGAGATCATCCTGCTGGGCGGCGCCCCCGGTTCGGGCAAGGGCACCAACACGGCCTTCATCGCCAAAACCCGCGGCCTGACCTGCGGCCCGATCATCATCAGCGCCTTGCTCGACTCGCCGGACGCCCAGCGACTCAAGGATGCCGGCAACATGGTCGGCGATCGCGAGGTCGTCACCCTGCTCTTTCGGCGGCTCCTGCGCCCGGAATACCGCGATGGCGTCATCCTCGACGGGTTTCCCCGAACCCAGGTGCAGGTCGAGGCGCTCAAGCTGCTTTTCGACAAGATGCAGCAGCTCCGGCGCGATTTCTATTCGACGCCCCTCGGCATTCATTTCCGGCAGCCCACCATCCATATCATGGTGCTCTTCGTCGACGAGCGCACCAGCGTCGATCGCCAGCTGTTCCGCGGGCGCGAAGTTCGCGCCTTCAACGAGGAAGTCCGCCGCACCGGCATCGGCGAGCTCAAGGAGGAGCGCGCGACCGACTTCGACGAGGCGCTCGCGCAGCGCCGCTACCGCGTCTTCAAGGAGCAGACCTGGGACGCCCTCCAGGAACTCAAGGAGATCTTCCATTATCACTTCATCAACGCCCAGGGGCCGATCGACGAAGTCGAGCAGAACATCGTCAAGGAGCTCGAGTACCAGAGCACGCTCGAGCTCGATCCGCGCACGGTGGACCGCCTGCGCGGCATCCGGCTGGCAAACGAGATCATCATCCATGCCCGCCAGGAGCTGGTGAAGCGCCTCGACGAATACGAGCTGGCTCACGCCGGCCGTTTCCAGCAGGTCGTCGGCTTCATCGAGAAGAAGATCATGCCGATCGTGATCCGGCATGCGATTTCCGGCACGGCGCTGGTCAACACCGAGGACGCCGTGCTTGACGATCCCCTTGCACTGGCGATGCTGATCGACGTGTTTTCCGAACGCGGCTACCACGCGGCCGTCGATCTGCACCGCATCGAGGTCCCGGAGTCGTTCGACCTCAAGACGGGGCAGATTCGCTGCCGGTTCAAGAAGGTCTACCGCATCCAGGTTCGTTTCCAGGGTTCCGAGATTCGCCGTGGATAGGGCCGTATCCCGCCGCCGGCCATTCAGTTTCGAGCGCCCGAAAAACGGACCCTTCTGATACGGCACGTCGAGATTTCCGCCCCCTCCCATGCCTGCCACTCCACGCCATGTTCGGGTCCTGAGGTTTTTCCTTTGCGCGGTCGCATTGTCGTCCCAGCTCGAGGGAGCGCCCGCGTGGCCGCTGGTGACCGCCGCCGATCTCAACGCCGTGCCTCCCGCCGCGGAGGCCGAAGCTCCGGCGGTCGCGTTGCAGTGGGACATCCACGTGGACGACCGCGACTATCCGCAGGAGCGCACGATCACCGAATATGTCCGCTATAAAATCTTCGATCCGGAGAAGTCCGTCCCGTTGACCCGCCTTTCCGAATTCGTCGCCAGCGTCGGCGGCGAGTCGCTGGAACAAGCGGACATCCAAGCCCGCGTCACGTTGGCCAGCGGCGCGGTCCGCGAATTCGGCCGGCAGGATATTCAGGAGCGAACCCTGAACCAAACCGGCGAGAACGGCGTCCTCCGCTTTTTCTCCGGCAATTCGGCGGAAATCCAGGAGCGCTACCTCGCGGTCGGCGGACTGGAAGCCGGCGCCATCCTGGAAATTCGCATCACCCGCCACACGCGCTCGGGCGGCGACTACGCCTGTCTGCTCCAGAAATCAGTGCCGGCCCAGCATCTGCACTTCGTTCACGACCTGCCCGGTGGTTTCAACTGGAGCACATCCGGTTTCCTGTCGCAGCCGCTCGGCATCACGGCCCGGTTCGACGTCGATCACGATCACAATCGCGAGGTGGTCACCGCCGACAATCTGCCCAGCCTGGTGCCCGAGCCGCTTTCCCTGCCGGCATTTTCCCGTTCGCTCGCGTACTTTCTCAGCGCCCGGCCGGCGCACGAAGTCCGCATCAGTCGAAATATCAATCGTTCAATCGAAATTCGTTCTTCGGATGGGCTTTGGGCTCGAATCGCCGCCCTCGAATACCTGCGGGTTGAGGACGCGGTCTACGGCGACTACGCCGTTGGCAAACAGGCTTCGATCCTGACTTCCGGCGCCGGCTCCGGGCGTGAAAAGGCCCTCCGCATTCATGAATATGTGCAGCGCCTCTTTCGGGACTTTTCCCGCGGAAACCGCGGGCTGCGCATTAGCCGCGCCGAGCTTCCGCCGCTCGGCCATGTGATGCATTTCGATCAGTATCCAAATGAGCCGATCGTGCCCAATTCATTCGTGCTGCTCGAAATCGGATTGGACCGCGCCGCTGGACTAAAAGCCCAGGAAGTGATGATGGCGGACCGGAGCCAAATGGAATTCGACTCCCAATTGGCCTCCGATATGTTTCTTCGTCGGCGGGCCGTTTGGGTGAACTGCGACGGCGAGCCGGTCATTTCGTTTTCGGCCACGACCATGCCGCTGGCATTTGGGGAGCTGCCGTGGTACTTGCGCGGTGAACCGGCGCTGATCGCCAAATCCGGCCCGCAGCAATTCGTCGGCTCGCCCGGCCTGGCGCCCACGGAGTCTTCGGTGACCAATATCGTCGACGTCACGCTCGATCCGGACGGGACGCTTCATGGCACGGGAAAGCAAACCATCGTGGGACCGCGGGCGCAGGAGATCCGGGCCGCTCTGATTGGACGAACCAACGAGAGGCGGCGGCAGCTGCAATCGCGCCGAATGGCCAGCGCGTTCGGAGCCGACGCCCGGACCATGGTCACCGGAATGGAAGGCATCGACGAGCCGGGCGCCCCGGTGACGTTGGAATTCAACTTCACGGTGCCGAACTACGCCCTCATCACGGCGCATCGGATCATTTTTCGCCCCGACGTAATGCGGCTGCAGGCGTCGTCTCAGTTTGCGGCCGCCGAACGGCACAATGCCGTCTTCTTCCACTTTCCGACCGATGATTCGGATGAAATTACATTTCACTATCCGGACGGGTATAGCTTGGAGTCGCCTTCGATTCCTCCCGGTTTTCCCGGCCGGCAATTGCGGTACGAAGTCGGCGCCTCCTATTCGGCTCGGCAGCATCTGCTCACCTACCACCGGAAATTCTGGGCCGATGTCGGCTATGTGCCGCTCGAGTTTTATTCCAATCTGAAGGCCCATTTCGACGCGGTCGCCCGCGAAGATCAGCAGCAATTTGTGCTGCGCAAATCGTGAAACGGCTGATCTGGTGGCTGGCGGCGTTGGGAACGGGCCTGCACGGCGCCACGTTTCCAGATTGGGCCGCGGAGGCGGCGGCGCGCGGCGGCGGCTGGGATCCCTCCGCGTCCGCGGTCATCCTGGCCAACGACGTCCGGGTTCAGTTCAGCGCCACCGACCGCTTCACTGAACACATCCGGCGCACGATCGCCATTCGCCAGGAGCCAGGCATCCGAAGCGCCGGCCTGGCTTTGTACTACAGTCCGGATACGGATCGGGTCCGGTCGATTCGCGCCTGGATCCGGAGCGCCGACGGCAACGTCACCGCGCTCAACCAATCCGCATTCGACGATCGGGTCGTCAATTTCAACCAGTATTTCTGGGACCGGCAGCGAATTCGGACCTTCAATCGGGGCGACGCGCTGCGACCGGGAGCCGTCGTCGCCTACGAGGTCGAAATTGAGCGAAATCCCGGTTTCGCTGAAACCGGCCACGACTTTGGGGGCGCCTTGCCGGCCTGGTCGCTTTCGTTCGATGTGATCCCAGTCCCGGGCAGTCATTTGAGTTGGTACTCCAACCACGATACGCTCCCACCGCCCGCCGTCGGGTCGATGCCCGGGGAATTGAGGTGGTCGGTGGGGCCGAGACGAGGCCGCGGAGCGAACCGGCCGGCCGGCTATCAGGCGATTTCACAACGGGTCGCCGTGCGTTGCGACGCCAACGCCCCCCTTTCCTGGCCGGAGTTTTCCCGCACCGCGTTTGCCATCATGGAGCCGCAAATGGAAGAAACGCCCGAGATCGGCCAATTGGCGCAATCCCTCGCCGCGAATCGAACGGATCGCTGGTCGCGCATCCGCGCCGTGACCGAATGGGTGCAGACGCAAATCGTATATCTGGCGATCTCGATCGACCGCGACAATCTGGCCGGCTACCGGCCGCACTTGACGCGCGAAATTCTCCGCAATCGGTACGGCGACTGCAAAGACAAGGCGACGCTTCTAGTTGAAATGTTGCGCGCCATCGGTGAGGACCCGCGATTGGTGCTGCTCGCTGCAGGTGCTCCCCGCGCCGTGGACGAGCATTGGCCAGGGGCTTCGTTCAACCATGTGATCGTGGCGATTCCAGCGGCGGAAATACCGTCCGGCTGGCCCGCGTATCGGCTCCAGAACCGCCGGTTTGTCCTGTTCGATCCGACCGCGCCCGGGATACCGCTCGGCGTGTTGCCGTTCGAAGACGAAAACGGCTGGGGCCTCCTGCTCGATGAACACGCGGGTGGTCTGGGCCGAATGCCGCAATTCTCCGACGCTTCGGGGGAGATGATTCGGAGAGTCGATGCCCGCCTCGGCGCCCATCGACGGCTCGAAGTGCAGGTCGTTCAGGAGAATTCGGGCATCGCCGGCGCCAATTACTACGAAGAGACTCGGCTGCAATCGGCTGAGCAATTCCAGCACGGCCTGGAGGGATTTGTTTCACGTCACCAGACCGACGCGCGCGATTTCACCGTGACCCGTCAGTGGAGCGCGCCGGACTCGAAGATGGGCCTGAAGCTGGCATTTTCCGTGGCGGCGTACGGGCAACCGGTTTCGCCGGGAATGTTCCTGGTTTCGCCGGCGATCATGCCGCTGGCGCTGGAACTGCGTGAGTGGGGCGCCAATGTGCTTGGCACTGCCCTGCTGGGTCCGGTTTCCGACCACGTCATCCTGCGAGTGGCGCTCCCCGACGGATCCACGGTGGAGGACATTCCCGACCCCTGGAGCGAGAGCGTCGCAGGGTCCAGCGCCAGCGTCGCATTCCAATCGGAGCCTCATGCCTTTACGTGCGATGTCCGCTTCCAACGCCGGGCGGGCGACTACAATCGCAGGGACTACGGGGCCCTGCGCCAGCTCTGCGCGCATTTGGATGAACATCAGCATAAGCCGGTCCTGCTCGACTTTCCGTCCCATCAATGATCCGCCTACCCCGTCTCCTTATCTCCGCCGCCTTCGCTCTGCTGGCGGCCGAATCGTCGCGCGCGGTCGACTGGCAGCCGCTTCCAACGGCGCCCGAGCCCAGATTGGACAATGACGCGCCCGCCGAGGCGCTCTTTCACATCATCGGCATCGACGACGGGCGATTCCCCTACGAACGGCAGGTCCATGACTATGTGCGGTACCGGATCTACGATCCGGAGCGCGCAGTGGAACTGACGCGCGTCGCCTTGCCGCAGGTCGCCTTCAATGGCGACGAAATGACCGACAAAGTGAAGCTCGATGCCCGGCTGATCCTGCCCAACGGCACCATCCATTTGTTTGGCAAAAAGGACATTCGAGAGCGCACCGATCTAAATATCTCCAAATCCGGCGGATTCCTCGGGCTGTTTGCCGACGGCAGCATCGACTACAAAGAGCGCTTTCTGGCCGTGACGGGAATTGAACCCGGCTCGGTGCTCGAAATTCAATTCAGCTATGAAGAGGACTGGCCGAGCAAGCTCGAGACGATCCAGTTTCAGCAAAAACTGGCTCCGATTCGCGACCTTCAATTCAACTACCAGGCCACCACGGAAGGCTATTGGAACTTTCGGCAATTTTTTCTCAACCGCTCCGCCGTCCATTGCGAAACCAGCAGCGATCCGAAAACGCGAACGATCACGATCCACGGCACCAACGTCCCGGCGCTCGTCGATGAGCCCTATTCCGGACCGGCCATTTCCTATGCGGCCACCTTCGTCGCCAGCTACGAAAGCCAGAGGCTCCAGCTCAATTCCCGCGCGGTGGACGAGGACTTCAAATTGGACCCCACCCGCTACCCGTGGTCTCCCTACGCAACTGCCATGTACCTGATCGATCGGGACCACAACCATCCAACCCACAGCTTGCGCGTACAGACCGAAGCGATCACCGCCGGCGCGCAGACGGACGAAGACAAGGCCCGGCGAATCCACGACTGGGTGCAAAAGCTCTATCGGCGCTACGCCACTTGGAACGACAACAGCGGAATCCGCCGGACTGATCGAGGAACCGATTCTCCGGATGATGTGATCCATTTCGAGGATCATCGCAATGTCCGCATCTATCCGTCGGACTTCGCGATGCTCGACCAGATGATGAACGAGACGGCCGGCTTGGAGACGGACATTGCCCTGCTGCCGAATCGGAGCGTCTCTGGTCCATTCAATCCCGGCATCGTCGCCTGGGATCTCCTGCCCGATTGGGTCGATCGGGTAAAAATCGGCGACACCTGGCGGTTTTCCGATCCCACCTCGAATAGCTTCCTGTCCTTTGGGGACGTGCGCTGGCAGTGTGAGAGCCAGGTCGGATTGCTGGCCAAACCCAATCAGACGTTTGTCCCCGTGACCCCCGCCGGCGCCAAGGCGTCCTTGGACGATCTCATTGGCACGTACACCCTATCGGCTGACGGCACCCTCGACGGCACGGGCATCCGCCGTATGACCGGGCACGTGGCCGAAGCGGTGCGGGCGGGACTCATCGACCAGGACGATGCCACTCGCGATGAACGGTGCCGCGAACCCATCGAGCAACTTCTCAGGGGCGCCACGATCAAGGTGACCGACATTGCCAACAGCGACGACCCCTACAAACCCATGCAGATCAAGTTTTCGGTCCATTGGCCGGGCTTCGCGGAGGTGACCAAGAGCCGCCTGATCTTCCATCCCGGGCTGTACCATTTTCAGCAACCGGCGCCGCTCGGCACCACCGAACGACACTACAATATCCAATTTCCGTACTGCCACTACGACCGCGACCGGGCGATCATCCAGCTTCCGGCGGGATTCGCGCTCCGTCCCGTGACCGCACCCGACCCCCTCGATGCAAGCGTGATCACCTACAAAACCAGCGTGACCGCGGACAGCGCGAGCAACCGCCTGCATTACGCGCGGGATTACTCATGCAGCCTCCTGACGGTTCGCGCCGGCCGCGCCGCCGATCTTCGAGGCGCCTACGATCAAATTGCCACGGGCGATCAGCTGGAGGCGGTGGCGGAGCGGAAGGGAGCGGCGCGGGCCGTCGATTCGGGGGATGCGCCATGAAGCGGGGCGCGTGGCTGGTTTGGGCGGCATTCGTTCCGGCTGCCGCCGCGGCGTCGGCTCCGGATTGGGCACTGGTGCCCGCCGACGCCGATTCCAAAACGGCGGCGTTTGCGATCCTGACGCACCAGGAGAGCGTTCAATATTCAGGGACCGCCGAGGCGCAGATTCGGGAACGCTGGGTGGGGCTGCTCAATCAGGAGCGAGGCCGCGACTACGCAAAATTCTCCATCGAGTTCAACGCGGACACGGACAAGGTCTTGTCCGCGCAGGCGTGGGTGATTGATGGGTCGGGGAAGGTGCAGGAGTTGGGACGCGAAGCCTTTCTCGATGCCGCCGCGGATCAGGACCACATGTATTGGACGCATGAACGCATCCTCCACCTGGCCACGGGGGACCGCCTGAAGCTGAACGGCCGGGTCGCGGTCGAATTCGTGCACACCCAAAACAGTTTTTTCGACTGGAAGACGTACCTGTCGCCCGCCGTGCACACGATGTCGCAGACGGTTCAGGTCGAGCCTCCGCCCGGCGACACCCTGCGCTGGCATGCCTCGTCCGGGCAAATCAAGCCTCCGAATCCAGACGGTTCCGGAGGCCTGGTCTGGACCGACCAATCGCGGAATTCCACTCCCTTTGACGGAGAGCCCACGGGCTTCCTCCGCAATTTTCTTTGGCTGCAGGTCCGTCCGAGCCGCAGTCCGGTCGGTGGCGCCTGGGCCGACGCGAGCAGGCTCGCGGATTCAATCATCGGTGGACAAATGGTGTGCCCCCCCGCCTTGCAAGCCCGCGCGCGCGATCTGACGGCAACGGCAACGACCCGGTGGAATCGCGTTCGGGCACTCACGGAATGGGTGCAAAAGCGCGTCGTCTATTTGGAGCTGAGCACCGACACCGACTCCTACGCCGGAATGCGTCCGCATTTGCCGGCGGAGGTTGCGGCGAATCTCTGCGGCGACTGCAAGGACAAGGCGGCCCTGCTTGTGACCCTGCTGCGAGCGATCGGCGACGATGGGCGGGTGCTCCTGGTCAACCAGGGCGATCCCACGGCGATCGATCCGAATTTTCCGACCCTCGACTTCAATCACGCCATCGTCGCCATTCCCGACTCCGGCGCGCCGCCGGATTGGCCGCGAATCGATGCGGGACCGCTCGGCCGCATGGTGGTCTTTGATCCGACGGATTCGGTGACGCCGCTGGGGGTATTGAGCGCGGCCGATCAGGGAGGGTGGACACTGTTGCTCGATCCTTCGGCGGGCCGCCTCGCGCAGTTGCCGCAGGCACCGGGCGACCAGACCGAGATCGTAACCGAGGTCCAGGCCCAGCTCGATGGGGACGGCGGAATCAAGGTCGAGTGCAATCGGCGGTTTACGGGAACGGCCGGCGCCGGGGCCTACGCCGAGAGGCGCGATCTGCGCCAGGACACCGTGACCGACAACTGGCTCGCGATCTTGCGCCGCTTTGTGCCGGCACCTCAGAACCTGGCCTGGACCGATCAATGGCTGCCGGACGCCGCGCAGTATCGGATGCATCAAACGTTTTCGGCCCAGGCCGGACGCCCGCTGGGCTCCGGCTTGATGGCCCTCAGCCCCCAATTCTCGCTGGGCGCCAGCACGCTGCAGGAGTGGCGAACCGAAGCCGAAGGCACGGCGTGGATCGAAGCGCGCCATTTCAAATATCACGCCGAAATCAAACTGCCCGCCGGTTGGTCGATCGACGAATTGCCGGATGATTGGATTCGCCACGGTTCCACCGTGAATTGCGAAGTTCACTATCAGGTGAAGGACGGCACGCTTGATTTCGATTCTGACTTTTCGCTGAAACCCGGTTTTTACGCCAAGTCACCCTATGAAGCGATTCGGCGCTTCCTGCTGAAGGTCACCGAGGCCGAGCACCGCCCGGTTGTGCTGCGCAAGGCATGAGAGGTTCGATCGCCCGCGGGGTCGGATTGGCGGCGGTCGTTGCCGGCCTGGCGACGGGCTCGGGGCGGGCGGAAGAAGTGGATATCGGCATCGCACCCACTCCGGACAGTTGGAGCCGCCTGATCGTGAGCGATCGGGGCTTGCACGCAGCGTGGGTCAGCGGCGCCGGAAATCGGCAGCAGCTAGTGCGCGATGGCAAGGTGGTCGGGGTTTTTGCCTCGGTGCGCGGCGCCCTTTTCAGTCCCGACGGCGATCACCTGGCTTGGACCGCCCGTCGCGACGACACCTGGCAGGTGTGGATCGACGGACGGCCTGGTTGCGACTACAGTGCGGTCACGGACCTGCAATTCAGTCCGGAGGGAAGCCACTGGGCGTGCATTGCGGGCGGCTCCGGTTACTGCCCGGTCGTCGTGGACGGCCGCACGCAGCACTCCTTCGCATGGTCGGAGGATGTCGCGTTCAGCGCCGATGGAAAGCGTCTGGCCTATATTGGCATTTCGCCGGATGGCCGCTATTCGCTCGTGGTCGACGGACGGACCGTGTGGCAGGGGGACAAGGCCGCTTCTCCGGCGTTCAGCACGAACGGGAGGCACGCCCTGGCCGTCGTGTGGCTGCGTGATGGGCAACACGCCTGGCGGGACGGCGAGCTGGGTCCGGCTCTGGTCGGCGTCGGCCGTCCGCTCATGAGTCCGGATGATGCTCATTTTGTTTATGGCGCCAGCGACGGCCGCCACCAGTTCCTGATCGAGGATGGCCGACCGGGCGGGAACTATGACTTCATCATGAATCCGGGGCCCGTATTCGCCGCGGACTCACGGCACTTGGCGTATATAGCGCGCACCGGCAGCCGCGAACAGGTCGTGATCGACGGGAGAGCTGGAGCCACGTTCGACCGCATCGACCCGCTCAGCTTGACGCTGGCTGCGAGCGGGGACGGATTTGCCTATGCCGCCAGCCGGGGACGCCGCTGGGTGGTGGTGGATGCAAAAGGGCCTGGTCCGGAAATCGACGGAGTGCAATCGGGGACGCCGCTCTTCAGTCCGGATGGCGCCAGCCTGGTCTACGGCGCCCAACTCGGAGACAAATGGCGCCTGTGCATCGACCGGCTGATGCAGCCGGCATTCGACGATTTGGGGCATTTTCCTCCCGCCTACTCGGGGAACGGAAGGTGGATCTATGCCGCCAAGGAAAACGGCCGCTGGTTTGTGATTGACGGCCATGAGCATGGCCCCGCCTACGACGCGGTCATTGGCCACGCCGTCATCGCCGGCTCCGAAATCCGCTATCTGGCGGCGCGGAACGGCCGGCTGCTTTCCTGCAGCGGGCGCCGCTAGCGTATTTCGAGGGGTCCAATTCCAGGCGCTTCAGCCCTGCGGCGGCAAACTCGCCCCGTCAATCCAGGTGCCTTCGACCAGCGTCGAGGTCGCAATCGGCGGAATTCCCGTGCTGTTCTGGTGCAGCGAGCTCACCAGCACTTCCACCGCCACCTCCCCGACGCGGAAGCAGTTCTCCCGGACGCCGGCCATCGACCCGTCCTCCGATTCGACAAATAGCTCCACGAAGGCCACGTCCTTGGGCACTCGAACGCCAATATCCCTGAGCGTTGGGCGGACGGGGCGACCGTAGCTGATGATCACCTCCGGACGGTGCTGCCGGAACCAGGGGGCCAGGCTCGTTCCATCGATCGGCTGGATCGGGTTCGAAGGCTCAGGCGTTCCGCCGTCCGTCACGTAGCGCAGGATCGGAATGCGATCATCCTCGGCTATCCGCAGCTGCTCCGCGAGAAAGCCCGCCGACCAGGCATGGTGCGCAGCGGTGTCGAATACGTCATCAAGCACCAGGCCGATGCGGTGGTAGCCGGCGGCGAGGGATTTGCGGACGGCGAGCTGGATGATCGCGAGCTGGTCGTTCGACACCGTGCTGATCGGCACCTGCAGCGGATAGTAATCGATCTTGACCGCGCAGAAACGCCTCCAATCCAGGTCGACGGAAACGTCGGACCGAAAGCGGTGCGACGCCAGGATGAGGCCAGTCACGCCGCGATGGTAAAGGATGTCGCTCAGGCGGGCGGCCGTCAGGTTGCGTTCGCCCAGCCAGAAATGCTCCAGCCCGTAGCCCAGCGCCGCGGCTTTGGCGTGGGCGCCCTCGAAAAATTGCGCGTGCGCCGGCATTTCGGTCCACCCCTTGGCGGTATACCAGTTGGTGATGTAGGCGATCGATTGTTCGCGCGGCTTCACGCCTCCGCGGCGGCGGTAGGCCATCAGCGCCGCGAGCGCGGGATCAGGGACGTAGCCCATCTCGTGGGCAAGCTCCTGCAGTCGGAGGCGCGTCTCTTCCGGAAGCGTGGGGTGATTGCGCATCGCACGAGACACGGTCGTGGTGTGCACGCCCGCGCGACGGGCGACGTCGGCCAGGGTTATCCTTTTCATCGGGGGCGGGAGACCGAAGACCCGCAAAATCGCCCCACGGCCGCGAGCGGGACAACCGCCCGGCCAGTCTAACTATAGAGGATCACTCGTAGCGGAGCGCCTCGATGGGATCCATGTTTGCGGCCCGATAGGCCGGATAAAGTCCGAATCCCACTCCAATCAGGGAACATACGACGAGGCCGATGATCGCCCAGCCGGTGGGAAAAATGACGTCGGCCTTGAGCACCATCGCGATCACGTCGCCGACCAGCACGCCCAAAATGATCCCCGCGACCCCGCCGACCAGGGAAATCGCGATGGATTCGAGCAAAAACTGCGTCAGGATCACATTGCGGGGAGCGCCGAGCGATTTGCGCACCCCGATCTCCTTGGTGCGCTCCGTGACACTGACGAGCATGATGTTCATGATGCCGACGCCGGCGGCGAGCAGGGCGATGGAGGAGATGACCAGGGCGCCGGCCCGGACGGCGTCCGCCACTTTGGCGAATGCGGCCAGCAGCGAGTCGTTGGAATAGACTTCGAAGTCATTGTCCTTTCCGGGGCCGAGCTGGCGGGCGATCCGCATGGCGCCGATGCCGCGATCGAGCGTGTCGCCATAGGCCACGGCCGACGTCGCTCCGGTCGCGATGTTGACCGAATAGTTCTCCTTGCCGTTGTCGGCCAGGAAGCGGGTGATGGGAACGAGGCCGATCTGGTCCTGATCGTCGCCGAGGGAGGTGCCTTTCGAAACCAGCGTGCCGACAACCCGGTAGGGATGTCCCCCCATGATCAGCATTTGCCCGAGCGGATCGCGGGTCGGAAAGCATTTTTCGACGATCCGCGATCCGATCACCGCCACGGGACTGTTGAGCGCGACGTCCGCATCGGTCAGATTGCGGCCGGTCGCGATCTCATACTGGTTGGCGTTGAGGAAATATTGGTTGGTGCCGCACAAGTCGTAGCTCGGCGTGGTGTGATGGATGCCATTGACCATCTGGGCCTGGTGGTTGAAGGCCTTCAGGCAGACAAAGGCGCCGACGCCCTCCATCAGGCTTTGATAGCGCTGCGCCTGCTCGAGCGTGATGTTGTGGCGCTTCTGATACTTCGCCCAGTCATTGCCGCCCAGCTGGATGTTCGGCCATTTCGCGAACTGGAAGGTGTTGGCGCCGAGAAAGCTCAGGCCCGACTCGATCGAACTGCGCAAGGCGGAGACGGCGGTCATCGCGGCGATGATCGAAAAGATGCCGATCGTGACGCCCAGGACCGTGAGGAACGAGCGCAGCTTGTGGGCGATGATCGATGTCAGGCTCATCTGCATCGTCGAGAGATAGACGCGGGTGGCGCTATTCATATCGCAGGGCCTCCACCGGATCGAGCCGCGAGGCGCTCCAGGCGGGCACGATGCCGGACAGGACGCCGGCGATGATCGAGACGACAAACCCGATCACCACCAGCAAAAACGGAACCTGGATGGGAAGCGTCGGCACCGCGAGCGCGATCAACCGGCTCAGGCCCCAGGTCAAAGTGAGCCCCATGACGCCGCCGAGCAGCGACACGGAACAGGCCTCGATCAGGAACTGCAGCAGGATCGTCCGCCGCCGGGCGCCCAGCGCCTTGCGGGTGCCGATCTCCTTCGTCCGCTCCTTCACGCTCACGAACAGGATATTCATGATTCCGATACAGCCGACGAAGAGGGCGAGGCTCGTCACCGTCAGGCCGGCCACCGAAATGCCGAGCTCCACCGGATCGAGGAACTTCTTGAACGCCTCCTGCTGGTTGATCGTGAAATTGTCGCGGGTCCCGATCAGCTGGCCGCGCACCCGGCGCATGGCGCCGCGCAGTTCGCCCATCGCGTCGGTCATGCGGTTCTTGTCGCGCACCTTGACGCGAAGCTCGGTCTGGTCGTTCGCGCCGATGTACTTGCGGTAGGCGTCCAGCGGCACAAGCGCCTGGTTGTCCATGCTGAACAGGCCGAGAAAATCGCCCTGATGCACGAATACGCCGATCACGCGAAATGGATGGTCCTTGATGTTGACGGTCTGGCCGATCGCGTCGCGGCCGGGAAAAAGCGCGTGCGCGACGTCGTTGCCGAGAATGCAGACGGGCCGGCCGTCATCGGCCTCCGTTTCGGTGAAGTAGCGGCCCGCTTCAAAATCGGTGGCCAGAATGTAGCGGAAATCGGAGGTGGTGCCGGCGGTATAGACGCCGTCGACTTCCTTGCCGGCGCGCTTGACCGTCTGCGGGTGGGACATGACGGGGACCGCAACCTGCAGGAGGCTGTTGGGCGTGTCCTGGATGATGCGATTGAGCCGGGCCGCCATCTCCGGCCGGATGGGCGGCCGGTTGACGTAGTTCCACCAGTCCTCCACGTCGGACCAGGGCCACTTTTGCACGTACAGGACGTCCGAGCCGAGCATGGCCAGGCTCTCGTTGAATTTCACGTTCATCCCATTGATGGCGGTGCCCATCATGGTGACGGCGACGATGCCGATGATGACGCCGAGGGCCGTCAGCAGGGAGCGCATCTTGTGCGCGCGCAGCTGCGCGAACGCGATGCGGAACGACTCCAGCAGTTCATGGGCCAGGCGTTTCATCGGCGGTCAGATGGCGGCGTCGCTCTCGATCAGACCGTCCCGCAGCCGTACGATGCGGCGGGCATGGCGAGCGATGTCCTCTTCATGGGTGACCACGATGAGCGTGTTGCCTCGCTGATAAAGCTGCTCGAACAGCGCCATGATCTCAACTCCGGTCTGCGAGTCCAGGTTGCCGGTCGGTTCGTCGGCCAGAATGATGGAGGGATGGTTGACGAGCGCGCGGGCGATGGCCACGCGCTGACGCTGGCCGCCCGACAATTCCGCGGGCTTGTGATGCATGCGGTGGCCCAGGCCGACGTCTTCCAGGGCGCGCCGGGCCCGCGATTCGCGCTCGCCCGAGGGCATGCCGGCGTAGATGAGCGGAAGCTCGACGTTGCGGAGCGCGTCGGATCGGGGCAGCAGGTTGAACGTCTGGAAAACGAAGCCGATCTCGCGGTTGCGGATGTCGGCCAGCTCGTCGTCGGTCATCGCCTTCACGTTTTCGCCGGCGAACTCGTAGCGTCCGGCGCTGGGCGTATCCAGGCAGCCCAGCATGTTCATGAGGGTGGACTTTCCGGACCCGGAGGGCCCCATGATGGCCAGGTACTCGTTGCGGCGAATTTGGAGGGAAACCCCGCGCAGAGCGTGGATCGTTTCGTCGCCCATGACGTAGAGCTTCGTCACGCCGTCGATGGCGATGACGAGCGGGCCCGGCGGCCGCGTGGTGCGATCGAGGGAGGAGGGCGCCTTGGGTACCATCGTCAGGAGGTCGGCGGCGGCGTTTTCTTCGGCGGCTCGATGTAGACCTTGGCGCCGTCCTTCAACGTGCGGCTGATGGCGGCGTAGGTGCCGGAAACGACTTCCTCGCCGGGCTTCACGCCATCCTTCACTTCGATGTAGGTGTTGTCGGCGATGCCGGTGGTGACCGGACGCATCACGACGTGGTCGCCCACCTTGATGAAGACCACGCGCTTGAATTCGGCGCGGTGACGCTGCATCTGGCGGTCCTCGTCAGTGGCGGTGAGTTCCGTGCCGGTGTTGGCCTTGGACTCGGTGGCGGCCTTTTCGCGGCGCTCGTCGCTGGACAGGCCTTTGGCGTCGCGCTCGGTGACGCTTTGGATGGGGATCGTGACCACGTGACCGGCGGTTTGCGTCTCGATGTCGGCGGTGGCGCTCATCCCGGGGCGAAGCTGGATGTCCCGATCCTGGATGCGGATCTTCACCAGGAAGTTGGTGACCTCATCGCTGGCGGTGCCGCTGTTTTGCGAGCTGGAGCCGCTGGCGCCGCCGCCGGAATTCTCGGCGGAGCTCGCGATCTCGCGGACGAAGCCCGTGAATTTGCGGTCCGGATACGCGTCGATGGAAATGACGACCTTGTCGCCCACCTTAACCTCGGGCACGTCGTTCTCGTTCACGTTCACCTGCGCCTCCATGCTGTTCAGGTCGGCGACGCGCATGATTTCCGTGCCGGTGAATTCGCCGGTGGCGACGACGCGTTCGCCGACTTCGCAGGAGCGGGAGCTGACGGTGCCGTCCATCGGCGCGTAAATGCTGGTCTTCGAAAGCGAGTCCTTGGCCTGGTTGAGCTGGCCCTCGGCCTCGGCGACGCCGGCGCGCGAGGTCGCGTACTCGGCCTGGGCCGATGCAAACGCGGTCTGGTAGCTGACATAATCGGAGTCGGAGGCCAGGTGATGCTCGTGCAGGTCCTGGTAGCGGCGCAGATCGGCCTCCGCCTTGTCCATTTTGGCCTTGGCGTCTTCCGCCCCGCCGCGCGCGGCGGCGACCGCGGCGGTCTGCTGCTGCACCTGCGCGGCGTAGAGGTCGGGTTTGATCCGAACGATCAGGTCGCCTTTTTTGACCTTCATGCCCTCGCGGAAGGGCAGATCGGTGATTTCGCCGTAAACTTCGGGCGAGATTTTCACTTCGACCTCAGGCTGGATCTTGCCGGTGGCGGTGACGAGCTGGGTGATGTTGCGCACCTCCGACTTTTCGACGGTGACGGCCTGGCCTCTGCCGCCCGCGCGCTGGCGGGCGAGAACGATCAGGACGATGACGACGAGGAGCAAGGCTCCTGTCACCGTCCAATAAATCCAGGCACGGCTCGGCTTGGGATTTCGATGAAGCGGCTGGCCCGCGGAAACGGTCATGCGGGCTATAACACCCGCGCGGGAGCAAAAGTTACACCAAAAAAAACTGCCTTTAGTGGTTGCGGCGGTGCTCTTCGAGGGCCCACATCGCCGCCCCGACGATGCCGGCCTCGTTGAGAAACTCGGCTGGCACGAGTTTGGCGCGCGGTTTGATGTACTTGAAGAATTTGTCGTATTTGGCGCTGATGCCGCCGCCGATCACGATCAGTTCGGGCCAGATGGCCTTTTCGAGAAGATGGATGTATTCGCGGAGGCGTTCGCCATATTCCTGCCAGGAGAGGTCCTCCTCCTTGCGAATGGAGGCAGCCACGCGCTTTTCGGCGGCGCCGCCATGCCACTTCAGATGGCCCAATTCGAGCGGAACCACCATGCCGCGATAGGCCAGGATCGATCCGACGCCGGTGCCGAGCGTGAGGAGAAGCACTTTGCCCGGGAAGTTTCGGCCGGCGCCAAAGCGCATTTCCGCGATGCCGGCAGCGGCGGCATCGTTGAGCAGCATGACTTCGTGTCCCGCCGCCTTGCCGAAGAGCGCGCCGCCGTCGCGGTCGATGAAACCCTTGTGCAGGTTAGCGGAGGTGAGGATCTTAGACCCGTGAATGACTCCCGGAAAGCCGATGCCGATCGCCCCGCGCCACTTGAAATGAGCCACGATATCGCGGACATGCGCAGCCATCTCGGTCGGCGTCGCAACCTCGGGCGTCTCCACCCGAAACCGCTCGGCGAGCAGTTTGCCGGTCTTGGTGTCCACCGGTCCGCCCTTAAGAGCGGAGCCGCCAATATCAATGCCGAGGGCGTTCATTCAGCGTGACCTATGACACCTGTACGGACACGCGACAAGTGCATCGGCACCGTTTTTTCGAAAAGGGGACAGGCTATTTAATTCGCAGCCTCTCGGCCGCCCACCCTTCCAACGCGTTTAGCCGCTCTCTCCTCGGATCGCTTCCAAGGGCGGCGTTCGAGGCAGGTCCCGGTCGGCCAGCCAGCCGGTCAGTAGCGTGACACAAATAACGATCAAGAAGGCGCCAACGAAAGCGACCGGCGGTGCGGCAGCGGAGAACTCAAACACCCAGCGTGCCAGGCAGGCACTGGCAGCCCAGCCAAGCAGGCATCCCAAAAGCGCTCCCAACAGCCCGAGAACCGCGTATTCGGTGGCCTGCATCAGGTTGAGCTGGGCTGCCGAGGCTCCCAGCGTCCGCAGAAGCACCATCTCCTTTCGGCGTTGCTGCCGACCCGCCAGGATCGAGGACGCGAGCACAACGACTGCCGTGGCGACTGTGAACATCGCCATAAATTCCACGACGAATCCGACCTTAGAGAAAATACTGTCGACCGTTTGCAAAATGGCGCTCAGGTCGATCGCCGTCACATTTGGATATTGGCGCACGACCTCCGCCTGCAACGAGGCTGACGCGTCCGCCGATGGTGCTTTCACCGCCACCACCCAAAACTTGGGGGCGTCGTCCAACGCCCCCGTCGGAAACACGATGAAGAAGTTGGGAGCGAGTCTCCGCCAATCGATCGACCGGATGCTGCCGACAACCGTCTGAACCGGAACCCCCTGCACATCCCAATCGATCCGATCGGCCAACTTCAAATGCATCTCCTGCACCAGTCCCTCATCCACCGATATGGGCACGACCCCCGTTCCCGTCACCTTTCCAACAAAGGTGCCCGCCACAAGCTGCTCGGAAGGGGACAGGCTATTTCTGGCCGTCGATCGATACTCATGCCGCAGGGTCCAAGCCGGAATCGAGGAGTCCGCATCGCGCCGGCTTGGCCTCCGATCGTCCGGCTCGTCGTCCGGATTCCGTTTCAAAAGCTCGGATACAGTCTGTCCCCTCACGGCAGAAATCTTCATCGTGATCACCGAGGCATCCTGGGTTGGTGGCACACCGCGGGTCTTGAGGAAGGTTTCGAGGCCCTGGACCTGATCGTCCTGCACATCGAAGAACATCAGGTTCGGACGATCGCCGGAGGAGGTGAGGCGCATTTCGCGGGCAAAAGCCACATGAGTCAGGAAAAGCGCAAACGACAGAAACGTCGCGAGCCCCAACGCGACGATTAGAAGCGTGGTACGATTCTGGGGACGGAACAGATTCGCGAAGCCTTGTCTGGCTGGAAACGGCAGCGCGCCCGGAGTCCAGCGGCGAGCAATCGCAGAAACGGCACGCGCCGCTCCGTAGAATACTGCGAATCCAACCAGGACCGCGATCGCAAAGCCGGCGCCGACTGCGACGCTATGAACCTGCGCAATCGCAAACACCGTGATCGCGGCAATCAACACTGCTCCGAGGATAATTTTAGCAAGGCGCGGCTGCGGAACACCGGCTTCGGACCCGAACGCGCGAATTACCGCAAGCGGCGACACCCGGCCGATTCCCGCCAAAGGAATCAGGCAAACGAGCACGCAAACTCCCCACCCAACCGCCATCCCTCGAAGCACGCCGAGCCCTGAAATCGCAAACGGTACGGGGACAGGCAATAGAGCGGCGATAACCTGCGGCAAAAACGCCTGAATCGCGACGCCCAGCAAACCGCCCCCCAACGCACCGATCAGTCCGAGCACGCAACCCTGCACTAGATAGATACTGAACGCCTGGCGGGAAGAAACACCGATGCAGCGCAGCAGCGCTACCGTGGGAATTTTGGAACGAACATGAGCAAGCACCGCGCTGGCGACCCCCACCGCTCCCAAGAGAAGCGCCACGAAGCCGACGAGGGCCAGGAAGCCGTCGATATTTCCCAGGGACCGGCCCAAGTCCCGTCGGCGGCCGGCTACGGTCTCAATCGAAATCCGCTCTGCGGCGAACTTCGAACGGAACGCTTGGGCGAGCGACTCCACTTGGCTGTCCGAATCGCTTCCCCTTGGAAGTTTTACCGCCAGCCGTCGGCGAACCAGCGGTCCGTTGAGATCAAGCCCCGTTCCCGCGAGCGCCGAAGCCGGCACCAGGACACGCGGCGCAAGCTGGGTAATGGCCAACGACTCGCCGCTGATCTTCTCCAGCGCACCGACGATTCGAAAATAGCCTGTCCCCAATTTGACGTTGTCCCCTCTTCGCAGGCCATACGCATTCATGAGGGTTTGCTCCACGACTGCCACCCGTTCGGCGGTTTGCTGGGCCCGATGCAATTCCGACATAGCTCCAGGCGGCTTGGTATCGACCTCGCCATAGAACGGAAATGAACCCGTTTCGCCTCTCAATTGCACGAGCCTCGTGCCGGATGCCTTCGAAGAATAGCCTGTCCCCTCAGCGTTGCCTGAACCCACGACCATCATGGTCGAAAAGGTGATTTGTTCGGCGGTTTCGGCACCCGTGGCGCGCACTGCGGCTAGGATCGGAGCGGGCAACGGCAGGCGGGAGCTGATCGTCAGATCGGCACCCAGCAGAGTTTTCGATTCCTCAGCGAGGGCCCGACCTAGGCTGATCGTGAAAGAATCCAATGCGACCAGCGCTCCGACTCCGAAAACGATGCAAAGGGAGAACAACACCAGACGGCGCCGCGAGGCTTTCGAATCTCGCCAAGCCATTTGCAGAACGAACCGCATGGGGTAAGATCGCCGCACAGCTGTGGCTCTTCGACTTTTTTTTGCAATCGTTGCCTGTGCCGGCCTGGTGCGGGCGGCCGAACCGGTCCACACCCTCGTTTTTTTCGGCGACAGCCTGACTTTCGGCTACGGCCTCGATGATCCGAACGCCCAATCCTATCCCGCCCTCATCCAACAGAAGATCGATCGCGAAGGTTTGCCGTGGCATGTCGTCAACGCCGGGCTCAGCGGCGACACGACATCCGATGGATTGCGTCGGATCAACTGGGTGCTTCGTCAGCACGCGGATGTTTTCGTGCTGGCGCTGGGATCGAACGACGGCCTGCGCGGGATCAACCCCTCCCTTACCCAGATGAACTTGATCGCGATGATCGACCGAGTCCGCAAACAATCACCCGGCACACCGGTCATCCTCGCGGGAACCCTGATGCCCAGCTCCCTGGGCCCAGACTATGTGAACGCTTTCGACTCGATCTATCCCCGAGTCGCCCAGCTCGAGCATGTGCCGCTGATCCCCTTTCTGTTGGCCGGGGTCGGAGGAATCCCAACGCTCAACCAAGCCGACGGCATTCATCCCAATTCCACCGGCGCCGCGATCGTGGCCAACACCGTATGGAAAACGTTGGCTCCCTTTCTAACCAAGGTTAAGGTCCGCGCTCCTTGAAGTCCGCTTTTGCGTGCCTCGCTGTGGCTGTTGTGCTGCTGGTAGCCTCCGGGTGCGCCCGGCGCGAGACGCCCTCCGAGGCGGGCATTGCATCCGGCACGCTTCTGCTCGGCAACGGCGCGGAACCGCAGGACCTGGATCCAACCACCTCCACGGCGTACACGGACTACAATGTGCTGATCTCGCTCTTCGAAGGGCTGACCTGCATCGATGAGACCAGCTCGGAGGCCGTACCCGGCATGGCCTCCTCGTGGGACGTCACCCCCGACGGACTGGTTTACACATTCCATTTGCGGGCCGGCCTCGTCTGGTCGAACGGGGATCCGCTTACGTCCGAGGATTTCGCCTACACGATTCGCCGCGCGCTCACTCCCAAACTCGGTGCCGAGTATTCTTATCTGTTCTACCCGATCAAGAACGCTGAAGCCTACAATCTGGGACGCCTCTCCGACCCGCGAGTCCTGGGCGTGACGGTGGTCGATCCGCGGACGCTCCGGCTCACGCTGCAGGCGCCGTGTCCGTACCTGCCAGCGGTCGCCGCGCACCAGGCGTGGTTCCCCGTTCATCGCGCCACTCTTGAAAAGTTCGGCGCGTTTGATCGGCCTGGCACGCCTTGGACGCGCCCCGAAAACATGGTTTCAAACGGGCCCTTCGTGCTTCGCGAATGGATTCCGCACGACCGCATCGTCGTCGAGAAAAACCCCCGCTATTGGGATGCCGCCCGGAATCGGCTCAATCGGGTGATCTTCTTTCCGACCGACAACACTTCGGTGGACGAAGCCAATTTTCGCGCCGGCCAGGTCGATGTCACCTTCGATTTGCTGACCGACCGTATCGCCCATTATCGCCAGGAGGATCCCGGCGAATTGCGCGTCGACCTATTGAGCGAAAGCGATTTTCTGCGCTTCAACACCGAGCAGGCGCCCCTCAACGACGCGCGGGTGCGCCGCGCGCTATCCCTCGCGATCAACCGAAAAACGCTGTGCGAGGATGTGCTCAACGGCAGCCGGGTTCCCGCCTATGCGCTCACTCCGCCCAATACGGCGGGCTACACGCCCGACGCGGGCACCGCGTACGACCCGGCGACGGCGCGCCGCCTGCTGGCCGCCGCCGGCTACCCTTCCGGCCACGAATTTCCGAAACTCGATTTGCTGCTTTGGCCTGACGCGATCAGCGGAAAGGTCGTCCAAGCCATCCAGCAAATGTGGCGGCGGGAACTGGGCATCACGGTCTCAATCACATCGCAGGAATTTCGATCATACTTGGAGAGCCAGCAGTCCCTGCACTATCAAATTTCCCGCTCCCGCTGGGTCGGCGACTACAACGACCCGAGCAACTACTTGGATATGTTCATCTCCACCAGCGGGAACAATCAGACGGGCTGGTCGAACCTCATTTACGATCACCTCGAAACCTCCGCCAACCAGCTGCTGGATCGCCAACGCCGTTACGCCCTGCTTCACAACGCGGAGACCCTCCTGCTGCGCGAAGCGCCAATTGCGCCCCTTTTTTACGGCTCGCGGACCTTTTTGATTAAGCCCTATGTCAAAGGGTGGGTGCCCTCCCTTTTGGGCATCCACCGATACCAATACGTCTGGCTCGAGCGCTGATCCCCTGTCTTTCCATGTTGCCTCACCTTTGTCTTTGCCTGGGCTTTCTGTTTTTCGGTCACCACGACAAGAAGCCCAAGCCAACCACCGCCGAAGTGGAATTCGTGCGCGTATGGCCGCAATACCGCGACGAAGGGATGTTCAAGCGCATCTCGGAGTATTTTTCGAATCGCGAAAACCCGGGCAGCTACCAGCTTCGGCGCAGCGAACCGACCCAGCGGTCGGGCTACTACTTTCTTGCCCGTGTGCGGCATCCGGACGTGAGCCTCGAGGGCGCGCACTTTGAGCTGCGCGTGGTGATGCCGGACGATCCGGCCCCCAAGCCGCCCTACCGCTTCCGGGCCGAAACCGGTCCGGGCGAACAGGTGTTTCTGATTGGGCTCACCGGCAAGGATTGGCCCGGTCCGCACGTTCACCCTGTGGCTTGGCGGCTCGATTTGGTCGCAGGCGACGGACATCCGCTCGCTTGGGCCCAAAGTTTCCTGTGGAGCAAACCGGGCGCGGTGCCGACCTCCTGAGCGGATGGTCGCCGTGGCAGCGTTTGCCGCTCGCTCCGGCCATATCGTCCGCGGTGCTGGCTGAGCTGCTCGACGGCGGCCAGTCGTTTCGTTGGCAGCGCCATGCGCACGGATTGTGGGAAGGCGCATGGTGGACGCACCGCGTGCGCGTGCGCGAAGCGGGGCAAATCGAATGGTCCGCGCCCGCGGGCCGCGCAGCCGACGCGGCCCCGGCAATTTTGGATTATTTTGGGGCCGGCACTGATTGGCGCGAAACTGCCGACCAGCTTCCCTGGCGCAGCGACCTTCATCTTGCACGGGCCATGTCCGCCTATCCCGGGCTCCGCATTCTGCGGCAGCCATTCGGCGAAACATTGCTCTGCTTTCTTTGCAGCGCCGCCAAACAGATTGTGCAAATCAAACAGATCGCCGCCGCGCTCGCCGAGCCGCACGGGCGCCTCCCGACCTGGCCCGAATTGCACTGCCTGACTGAAGCGAATCTGCGCGCCTGCAAACTTGGATTTCGCGCCCAGTATGTACGGCAAACGGCTGCCTTTCTCGCCGAACGCCCGGGCTGGTTGGAGGAAACGGCCGCCCTGCCCTATGCCGAAGCCAAGGATCGTCTTCGGCACTTGCCGGGCGTCGGCGAAAAAGTCGCCGACTGCGTTCTGCTTTTCGGCGCGGGCCGGCTCGAGGCGTTTCCGGTCGACGTGTGGATTATCGGCGCGATGGCTCGCCGCTACGGCCTCAAAGGCTGGAAACCCGCGCAAATCGCCCAATTCGGGCGTTCCCATTTCGGCGCGGGCGCGGGATTGGCCCAGCAATTTCTATTCGCCTGGGAGCGACACCACGGCCGCGAAGCCTAAGTGTGGGCAGGCGCGGTCTGCTCCGTCGCCGTGGCGTTCCGATCCGCCTTGGCCTGTCGAATCTTGTTCAACGCCGGGATGATCATCACCAGCAGGAAAGCGATGATGAGCAGTAGAATCATGACTTCCACAACCGTAAATCCCCGGCGCCAATTCATGGGGATAGGTAATTCCTGGAGCCAAACCGCGGCAAGGCGGAAAAAGGTCGTATTGCATGGAACATGCGCTTGTCTGAAGGGGGCGTCATGCTTTTGCGCAATCGTTGGGTCCTCTTTTTAATGGCATTGTCCGCACTCACCGGGGTGCGGCTGTCTGCCGCTGAACTGGTTTTCGGCAACGGAGATCGGCTGACCGGGACGGTCACGAAACGCGAAAACGGCAAGGTGTACTTCCATTCGCAAGCGGTGGGCGACATAGTCGCCCTCGAAAAGGACGTCACGATCGTCGATAAGCCGGCTTCTCCCGTGCCGCCCAACAGCCTGACTGGACTGCCGCCGCAGAAGAAGGTGACCCCCACGGTCGCCAAACCGACCAAGACGCCCTGGACCGGAAAGGTCGAGCTGGGCTACGACAACCAGTTAACGAATATCCGCACGGTCAGCACCGTGGCCAAGGCCTCCGCCGATCGGACAATCGATAACTTCGATATCATGGCAACGGCCCGCTACCTTTATGGCAGCAGCGACGACCTGCCAACGACCGACCAAATGGACGGCGAATTTCGCCTCCGAGACAACCTGAACACCCGACTGTTTTTGCAGAGCGACACCACCGCCGGCGACAACAAGATCCAAGAGGTCAATTTCGAAGGGCAGGAAAACGTCGGCGCAGGGGTAAAGGTCGTTAAGACCGAACGCACCACCTTCGACATGGGCGCCGGGGTGTCGGGGCAGTACCTCAATGCTTTCGGCATCCAAGAGGGCTGGAACTACCTCGGGAACGTGTTCCAGGATTACACGTTCAAGTTGAACGGCCGCTACACGTTCATGGAGGACGTCTGGGCGCAGTATTCACCCGACCAGCGGGATCGCTTTGCGGTCGATGTCTCGAATCCGAACAGCTTGGTGGCCACGACCGGCAGCGATCTCGACTACGCGTACAAGCTTCATACGACCCTGCAGGGAATGATCACCAAGCACCTGTCGCTCAACCTGCATTGGGAATACGAATACAACAACGCGATCCTTAACAACGCCCTGCGCGGCGAAGAACGGATCACGACCACGCTCGGCTACGGGTTCTGATCAGACCGTGGAAGCGGCGGCTCGCCACTTCCACCGACCTCACTTCGCCCGGCTCTTCGCCTTGGGCTTCGCCGGCGTCAGCAGCTTGGCCAGCGTCACTTCCCGCGCGTCGCGCCACAATTTCTCAAGTCCGAAGAACTTCCGCTTTTCGGCCGTGAAAAGGTGAACCATGACGTCGAAGGCGTCGATCACGGTCCAGCCACTCTCGCGCCTGTCGTCCTCCCCCACCACGCGGGTGTTGGTCTCCTTGAGAACCCGCTCCACCTCGATGCGCAGCGCGCGCAGGTGAGTGTCCGAATTACCCGTCGCCAAAATCAGAAAGTCGGTGATCGTGGATTCGTCTCCGACGTCGAGAATGCGCAGATCTTCCGCCTTCTTGTCGTCCAAAGCCCGGCAGATGGCCGTCACCAAGCCTTGGGCGGCCCGAGGCGGGGGGGCGCGCTCCGCGCTCTTTTTCCGGGTCGTCGCTTTCTTGGGTTTCTTGGGTGCAGGCTTCAATTGGCGGGGTTCAAGTAAAGCCGATGCTGGCGAATGTAAACAATGGCCTTGTGCGGAACGAAATAATCCAGCGAGAGGTGCTTTCGCGTCCGATCCCGCAATTCGGTCGAACTGATGGCCAGCAGGTGCCCGTCGCAGCGGTGCAGCCGCAGGCCGGGGACATCGGGCTGCGCCCGGACCGGATATCCCGGCCGCTCCAGAAAGATGAACTCCGCTAGCTTGGCCAGCTCAGTCACGTCCTTCCAAAGATGGAGCTGCGGCAGCTGATCTCCTCCAATGATCCAATAAAGCTCGTCGTTTGGGTACAGAGCCCGGAAATGACGAACGGAGTCGATCGTGTAGCTCACGCCACCCCGATTCACTTCCACATCGGAAACCTCGAAGCGGCCGTCCCAGGCGACGGCCGCGCGGACCATTTCCAGCCGCTGCTCGCCCGTCGACTGCGCGTCGTTGGGCTTGAGCGGCGCCTGCGCCGCCGGGACCAGGACAAGCCGGTCCAGGCGGTGCTGTTCAAAGGCGTCCTGGGCGGCCAGCAGATGGCCAAAGTGGACCGGATCGAAACTGCCGCCCAGAAAGCCGATTTTCACTCGTCCTTAGCCTCTTCCTCCTTCTTGGACGCCTCGTCGAGGATATCGCCCAGGTTCATCATGTCATTGCCGGCCGAACGCTTCAGCGCCTCGTAGGTCGCCGTTTCGGCGGCGAGCTGCTCGGAGCTGTAGTTGGCGGCCTTGATGGAGAGGCCCAGGCGGCGCTCTTCGCGATCGATCTTGATCACGCGGGCGCTGACCTGCTGGCCGGGCTTGAGGTGGTCCTTCACCTTGTCGATGCGCTCCTCGCTGATCTGCGAGATGTGGACCAAGCCGTCGATGCCGTCCTTGAGTTCGACGAAGGCGCCGAAGGAGGTGACCTTGGTCACCGTGCCCTGCACGACGTCGCCGATCTTGAAGAAGGCGTCGATGTCGGACCACGGATCGGTCGCGAGCTGCTTCATGCCGAGGCTGATGCGCTGCTGCTGCGGATCGACGTCGAGGACGATGGCGTCCACTTCGTCGCCCTTCTTCAGCATTTCGGACGGCAGGTTCACCTTGCGGGTCCAGCTCATGTCCGAAACGTGCACCATGCCGTCGATGCCCTCTTCGAGTTCGATGAAGGCGCCGTAGGTGGTCATGTTGCGCACCTTGCCGCGGACGCGGGCGCCGATCGGATAGTTGTGGCGCACCATGTCCCACGGGTTGGGCTCGAGCTGGCGCAGGCCCAGCGAAATCTTCTGCTCTTCCTTCTGGATGCCGAGCACCACCGCGTCCACTTCCTGGCCGACCTTGAGCAGCTCGGAGGGCTTGGTGATGCGCTTGGTCCAGGACATCTCGGTGATGTGGACGAGGCCCTCCACGCCGGGCTCGAGTTCGACGAACGCGCCGTAGGGGACCAGATTGACAACCTTGCCGCGGACCTTCGCGCCGACCGGATATTTGCGGTCGATTTCGTCCCACGGATTGCGGGTGGTCTGCTTGAGGCCGAGCGAAACGCGTTCTTTCTCGCGGTTCACTTCGATGATCATGACCTGCACCTCTTCGCCCTGCTTGAGCATTTCGGAGGGGTGCGAGATGCGGCCCCAGCTCATGTCGGTGATGTGCAGCAGGCCGTCCATGCCGTCGAGATCGATGAACGCGCCGAAATCGGTGATGTTCTTGACCACGCCCTTGCGGACCTGGCCGGGCTGGATCGAGTCCAGGAGGGCGCGGCGCTTGGCCGTGCGCTGCTCTTCGATCAGCTCGCGGCGCGACAGGACGATGTTGCGGCGGTCGAGGTTGATCTTGAGAACCTTGAAGTCGTAGGTCTGGCCGACGTACTGATCGAGGTTCTTCGGGGGCTGCACGTCGATGTGCGATGCGGGCATGAACGCATCGACGCCGATGCTGATGATCAGGCCGCCCTTGACCTTGGCCTTGACTCGGCCAGTGGCGACGGAGCCTTCGGGAAACTTGGTGAGGATGTTATCCCAGTTTTTCTTCTGCTCGGCCTTGTCGAACGAGAGCACCGGGCTGCCGTTCTTGTCTTCGAGCTTTTCGACCAGAACCTCGATTTGGGAGCCGATCTGCAGCTCGCCGATATCGATGAATTCGTTGGCCGGGATGACCCCTTCGGATTTGCCGCCGATGTCGACTACGACTTCGTTCTGGCGAATTTCGGTGATGGTGCCCGGGACGATCGCGCCTTCCTTCAACTTGTCGAAGGACGACTGCTCGAGCAGTTCTTGCATGCTAATACTCATGACGATCTGACTGACCTATCTGCGTTTGTCCGGCGCCCGCTCCGCGGCGCCGTCAAAGGCGGCGGCCGTGAAGCCGCGGGTTGACGGTTTTGATTTGAAGGAAAGGCCGACGGGAGCGTCGCGGCGGATACATCGGCCTGACCGTTGGGAATGCCGCGAACGGTCAGATTCCTACGGCGGGGCGGGCCAGGCAAGAACTAATGACCTTCAATGGGCGCCGCGATGCCGGCCGGTTTCGTATCCGGCTGATCCAAAGCTTCTTGGATACCGCGGAAGAACACGTCGTAAAGCGAGGTATCGCGCAGCGGAACCTGCGTGCCGGACCGATTGGCAATCCCCGGTTGATCGGGCGCCTCAGTTTCGGTCATGCTCACCACCACGTCGGTGCTTTTGCGGTCAAGGCTCGCGTGAAATTCCGCGTGAACCCCAAACTGGCGCCAAGTGGTCGGATCGTCTCCGGGAAGCGGACGGCTGAGGGCATCCAAAAAGCCTTCCGCCGGGCCTCCCTTTTCGAAACGATATTCCATCGCCTTGAGCGTTTGTCGCGCGGCGGCGTAAACGGCCCGCGGCGCGCCCGCGAAATTCTGCGTGCGAGTCGGGTAATTACCAGTCACCTGTTCCTTGACCCGGGTGACGGATGAATCCAGCGAGTCGCAGCTCGTCAGAGCGAACGCGAAAACGGCGATCGCCAACGCTCCGACGGTCCGGCCCAAAATCGAATTCATTTTTACGTGGGTTTTAGCCAACTGGTTGATTTGCGGGACTACAAGCTGTCCACAGGAGGCCCTCCGTCGCGCAATGCGCTTTGGCGGGCCGCTTCGCATTACGAAGCGGGCTGCTGCTGCGAGATGCAATGGAGTGTGCCGAGTCCCCAAACGAGTTCCAAGCAATCGATTGGCACTATTTCCCGTTTCGGAAAGCAGTCCGCCAGGATTTCGGCGGCCGCGGCGTCGCGCTTCGGCTGGCGGAAAGCCGGCATCAAGACCGCGCCGTTGATGACAAGGAAGTTGGCGTAGCTGGCAGGCAGCCGCTGGCCTCTGAACGAGCGCGGGGCCGGCATCGGCAGCTCCGCCAGGCGAAATTTCTTTCCCTGCGGGGTGCGCAGACTTTTCAATCGTTCGAGATTCTCGGCGAGAATCCGATGATTCGGATCGCGGCGGTTGGGTTCGACCACGGTGACGATTCCGTCTTCGCGAAAGAACCGGCTCAGGTCGTCGATGTGGCCGTCCGTATCATCGCCCACGATACCGTCGCCGAGCCAGAGGACGGTCTGCACCCCCAGGTAGTCCCGCAGCTCCTGCTCGATCTGCCCTCGGGACAGCTCGGGATTGCGATTCCGGTTCAGCAGGCAGGCTTCGGTCGTGAGGAGCAGTCCGCGGCCGTTGACGTCGATCGATCCGCCTTCGAGCACCATCGGCTTTTCGAAGCGGCGCAGCGTGAGCGCGCGGCCGATCGCCGGGGGGATTTCGTTGTCGCGCTCATACGGCGGATACTTGTCGCCCCAGGCGTTGTACTTCCAGTCGGTGAGCGCGACCTCGCCGGTCTGATCATTCTTGACGAAGATCGGACCGTGATCCCGGCACCAGGCGTCGTCCGTCGGGTGTGGATAAAACTCGACCCGCTCCATCGCAGCGCCGGCCTTTTCGATCAGGCGGTGCGCGCGCTTCTGGTATTCGGGAGCGATATTGAACCGGACCTTTTCGAAGCGTGCGATCTGGGCCGCGATTTCGGCAAACTTGCCCGGAATCGGCCGAAATGCTCCCGGCCAGGAGGCGTGCTTGTGCGGCCACGAAAGCCAGACGGCTTCCTGCGGCTCCCATTCCGCCGGCATGCGGAAGCCGAGTTCCCGTGGCAGCGTGGACGGCATCCTAGTCGACGAACCGCTTCACCAAATCCCCGTAGGCATCGATGCGCCGATCCCGCAGGAACGGCCAATGCGTGCGGGTGACGTCGACCTTGGACAGGTCGACGGGAACGAGCAGAATCTCCTCCCGGTTCACGCTCGCCTTGGCGATGATCTGACCGCTCGTTCCGGCCACGAAGCTTTGGCCCCAGAATTCGATTCCGTCGCCGCCCACGGGCGTTTCGGTGCCGACCCGATTGACCGCGGCGACAAAGCAGCCATTCGCGACGCCATGGGCCCGCTGAATCGTCTCCCATGCGCCGTGCTGGTTGACTCCGTATTCGGCCTTTTCGCTGGGATGCCAGCCGATCGCAGTCGGGAAAAAGAGGATTTCGGCCCCTTGAAGCGCCGTGAGGCGGGCACCTTCGGGATACCACTGGTCCCAACAAATCAGCACGCCGATCTTGCCGTACTTCGTCTGCCACGCGCGAAAACCCGTGTCGCCCGGCGTAAAATAAAATTTCTCGTAGAAGAGCGGATCGTCCGGGATGTGCATCTTGCGATAGATGCCCAGGAGCGATCCATCGGCATCGATGATCGCGGCCGTGTTGTGGTAGAGTCCGCTCGCGCGCCGCTCGAACAGCGAGGCAACGATGACGACGCCGTGCTTCTTCGCGAGCGCCTGAAACTCGCGCGTGCTGGGGCCCGGAATCGGCTCCGCCAATTGGAAATACTTATGGTCCTCCGCCTGGCAGAAGTACTGCGAACGGAAAAGCTCCTGCGTGCAGATGATCTTCGCGCCCCGCTTCGCGGCCTGTTCGACCAGGGCCAAGGTCTTCTTGAGATTGTTCGCCGGGTTGTCGCTGCAGGCGTGCTGCAAGAGACCGAGCATCACGGGCTTGGCGTGCCGGGCATCGGGAAGCGCGTCCAGTGCCGCCTGCGACAGCTTGGCGCGGCCAGTGGAAGCGGCGGCCCGCCGCTTTTTTCCACCTCTGAAGCGGCGGGACGCCGCTTCCACTTTCATCAACTTTTTCGCAGCCATCAGTAAACCACCTTGTTCAAGGGATATTCGACGATGCCCTCTCCTCCCAATTGCTTCAACTGCGGGAGGATTTCACGCACGACACTCTCGTCGATGATCGTCTCCAACGCCACCCAGTCCGGGTTGCTCAGCGGGGAAATGGTCGGATTGCGCAGGGACGGCACGGCTTTGATGATCGCCTCGAGTGACTTCTTGGGCGCGTTGAGTTTTAGCCCGACTTTGCTCTCGGCCTCCAGCGCGCCGCGCAGCAGTAACGCAATGGTTTCAATCTTGCGGCGCTTGGCCGGGTTGGCCCAGCTCACCTTGTTGGCGATCAGCTTGGTGTTCGTCTCGAGCAGCGTGTCGACGATGCGAAGCTTGTTCGCGCGGAGCGAACTGCCGGTTTCGGTGATGTCGACGATGGCATCCACCAAGTCGGGCACCTTCACCTCCGTCGCGCCCCAGGAGAACTCGACCGTCACCTCGATCTGCTTCGCCGCAAAATAGCGCTTCACGGTTTCAACCAGCTCCGTTGCCACCCGTTTGCCGCGCAGATCCTCCGGACGCCGGATCATTGAGTCCTCCGGCACGCATAGCACCCAGCGCGACTTCACAGTCGACACCTTGCTGTAGATAAGGTCGCAGACATCCACGACATCGGAGCCGTTCTCCTGAATCCAATCCTGTCCGGTCAGGCCGCAGTCGAAAAATCCATGCTCCACGTACCGGCTGACTTCCTGGGCGCGAATGAAGCGCCCATCCAGCTCGGGATCGTCGATCGAGGGCTTATAGGACCGCGAACTGACCGAGATCTTCCAACCCGCCTTGGCAAACAGCGCCTTGGTCGACTCTTCCAAACTGCCCTTCGGCAAGCCCAGCATCAGGAGCGGAGGTACGGAAACAGACATTTCCCCAAGTAGATACGTCGACCCACCGCCTCTACAACCTGAAAGAAAGACCCCGAGCGGCATGGCATTTTTGGGGTACGACAAAAATAGCATGCGCCTCGCCAATCTAGCCTGTCCCATTAGGTAGGCATTCGTCCCTTCTGCGCCACCCGCTGACGTCCCGAAGTCTGACGTCCTGCGATTCACGCCGTCGAAACGCACACCCCGAGCGGCGTGGCGTTTTCGAGGGAAGCGAAAATAGCACGCGCGCGAAGGTTAAATAGCCTGGCCCTAAGAAACACCCTACGGGCGTTCGTCGGTTCTTTCCAGGAAGCGGCTGTCTAGAACAGCTCCGGCTCGCCGTAGCGCTTTTCGGCGTCCTTGCCGGCGCCCTTCATCCCCATCTCTTCGAGGAAGCGTTGAAGGCCGGATCGATCAGGGAGGAGTTTTTCCATCGGGATCACCGGCAGATCGAGGGTCAAGGTCGTCAGTTTGAGATTGGTGCGCAGGCGATCAGCGCTTTCGGCCACCGCGGCCCGGAAGCGCTCGGGAGCCAGTTCGCCCGCCTTGGCGATAATCGATTCCAGCGTGCCGTGCTCGGCCAGCCATTTGGCAGCCGTCTTCGGACCGACCCCGGCCACGCCCGGAATGTTGTCTGACGTGTCGCCCACCAGAGCCAGGTACTCCGCAATCTGCGACGGGGGCACCCCGAACTTTTCCTTTACGCCGGCGGCATCCAGCTTCCGCCAGCCGGCCTTGGGATTGGCCGACGGCGGCGGCAGCATGATGGCGATGCGTTCGTTCACCAGCTGGAAGAAATCCTTGTCCGAGCTGACGATCAGCGCCTCGTGCCCATCGCGCGCAAGGCTGACGGCCTCGGACGCGAGCAGGTCATCGCTTTCCACGCCACGCTTCTCGACGACCTTGAATCCTAGCAACGCCGTGAGCGTCTTCAGATGCGGGATCTGCTTTTCGAGGTCGCCCGGCATTTCCTCCCGCTGCGCCTTGTAATCCGCGTGCAGCGCCAAGTGGCGGTCGGAACCGCCCAAATCGAAGAACACCGTGGTCGCGTCCGGCCTCTCCTGGTCGCACAGCATCCACAGCGAGCGCACCCAGCCGTGCAGCGCGTTCGTCGGGAAGCCATCCGGTCGCGTCAGCGACGGGATCGCGAAAAAGCACCGGTACGCCAGATTGAATCCGTCGACCAGGAGGTACTTCATCCGGAGGAATGGTTAGACTGTGACGGGCAAGGGCGCCTGCGCGCCGCGCACCGACTCGGCAATGTTTCGCGGGTGCGCTTCGGCCTCGCCGCGCTCGGCGTTGAACCGCATCGACACCGTTTTGGAAACGCCGCGCTCCTCCATCGTCACGCCGTAGATGGCCGCGGCGGCGGACACCGTCCGCTTGTTGTGCGTGATGATGATGAACTGCGACTCATCCACGAACTTCTTCAATAGGTCCGTGAACCGGCCGATGTTCGATTCGTCGAGCGGCGCGTCCAGCTCGTCGAGCAGGCAGAACGGCGAAGGTTTCACCATATACAGCGCAAAGAGCAGCGCCACCGCCGTCAGCGTCTTCTGTCCGCCCGACAGCAGCGTGATGCCCTTGAGCTTGGTGCCCGGCGGCTGCGCAACGATTTCGATGCCGCTCTCGAGAATGTCCTCCGTCTGGATCAGTTCCAACTCGGCGCGGCCACCGCCAAACAGCGTCTGGAAGGTATAGGCGAAGTTCTTTTTGATCTGTTCGAACGTGACCGAAAACTGCTGCTGCGATGTCTGATTGATTTCGTCGATCGCCGCGATGAGTTCCGCCTTCGCCTTGGTCAGATCGTCGCTTTGCGCCTTGAGAAAATCATGGCGCTGCTTGAGTTCGGCGTATTCCTCGATCGCGACCAGGTTGACGGCCCCCATGCTGCCCAGGCGCTGGCGCAACGCGTCCACTTCGGCGCGCACCGCTTCCCAAGCGGTGTGGTCGAGGTCGGCCAGATCCTGCTCCGTCGGTTCGCCGCGCTCCCGTTTCCGGCCGCGCCGCTTGGGCACGGCCTCGCCCGCCTCATCCTCTTCCTCCAGGTCGAGCACCTGCATTCCCTCGGGCTCATCCTCCGCCCTCCATAGGCTGAGCTTCCAATCGACGCTTCCGATTTCCGTCTGGAATTCGCGCGTGGCATCCTCGGTCAGGAATTGGCAGCGCTGGCGATTCTCCGCCAGCCTGATCTCCTGCGCGCTCAAGTCGTCGTGGGAAGTTTCGGCCCGATCGCGCAATTCGTTCTGGGCGGATTCCAGGCCGGTGATCTCCTTTTCGAGGGCCACCAACTCACCGCGGATCGAATCGACCTGCTGCTGCGCGACGCTCAAGGTTTGGGCCAATTGTGTCCCGCGTTCGCGTTGCGTGCCGGCTTCGGCGGCCAATTCGGCCACCGATTCGGACCAGGCCTCGATTTCGTGCTGGCGCTGGACCAGCAGCTCGGCCAATTGATGCCGGCGGCGTTCCATTTCACCCAAGCCGCGATCGAGCACCTCGACCTTTTGGCGACGCTCGGCCAGTTCGAGCCGAGCCTGCGCCAGCGACTCGCGCTTGACGTCGCGATCGGTGCGATCGGCCGTGATCGTGGTCTCCAAGCCTTGGATACGTTCGCGCTGGGCGGCCGCCCGCGCTTCCGCCTCGGTGAGGGCGCCCTGGGCCTTTTCCCACCGCACGTGCGCCTCGTCGCGGGCGCGCTCGAGGCCCACGAGCTCTTCGCGCATGCGGTTCAGCCGCGCCGTGACATCGGCTTGGGCCCGTTGAGCCGTCCGCTGCTCCGATTGCGCCGCCGCGGCGGCTTGCGTCGCTGACAGCACATCCTGTCGCGCCTGTTCGAGCGTCGCTTCCGCCTGACTGAGGGCCGCCGTGATCGCGTCCACCCGCGTCTTCTGAGCCTCGTGCTGCTTTTGCTCCTCGAGGAGCGCCTTGCCGGTTTCGCGCAAGTCGATTTCGCGCTGCACCAGGCTCTGGGCCTGTTTGCGGGCGTTGAAGTGGCCGCCGGTCACCAGTCCGCGGCGATCCACCACTTCGCCCTTGCGGGTGGCGACGGCGAGGAAGGAAAACTCCGGATGCTGGCGCCAAGCTTCAAGAAAGGCGCCGAGATCGTCCGCCACGTAGCAATCCTGCAGCAGGGAAAGCGCGGGATGCCCTTCGTCGGCATGATCCAAGGCGCCGGCAGCCGGCAACAGTGCAAGTGGCGGCTCGCCGCTTCGCTCGATTCCCGGAAGCGGTGAGCCGCCGCTTCCACTTACCTTCACAATGACCGAGCCAATTTGGTCGCGCTCGAGGTTCGCCAGCACGCGCTGCGCGGTGCCCAGATCCGACACCGACACCGCCTCCACCGCCGATCCCAGCAATCCTTCGATCGCGCGGCCAAACTCGGCCTTGACCTGCAATCCCTGCATCAGCGGCACCGGCCGGGCCGCTCCCTCGAGGGCGCCGTCCGTGCGGCCCTGCAGCACGGCCTTGGCGCCTTCGCCAAAACCTTCCCACCGTTCCTGCAGCTGCTGCAGGAGCTTGAGGCGCGCGCTGCGCTGGGCGATCTGCCGATCGATATCCTGCAGCTGCCGTTGTCCGTCGCGGAATTCCTTGGTCGCGTCGCCCACGGCCCGTTGCGCCGCCGCCGCACCTTCCACCTTGCGCGCCTTGTCTTCGTTGACCGTCGTCAGCTTCGCGTCGAACTCCGCCGCGCGCTGGCCGGCGGCCGTCTCCTGTTCCTGCACTTCAACGATCTCCTTCGCGAGCGCCCCGTGCCGGTGCAGCGACGTCTTCTGTTCGACTTCGTAGCCGGAACTGTCGGTGCGCAGCCGCGCGACCGTGCTCTCGAATTGCAGCAGCTGAAACTTCGCCTGCTGCAGCTCCTGTTCGACCTTGGTCAGCTTGCCTTCGACGATCGCCAGCTCGCGGTTGCGCTGCTGAAAGACCGCGTCCGACGAGCCGAGCAGCCCCAGCTGCATCTGCTTGTCCTGCGCGCCCGTGTCGGCCTGTGCACTGACTTCGCGCAGCTGCATTTCCAATTCCGTGAGATTGTCGCGCGAAGAACCCAAACGGTCCTCGAGGCCGGTGCGCTTGATGTCGGCGAGCTGCGCGCCGTTTTCCGCCTGTTCGCGTTGTGAACGCACGTCATAGACCGCCTGCTGCGCATCCTGCACGCGCTGATTCAGTCGGCTGCGATCCGATTTTTTTGCATCCAAGGCCGCCGACTGCTGCTCCAACTGGGTGCGCCGTTCGTTCGCTTCCGCGCGTAGCGCCGTCACCCGCTGCTCGAGGCCGTCGCGGGCCGCCACGAGCTCGGCATACGTCTTGGCACTGCTCGCCAGGCTGAGGTGGCGCAGCCGATGACTCAGCCGCTTGTACCGCATCGCCTTGGCGGCCTGGCGCCGCAAACTGCCAATCTGACGGCCCACTTCCCCGATGATGTCGGAAACGCGCGCCAGATTCTGGTCCGTCAGGGCGAGTTTGCCGAGGGCTTCACGGCGCTGGCTCTTGTATTTCGTGATGCCGGCCGCCTCTTCAAACACGGCGCGCCGCTCCTCCGGCTTGGACGAGAGGATCTGGTCAATCTGGCCCTGGGCCATGATCGAGTAGCTGGTCCGCCCGACTCCGGTATCCATGAACAGCTTCTGGATGTCCTTGAGCCGGCACGGCTGCCCATTGAAGAAATATTCGCTCTGCCCGTCCCGGTGGACCCGCCGCATGATCTCAATCTCATGGAATTCGCTGCCCAGCTGCTTCTCGCAGTCTGTCAGCAACAAGGAAACTTCGCAGAGCTGCGCCGGCTTGCGCGTATCGGCGCCTTCGAAGATGACGTCCTGCATCTTGCCGCCGCGCAGGGCCTTGGCGCTCTGTTCTCCTAGGACCCACCGGATGGAGTCGGCAATGTTGGACTTGCCGCAGCCGTTGGGTCCGACGACAGCCGTCACTCCCGGTTCGAATCGTAGTGTTGTGGCATCGGCAAACGATTTGAAGCCGTGCAGCGTGAGCGCCTTTAAATACATCCTCAGTTAAAACTTTGAGAGACCGCCTCCGATTCGGGCAAATGTAAAACGATTTGGAAAAGGTTTGCCGTAGGGGAACCGCATGTTCATCCGACAAGGTGCTTTCCATGAGTCACAGCCTTCGTCTCGGGTTGGTGGGTTTGGGTTGGCTGGGAAGACTGCACGCCGAGACCCTTATGACGGGCCAGGTGCCGCGGATGCAATTGACCGCGGTCGCCGATATCGACCCGATTCGGCGCAAGCGTTTTACGACGCTGCCGACTCATGCTACCCTGGAGGACATGATCGCGGAGGCCGAGATCGACGCGGTGCTGCTGGCGCTGCCCACCTATCAGCGGATGCCTCTGACTCGCACGGCGCTCGAGGCCGGGCTGCACGTCATGGTCGAGCGGCCGCTCGCGGTGCACAAAGGCGAGGTCGAGCGTTTGCTTCAGACGCGCCTTAAACCCGGGCAGGTGGCGGGAGCCATGTTCAATCAGCGAGCTGATCCGTGTTTCCTCAAAGTAAAGGAGCTGCTCGACAGCGGCGAAGTGGGTCACGTGCAGCGGGTGTGTTGGACAGTCACCGACTCCTTCCGCAATGACTGCTACTACACCATCAGCAGCTGGAGGGCCACTTGGGCAGGCGAAGGCGGCGGCGCACTGCTGAATCCAGCCATCGGCTATCTCGACTTGATGCACTGGCTGTTCGGCCCAGTGCGCTCGGTGCGGACATTTTGCGGATTCGGGCGTTACCATCCCATTGAGGTTGAAGATGATGCAACTGCTTTCCTGGAGTTTGAAACCGGAGCGACGGGCGTCTTCATCACGTCGACCGGCGAGGCTCCCGGGACCAACCGGCTGGAAATTGCCGCCCAGCGCGGGCGCATTGTCGTCGAATCCGGCCACGTGACGTTTATTCAGAACACGGTCAACGTCACCGATTTTTCCCGCACCTGTTCCGAGCCAGCCACGATGCCGCCGAAGGAAGAAGCCCGTGTCATGGTGCCGTCGGAAGGCGGCAGCGAGGCCTCCGTGCTCACCAATTTTGCGGACGCGGTCTTCGACGGAGAGACGCTGATCGCGCCGCTGGCCGAGGGCATCCACTCGCTGGAGCTGGCCAACGCGATGCTGCTTTCTTCCTGGACCGGCGACACGATCGATCTGCCGCTCGACAGCGAGCGCTATTTGAAGTGGCTGGACCGCAAGATCGCCGAGGCGGACTCTCGTTAGGTTGAGGCGGAAGCCAGCCGTGCCGCCCTTTCTCGAAACATCGAACCCGGACATTTATCGGCTGCGGACCACCGCGCCCGGGCCGTCGGGGCAATTGCCGGTGACGGCCGAGTGGCTTCGCAATGCGCCCAGCGGCCGGGTATTCGGGCTGACCCAGGATGCGGGCATGGGCTGGGATCCGCGAAAATTGCTGGGGAAGGAGTTCCTGATCCTGAGCACCCAAGGCGGCATTCGGGCGCCGGACGGTACGCCCATCGCGCTCGGCTATCACACGGGGCACTGGGAGGTGGGCCTGCTGATGGAGGAAGCGGCCCGGATGATCACGGGGGCCGGGGCCATTCCGTTCGCCGGCTATGTCAGCGATCCTTGCGACGGTCGCTCCAATGGCACTCCCGGGATGCTCGACAGCCTGCCCTATCGGAACGACGCGGCGATCGTGCTGCGCCGCCTGATTCGATCGCTTCCGAGCGCAGCGGGTGTCTTGGGAGTGGCCACGTGCGACAAGGGCTTGCCCGCAATGATGATGGCGCTCGCCGGCACGCCCCACCTTCCGACCGTGCTCGTGCCGGGCGGGGTCATGCTGCTCGCGGAGGAGGCCGAGGACACCGCCGTCGTCCAAACGCTCGGCGCCCGTTTTGCTCAGGGAGAAATTTCGCTCGAGCATGCGGCCGAGATGGGCTGCCGTGCGTGCGGCTCGCCCGGCGGCGGCTGCCAATTTCTCGGCACGGCGGCGACGTCTCAGGTCGTTGCAGAGGCGCTGGGCATGGCCCTGCCTCATTCCGCGCTGAGCCCGTCCGGAGCGGAAGTCTGGCGGGACATGGCGCGCCGATCGGCGGCCGCCTTGATGGCGCTCGAACGGCTGGGTTGGAAGACGCGCGACATCCTGTCGGCCGACTCGCTGCACAATGCGATGGTCACGCACGCGGCATTCGGCGGATCGACCAATCTCATTCTGCATATTCCCGCGATTGTTCACGCCGCCGGGCTGCCGCGGCCCACGGCGGCGGATTGGGAGCGGATCAATCGCCAGGTGCCGCGCATCGTCGATGCGCTGCCGAACGGCCCGAAGCACTACGCAACGGTGCAGGTCTTTCTCGCCGGGGGCGTGCCGGAGGTGATGCTGCAGCTTCGGGATCGGGGAGTGCTGCGCCTCGAAGCCAAAACCGTCACGGGCCAGTCGATCGGCGAAAACCTCGCCTGGTGGGAAAAATCGGAGCGGCGCGAACGCTTCAAAGCCAGGCTGCGGGAATTGGACGGCATCGACGCAAGCCAGGTCATTTATTCACCCGCGGCCGCCAAGGCGGCAGGCCTCGCCAGCACGGTGTCTTTTCTCCGCGGCAATTTGGCGCCGGAGGGCGCCTTGGTGAAGAGCACCGCGATCGACGCGGCGTTGCTCGGACCGGACGGAGTCTTCTTGCACGAGGGACCCGCGCGCGTTTTCGGCAGCGAAGCGGACGCGATCGCCGCGCTCAAGGCGACCGGCGAGAACGGCGTGGCTCCCGGGGAGATCCTGGTGCTCTTCGGAGTCGGGCCCAGTTGCGGCATGCCCGAAACGTATCAAATCACGTCCGCGCTCAAGTATGTCGCCTCCCTGAAGGGCACGGTCCTGCTCACCGACGGCCGCTTTTCGGGCGTATCGACCGGACCATGCATCGGCCACATCAGCCCCGAGGCCGCGGCCGGCGGTCCGCTGGGCAAGCTACGGGACGGCGATCTCCTCCGCGTGCGCATCGACACGCGAAACCTCGAAGGTGCCGTCGATTTCATTGGATCAGCCGCCGAGCTTGCGGCCCGCGGACCGTCGGCTCAGCTTCGTCCCCATCCGTCTTTGCCCGACGATACGCGACTGTGGGCGGCGTTGCAGAGCGTCAGCGGCGGCAGCTGGGGCGGATGCGTGTACGACGTGAATACCATCTGCGAAATGCTATGCAGCTCACCGGCCAAAGCCTAATTGCCGGGCGGCCGACTGCCGCCGGGAAGAAGTCATTTGCCGCGGTCAATCCTGCGACCAAGGAAGCGCTGGCGCCCGCGTTCGTCGTGGCGACGGCCGAAGAAGTCGATCAGGCGGTCAAGGCGGCGGCCGATGCCGCGCCGGTGCTGCAAGCGGCCAGTCCGGAGAAGCGCGCGCAACTGCTCGAAACCATCGCCGCGGAAATCGAGCTGGTGGGGCCGACGCTGTTGGAGCGAGCGAACGCCGAGTCCGGCCTGCCGCTGGCGCGGCTGAGCGGCGAGCGCGACCGGACCTGCAGCCAGCTTCGGCTGTTCGCGTCCGTTGTGCGCGAGGGCTCGTGGATCGATGCCCGCATCGACCCGGCTCTGCCCGATCGGAAACCCCTGCCTCGGCCGGATCTTCGGCGCATGCTCGCGCCGCTGGGTCCCGTGGCCGTGTTCGGAGCGAGCAATTTCCCCCTGGCGTTTTCCGTCGCGGGCGGCGACACGGCCTCGGCGTTCGCCGCCGGATGCCCGGTCATCGCGAAGGCGCACGAGGCGCATCCCTGCACGTCGGAGCTGGTCGGGAGCGCCATCGTCCGCGCCCTCGCGGCGTGCGATCTTCCGATCGGCCTTTTTTCGCTGCTGCAGGGGCCCGGTGCCGAAGTGGGAGTGCCGCTGGTCAAGCATCCGCTGCTCGCGGCCGTCGGCTTCACCGGTTCGCACACCGCGGGACGCGCGCTGTGCGATTTGGCCGCGCTCCGGCCGAATCCGATTCCGGTTTTTGCCGAAATGAGCAGCGTGAATCCGGTGTTTCTTCTGCCCGGCGCGGTGCGCGAACGCGGGTCCGTGATCGCGCAGGGACTGCTTGGATCGGTGACGCTGGGCGTGGGGCAATTTTGCACGAAGCCTGGGCTGATCTTTGTTTTGCGCGACAATGCCACGAAGGGACTGATGGACGCCGTGGCCGCCGGCGTTCCCGCCTGCGCGCCGGGCACGATGCTCACACCCGGAATTCGCGAACGTTTTCTCCAGGTACAGGAGCGCCTTCGATCCCTTCCGGGTATCCGGGTGGCAGCGGCGCGTGAACCCGGATCCGCGGCAAAGAACGAGGCGGCCGTGACCGTTGCGGCGACGACCGCGGCGGATTTTCTGCGAACGCCCGAAATGGCGACCGAAGCCTTCGGCCCCTTCACCCTTTTCGTGGAAGCGTCCTCGATGAACGAATTGCTGGCCTGCGCCCATGCGATCGAGGGGCAGCTGACGGCGACTCTGCACGGAAATGATTCCGACTGGGAATCGGCCGGGCCGCTCCTCGACGCGCTCGAACGAAAGGCCGGCCGATTGCTCGTGAACGGATTCCCGACCGGCGTCGAAGTGAGCCATGCGATGCACCACGGCGGACCTTCGCCGGCGACGAGCGATCCGCGTTTCACGTCGGTCGGAACGGCGGCGATCCTCCGTTGGGCCCGGCCGGTCTGCTATCAGAACTTTCCCGCGGCATTGCTTCCAGCGGCGCTGCGCGACGACAATCCACTTCAGATTTGGCGCCGAATCAACGGAGCCCTCACCCGGGAACCCCTCGCCTCATGCCCCTAGTTTTCCGCACTTCCGATTCGACCATCGTTCAAGACGGCGAACGCGCGTTCCAGGCCACTTTCGCGTGGGACGATCTGTTCACGGCGGAGGATCCCGTCGCGCTCGTTCGCTCCGTCATTTCGCAGGGAAAGCCCGCGACGCTTCCCAAGGCGGTCCTGGCCCCGATTGGCAGTCAGGAGGTCTGGGCGGCCGGCGTGACCTACTATCGCAGCCGCACGGCGCGCATGGAGGAATCGAAGCAGCAAGGCGGGGACAGCTTTTACGACAAGGTCTATCACGCCGAGCGTCCCGAACTGTTCTTCAAGTCGACCCCTCACCGCGTCGCCGGGCCGGGCGAGCCGGTGCACATCCGACCCGACTCGAAATGGAACGTGCCGGAGCCGGAGTTGACGCTCGCCGTGTCGGCGCGCGGCAAGATTTTTGGCTACACGATCGGAAATGACATGAGCTCGCGCGATATCGAGGGGGAGAATCCGCTCTATCTGCCGCAGGCCAAAGTCTATTACCGTTCCTGCGCCCTCGGGCCGGCGATCCTGGTTTCAGATCAGCCGCTTTCGCTCGACACCGGCATTCAGATCGAGATTCGCCGCGGTGGCGCCGCGGTGTTTTCCGGCGAGACGGCGATTCGCGCGATCAAGCGCACCTTTCCCGAGTTGGTGGAATTTCTTTACCGATCAAATCAGTTCCCGGTCGGATGTTTCCTGATGACCGGCACGGGCGTCGTGCCCCCGGACCACTTCACGCTCGCCTCGGGCGACGAAATTCGGATTTCCATCGCCGGGATCGGCGAGCTCGTCAACACGGTGGCCTGAGCTCAATGGCTGCGCGCTCAGGCCCGCCCGCGCGTTTCAAGGTCGCCGCCTTGTTGGTGGTGCTCGGCATGATCACTTATGTCGATCGCGCGTGCATGGGCACCCTGAAGCCGAACATTGCTCACGATCTCGGGCTTTCCGATGTCCAGATCAGCTGGGTATTCAGCATCTTTTCCTGGTCGTACGCTCTCTTTGGCATTCCCGGCGGCGTGATGGCGGATCGTTTCGGCACGCGGACCGTGCTCACGCTGATCGTGGTCGGCTGGTCGCTCTGCACGATCCTCACCGGCCAAGCGGTGGGTTTTTGGAATCTGATGGTCGTTCGGTTCATCTTCGGGGCGGCGGAGGCGGGGGCGTGGCCCAGCGTCGCTCGAACCTTCGCGCAATGGCTGCCCAAATCGGAGCGCGCACGCGCCCAAGGAACATTCTTTGCCGGCTCACATTTCGCCGCGGGCGTCACGGCCTATTTGGTGGCTGACCTGCTGCGAATGGTTTCCTGGCGTGAGGTGTTTTTCGCCTTCGGCATCGTCGGCCTGGCTTGGGCCATCGTGTGGGCGATTTGGTTCCGCAACCTCCCGTCCGAGCATCCCAGCGTGGACGCGGCAGAGTGCGCGCTCATCGGCGAGCCGATCGCCGGCCTGCCCAAAGTGGAATGGCTGACCCTGCTCCGCATGTTCACGCGCTCCAAGGTCTGGATCCTCTGCGGAATGTATTTTCCTCTTAGCACGTTCTTCTACTTCTGCATCACCTGGCTGCCCACCTATCTCAAGGAACAGCTGGGGCTTCGTCCGCAATTGGCGACGTTCTTCGCCGCCCTTCCCTTGGTGCTCTGTGCGTTTGCGGACGTTCTTGGCGGCTGGGCGACCGACCAGGCGGTGACGCGCCGCGGCCTCCGCGACGGCTATCGGGTGGTCGGCGCAGGCGCATTCGCCGTGTCGGCCGTCACGTTGATCGCCGCCCCTTTGACTTCGAATGGGATCGTCGCCGGCCTCCTCATCAGCGTCGGCACGGGCGCCAGCATGTTCACCCTGCCCGCCGCCTGGGGCGCCAGCACCAAGATCGGCGGCCCTCAAGCCGCCACCGTCAGCGCTGCGATGAACACCGCCGGCCAGATCGGAAGCGCCATCTGCCCCCTGCTGGTCGGCTACGCCCTAAAGTGGTTCCACTCCTGGACGCTCTCCATCGAAATCATGGCCGGCTTTTTCGTGATCGGCGCCCTCTGCTGGCTGAAGCTGGAAGTGGAATAGGGACAGGCTATTTTCAGCGGACGGTTTGGCCGCCGCCTTGTTATATTCCTTTCCCCGAACCTGCCATGCCGCTCGGGGTGCGGCCCGCCGCGCTATTCGGCCGCCGGCTTCACCTCTTTGACCGGCCATTTCGAGACCGTCAGACCGCGGGCATTGCGATGGCTAACGGGGACCGGGTTGAAGTCGAAATCGAATTCGCGCACGCGGGCACGGCTGCGGCCATCGAGCGCGATGTGCAGCGTGGCGGGCAGCGCTTTCTCATTGGCGAAACGCTCGAAGTAGACGACCTGCGAGCCCTCGGCTTTGGCCAGCGGGTAAAGCTTGTCGCGCGTGACGCCGCCGATCTGAAATTTTTTGGCAAACGCCTTACCGGACTCGCCGTCCTGGTAAACCATCGCAAAGACGCTGGCCTCTCCTTCTTTCGGCAGGACGCCGCAATAGATGATATCACGGCCCATGAACACCTTGTCGGCGACGCGGGTCACTTTCATTGTGCCGTCGGCCATGAAGCACACCACATCGTCCAGAACGCTGCATTCCTGCACAAAATCGTGCTGCCGCCAATTGAGCCCGATGAAGCCTTCGCTGCGGTTGACGTAAAGGCGTTGATTGGACGAAACGACGGCCGCCGCGCTGATCTGCTCAATTTCATCGTACTGCGTGCGGCGCTTCCGGCCGCCGCCGTACTTCTCAGCCAGATTCTCGAACCAGCGGATGGCATATGGAATCAAGTGTTTGAGGTCATGCTTCACCTCCTTGATGCCCTCTTCCGTTTTCTTCATCTGCTCATCAGCTTGAAACCGGTTGTAGGCCGAGATGCGCTTGATGCGGATTTCGGTCAGGCGGACAACGTCGTCGTCCGTCACCTCGCGGCGCAGGGATTTGAGGAACGGCTTCAGACCTTCTCGAATCTCCTTCAGGACGCTTTCCCACGTGGTGGATTTCTCGATGCGCCGGTAGATGCGCTCTTCAATGAAGATGCGCTCCAGGCTGTCCCAGTGCCACTGCTGCTCCAGGTCGGTCAGCTTGAGCTGCAGCTCCTGCTTCAGGAGCTCGACCGTGCGATCCGCGCTGCGCTTGAGGATCTCCGAGACGCCGAGAAAGACCGGCTTGTCTTCGTCGATCACGCAGGCCGCCGGCGAAATCGCGAGCTGGCAGTCAGTGAAGACATAAAGCTGCTGGATGACCTGCTCCGCGTCGGCCCCCTGAGGCAGATGAATTAAAATCTCCACCGAATCGGCCGTGTTGTCGTCGACGTGGCGAATCTTAATCTTGCCCTTGGCATTCGCCGCTAGGATGGAATCGATCAGCGAAACGGTCGTGGCGCCAAACGGCAGCTCCGTGATGGCCAGGACGTATTTGCCGCGCGCCTCGATCTTGGCGCGGACCTTCACCTTGCCGCCGCGCTGACCGTCGTTGTACTCCGCGAAATCGGCGATGCCTCCGCTCGGAAAGTCCGGATAAATGCGGAAGCGCTTCCCTTGAAGATGATTCACCGCCGCCCGGCACAGGTCGTTGAAATTGTGCGGAAGAATCTTGGTCGAAAGGCCGACGGCAATGCCCTCGGCGCCGTCGAGCAGCACCAGGGGGAATTTCGCCGGCAGCGTGACCGGCTCCTTGGCTCGACCATCGTAGCTGGCCTGCCATTCAGTCGTGCGCGGATTGAACAGCACCTCCCGCGCAAAGGGAGTCAGCCGCGCTTCGATGTAACGAGGCGCCGCCGGCTCGTCACCGGTCAGGACATTTCCAAAGTTGCCCTGGGGTTCGACGAACATGGCCCGCTGGCCCATGCCCGCAAGGGCGGCGCCGATTGACGCGTCGCCGTGCGGATGAAAACGCATGCAGGCGCCCACCACGTTCGCCACCTTGTGGAAGCGCCCGTCGTCCATGTCCCAGAGCGTGTGCAGGATTCGGCGCTGAACGGGCTTGAGGCCGTCGTTGATGTGAGGGACCGCGCGGTCGAGAATGACGTAGCTCGCGTAATCGAGAAACCACTTGCGATAGCTGTGCGCCAGCGGCGCATCCGGCTGGGAATTTTCTTTGCTCATGGCGGCTCGCTCAGGTGGTCGTGACCAGATCCTTTTCGACCTTCAGATTCTCGATGATGAAATCCTGCCGTTCCGGCGTGTTCTTGCCCATGAAGAAGGCGAGCAGCCCGTCGCGGTCGTGCAGGTTGGTGAGCGCCACCGGCTCGAGCCGAATGTCCTCGCCGATGAACGCCTTGAATTCCGAGGCGGAGATTTCGCCCAGCCCCTTGAACCGCGTCGTTTCCGCCGCCGCGCCCAGCTTGCCCAGCGCCGACTGCCGTTCGCGTTCGTCGTAGCAATAGATTGTTTCCTTCTTGTTGCGCACCCGGAAGAGCGGCGTCTCCAGCACATGGAGATGCCCGTTCGTGATGAGTCCTTCGAAGAATTGCAGGAAAAAAGAGATCAGGAGCAGGCGAATGTGCATGCCGTCCACATCCGCATCCGTGGCAATGACGATGCGGCGGTAACGCAGCCCTTCGAGTCCGTCTTCGATGTTCAATGCGGACTGGAGCAGGTGAAACTCCTCGTTCTCGTAAATCACCTTTTTCGAGAGGCCGAAAGTATTGAGCGGCTTTCCCTTCAGAGCGAAGACGGCCTGGGTCTGAACGTCGCGGCACGCGGTGAGCGAACCGGCGGCCGAGTCGCCTTCCACAATGAACAGCGTGCTCTCCTCTGCCCGTTCGCTTTTGTCGCCCAGGTGGAGGCGGCAATCGCGGAGTTTGCGGTTGTGGAGGGAAGCTTTTTTGCCGCGCTCGCGCGCCAGGTTGCGGATGCCGGCCAGTTCCTTTCGCTCGCGCTCGCTCTCCTGAATCCTTTGCAGAAGCGCGTCGGCAGTCTCCTTGTGCTTGTGCAAGTAGACGTCGAGCGTCTGCTGCACGAACTTGCCGATGAATTCGCGAATGGAGGGCCCCGACGGTCCCAGATCGCTCGAGCCGAGCCTGGTCTTGGTCTGGGATTCGAACACCGGCTCGATGACGCGAACGGCGACCGCGGCGACAATCGACTGGCGGATATCCGCGGCATCGAATTCTTTCTTGAAGAAATTACGCAGGGTTTCGACCACCGCTTCGCGGAACGCGGCCTGGTGCGTGCCACCCATCGTCGTGTGCTGCCCGTTGACGAATGACCAGTACTCCTCGCCGTAGTGAGAGCCGTGCGTGAGTGCGATCTCGATATCCTCCCCCTCAAGATGAATGATCGGATAGAGAATTTCGCCGCTGAGGTTCTTCTTGAGGAGATCCTCGAGGCCGTTCTCGGATTTGAACGGCTTGCCGTTCAGCGCGAGCGTGAGCCCCCGATTGAGGAAGGCGTAGGTCCAGAGCATGTCCTCGACGAATTCGGTGCGGAAACGAAAATCCGCGCCAAAGAGCGCGGCGTCCGGCGTGAATTCGATCAAGGTGCCGTTGCGCTCATCGGCTTTGGCGACGCGGGCGTCCTTCTTGAGTTTGCCTTGGGAAAATTCGACCCGCTTGGTTTCGCCTTCGCGGAATGACTGCGCGGCGTAGTTGAGCGAGAGCGCATTGACCGCCTTTTGGCCGACGCCGTTCAGTCCGACCGCCTTTTGAAAGGTGGCGCTGTCGTACTTGGCGCCGGTGTTGATGATCGACACGCAATCGAGCACCTTGCCCAGGGGGATGCCCCGGCCGTAGTCGCGAACGCGCACGGCCTGGTCCGTGACTTCCACGTCGATCCGCTTGCCGTGGCCCATCGTGAATTCGTCGATCGAATTGTCGATGGACTCCTTCAGCAGCACGTAGATGCCGTCTTCGGCATGGGCTCCGTTGCCCAATCGGCCGATGTACATGCCCGGACGCAGCCGGATATGCTCGGTCGACGACAATGTTTTGATACTCGCTTCGTTGTAGGCGTTGGCCATGACTTAAAAACCGGAACTGTCGTCCGTAACCCACAATCCATAGGGAACCCCCTTATGAAAAAGAAGCTTTATATCGCGCTGGGCGTTTTGGCGGCGCTGGCCGTCGCGGCGTACTTGGCGGTGATTTTCTTCGTCGGCTCGTTCGTCGTCTCGGCGGTCAATCGCTTCGGACCGCCGATCACCAAAACTTCGGTGACGCTGACTGCGGCGCACATCTCACCCCTGTCTGGCGTCGGAGACCTGGACATATTGGTCGTGGGCAATCCGCCGGGCTGGAGCGCCAAAGACGCGGTGACGTTCAAAAAGATTCATGTTTCGGTCGTGCCTTCGTCGCTGTTTTCGAACCATGTCATCATTCGGGAGCTGGAAATCGACGGGCCCGTGTTCGACTACGAAACCAAATTCGTGAGCAGCAACATCGGGCAGCTGCTCAACAACATTCAGGGGCAGAAAGGGAATGACGCGGCGCAGGCCAAGACCAAAAGCGGCGAAACCATGCGTTTTGAAATTGACCATCTGCTGGTTAAGGACGGCCAAATCCATTTGGGCGTTGCGGGCCTGCAGGAAGTCACGTTGAGCATGCCTCCCATCGATTATCACAACCTCGGCAAAGGAACGGGAGGCGTCACCTCGACCGAATTGGCCGAATTGCTCGGCTCGACGATGTTGACGGATATTGTGAAAACGAGTTCGAGCGCGATCGGCAAAGTGGTGCCGGCGGGTTCCGATGTGCTAAAGAACGCGGGTAGCGCGCTGAAGAGTCTTTTCGGGCATTGAACCATGAAGATCACCTACTACCTCGAAGTACTTTCCTCCTGGTGCCACTGGTCGGAACCAGCCTGGTCGGCGCTCAAGCTTCGGTACGGACACCAAGCGAAATTCGAATGGCGGGTCGCCTTGATGAATCCGGACGATTTCCCGGTTTCGATCGCTCAGGTGGAGTGGTTCTACCGCCGGAGCGGAAATACGACGATGAAGTCGCCCTACATGCTCAACCCGGGCTGGTTTGAAGCCGCACGAAAGGGCGACTATCGAGCGCCCAATTTGGTGATCGAAGCGGCCCGTGGCCTTGGCGCCGAAGACGATACGGTCAGACTGGCGGTCACCCATGCGGCCCTGCGCGAGGGCAAGAAGATGGGAGATTTGGACCAGGCCGTGGCGGTCGCAGCAAAAGCTGCCCACCTATCGCCGAAAAAGCTGAAAGCCGCCGCCCAAAGCAGCGAGGTTGCCAAGCGCGTGGCGGTGAGCACGGCCGAGTTCCACACGCACCGGATCAGCCAGCGCCCCGCCTTCATTTTGGAAGACGACATCGGCGACAAGGCCGTCTTTTCCGGCGTGGTGCGCTTCGAACCCCTTGCCGCCGCCATCGACACCATGCTCAGCGACACCGCCGCCTACGCCGCCCACAAAGCCCACTTCGGCGGCCCACCGGCGCAATAGCCCCCGCCAAAAGGGGACAGGCTATTTTTTGAAATAGAGCATCTCCGATCCGGCCAGCAGGTATCCGCCGACCCCGAACGGAGCTGTGCCATCCGCCGGGTACTCGGTCGGCTTATATCCAATCGGCTGCATGTGAGTTACGCGGCCATCCGGTTGCTCGCAGCCGCGGAGGTACGCGAATGCCCGTTCAGCCACGGGACCATAGTTTGCGGCAGCGAGAACCCCGTGATTCACGCCCCAGGCGAACCCGAAACAAAACAGGGCCGTGCCACTGGCTTCGCTGGCGAGCGGATGCATCGGGTCATGGAGAAGGTCCGGCTGCCAGCCGCCGTCGGGCGATTGAATCGCGCGTAGATGCTCAGCCATTTCGCGAAATTGCTTTTCAAAGTCGGGGCGCTTTTCGACCGGCAAATCGGCCATCACTCGGGCAAGGCCGGCGAAGACCCAGCCATTGCCCCGGCCCCAGAATACCTTCTTTGTGACGCCCGGGCCCGGGCGGTAGCGGCTATCGCGGTAATACAGATGTTCCGCCGGGTCATAGAGGTAATCGGACGTCTTCCACCAATGGACGATCGCATAATCCCGGTAGGCGGGATTGCCCGTCAAATTAGAGAGGTGCGTCCACGCTTCGGGCGCCATGAAGAGCGCGTCGCACCAATTCCAGCGGGTAGACACGCCGTCGGTGCGAAAATCCATCGGGCCTTCCGAAGGATGGGCGATGATATGGTCCAGACGCTTCTGGATTTGTGTGATCTGACGCGGATCATGGTCGGTCTCGTAAACGTCCTCATAAGATTGGCCGATCGTGAGATCGTCCGCATGATACTCCCGCGGGCCGAGCTGCCACTGATTCCGGTTTCCCACCTTGATCAGCTCAGGCAGAAATCGATGCCCGTCCGCGCCGGTCTTATCGTAGGCCGCCAGCCCAGCATAGAACACCCCCATCACCCACGCTTTGGTATCCGAGGATTCAGGCCGGGCATGCGATGGGTGGTCAATCTGCCATTGCGCCGCGCGGTCGAGATCGGCGACCAGCCGGGAATCCGACGCCGCGGCCGGCGAAACGGCGATAAGACCCAAGCAAACCAAGTAGATCAATTTTTTCATAAGGACAATTGAGCCTAAGGGGACAGGCTATTTCTACGGTTAAAGCGTTGAAGCGCCTAGGCAAATTCCCAAAAAGTGGACCGTCCGCGCCGAATGCGGAATTGCCCGAATCGAGCCCCGCGGCTACACGGTATCATGCTCGCGCTCCTGGCGGCGGTCGCCTTTCTCCACGGACAAGTGATCAGCGATGCCAACGGGCGGGGCTTGGCCGGCGTCCTGGTTTCCAACGGAGCTGACGTCACTCCCACCGATTCCACGGGCCACTACGAATTGCCGCGCAGGGGGCGGTTTGTTTTTGTCATTACTCCCCACTCGTGGGTCCCCGCCCGAAAGGGGCGCTTCCAGAATCCGATTTCCGTGGCCGACATCGAGGATCGATCGACTGGTTCTGGCGGCACTTTCGACTTCCACCTTTGGCCCACCGCGGGGCCCGACGGTTGCGATGTCCTAGTCATCACCGATCCGCAGCCCGCCAATCTTCGGGAGGTCGACTATCTCAAACGAGCCTTGGTGTTGCCCTATGGTAACAACCTGCCGTCCCTATCGTTTGGCTTGGTGCTCGGAGATGTCACTTACGACCGCCCCGATCTCTACCCCGACATCAACCGCGCCCTGCAGCAGGTCGGGATCCCCTGGTTCGTTGTCAATGGCAACCATGACCTCGCCCTCGGCGTGGGCGGTGAAGAGGCCGTCCGAATGTTCGAATCGACCTTCGGACCATCGACCTACGCGTTTTACGGTGGGCCGGCGCTTTTCATCGCACTCAATGACGTGCGTCACGAAGGCGGGCCGCGCTACCACGGGGGACTGCTACCGGAGCAAAGGGAGTTTCTGACTCAACTCCTCGAGAAAACCCGGGCGACAACGCCCGTCGTCGTTTTCTGCCACATTCCGTGGTTCCAAGCCGACCCGTTCGCCGCGCCCGTCTTCCCCCTTGCCGATCGCAATTTTCTTTTTGAGCTCCTCGCGCGTTTTCGCACGGTGATGGTTTTATCCGGCCACACGCATACTCAGCGCAAGGTCGTGTACCAGCGAAGCGACGGTTGGACGGGAGCCGCCCCCCTCTTGGAAGAAAATGTCGCCGCTTTTTGCGGGGGTTATTGGGGCGGGCCAACTGACCGCTCGGAAATACCAATCTCGACCATGAGCGACGGCACACCGCCCGGGTATGCCATCCTCCACGTTCGCGCCGATGACTTATCGATTGAATACCACACCCGCCCGGACCTCGAATGGACCGCCGCTTCAAAATCCGGAATGACCCTGCATGTGCCGATGGCAGTCGCGCCGGGAGCCGGTTTCGTTTCATACTATGCCAATGTCTTCGATGGCGGACCGGGCACCCTCGTCAACGCGCGCATCGACCAACGGGACTGGGTGCCAATGAAGCGCTCGATCGCCTGGGACCCAACCTATTCAACCGCCTTCCTGGCGCAGGACTCCGCGCCTATTCCCTCAAAGACTCCGCGCCTGCCGGACCCGTCACTCTGCTTTCACCTATGGCGCGGCATATTGCCCGCCGACCTGGCCGTCGGCCCGCACACCCTCACGGTGCAGGCCGGCGCCAAAGTCGCGACCGCTCGATTTGCGGTTAGAACAGCGAATTAGCCACGACACCCACCGCCGTGATCGGGCCGGAATCATTGAGGCTGTCGATTGCGCGGTCCGCCTTTTTCAGGGTCGTCTGGGCTTCATTGAAGAGGGAGTCGTCGTTCAACAATTTGCCGAGGGTGCCTTCGCCTCGGGCGATCTTGTCCGAAACATCGCGCACGTTTTGGACGGTCACCTTTAGATTCGCCGCCGTCGTCGGATCATAGAGGAGCGTCCCAAGCGCGCCCTGGCCGGATTTGACCTGCTCCACAATGCCCTTCGCATCGCCCATGAATACCTGCGCATCGGCGGCGGCTCCCTTGATCTGTTGGATCGAGGCCAGCAGTTGATCGTGCAGTTCGGGATCATTGATGAGCTTGCCGAGCGTCCCCTGGCCATGGTTCAGCTTATCCGAGATTTCGCGCAGATTCTCCATCGTCGCGCTCATCTTGGCGGAATTGTCCGTGACGAGCTTGTCGAGCTTTTGGAACAGTCCTCCGCCCGGCTGGCCATTTCCATTGAGCGTGCCGGAAAGCGAACCCAACGCGCCGTTGAGGTTCTTTCCCAGATCGCCCAGTTCGCTCATGATCGAGTTGATGTCCGGCGTCTCGCGCGTGCGGATCTCGTCGCCATCCTTCAGGGGCGGAACACCGGCGCCACCGAGGTCAACGGAAACATAGTCTGTCCCCAAGAGCCCGGCCATGGTGATCGCGGCCACGGCGTCGTCGGCGACCTGAATGCCCGGGCTGATGCGCAATACCGCCTGGGCGCGCCGCCCCGCCAGCCGGGTCTTTTCAACCGCCCCGATCTTCACACCCGCCATGCGAACGTCATCGCCCACCTTGAGCTCCTTGATGTCATCGAACGAGGCGAGCAGCTCGTACCCTTCCTTGCGGAAGAAATGATTGCTTCCGCTCAGGGTCTCGAACGTCACCCAGATCAGGGCGACGCCGAGCAGGAAAAAAAGTCCGACGCGGATGGTTTGTTGGGTCGAGTTCATGGTACCTCCAGCTTTTTGAAACGCGGGTGTTCGATATCGATGCGTGGATTGAGAAAATCAGAAACGGTCGGATTGGATGGGTGCCTCAATTCCGCGGGCGGACCGATGCTGATCAGCTCCCCGTTGTAGAGAATGCCCACGCGGTCGGAAATATTCAGGGCCAGATCGCGGTCATGCGACACGACCAAGGTGGTGACCTTGTATTCGGCTTTCACCGACGCGATGATTTCGCTGATCGTCGCGGACATCACGGGATCGAGTTCGCTGGTCGGTTCGTCGTAAAGCAGAACCTGCGGCTCCATCACCAGCGCGCGCGCAATCGCGACTCGCTTGCGCATGCCGCCCGAAAGCTCGGCCGGCAATTTCTGCGCGGCATTTTCCAACGAAAGGATCTGCAGGGCGTGGCGCACCTTGTCGCGAATCTCCGACTCCTTGCCGATGCGGTGCTCCCGGGGGTAGAGGGCCAGATTGTCGTAGACGGAGAGCGAATTGAACAGGGCGCCGGCCTGAAAAACCAGGCCCATGCGGACGATTTGCCGCGTGGTTTCGTCGGTCGCATCATGCCCACCGACCAGCACCTTGCCCGAGGTGGGCTCTTCGAGACCCACCAAGTGACGCAGGAGTACGCTTTTGCCGGAGCCGCTGGGGCCCATGAGCACAAAAATCTCCCCGGGCTCGACCTTGAACGTGACATGCTTGAGCACGACGAGGCTGCCGAAATTTTTGCACAGGTCATCGATCTGGATGTCGACGGCCGGCGCCTTGTCGGCGCGTTGAGGATCGGGAGGGGCGCAGATCACGTGGCGAGCAGGACTTTGGTGACGAAATAGTCGAGGACGAGGATCATGATGAGCGAGACTACCACCGCCCGCGTCACGGAGGCTCCGATCTCCCGCGGGCCGCCCCGGGTATTCAGGCCGATGTTGCAGCAAACCAAAACGACGACAAATCCAAAGACTTCGCCCTTGGCCAGCCCATCGGCCACGTCCCGCATCCTAACCGAGCCTCTCAGCGCGGCAAAATATTCGTCGGAAGAAATGGATATCATGCCGACCAACTTCGAAACGATCGCTCCGCCGAACCAACCCACTAGATTCGCGATCATCGTGAGGACCGGCATCATGAACAGGATCGCGATCAAACGCGGAAGGACCAGGATGCGCGCCGGGTCGATGTCCATGGTTTCGAGCGCGTCCACCTCTTGATAGACTTTCATTGACGCGAGTTCAGCCGCAATCGAGGACCCGACCCGGCCCGCGACCAGGATTGCCACCATCATCGGTCCAAGCTCGCGGGCCATCGACAGGCCGACCAGCGACCCAATGAAGTCCTTGGCGCCAAATTCCGCCATGGCATATCCCGACTGCAGCGCGAGAACGGCGCCGACGGAAAACATCAGGATGGCAACAATCGGAAGCGTCGTATAACCGATCAGATAGCACTGCTCAAAAAAACGGGGCAGCTGCTGGGGGAACGTGGTAAGATAGGAAAGGGCGCGCAACAAAAGCTGCACGGTGCTCCCGACTCCGGCGAAGATGGAATTGAGTTGCTTCATTTCAGCGAGCGGCGGTCCGCGTTAGCGTAGGCTGCGCGTGCGGAAACGCCAGAGTGAACATGCTCCATTTGCGCCTTCCCCGCTCGTTGCGCCGGATCGACAGTAGCGGTCCCAGGTGAAATTCGCTGATTCCGAGAGCCCGGTTGCTCTGCCAGGTCACGGCGTTCCACAACAGCGAAGTGCGCTTCTCGCCCCCTGGCTTTTCACTGTGCGTGTAGAGGGCAAAGATCGGCGACCAACTGGCCCGAATCTCGCGATTGTTCGGAAAGAAGACCTCGAACGGACTAAGGGCCTGCCACTGCCGACTGCCGGCTCCGTTGTCCCAAATGCTGAGCAGCGGCCAATAGTGGGTCTTGTAGGCCGGGGCAGCCTCGGGATGTCCGATTTTTCGCTCCTCGTGCTTCCAATAGACAAAGTACATGAATTGGGTTCGCGTCTGCTCGATGCCTCCGTCCTGCCACTGGGCGCGTCGGAAGGCGGGGAACATGATCCAGGTCTTGTCCACGCCCAGAACGACTGAATGCGTATAGAAGGGCCCCCAGCGGTTGTGATAATGCCGATCGCCCCGGCCCTGGACAAAAAACGGCCAAAAATATCTGGTCTCGTGATAGCGATAGGGCGCCCGTCGATCCGTATAGCCAAAGAATGGCCAGAGGAAATCTCGATCGGTCAATGCCGCGCTCGTCGTGCTCGCATAGAAGGGCAGCACCGCCAAATTTCGCGTTTCGCCGGGTCGCTGGGCGGGAGGCGTCGTGCCTTCGGGACTGTGGGATAGAATCTCCGCCTCGGGCTCGGAAACACTGCTCCAAATGAAGGGCCAAAGCGCGTAGGTGCGCGACCATTCTCCCGGCGACTCCCGATGCCCAAACAGCGGAAAGATCTCGAATCCGTGCTCGGTGCCCCGGGTAAGCCGCACAATCGGCCAGGGAGCTTCGGTCGTAATGGAACCATGGCGCTCGAGCTGGACGTAAAGCGGAAAAAGGACGAATGAGATCTGCGAATAGCCAAACAGGTCCTGAATGTGCCCTCCCAACGGGACTACCGCGTGGAAATTCTCGGAAGCATCGGGTGAATGTCGCGAAAAATAGAACGGCCAAATGTCGAACGTATCCGCCTCGGATCGCGCCGCCAGGGGCGTTGCGCCGACTTTCCAACCGTTATGATTCACAATTTCAAAAATGCTCCAGCTGTAGGTCTCACCGTAATCGCGGTAATGAAACAGCGGGTAGAGCAGCGTATATTCCTCGAGCGTCTCCTTTCCCGCCTCCTGGCCCGCAGGGGGATGAGGGATCGGAATCAAAGGAATTCCCTGCTGGGTTGCACCGCCGTAATGTGGCACCGTCTCCCACTGGACAAAAAAAGGCCGAAATCCGCTCAAACGTCCCCCTTGGGGCAATGGTTCGCTGAAAAGGAAGGGGCCCAATGCGGTCAGACTCATCTCAGTGCCTGATTCGGTCACGGCGATTGGCCAAAAGTTCGTCTCCGCGGCGCGTCCACACAGGGCGGCGCCCGCCAGAAACAGACAGACGCCTATCCGCGGCACAGTCATTGCTCTCAATGGTTGTTGGGTGATCCGTACCCTATGTCAGTCAAAGCAGTATGCAACTGACCCTTGAACAACCTCCGCGGCTCCTGAGTTCCAATCGGGGTGACATTTGCCATTCGGTCGCCAGCAATTTGCAACGACTCTCGAATCGCGCCATCCAGCCGCACGAGCAAATTGCACGAGATCAACTGTGATCAGTACCTACGAATCCGGGGCGTTGCGCACGCTGCGCACGTTGCGCATGACCGCCAAACCTAGGCCCGCGCCGCCCGCCGGCCGGGGTTCCATTCGTTTCCCGCGCCCCGTGTGTTCGCGGAATCGCAATAATCGGTCCAAAACAAAGGTCTCGCTGCCAAGCACTCCGCCGGCGGCGAAATATCGGCACCGGCAACGCATCTGTTCGGCCAGCGAAAGTTTGCCCCCTTCCGACAGCACCTGGTCGCGGGCGGCGGCGGAAACGCTCGCTCCCTTCTTTTTTCGCCCCGCGCCCCGTGTAAATAGAAACATTCGGTAGCGCTCCTGCGCATCGGACCAATTACCGGCGCCCATCGCGCGAGTCAGCCGCGCCTGGGCAAGCTTGTTGCCCGCAACTGCCTCGGCATAACCGCAAAAACGGTAGTCTTTGGGGTCCCGGCAAAGTCCCGCGCGTAACGGATTCAAATCCACATAGGCCGAGAGGCGCTGCACCGTCTCCCCTTTTTCCAGCAGCAGGCTGCCGAAACGCTCGGCCCACAAAGTTCCAAAGCGAACATGGCGCTGGTTGTACCAAATCGAAAATCGCTGCTTCAGCAGCTTCATGTATTCGGAGATATTCGACACCTTGCGCGACTCACGCGCTCGCCATCGGTCCGCGTCGTCTCCGCCGGCGGCGAGAATCGAGCGGATCGCCGTCAGCCGGTTCGAGTCCTCGCCCTCGCGGCCGCGGAACAACCCATAGCGTCGAATCAATTCCTCGTCTCCCAAAGGCACCCGCTTCGGGGCGCAGACGACCACGTGCAGGTGATTGGCCATCACGGCATAAGTCAGCACATCGACGCCGCAGCGCTCGGCGACCAGCCAGACCTGCCTTCGGAGCATCTCCTTTTCGGGTCGCCGAAACAGATGCTCGCCAGCCACCACCCGCGTATAGAGGTGATAAAAGGCTTCGCGCTCGTCCGGCGAATCCAACTCTCTTCGTTCGCGCACGCCATAAACATAGCAAGCGTACGAAAAACTCTTACGGCCCTAGCCCACCCGCGAAGCCGCCCGTGAAAAGATGGAAGCCGTGGGCTGGCGAGCCCCTTTGCCCAGCCGCTTTCGAAGGACCCAGCCAAACGGGGCCAGGCTATTTTCACCAGGCGCCTCAAACACTACCAGCATGGCCTCCACGCTCGGATAGAGCTCGTAAAGCCGCGCAAATACGCGGGGCGCCACTGCCTCGATTTGATCATAAGGCGGATCAACAAATACAAGATCCGGCGCCACTTCAGGCCAGCCTCCGGAAAAAACGTCTCCCTCGACGACGACCACCTCCCGATCTCCGTTTCCCCCGGCAGCCGTTTGGTCGGCCGCCGCTCCGCCGGAAGCGCCCAAGCTCTTTCGAACGGCCGCGATATTTTGCCGAAGGCAGGCTGCGGCTTTCGGGGACTTTTCAACAAATGTCCCTCGTCTCGCGCCCCGACTCAAAGCCTCCAACCCATAGCCGCCCGATCCAGCGAAAAGGTCCAAAAATCCCGCTCCGTCAACCCGGTCGCCCAAACTTGAAAATACGGCCTGACGCATCGCATCGGTGGCGGGGCGAACCAAATCGCCATGCGGAACCCGTAGCGGGATGCCTCGCGCGGTGCCCCCAGTTATGCGCACGAATAAAGGCCGCTTGCGAGCATCGGCGACATGCCAATCGTCATAGGAAAATGAAGCGCGCGACGTCCGACCACTTCAACGGGAAACGGTTCTTTTATCCTGGTGAGCCTGCGGCTCGCGGATTCTTGGATGTCCTTCGCTGGAAGTTTACCTCCCGGGCTGCACGCTGGCCCAAGACACTACCCGCCCCGTCACCCGTGCTGCCAGTGCCGCCGGTTCGATCAGAATTGGCGATCACGTGGATCGGGCACTCGACCTTTCTCATCCAATCCCGTGCGGGAAACTGGCTGACCGATCCGTTCTTTTCACTCCGGGCCGGACCGCATGCCAAAATCGGCGCTCCACGAGCGATACCCGCGGCATTTCAGGTCGGCGATCTTCCCTCGCTCACGGGCGTGATCCTTTCGCACGACCACTACGACCATTGCGACCAGATCGCGTTGAAGGCGATAGCCCGAATATCTCCCACCGCACTCTACACGCCGCTGGGCTATGAATCGTTGTCGGCCGGGTTTGTCCTTCACGAACTCGATTGGTGGGAGGTGCGGAAAGCCACACCCTCTTCGTCCGTGCAGCTCGTTCCGGCCCGCCATTGGTGCCGTCGGAGCCTGGGTGGAACCAACGTTCGCCTCTGGGGAGGATTCATTCTCCGCTTGCCGGAAGGGACAGTCTATTTCGCGGGAGACACCGCGTTCGACGAAAGGCTTTTTTCTGCGATCAGAGCCCGCTGCGGTCCGATCGACTTGGCCCTGCTGCCCATTGGCGCCTATGAGCCGAGATGGTTCATGTCCGACTCCCATATGAATCCGGCAGAGGCCGTCCAAGCGCATAAGCTGCTCGGATCGAAACTCAGCATTGGCATGCACTGGGGAACGATCCAGCTCACCGATGAGGCCTACGATGCTCCGCCAAGAGCGTTGGCCGAAGCGCGAGCTCAAGCCGGAGTCTCCGCATTGGCGTTTCGAGTCATGGCGATTGGTGAGCGGGTCGAGATCAGACCAACTATGAACGCACAAAAATAGCCTGTCCCTTCAGTGCAATTGGCTGCGGATCAGCGCCAAGGCGGCCACGCAGGCGGTTTCCGTTCGGAGCACCCGCCGACCGAGGTGATGAAGCGTGGCACCTTTGCCACGCAGAAGGTCGCGCTCGGCGGCAGACCAGCCACGCTCTCCCCCGACGAAAATAGCCGCGGGAAACACAATCGGCAGCGCCGACAACAATGGCGCCGACGCCTCGTAATTGTCCAACGCGATGAGCGTGGCCGCGTCCGGCAACTCATTGATGCTCTCGGGGAGCGACTCGCCGTACGAGATTTCGGGTTCGCGCGTCGCGAACGCCTGTTCGAGGCCGGCCCGCACATGCCGGCGCCATTCACCGGAGCTCCACAGCGTGCTCTGCCGGTAACTGGCGTCTCCCTTCTCGGTCATGACAAAGCGCAGCGCCCGCACACCGAGGGTTGCCGCGTCGAAAAGGATTTTTCGGGCCGTTTGCGGCCGGGGCATGCCTACCACCAGCTCGATCGGGTCCAGCGGATCCGATCCGACATAGTGCCGTGAAGTCCCGGTTGACGGCTCAAAAGCCCAGTCCAGGCCCTCCAATCCGATCCCCAAGATTCGCCCCTTGCCCACCGGTCCATCGACGATGCCAGCGTCAAACTGATCGCCCGCCCCTCGGCGCAACGTCTCGACCAGGTGAAGCGCACGCGCGTCGCGCGTCGGAAGCCGCCGCCCCAGTTCCTCGGCCTGAAAAAGAATTAGGTTCGTAAGCTTAGAATACGATCGATCTCAGCCAGCTCAGCCGGCTCGAACGTTGCCCGCTCGGCAAATTTGACGTTTTCCTCGATTTGCTCGGGACGGCTCGCGCCGATGAGCGCCGAAGTAATTTCCGGCTGACGTAGCACCCAGGCGAGGGCCATCTGCGCCAGCGATTGGCCGCGCTCCTGCGCCACGCGGTTCAATTCAAGAATCTGCACCCGCTTTTCCTTCGTGATGCTGTCAGGCTTCAAAAACCTCGGATCATGTCCTGCCCGCGAATCCGCCGGAATGCCCTTCAAATAACGACTCGTCAAAAGGCCCTGCGCCAGCGGACAGAACACAATTCCCCCAATGCCCTCCTGCCCTAGCACGCCAAGCAGTCCTTGCTCAGGTGTCCGCTCGAACATGTGGTACTTCGGCTGGTGGATAAGGCACGGTGTCCCCAACGACCGCAGGATCTTGGCCGCTTCTTCCGTTTGCGCCGGACCGTAGTTCGAAAGGCCGGCATACAGGGCCTTGCCGGAACGAACCGCATGGGCCAGCGCCCCCATCGTCTCTTCGAGCGGCGTCGCCGGATCAAATCGATGGCTATAAAAGATATCCACGTAGGGAAGGCCCATCCGTTTGAGGCTCTGATCCAAGCTCGCCAGCAAATACTTGCGCGACCCCCATTCACCGTAGGGGCCCGCCCACATCTCATATCCCGCCTTGGTTGAGATAATTAACTCGTCTCGGTACGCGCTAAGGTGGTCCTTGAAAATCCGCCCAAAATTCGTCTCGGCCGAGCCCGGAGGCGGTCCATAGTTGTTGGCGATATCGAAATGCGTGATGCCAAGATCGAACGCTTTGAAGATCATTGCCCGGCTCGTGGCGAAATTGTCGACCGTTCCAAAGTTGTGCCACAACCCAAGCGATAGCTGGGGCAGCTTTAGCCCGCTGCGTCCACAACGACGAAAAAAGGAGGTCTGCGCATAACGCGTCGAAGCCGGTTCGTACATGGAACCCCTATTGCGACCGCGTTTTTCGCTTTGCGCCATCCAAAACGAGCGGCACTTCCCCATCGCTGAATTGCGCCCGCAATTTTGAATGCCCGAGCGCTTCAACCCGAGTCGTCACGGGCCTGCCCCCGTCGTCCCGCATCAGCACATAGCCCCGGCCCAAAACAGACTGCGGGCTTGCGGCTGCCAGCCGTTTGCCCAGCGATTCAACCTTATGCCGCTCGAACTCCAGGCGCCGCAGCGGTGCAACCGCGGTTAAACTCGCCTGAACCTGCGTCAGCCGGTGGCGCGCCTGCTGCGCCCCTGCCCGTAAAGCCGAAAGTTTGCGATTCGCCAGGTCGTCGAGCCGCAGCCAGCCGCGTTCCAACTGCGCGGCCGGTTCGAGCAACCGCAGCCGCGTCCGCGCGTGCTCCCAATGCCTTCTCGCTGCCCGCAACGCGTCAAAAGCCTGTCCCTCCAGCCTGTGCGCTGCCCGCTCCGCTCTCTCCTGACAGGCAACAAAATGACTTGAGATCAGTTCCGCCGCCGCGCTCGGCGTTTCCGCCCGCACGTCCGCCGCGAAGTCCGACAAGGTGAAGTCGATCTCGTGGCCGACCGCGGAAATGACCGGCACCCGCGCCCCCGCGACCGCCCGCACCAGGCCTTCGTGGTTGAACGCCCGGAGATCCTCCGCGCTGCCACCGCCGCGGCCGATCACGAGCAAATCAAAATAGCCTGTCCCCTCCGCCCAGCGGAGCATTTCAATCATCTCTTCGGCTGCGCCATCGCCCTGCACCCGCGCCGGCAGCACCACGACGCGTCCCCGCCATCCCCGGCGGGCCAAGATTCTCAAGAAGTCCTGCACGGCCGCACCGGAAGGCGACGTGACGAAGCCCACCACCGCCGGCAGCTGGGGCAACGTCCGCTTCTTTTCCGGGGCAAAAAGGCCCTCGGCCGCCAACTTCTGCTTCAGCACCTCGAATTCGCGCTGCAGCCGTCCGACCCCGTCGTCCGTCACCACTCGCACGATCAGCTGATACTCCCCCCGGGCCTCGTACACGCTCACTTCGCCGTAAAGGACCACCTGCATCCCGTCCCGCAGCGCCACGCGACTGCGGGACGCGTCACCCCGGAACATCACCGCCCGCACCTGCGCGCCGGCGTCCTTCAGCGAAAAATAGGTGTGCCCGCTCGGCTGCGCCCGCACATTGGACAACTCACCCCGCACCCACGCCGCGCGCATCCCTTGCTCGAGGCACGCCTTCACCCGGCGGGTGAACTGCGTGACAGTCTCAGCGGTGGACGCGGGCGGGCTTTCGTTTCTTTCCATAGTGCCGCCGCACAAAATGCGTTCCGGCGATCGCCACCACAAGCACGGTGGCGCCGATGACGATCTTCCCGCCCTCCCCATGCAGGAGGGCGTCGCCGAAGACCGTGAATCCGGCCGTATAGAACCCCTCCACCACAAACGAAATCACGAAGTACGGCGCCAGCGGCACGTCCGCCAGGCCAAGCAGGTAGTTCTTGATGAAGAAGGGCGCCGGCGACACCCGGACCAGCACGATCAGATCCTTCGCGTCGCCCGACTCAACCTCGGGCAGCCGGTGCCCGCGCTTCTCCACCAGATTTCGCAGCACCGGTCGCAGCGCGCCGCGCGCGAGCCAATAGGTCAGGGCGATGTTGGCCATCGTGGCCGCCACGGCCGCCGCCACCACCCCGCCGATGCCCAGCTGGTCCCGAAAGATCGTCCCCGCCGTCAGCGAGAACGTCGTCATCGGAACCCCGATGCACGGCAGCAGCGCCATCGCGCCAAAAAACATCCACGGCCCCCCCGCGCCCAGCCAGGCGATCAAATGGGCGATCGCCCCGTGCAATTCCGTCAACATCGGCCCCTACTAGCCCGTCCTTTTCGCGAAAGCGAGCTTCGCGAAAAAACGGGCCCTCACCGGCTCTTTTGAATCAATTCAACTTCGTAGCCTTCGGGTGCGTCGATGAACGCAATCACGGAGCCGCTGCCCGACTTGCTCGGCCCGTCGCTCAGCTTGAAACCCTTGGCCGCTAGCCCCGCCACGAACCGGTCCATGTCGTCCACCTCGAACGCCAGATGCATCAAATCCGGCTGCACCGAGACGCTCGGTGAGCCGGGCAATTGGCAGATCTCGATCTCCTCCTCGCTGCCCGGCGTCTGCAGAAACGCCAGTTGCGCGCCGCGCGGCGACAGATGGCGCCGCGCCACTTTCAGACCCAGCGCCTCTTGGTAGAAACGCAGGGTCGATTCGATGTCATTCACCCGCACGCGGGTGTGGAGGAGTTTCTTGACCATGAATCAGTCTTGCTTTCCTTCGGCCGGAATCCGCATCCCATAAAAGCTGCGGTAGACGAAGACGAGCGCGACCACGAAAATGACCGCGCCCAGTTTGAGCCTCAGGCCCGCGTCCATCTTGACCGCGATTTCCACCGCCAGGAGCCCGAACAGCGTCGTGAATTTGATCACCGGATTCAGCGAAACCGACGAGGTGTCCTTGAACGGATCGCCGACCGTGTCGCCCACCACCGTCGCCGCATGCAGCGGGGTGTTCTTGGCCTTGAGCTCGACCTCGACGATCTTTTTCGCGTTGTCCCAGGCGCCGCCCGCGTTCGCCATGAACACGGCCTGGAACAGCCCGAAAAACGCCAGCGCAATCAAGTATCCGATAAAGAAGTACGCATCGAACAGGGCGAGCGACAGGGCGAAGCAGAACACCGCCACGAAGATGTTGATCATCCCCTTTTGGGCGTATTGGGTGCAGATCTTCACCACTTCCTTCGAGGCCGCGATCGAGGCCGTCGCCGCGTCGAGCTTCATGTTCTCCTTGATGTAGACCACCGCGCGGTACGCCCCGGTCACGACCGCCTGCGTGCTGGCGCCGGTGAACCAATAGACCACCGCCCCGCCCATCAAGAGCCCCATGATCGCCTCCGGATGGACCAGCGAAAGCTGCCTTTGCACGTCAATCTGCGGAAACATGCGCTGGAGCATGATGATGATGCCGAACACCATGGTGGTCGCGCCCACGACCGCCGTCCCGATCAGCACCGGTTTGGCCGTCGCCTTGAACGTGTTGCCCGCGCCGTCGCCCTTTTCCAATTGGTGCTTCGCGGACTCGAAGTTGGGCTGAAACTTGAATTCGCGCACAATCTCCTCGACCACCCCGGGGCGCGCCTCGATCTGCGAAAGCTCATAGACGGACTGCGCGTTGTCCGTCACCGGACCAAAACTGTCGACCGCGATGGTCACCGGCCCCATGCCCAGGAAGCCAAACGCCACCAGGCCAAACGCAAAGATCGGCGCCGCAAAATAGAACGTCGGCGGCATCAGGTCCATGATAGCCGGTTGGAATGAGAATTTCCAGGCGCCGAACATCAGCGCCAGCACCGTCAGGCCCAGCCAGAACGCGGAGAAGTTTCCCGCCACGAAACCCGACAGGATGTTCAGTGACGCGCCGCCCTGCTGGGAGGAGATCACCACTTCCTTCACGTGGCGGCTCTCCGTCGAGGTGAACACCTTGGTGAATTCCGGGATGATCGCGCCGGCCAAGGTCCCCAGCGAAATGATCGCCGACAGCACCCACCATAGATCCGGATTTCCCGCATCGCCGAGCAGCGCCTTGCTGGCCGCAAACGTGACGGCCACCGAAATCAGCGAAGTGATCCAGACCAGATTCGTGAGCGGCTGCTCCAGATTGAAATCGGCCTTGTCGCCATAAAGCGCCCGGCTCACCCCCAGATTCACGAAATAGCTGAGGAGCGAAGTCAGGATCATCAGAATGCGCATGGCGAACAGCCAGACGATCAGGGTCCCGCAAAGCTGGTCCCGCCCCTCGAGCGCCAGGGCGAGAAACGCAATCAGCGCCACTCCGGTGACGCCATAGGTCTCAAACCCGTCGGCCGTCGGTCCGACCGAGTCGCCCGCGTTGTCGCCCGTGCAGTCGGCGATCACCCCCGGATTGCGGGGATCGTCCTCGGGCAGATTGAAGACGATCTTCATCAGGTCCGCTCCGATGTCCGCGATCTTGGTGAAGATGCCGCCGCAGATGCGCAGGCAGGCGGCGCCGAGCGATTCGCCGATCGCGAAACCGATGAAGCACGCGCCGGCCAGTTCCTTCGGCAGGAACGCCAGAATGCCGATCATAAACAGGAGCTCGATGGCCACGAGCAGCAGCCCGACGCTCATGCCCGACCGCAAGGGAATCAGCAGCGTCGAGAGCGCATTGCCCCGCAACGCCGAAAACGCGGTCCGGGAATTCGCGACCGTGTTGATGCGGATGCCGAACCACGCGACGCCGTAGCTGCCGAGGATGCCGAGCACCGACGACAGCAAAATCACCACCACGCTTCCGGCGCTCGAACCCTCCAGCCCGCCGAAATAATAGCCGATGCAGAGCGCGATCAGAATCCACAGGGCGAGCAGGAATTTTCCCTGTTGCAGCAGGTAGGTCTTGCACGTCTCCCAAATGATATTGGAGACATGGCCCATCGACGAATGCACCGGCAGGTTGCGGGTCTGGATATATTGAAGCCAGCCGAACAATATTCCGATTGCGCACACCACCAACCCGGTCATCAGCACCGCCGAGCCCGAAAGGCTGCCGTGCATGAAGGCCACATTGCTCAGGTCGGGGATCTTGATATCGGCTTCACTGGCGCGGGCGGCGCCCGCAGAAAACGCTGACAAAGCAGCGGCAACCAAAAACCGGCCGGTCTTGGCGGAATTCATAAATGTTGAGGTGGGGTTTTGTTGACAGCAATCTCCGCAAACTCCTTCCCCGGAGCGAGTTTTTTTGGATGGCTCTCAGACCCGCCCCGGCGAAACTCGTTTCGTTCGCGCCCACTTTGCCCGGGTGGTGGAATGGCAGACACTAGGGACTTAAAATCCCTTGCCTGCAAAGGCGTGCGGGTTCGAGTCCCGCCCCGGGCACTCTTTTGCTAGGCCGGCTCTTGATCACCCCGGCTCACCGCCAAACAAGCGTCGATACCTTCGTCGTACGAGTTTTTCCGCGTCGGCCCAATGAGCCCTTGAAGCGCGCGATCGTCGACGATCACGGGTTCGGTGACGAGGTAGTGCATCTCGACCAATTCCCGCATCAGCGGGTTGCCCAGTCCGATTAGGCGAAGCATCAGCTTTCCCGCGACGAGCAGCCTTGGCTTCTTTCCCCTTTTCGCGAACGCGCGACGTGCGAAATCCCGCGGCACGATCGGCCCGGCGCCGCCCAGATTCCAGGTCCGGCCATAGGCGGCCGGAGTCTGGGCCAGCTTGACGACCACCGGCCCGACGTCGGGAACGAAAACGTACTCGTGCGGGCGGTCGATCGGACCCACCATCTGAGCGCGCCCGCCCCGCTTGATGGCGGTGAAGATGCCGCTGAGGAAACTTTTCTCCACCCCCGGGCCATAGAAGTCCGGCAGTCGGAGAATCGTGGCCTGGATGCGCCCGGCCCGGTCGGCCTCCATAAGAATATCTTCCTGTTCCTTGCGCAGGCGGCCCTTGACGGTGTGAGGCTCGCGCGGATGAGACTCGCTCACGCGGCTCGCGCGAGGGCGCCCAAAGGGGTAAAGCGTGCCAACGAGCAGGATTCGCTTCACGCCAGCGGCGACGGCGCCGTCTAGCGTTTGACGCATGAGTTTCGGATGCAGTGCGAACTGGTCGTAGGGCACGCCGACCAGGTAGATCAGCGTTTCGATGCCATGCGCGGCCTGAATGACGGACTCAGGCGAATCCGGATCCCATTCCCGGATTTCCGCCAACGGATCCGAGCCAAACTGGGTTTTCAGCGAAGACGCGGAACGACCGACCACGCGATAAGGGATGCCGCTTGAGCGCAAGGCCGCGGCGACGCTACCACCCACGGATCCCGACCCGCCGAAAAGCGCGAACTTGGGAACCCGATTGCCGTGGCCAATGGAGGAAGCGGATGCTGTATTATCCATAAATTAACAGTGTTAAGTTAACAGCGTTAAGATCCGGCTGGAGTTCACCGTGTCAACGCCTATCCTTTCTTCGATGCCAAAGGGGAAACGCAAGAATCAGAAATCCAACGACATGCGTGGAGAGATTTTGGCGGCCTCACAAAAGATCCTTCTCGAGGAAGGATTTCGGACGTTGAGCATGCGCCGAGTCGCCGCCGCGATCGGATACTCCGCCACGGCCATCTATCTCTACTTCGAAAATCGGGATGCCATCGTCGCCGAACTGGGCCGCCGTGCGCTCGAGCACCTGGTGGCGGCGCTTGAAGCCGTTGATGGAAAATTGCCTCCCCTGGAGCGGCTGCGGCTCTACGGATCGGCCTACCTTCGCTTCAGCCAGGAACATCCGGATGCGTACCGGCTCATTTTCATGGAGGACACCGATCTGGCGGAAACCATCTTCCGCTGCCGGGGCAGCGAGACCGCCTCCACCGCCGGGGAGCGGGCTTTTGCCCTCCTGGCGCAGCCCTTTTTCGAGATCCGAAACTTGGATACACGCTGGTCCTCGCGCGAGCCCGGGCGGCACGCGGAGGCGTTCTGGACCTCCCTGCACGGCATTGCCGCGCTCAATCTCACGTGCGCCAAATTCCTGCAGACCCGCCCGGAGGAGCTGGCGCAGCTGGTCGTGGCGGCGCTGCTCGCCGGATTGCCCGCCGTCTGACTTTCCCGATGTACCTGGAATATCCGCGACTCTCCCCCAATCGGGACCGGTCCCATCCCCACGAAGGCCGGGGGGTGCTTTTCCACCATAGCGAGTCGGACTGCGATCGCACCCTCGCCCTCATGGCCGATCCCGCCTCCGAACGCAGCTACCACTGCCTGATTCGCGAGGACGGGATCCGCTTCACGCTGGTGCCGGACCACGAGATCGCATGGCACGCCGGCGCCTCGACTTTCCGCGGACGGCCGCGCTGCAACGATTTTTTGATCGGCGTCGGCTTCGTCGGCGACACAACCCGGTCGCCCTTGACCTCCGACCAGATCGCCTCGGCTCTCGACTGGCTTTCCGCCCGCTGGTCCCGCTGCCGCTGGACTCTCGATTGGATGACCGACCACCGCCAGGTGTCACCGGGCCGCAAGTACGACCTGGAGCCGGCCCAATGGGAGCGTCTGCGTGCCGCCATTGCGGAAAAGGCTCGCGCCTGGACGCCGCCCGACGTATCCGGATAGCGCGCTTACCCTATGAGCCAGTCCAGCTCGCCTCCGGCACTGCCCAAGTCGCTGTTCCTGGTCGCAGACGCTGCGTTCCTCGGAGCCGCCTGGCTGATTGCCGAATACTCGGCTCACCCGCTTCGCGAAGCCTCGCTCGCCGCCATCGTCGTTTGCGTCCTCGCGGCCGCCTTCGTCGGCGCGTTCCCGTTCGTTCTCGACTACACGCGCCGCCAGGAGAGCGCCCTCGACGAACGCCAGAATTCACTCGCGGCGCTGGCGCGCACGGTCGGCACGTCGGCCGAACAGATCAGCATCGCGGTCAGCGGCTTGAATGAAATCACGTCCAAGCTGGAGCTCACGCGCGACGACGACCGCGAAGAGCTCGAGCGCGAACTCGCCAGCCTGCGCTCGTCCGAAAGCGAGCGGCTGGCCGCAACCGCCGAAAAGATCTCCCGCGCGGCGAGCGATTGGGCGAAAGCGGAAAGCACCGGCCTCCGCCATGTCGTCGCGGCCAAAACTTTCATCGCCGAATTGGAGCAGAAAATCGCCACGCTGAAGGAAGCGGCCGCCGCGATGGCCGCCGCCGAGCCCGCCCCGGCTTCCGCCCCCGCGGAGCCCCCGCCGGTCGCTACTCTCTCCGATTCGTCCGACCCCGAAGCGGCCAAAGCGGCGCCCCGCAAACGCCCCGTCCGCAAGGCTCCGCTCGAAGAGCCCACGCTGGGATTGGATGCCGCCTCGTTGGAGCCGACCGAAGCCACGGTCACCCCGGCGGCCCCCTCCCCCGATGGCGCCACGCGCCTGACCGTGACCGCCTACATCGGGATCGGGAACCGCCTCTTCATTCGCGGCGAGGGGCCGGGCCTGAGCTGGGACGAGGGCGTGCCCCTCCAGTTCGTTTCGATCGGCAAATGGCGCTGGGAAACGACCACCGCCGCGCAAGCGGTCCAATTCAAGCTCTACAAGAACGACCGCGACGAGTGCCCGCTGCCCGTCGACCGCCTCGAGGCCGGCCACCAGCAGGAATTGACCGCCGCGAACTGATTACAGGCGGCAGATCAGCAGCTCGCGCTCGTAGACCATCTCCTTGGGCAGCCGATCGTGAAGATCGAGGAACAGCTCCTCGTGATCCATCACCTCGCGCCGCCAGGCCTTCCGGTCCACCGCCTGCAACTCCGCGAAATGTTCGCGGGAAAAATCCAGGCCCTTCCAATCGAGATCGTCGTAGCGCGGCATCCAGCCGATCGGCGTTTCCGCACCCAAGGCGCGGCCCCGCGCGCGATCCACGATCCATTTCAACACCCGCATGTTCTCGCCGAATCCCGGCCAAAGGAAATTCCCCTGCGCGTCCTTGCGGAACCAGTTCACGTGGAAGATCCGCGGCGTTTCCGTGATCCGCCGCTGCATCATCATCCAATGCCGGAAATAGTCCCCCATGTGGTAGCCGCAAAAGGGCAGCATCGCCATCGGATCGCGGCGCACCTTGCCGACCGTGCCCGCCGCCGCCGCCGTCATCTCCGAACCCATGGTCGCGCCCACGTAAACGCCCGAACTCCAATTGAAGGCCTGGTACACCAGCGGCATCGTGCCGGCCCGCCGGCCGCCGAAAACCAGCGCGCTGATCGGCACGCCGTCGGGCCTTTCCCAACTGGCGTCGATGGTCGGACACTGCGACGCCGGTGCCGTGAAACGTGCGTTCGGATGCGCCGCCTTGGCTCCGCTCGTCTGCGCGATTTCGGGTGTCCAGCGCTGGCCCTGCCAATCCCGGCACTCGGCCGGCGGGGCGTCCGTCATGCCCTCCCACCAGACGCCCCCCTCCGGAGTCAGCGCGACGTTCGTGAATATCGTGTTTTTCGCCAGCGCCGCCATCGCGTTGGGATTGGTTTTCACGCTCGTGCCCGGCGCCACGCCGAAGAATCCGGCTTCCGGGTTGATCGCCCGCAGGCGTCCATTCGCGTCCGGTTTGATCCAGGCGATGTCGTCGCCCACGGTCCAAATCTTCCACCCGCGGTCGCGAAAGGATGCCGGCGGAATCATCATCGCGAAATTCGTTTTGCCGCAGGCGCTCGGAAAGGCCGCGGCCACGTACGTCTTTTCTCCCTGCGGATCTTCAACGCCGAGGATCAGCATGTGTTCGGCCATCCAGCCCTCGTCGCGCGCCAGGTTCGAAGCGATGCGCAGCGCAAAGCACTTCTTGCCGAGCAGCGCATTTCCGCCGTAGCCGCTGCCATAGCTCCAAATTTCCCGCGTCTCGGGAAAATGAACAATGTACTTTTCCGCATTGCACGGCCACGGCACGTCCGCCTCGCCGGCGGCCAGCGGGCGCCCGACCGAGTGCAGGCAGGGCACAACGCGCTTTTCGGCCCGATCGATTTCCGCGAACACGGCTTTGCCGATCCGCGCCATGATCCGCATGCTGACGACGACATAGGGCGAATCCGTGAGCTGGACTCCGATTTGCGCCATCGGCGAACCCACCGGACCCATGCTGAACGGCAGCACATACATCGTCCGGCCTCGCATTGCTCCGGAGAACAGCTCCCTGAGCTTCCGGCGCATCTCAAAGGGGTTCACCCAGTGATTCGTCGGACCGGCCGCGTCCTTCGACAGCGAGCAGATGAAAGTCCGATCCTCGACCCGCGCAACGTCGCCCGGATCCGATCGCGCGTAATGGCAGCCCGGCCAAAGCTCCTGGTTGAGCCGCGTGAACGTTCCGGACGCGACCAGCTGAGCGCAAAGCCGATCGTTTTCCTCGGCCGAACCGTCGACCCAATGGATCGAAGCGGGTTGGCACAAATCGCCCATCTTTTTCACCCACTGCAGAAGGTGGCGATTGGCGCTTAGCGGTGAAGTAAGATTGCGAGTCGACATCGTGATCGCGCCTAACGCATGGGCTCAATATGCACCGATACGTCCGTGATTCCAAGCGGCGACGAAAGCAGCGCGTCCTTCACCGCATGCGCGATTTGATGGCCCGCGCGCACGGTGAGGTCGCCGTCCACCCGCACTTGAATGTCGACCAGATGGCTGAGCCCGCTTTTTCGCACCCGGCATTTGTCGAGCGCCTGGACACCGGGAACGCCCGCCGCGACCGCCCTCACCTCGTCGACGGTCGACGGCGGCACCGCTGAGTCCATCATTTCTCCGCTGGCGCGCAGCACCATCATCACCCCGTTGACCGCCACCACCACGCAGGCGAAAAGTGCGGCCCAATCATCCGCGCCGACCGTGCGCGCGCCCCCCCCCAGGGCGATCGCAATGCCGACGAACGCCGCGCCCGAAGTGAGCGCGTCCGACCAGTGATGCCACGCTTCCATCCCAATCGCCGTGCTGCCGGACTCGTCGCTCACTTCCTTCGTTTGGCGAAAGATCCGCAACTTGAGAAAGATGATCGCCGCCAGCAGCACGAGCGTCGCCCAATGCGGTTTCCCCTCGGGATGCAGAATCCGGGTGACCGCATGCGACGCGACCAGTCCTGCCGTCAGAAACACCAGCGCAGCGGCGGCGAGCGCCGCCAGCGGATCGGCACGCCCATGGCCAAAGGGATGGCTCGCGTCAGGCGGCTTGCCGGCCACGCGCATGCCAAACCAAACCAGCAAGGATGAGAACACGTCCAGCAGCGATTCCACGCCATCGGCGATCAGCGCATAGGTGTGGCCCCATACGCCCCCCGCAAATTTCACGGCCGCCAAACCCAAGTTCAGGGCGACGCCTCGCAGGGCCGCCCGCGCGCCGGACTCGGCTCGCGCCTTGGCCGCTGCATAATGGGCCGGCAGCTCTGGATTCACGTGGTCCAAAATTGGAGAGCCGTTGACCGGAAGCCAATTATGAACATGCTGGCCGAAGTCCCATGCCGGAGACCACCAATCGGCCGCTCGACCCGGTGAAGCAGTTTTCGGTGTTCACCGAGAACCGGGTGGGGCGGCTTCATGAGCTGACCGCGCTGTTCAAGCAAAGCGACGTGCATGTGATCGCCATCACGGTGCTCGACACGACGGACAGCGCCATTGTCCGCATGGTCGTGGACGACCCCGACAAGGCCAGGGAGCTCATGATCAACAATGACTTTCCCTACACGGAGTCGATGGTCCTGGTCGTTGAGATCAACGACGAGTCCGAGCTGAAGGGCATTCTCTGCGCGTTGGTCGAGGCGGAAATAAACATTCACTACATCTACAGCTTCATTCGCCGTCCCATGGGCAAATCGGCCCTCGTGATCAACGCGGAGGACAGCGACGTGGCCGCGCAGGCGCTCGGGAATCGAGGTTTCAAGGTGCTGACTCAGGGCGACATCGCCCGATGACGGCTACTCCTTGACCTCCCCCTCCCGGTCGGCGTCCATCTCGTAGATGCCGGTCAGGTATCCATTCTGATACATGGCGCCGACCTTCAGCGTGCCGTAAAAGGAGATCGGAACGTCCTGCACTGGCGGCACGCCCGCCGGCAGGTGCACAACCACCCAATCGTTCATGTTCGGCACTTGGCCGTAGCAGCAGGCCATCTGATTGGCCATGATCAGGAACTCCACCGCCTTTCCGTTCTCAAGCTTGGTGGGCAGCATGAAGCCCGTGATGACGGCCTTGTGGCCGCTCCAGGCCTTCACCGTCGCGGGAATTTGGGTGTCGTCGCTCGCCGGCGGGGATTTGCCGTCCGCAACCGGGTCGGTGGGCGCCAGGTACTTGAACCCCGAAAGTCGATCGAATCCGAGCTTTAGGTAGCCGTCATCCGCTTCCGGCGCACCCGCCGGCATCGCCGCCCGAACGCCGTGCCACACGGAGAATCCGACGACTAATAGGATAAGCAAAGGGTATCTCCCGATCACGTTGCAAGCATACCCGAATATCCGGCCGGTTCAAGCGGGAGGAAGCTCGAGGACGAACTCCGGGCCGGAGTTCCGCGACCAATCGAGCTCCGGAAACCCGCCCGCCGGTGCAGGGGTTCCCAGCCGAACGGCTCGACCCGAATTCACCGCGAACCGTCGACCTCCCGGAACGATCTCGAAGCCGGAAACCCGCACTTCCCCCAATCCCCGAACCGCCACCCGCACGCGCGCCGGCCAGGGATCCGGAAGGGGCACGGCGAGCGCGCGCATCAAATTGGAAGCGCGGCGCCGGCCGCCGATCCGGGTGAATTCCATGGTGTGCCTCCCGCGAAGCAGACGCCACGGCCCGTCGGAACCATCCTGCGCTTCCACCACCACCTGCTGCAGGGCGGGTGCGAAATTCTCCACTTGAAAACGCAGGCAGGCGCCCGATCCTCCGGCCTTCAAAGCGGCTTTGAGCTGCTGAGCGTCCCGCCGGACCGACCGCGCCTGAGGGCTTGGACCCGAACGGCTGCTGGACCACATGACTTGCGCCGAAGCGCGCGCGGACACGAATCGCTTGGCCAGATCGACGGCGTCGTTCCGGAGCCGAGCGCGAACGGGCGCTCCCCCCGCCGCCCAGGCCGCCACCCAGGCGTCGCGCTGCGCCAGGTAGCTGCGAAAACGCAGCGAGGCCGCCAACGGTTCCGGCAGGCCCCGCAGCCGGCGCTCCAGCCGGGCGAAATGCCGCGCTTCCCTTGCCCGGTCGGCTGCGCCGCCCCGCGCGCCGTGCCGCCAGTCGAGGTCGATCTCCCAGCGGAAGTATCCCGCATACGGATACCGATCCGCCGCCAGCGCCGCCGCCGCCATGCGCCGCGCCACCGGCCGCCTCGCGCCCAAAGCATCGCCGAACCCCGCCGCCAGCATCGCCGGCGGCGAACGCGTCCCGGTCCGCCACAGGCTGGCCGCCGCGGCGTCCACCGCCTGAACGAGCGGAGCGGCCACCCGCTGGGTTTCCCATTGGGTCACGAGCAGGCCGGTCGCCTTCACCCGATTCGCCCGATCCCACCAATCACGGATGTTCTCCAACCGATCGCCAAAGGTGGGCAACGGCTCGTACCGAAACGGTCCGCTCATCGGACAGGCCCAATATTCGATGCCGCGGCGCCGCAGCGCCGGCGCCAGGTCGTACTCGCGAAAGTTATGCAGCTCGATCGCCGGACGTTTCCGAAACGGATAGTAGTACCAGTCGTACGCGGCCGTGCCCGCCGGCACCCAGTCGATCGCCGCCGGCAGCAGAGCCAGCAGGTCGGCCCACAGCCCCATCTGCAGCTTCCGCGCTTCGCATAATCCGTGCAGCCGCCGGACATACCGTCCGAAATGTCCGGCCAGCCCCACCTCCTCGACTTCCGCCCGGCTCCGAGGGTGCCGCCCCAGATGATACGATTCGTCGAGGCCGACGTGGATCTTGCCCGCCGTGCAAAGCGGCGTCAGATCCGCCAAGATTTTGTCCGCCACCTCGATCGTCCGCGGGTGCAGGGGACAAATCTGGCCTCGCTCGAGCGGCCGTCCGTCAGCGTCGACGCATTCGTTGAGCGCCCGCAGTCCCGGCACCTTGATCAGATACTGGGTATGGCCGAGCAAATTGGCGATGGGCACCACGCCGATGCCGACTCGCCGCGCCGCCGCCGCCAGACGCTCGAGATCGCGCATTCGGTAGGCCCCGGGGCGGGCGACCTGCGGCAGCCGGGGATACTCCACGGCGTCCTCCAAGTGTAGATACACCTCCGTGTAGCCCCAGTCCGCGTAGCGGGGCAGCTGGCGCAGCAGCCACGCCAGCCGCTCAGGCTGCCGGGCCAGATCCCACTGAAACGCGCGAATCACGCTGCCGACCTGTCACGAAAGACCGTCCGCGGCACGACAAAAACGACGCTTCAGGGCACGCTGTAGATTTCGACGAGGCCGGTGCCCGTGGTGCCGCCCGCTCCCGTGAGCTCCAATGAATAGGTTCCGGGCGCCAGATTCAGCACCAGCGCGCAGTCGGCCGAGCCGGCCGGCAGGCCGAAGGCTCCCACCGAGGCAAAGACCGAACCAAGGTCGGCCGACCAGCCGCCGGTATCGATCGCGATCTGTTCGCCGCTGCCGTTGAAGACGGCCAGTTGCGGCGCGCTGAGCACGTTGCTCAGGCCGTATTGCGCCAGGCCCGGGCCGATCCCCCGCACGAGCACGGTCTGGGAGGTCGAGCCCGCAATCACGAATCCGGCGGCCAGCGCATTTTGGCCGGAACCCACCCAGCTGCGCGACGAGAGATTGATCACTTGCGTCGACGCGGTGACCGCATCGGCGTCGTAAATTTCCTCGAGCACCACCCCCGGTCCTCCATTGCTGGAAACCGCGGCCGAGTAGGTGGCCGGGCTCAATGATTCCTCGATGGCAACATCAGCGGAACCCGCCGTCAGCGGAAACGCTCCCACCTGCTTGAACAGGGAGGTCAGCGACGACGCGCCGCTCCACGCGCCGGCGGCAAGCAACGCGGCGCTGGATGAATTATAAAGCGTCAACTGCGGCTGCGAGAGCGGCGCGGAAATGCCGTAGGCGGCCAGTCCGGGCCCGACGGCGCGAAGCAGCAGGTTTTTGGCGGCACTGCCTTGGAGGACGAAGCCTGCCACGAGCGGATCGGCCGAGTCCACGTAAGCCCGGCTGGAAAGATTGATCAGGCGGGCGCTGACCGTGACGGTCAGCGTGCCGCTGCGCGAGACACTGCCGGTGGAATTCGAGACCTCCACCGTGTAGGTGCCGGCGTCCGTCGTGGCCACATTCGAAAGGTTCAAGGTCGAGGCCGTCGCCCCGGAAATATTGGACCCGTTGAACTGCCATTGATACGAGAGGCCATTTCCACCGGCGGTCACCGCGAAAGCGGCTGAGCCGCCATCGGCAACCGTCGCGTTTCGCGGAGCGCCCGAAATTGTCGGCGGCGAAGTCACGGTCAAGGTGGCTGGCGCCGACGTGATGCTGCCGGACGCGTTGCCGACCACCACCGTGTAACCGCCCGCGTCCGCCAATTGCACCCGAGGAATGGCGTAGGTGGTCCCGGTCGCGCCCGCGATCGCCGCCCCGTTGAATTGCCATTGGTAGGTGAAAGGGCCGGTGCCGGTCACGATGACGCGAAAGGTGAGCGACTGGCCCACGTTGACTGTGACGCTAACCGGCTGCGACGAGATCGTCGGGGCGGATCCAGAGGAAGAACTGGAGGACCCGCTCCCCGAATTTCCCGACCCGGATCCGGAGCTGCCGCTGCCGGATCCCGCGCTGCCGCTTCCCGAGGACGTACCGCCGCCCAACGCCGTCAGCAAGGCGCCCAGATTGGGCGTGCCCACGCCGGTGCATTCGTCGTAACCCACGCCGGCGGAATAGGCGCCATTTGATCCGGAGGTGATATCGTGAAAGCTGGTGGTGAGCAGCAGGGAATAAAGTTTCGCGTTGAACAGCCCCAATGCCGAATGCCCCTGCGCAGCGCGGCCCTGATTGAGGAGCGCGCAAAAGGCGGCCCAAGTGGGAGCGCTCCAGCTGGTGCCGCCGATGATCGCACCCCGGCCGCCCAAAACAATGTAGCCACCCGTGTTCGGATCGCCCGCCGACGCGACATCGGGAACCAGCCGCGACTGACCGGAAACACCGGTTCCAACTTGATAGTTGGGCCGCTGCCAATAGGCACTGGCACCGCCGCCACCGTCCGACCAGGCAACCTCCGAAGAGATGGCGCCCGAATTGGACATGTAAAGCGAGGTGCCGCCGCAAGCCGTGACATTGGGATCGCTGGCGGGGGACTCGACCTCAGCTTGGGCCGAAGCGCTGTATTGCCCCGAGTTGGGATCCGGGTTCGATCCTCCGTCGCCGGCGGACGCAAACACGGTGATGCCGGCCGAAGCCATCAGCGTGAAATACTGGTTGTCAGTATCGATCTGGCTGAGTGAGTCGCCGCTCACTTCCGGAGCGCCGTAGCTGATCGACACCTGATGCAAACTGGAATTGCCCGCCTGATCGTTCAGGATTTGAGCGTAAGCTGCGTCGAAGTGCACGAGGTTCGCATCGACGGTCGCATAGACGCGGATTTGCGAAGCGGGCGCGAGCGCGCTCGCCCACTCAACATCCAGAGTCGCTTCAACTCCCGAATTGGAAGCGGAGGCAGGCAGGGTACCGCCGGCAACCTGGATTGTGGTCACATTGGAAAGCGACTGCGACGTGCTCGTCTGCGACCAGAAGGCGGTCAAATCGGACGAAGCCGGCGTCGTTTCGCCCACGATGGCAATCGTCTGTCCGGCCCCGGTCTGAGAGAGACCCGAGGCGCCGTAGGCTTGGGCGATCTGACTTGGCAGGTAAGGAACCGAATATCCGGAAACCGAATCGCCGAGCATGACATGCGAATGGCGATGAAGCCGCAGATGCGGCTGCAGTCCATTCACGCCCACAATGACCGCGGCGACCTCGGAAGGAACGTTGGGAGCGGTAATGGCGGAGGTGTACTCCGAGCCTTCGTAGCTTACGCGGGCAAACGTTGAACCAAACACCGACTGAAGTTTGGCGACTGACGCGTGAGCAAAAATCGCGTGCGGGGAAGAGGTGGAATCGACCGCAATCCCTTCGGCGGTCAGCCAGGAGAGAATTTTGGAATAATCCGCGGCCAAGGGCAGGTACCGGGCCGACCTTTCGTCGGAGGACACGATCTCTCCACTCGATACACGGGTTTGAAGGTCGCCGAAATTTCGCAGGCGAAGCGGGATTTCAAAATCGATCACTTCCGCCTGTTCACCAGCCTGCAAAGCACGTCGCGCGATGCGGGCAATATGTGGATTGGGAACCGTGGTTTCGTCGACCACCTGAGCGAGACTTCGGGGCATCGCCACTGCATCGGCCGAAGCAAAGGCGAATGCTTTCGGTCCCGAAAAGCCAAACGCAAAAGCCCACCACCCAACCATGACGACATTGATTTGCATTACCTTCGGCATATGGCTGGTCCGGAGTCTAGGATAGCAGCGTTCGCCAGCCAAATGGGGTTAGGAGCGTACCCCGATACCCAACACTAATCCGAAAATACTAACCGCCAGGCACTAACTACGATTATCGTTGTCGGCCTTTGCCCTACCGTGGCTGCCCGGCATGGGCTTTTAACCATGCCTGTCCTTTAATTTCATCCCCAAACACCCCATCCAATTGCGCTTCGAATGCTTGATCGAGGATCGCCTTGAATGCCGGTCCCGGTCGCCATCCTAGGGCGATCAGATGCCTGCCCATCACGATTGGCCTCGGGGGTTCTTGGCGAAGGGCCAATTCGTGGGCCCGGGCCACCATGCGATCCACCAGTGCGAGCGCCTCCGTTGAATCCAGCGGCGGCCGGCCCAGCGTATCCGCAGTCATGACGAGCGCGAGGTCATCAATGTTGGCCGGGGCCAATTTTCGCGCGAGCCGTCGCACCTGGGAATCGGTGAAGCCCCCTGACTGCCCATGCTGATGAGCCAGGTGGTGCACCACCAGTGCGCGCACGGCTGGGAAAAGATCCAGAGGAGCGCCGATTCGCCGGAGGAAATCTTCCGCCAAGGGTCCCCCCGCCGACTCATGTCCCGGGCTCGTCCAGCGCATCACGCCGCGGCGAGGCGCACGGACCGTCGTGGCCGGCTTGCCAAAGTCATGCGCCAGCACCGCCAGCATGATGAGCCGCCGACGGGCGTCATCGCTCGATCGCCATTCCGGCCGTTGGGCCAGCGCGTCCAGGCAATGGCACGTATGGACGAACACGTCGCCTTCAGGATGCCACTCCGGCTCCTGCTCCACCCCGCGCATCACGGCAATTTCCGGAAAGTGCCGGATCCAATCCGTCTGGACCAAAACGTCCATGCCGCGGGATGGTTTCACCGCTTTGGTCGCCCACTTGTCCCATTCGCCCCACACCCGCTCCACCGGAAGCTCGGAATAGGTGCCGGCAATGCTGCGGCACAGCAGCGCCGTTTCGGGCGCCAGGACGAAATCGAAACGCGCCGCCAGCTGAAACGCCCGCAGCACTCTCAAGGGGTCCTCGACAAAGGCGGCGCTCGTGTGCCGCAAGATCCCCGCCCGCAAATCCTTTTGCCCATCGAAAGGATCGATGATCCGCCCCTCGGACGGATCGTATGCAATCGCATTGAGCGTGAAGTCCCGCCGCGCCGCCGCGCCCGCGTCATCCAGCGTCGGATCCGGCGCCACCACAAAACCCCGATGCCCCCGTCCCGTCTTCGACTCCCGCCTCGGCAAACTGAAATCGTACTCCTTCCCGCTCCGCGCCCGCACTTTCATCACTCCAAAACTTCGGCCGACGACGTCCGTAGGGCCGAAAGGGGCCAGGCTATTTTGCAGGGCGGCAAAATCGACGCCCCCGACCTCCACATCCACATCCTTCGGCGGCAAACCCAGCAGCCAATCACGCACCCCCCCGCCCACGAGCCGCGGACGACCCACCCGTCGCACCGCTTCGAGCATGTCCCGCAACTCGTCGGAAATGGGAAACGCCTCGGTCATTGCAAATAGCCTGGCCCCTCAGAGGGATTAAACGGAAACAGCCTGTCCCTTTGCGGCGGCCAGTGCCACGCTGACCCAGCCGGCGATGAGCACTGTTCCGCCGAGAGGGGTGAGGGGGCCGACCCAGTGGGGGGCGCCGGTGGCCAGCAGGTAGAGAGAAGAAGAGAAGAGGATTGAGCCGCCGGTCCAGCACCAAACGGCAATGGACGCCGTTCGGCTGCCGCCGGCCGCGCGCATCCAGGCGGCCAGAGCGATCAGGGCTACGCCGTGGAGCTCCTGGTAATGGGCGCCGGTTTCCCAGGCATGCAGCATTCCTCGTTCCATCAACAGCGCGTGCAGGCCGTGGGCGCCGAACGCGCCGGCACCGACTCCGGTCCCACCGAGCAAGGCTCCGGCCAAAAGCGCCACGCGAGGATTCATCGCGCCATTGTTATTATCGGACGATGAAAGTCGACGCGAACAGCCAGCTGGACGGTCTGCTCGCCCCCGGCATTGCCGCGGGCGCGAGCGATTGGCAATTCGGAGCCGGGCTCCCCGTTTCAGTGCGCATCGAAGGGCGCATGGCAGTTGCCGATCCCACGGAAATCCTCGCCCAGGAGTCGGTGCTCGCGTTCGCCGCCTCCGCGACCGGCCGCGCCACCGCGCCTGATCCCGGCTACGACGCGTCGTTCTTTTGCGCGGGGCATCTATTCCGTTTCCACGCCTTCACGGCCTTTGGCGGCCGCTATTGTTTTTCCCTGCGGCGCCTCGCCGGCGAGCCGCCCGATCTCACCGAACTGGGCGTTCCCTCTGCCTTCGCACAAACGGCGCTCAAGGCGCGCCGAGGCCTCATCCTCGTCAGCGGTCCCACCGGCTCCGGAAAATCCACGACGCTCGCCGCCGCCATCCGCCGCCTGAACGCCGAACGCTCGTCCGTCATTTTCACCCTCGAAGACCCCATCGAATTCCGCCACCCGCCGATCCAATCCGTCGTTCGGCAGCTCGAAAAAGGGGTCGATTTCACAACCTTCGCCGAGGCCCTTCACGGCGCCCTGCGCGCCGATCCGGACATCCTGCTCGTCGGCGAAATGCGCGATCGGGAAACCATGAGCGCGGCCTTGGCCGCCGCCGAAACCGGCCACCTCGTCCTCGCCACCCTTCACGCCGCCTCCGCTGCCGAGGCCGTTTCGCGCATCACGGGCGCCTTCGATGCCAGCGACGCCGCCGAAATTCGCGCCCAGTTCGCCCAGCAGCTGGTCGCCGTGCTGGCCCAACAACTGGTGCACGGCGTCTGCGGAAAATCCATCGCCGCCTTCGAACTTCTGCTCGCGACACCCGGCGTGCGCCGGCTCATCGCGGACCCCGGGCGCCGTTGCGCGCTGCTCGACAACGAAATCAGTCTCGGCGGCTCGCAGGGAATGGTGAGCATGGACCAATCGCTCGAGGCGCTGGTTCGGCGGGGCGCAATCAGTCGCGCCGAAGGAACCGGTTCGGCCTTTCAACCCCGGGAATTCGGCCGCCGCCTATGATCGCCCTGCTGCTGCCCGCCCTGCTCGCCGCGCTGGCCCCCGGCACCGACCCGCTCGATGCCCCCGTGTCGTCGTTCCGCGCCGTTCATCTGTCGGCCGACTCGGCGTTCCTCGCCTTGGGCCGCACCTACGGAATCACCTTCGATCTCGAACCCAATCTGAACCGGCCCGTCACGTTGACCGTCGCTGGCGGACGCGTTCGCGATCTGATCGACGCCCTCGCGCGGTCGCAGGGCGCCTATTGGGAGCGCGACGGGCGCGTGGTCGTGCTGCGACGCAATGTGCTCCGATTCTATCCGATCGACTACCCGCAGATGACTCGCTCGGCCCAAGGTTCGAGCACCGTTGTCCTGACCGCGCAAGCCGGCGCGGCGTCCACCGCCGGCGCCAACGCCGCCTCGCTCAATTCCGCCGCGCTCGCCGCCAACGGCCAGCCCACTCAGACCGATCAAACGAACCTGTCGCTGCAGCAGCAGAATCCCAGCACCTTTTGGACGGACATTCAGACGGAGCTCACGTCCCTGTCCCAGCCCGGCGAGACCGTCGCAGTGAATCGGCTGGCCGGTCTCGTCCTGGTCACCGCTCCCCCCGATCGCCAGCGCGAGTACCGCGCCTTCCTCCATCTGCTGAACGAACGCATTTCGCGCCAAGTCCGCATCACCGCCAAGGTGCTCGAAATCAGCCTCTCGCAGAGCGGGCAGTTGGGCGTCGACTGGGCCCAGGCCGCGAGCCGCGCCGGCGGACTGACCTTCGGCGGCCTTTCGACCGCGAACGCCATCGCCACCCTGAACGGCACTGCGCTGCCCGCCGCCACCTTCACCGGGACAATCGCCGCCGGAAAAATCTCCGCCCTCGTCAACGCCCTCGCCGACCAGGGCCAGGTGCATTCCGTTTCCAATCCGTCCGTCCTGACCCTCAGCAATCAGACGGCGTTCGTCAAGGTGGGCACGGAACAGACGTTCTTCTCCCTCGCGAACTCCACCACCCTCAATCAGCCCGGCGCCACGATCCCCTTCGCGTCGACGCAAAACAACTATAGTCAAAACGCGATCACCATCGGCACCGTGCTCTACGTGACCCCGGAAGTGAACAGCGACGGCTCGATCACCGTCGATATCCTGCCCGCGGTCACCCAGCTCATCGGCATCGACACCTCTCCCGACCAGCAGCAGACGGCCCCGCGCATGGATATCAAGGCCCTCTCCACCCTCGCCCGCCTGCGCCCCGGCGAAGCCGTCATGATCGGCGGCCTCATTCACGACGAGACCGACTCCGACACGCGCTCCGTCCCGGGCCTCGGCACGCTGCCCGTCGTCGGCGGCCTCTTCGCCAATCACGCTTCGACTCACCTGCGGACCGAACTCGTCATTTTCCTCACCGCCGAGTGCGTGCCATGACCGGCCGCTATCTGCCTCTCCAGCAATTCGAGTCGGTCTTGCGCGCAGCCGTAGCCGAGGGAGCGTCCGACGTTCATTTCGAACCCCGCGACCGCAGTCTGCAAATCCGCCTGCGCGTCGACGGCCGCATGATCGCAAAAGGCGAAATCGAGGAACGGCACCGGGAAAGCTTCCTGCAGGCAGCCAAGATCGCGGGCCGAATGGATATCGCCGAACGGCGCCTGCCGCAGGATGGACGCGGAGTGCTGGCTGGCGCCAAACCCTGCTCCCTTCGCTTTTCCTGCATCCCCGGCGTCAACGGCGAGTCGCTCGTCGTCCGCCTGCTCGCCGAAGAAACGAGCATCCGGCCCTGGCATGAAATGGATCTCAGCGGGCCGGTTCGGGCCAGCCTCGCCCGGCTGCTGGCCGCCCCGCACGGCATGATCTATGTCACCGGCCCCACCGGCTCGGGCAAGACGACCCTTCTGCACTCCCTTTTGGCCGACCTGCCGGGCCGCCAGCTCGAAACGGTGAAAATCGTCACGCTCGAGGAACCGGTCGAGCTGCGAAATCCGCGGTGCTTTCTCCAGATCGAAGTGGACGAGCGCATCGGCCGTGGCTTCGCCGAACTCCTGCGCTCCGTGCTGCGCCATGACCCGGACATTCTCCTGGTCGGCGAAACTCGCGACCGGCCGACGGCGGACATCACCCTTCGCGCCGCCCTGTCGGGCCGCCTCTGCCTCAGCACGCTTCATACGAACACCGCGCTCGGCGCCGTTCCGCGCCTGATTGAGCTGGGACTCGATCCCCTGGTCCTCGGCGCCGCCCTGCAGGGCGTCGTGGCGCAACGCCTGGTGCGCCGTCCGTGCCCCGACTGCGCCCGCCCCCACCCGCAGGCCGCGGAGTGGCGCCGCTATCTCCCCGACGAGTTCTCCGACGCGCCCCGCTTTGTTTGCGTCGAGACGGGCCGCCCCTGCCCGCGGTGCGGCGGCCGCGGATTCAAGGGCCGCATCGCCATCCTCGAAGTGGTGCCGCTCTCCGGCCTGGAGGGCGCCCTTTCGCACCGCGCTCCGGTCGCGGACCTCGAACGCGCCGCGCGCGAAGCCGGGTTCCCCAGCCTCTTTGACGACGGCCTGCGGCTGGCGGCGCGGGGCCTGACGACCGTGGAGGAGGTCTGCGCAGTCGCGGAACGTCCCTTGTTACTATCGCGCCCCATGACATCGACGTCACACCCCCCGGCAGTCTCCCTGCACCGCGGCGCGAATGCGGCCGCTTTCACCCTCATCGAAATGCTCGCCGTTCTGGCGGTCATCGCCGCCATCATCGCAATCGGCGTGCCCGCCGTCGCCCGCGTGCTGCAAAACTCGCGCGTGCGAAACGCCGAAGGCACGGCCGCGGTCGTCCGCGCCGGACTCGTGCAATTCCTCAGCAAGCCCGGTTCGATGGGCACCTACCCGGTGACGGAAGGGACCTCCGCCGTGCTGACGAACGAATACACCGGCTCCGGCACGCCGACCGCCGCGCAGATATCCTCCGCCGCCACGCTCGACAACGTCCTCCTCTTCGAAGGCATCCTGGATCGCCCCATCAGCCTGCGGATCGGCACGCAAAACGCCACCGTCAGCGGTTCGGCCAACGGTTTCGCCTGGCTCCCCAGCAGCACCTCGTTCACCGGGACCGCGGCGCCGTCGCTCAGTTTCTCGAATGTCAGCCGGGCGGAATGCGCCATCAGCGACGGCACGAACAATCCCGGCGCGACCGGCCAGACCGCCGGATCAGCCGCCTGCGCGTTCAACCTGAACGCGAGCGGCGCGCTGATTCCCAGCGGATCGCGCGTCGCCTACCTGCTCATCAAGTCCGTGCCGGACGCCGATGCGTACCAGCTCGCCTTGGACGTCGACGGCATCAGCCAGGTCCAAAACACGGCCGCCGCGCCCGCCACGCTCGACCAGTCCGTCGGCGCGGTCGCCTACGCGAAGGACGCCGCCGGCTCCGGCTTCGTCGACGTGTTCTACTACCTGAGCAGCATCTGAACGGGATGAACTCCGAGCCGCTGATCATCGCCTGGGTTTCCCCCGATCTGGCCCTGCTGGGTCCGGATGGCCGCCTGGCGCGCCGGCGGCTCTCCGCGGATGACGATCCCGCCTCCGCGCTCTCCGAACTTTGGACGGCGGAGTTTCCCGAGGACGGAGCGGGAATCATGATGACGGCCGACGCCGGTCCGGCCGCGCTGCGGCGCTTTTGCGCCGCGGCGCGGCAAGCCGGCGGCCGCCTCTTCGCCGCCTGCCATTGGGAAGCCGCCGACCTGTCCGCGCTGAGCGACCTGGAGCTCGCCTCCCGTCTTACCAGCGCCGCCGCCGATGCTCCCCGGCAGCCGAACCTGCTGGCACGCCAACGCTGGATACCATCGCTCCGCTCGACTTCACGCCGCACGCGCGCCTTCGTCCTGCTCGCCGGCGCCGCCTCGCTCTTCGGTTCGGCGCTTTGGCACGTGGAGGCCAAAGCCCGTCTGAGCCGGCGCACCGCCGCCGCGGAGGCCGCTCACGAGCTCGAGGAAGCGCAAATCGCCGCCGGGCTGCGCCGCCGCGCCTCGGAACAGCAGAACGAACGCGATTTGCGCGCCGTCACTCCCTCCGGCGCCACGGCGCATGAGCTGCTCCTGGCGCTTTCGAGCGCCGCCAGTTCATCCCTGGTGGTAGAAAGCGTCTCGCTGTACGACCACACGGCCCGAGTCTCCTTTCACTCACTGCCAGGAGCTCCGCGCGCCGAAGAAGCCTCCCGCTTCCCCTCCGCCGTTCGCGAAGCCCTGCAGTCCCAGGGGATCGAAAGCCATTTCGAATCCAAGACCCCGGGCGCCGCCCCTGCGTTCGAGCCGGCCGGTCCGTCCTTTCGCCTGCGCCTCGAATCGTCGGCGCCCGCCAGCCCAAGCATCGCCGCGGCCATCTCGCGGCTGCCCACCGCAATCTCGCTGTTGGGAAATCATCGCGAATGGGACCGCGATTGGATCCTCGCCGACGGACCCTCCGCTCCCGTCATCGGCGGAGTCAGCTCCCTTGAACTGCGCTTCGACGCCCGGGAGAAAAACCGCGCGGCCTGGAAGCGCCTGCTCGATCTGACGGCGGCGATCGAACGAATTCCCGGCGCAACGATCGACCAGTTGTCGGCCCTCGGTGACGGGAGCGAGACCGGCGCCTTCGGCCGGATCTCGCTCACCGCGACCGTGCTACTCCGCGGGGGGTGACTCGCCGGCGGCCGGCGCCGATCCGGCCTCGGGCGCCTCCGCTCCCGTTTCACCCGCTTCGTCCGAGGTGGGTCCGCGGCGTGCCCGCCGCGGCGCCTTGCGCTCACCCGCCGACTTCACATTGAGCCAGATTTCGTCCTTGGCATTGCGGGTGAGCGAAATCGTTTCGCCCGCCACCTCGATCGTCGCGGCCTTTTCCCGGGCCTTTTCCGGAATTCTCAGGCCCAGTCCGACCAGTGCATTGAGCAGATCCTCCGAGGTTTTTCCGGCGGTGCCGGCCAACGCGCCGACTTCCGCCGCCAAGCTCCCCGAGCGGGTTTCCTTGAGCGAGGGCCGCAGGATCGCGACCAACTCGACGGCCGCCTGCGATGCGACTTCCCGTTTCTGCTCGGCCACTTCGCCGGCCGGCATCGCGGGCGCCTCGCTCGACAATTCCGCGGGCGAGCCCGCCGCCGGAACCGCCGCGGACTCCGCGGACGGCGTCCCCGACAATTCACTGCCATGCGAGGTGAGCGCATCCGTCGCGGCCGAGCCCGTCGGAGCCGCGCTCTCGTCGCCTTCGGTCACGGGCACGGAGCGCGGCCCCCGCCGTCCGTGAATCCAGACACCGCCGCGCTGATCCTTGCTGACGGACCAGACATGATCGGCAAAATTCAGTTCGCCCGCCGGGCCCCCCGTTTCGGCCGGCAGCGTCAATCCGATCGCGGCAAACGCCTCCACGAGCTCCGTTTCCTTGCACCGCATCGCCCGCGAGAGGAAACCCACGCTCCCGGAAACGCCTTGCCCTCCGCGTTCGCGCCGCATTTGCGGACGAATTCGCTCCAATAGCGCCGTGCCTTCCGGCAAGCCCTTCTTGCGCTCATCGCGGCCGCGTCCCCGGTCTCGATCTCGATCCCGGTCGCGATCACGGTCCCGCTCACGTTCGCGCCCTTGATCACCGGCCGGACTGGTTTCAGAGGACTCGGTGGTCGCGGCGACGGTTTCCCCACCGCCCACTTCGTTCGCCGGCGCCTCGGCGCCTTCGGCCGGCTTTTCCTGCACAAAGGCCTGGGCCTTCACCGCCTTGAAAATGGCGCGCGGCTTTTCCTTGGTGTTGACCCAATATTCACCCCGCCGATTGACGTTCACCCAAAACAGGTCGCCATCGTACTCGAGGTACTCGGGCTTTTCGTCCTCGTCTTCGGGAATGCCAAATCCGCATTCCTTGAGGGCGCCCATGATGTCCTCCTCGGACATTCCCCACTTCTTCGCCAGGTGATCCACCCCGACGGACATTCCCGCCCCGCGCTGGTTGCGGCGCATGAGCGGCTGGATGGCTTCGAAAAATGTCGGCAATTCCTCCTCCTGGGCGAGCTTGTCCCATTCGTCGGCTTCGGCCGGCGCCGCGGTTTCCTCGTCGTCCGCGTCCGCGTCCTGGTCGTGGTCGGTGTCCCGCAACCGCCGCAAGCCGTCGTCCGATTCCGCCTTTTGCTGCGCCAGGGACTCGCCGCGCTCGTCGGCCGCGGCGCCCGATCCGCCCGCGCCACCGCGAAACTTGACTTCAAACTCGGCCCGAAGCTTTTCGGCCTCCGCCCGCGCCGCGGCCGCCGCCGCGTCCTCCAGCGTCCAATCGCGCTGGGTTGATCGCCGCGCCAAACCCTGGAACGCGAGCGGATTGTCGGGCGGAGTGTGGAAATGAATGATTTCCCACTCTTCCTTACCCAACTGATTCAAAAACGTCTCCATCAACGCCGGGGTCGCAAATCCCCCCTTGCCACTGCTGATGATTTTATATTCCCAAACGGCCATAAATAGGAAAGTTACTTCAGATTCTGGAGAAGGCGGTCGGTCTCCGCGAGCTTGGTTTGCAGGTCCGCCAGCTGCCTGCGCGCCCCCTCCAGAACCGCCGGGGGGGCCTTGTCTACAAAAGAGGAATTACCGAGCCGCGCCTGCGTGCCCGCGACATGCTGCGCAAGTTTTTCGCGCTCCTTCGTCAACCGCGCCCGCTCGGCGCCGAGATCGATCGCCGCGCTCGCGTCCATCCGCAGAACGCCCAGCGGCGTGACCGCGGCCGGCATGGCGTCGGAGCCTTCGCCCCGATCGATCGCCGTCGCCCCGGCCATTCGGAGCAGCTTGGCGTGGTGGGCCTGCAGGGTCGCCCAAGCCGCCTCACCCGCGGCGGCCACGAATTTCACGTCTCGCCGGCTGCCCAGTCCGCGCTCGGCCTTGAGCGCGCGCGCCTGGGACACAAACGCCTTCACGGCTTCGATCGAATCGGCCGAGGTCTGATCGATCACGATACCCGCCTCGCGCAACCCGGCCTCCAACTGGGCCGCCGTCTGCACGCGCCCATCCCGCATCAACAGCATGCCCTCGGCGCCGAATCCGAGCTGCTTCCACAGCTCCTCGGTGATAAAAGGAATGAACGGATGCAGCTGCAGGAGCGTTTGCCGCAAGACGAAGTCCTGGACCGCCAGGCAATTTCCGCGCGTGGCCTCGTTTGCCAGCTTCGCCTTCGAGACTTCCACGTACCAGTCGCAGAAATCGTTCCAAAAAAACGTGTACAGCGCCTGGACCGCCGCGCTGAACTCGAATTCCCGGAAACAGCGCTCGAGCTCGGCCGTCACGCGAACCAGCCGGTGCAGGATCGCATGGTCATCCGCATCGAAGTGCCCGAATTCCAGCTTCGCCCCCGCCGGACCGCTCATCTGCCGGAAGCGGCAGGCGTTCCACAGCTTGTTGCAAAAATTTTTTCCGCCTTCGATCCGCTCCTCCTGGAACCGGATATCCTGCCCCTGCGGCGCGATCGAAATGATGCCGAATCGCAGCCCGTCCGCACCGTATTTGCCGATCAATTCAATCGGATCCGGGGAGTTGCCGAGCGACTTCGACATCTTTCGCCCCTGCGCGTCGCGGATGATGCCCGTGAAGTACACGTTCCGGAACGGGATTCGCCGTTCAAGCGGCTCGCCCGGGCGCGTGAACTCCAACCCGGCCATGATCATGCGCGCCACCCAGAAAAAGATGATGTCCGGACCCGTCACCAACGTGGTTGTCGGATAGAAATAATCGAATCCCTGTTTGTCCATCGCCGCAGCGTCGGGCCAGCCGAGCGTGACAAACGGCCAGAGCCACGACGAGGCCCAGGTATCCAGCACGTCCTCCTCCTGCTCCCAATTCTCGGGATCCCCCGGACCCGCCGGCGAAACATGCACCTTCGTCGGGTCGCGGAGCTCATCCGGAGACAGCCGGTCCCTGTCCAGGCCCTTGCGGTACCACACGGGAATGCGGTGGCCCCACCATAGCTGCCGGCTGATGCACCAATCCTGGATGTTCTCCAGCCAATGCAGGTACACTTTTGACCACCGTTCCGGGTAAAATGCGATTTGGCCGTCGCGCACCGCCGTCTTGGCTTCCTCAACCCGCGGGTATTTGAGCCACCATTGCCACGTCAGCCGCGGTTCGATCGGGACATCGGCACGTTCCGAAAAGCCCACATTGTTGGTGTACGGCTCCTCTTTGACCAGATTGCCGCTCGCCTGCAGCAATTCGGCCGCCTTCTTGCGCCCCGCGAAACGCTCCATCCCGGCCAATTCCGGCCCGGCATCGGCGTTCAAGGTGCCGTCCGCATTGAGCACGTCGATCACCGGCAGCCGGTGACGCAAGCCGACTTCAAAGTCCACCTTGTCGTGCGCGGGGGTGATCTTGAGGGCGCCCGAACCGAATTCGCGGTCGACCGCCGTATCCGCCACAATCGGAATCGGCGCCCGGTTGAGCGGACGCCACACCGTCTTGCCGACCAATCCGGCATAGCGCGGATCCTCCGGATGCACCGCCAGCGCCACGTCGCCCGGAATCGTCTCCGGCCGCGTCGTCGCCACCTGCACATATTGACCCGGCCGATCGGTGATCTCATAGCGAACGTGAAACAGGGTTCCATTCACCGGTTTTATGATCACTTCCTCGTCCGACAGCGCCGTCAGCGACGCCGGGCACCAGTTCACCAGGCGCTTGCCGCGGTAGATATGCCCCCGGCGGAACAGTTCCACGAACACTCCGATGACGGCCTGGGAATACCCGGGGTCCATCGTGAAACGAGTGCGGCTCCAATCGCATGAAGCACCCAGGCGTCGCAGCTGCTCCAATATCGTGTCGCCCTTTTCCTGCCGCCAGGACCAGACCCGCTCCAAAAACTTCTCCCGGCCGAGGTCGCGCCGCGTCAGCTTCGACTTGCGCAGCTCCCGCTCGACGACGGTCTGCGTCGCAATTCCGGCGTGATCAGTTCCCGGAATCCACATCGCCTCCTTGCCCTCCAGCCGGGCCCGCCGAATCAGGATATCCTGCAACGTGTTGTTCAGCAGGTGTCCCATATGCAGGACCCCGGTCACGTTCGGCGGTGGAATGACAATGCTATAGCCCTGCCGGCCGGCGCTCGGCTTTCCCTCAAACGCCCCCGCCGCCATCCAAGCCGCATACCAGGTGCGTTCCACCTGGGCGGGTTCGTAGCTGGTCGTGATCTCCGGCATGAACGTTCGAGACAACGCGTCCGGCCCAGTCGACGCAAGAAGCAAGCAATTGCCAAGTCGGGGTGGGCAAATAGCCTGTCCCCTTACAATATAGCCTGTCCCCTCATCTGATGTCCGAAACGCTCATACCTGGCAGTCTGCAGTTTAGCCGCGTGGTGCCTATCGCCGAGCGGGTGGCGGCGTGCCGCCAATTTCTCAAGGAGCGGATGGCGGAATTGCAAGCCCGGCACGACCAGGGGGCGTCGGGATTGGAGATCGTCCACGGGCGCGCGGCGGCGATCGATCTGGTGCTCCGCGCGCTGTTCGAGTACGCGGTCGCCGTCGGAAGGGAAAAGACCGAATTGCCGGTCGTCTCCGTCGCCCTGGTGGCACTCGGCGGCTACGGGCGCGGCGAACTGTCGCCCTGGAGCGACGTCGATTTCATGTTCCTCTACCCGGCCAAGACCCGGGAAGCGGTCGTCAAGCCCTACACGGAATTCCTCGCCCAGGAGATTCTCTACATTCTCTGGGACTGCGGCCTGAAGATCGGCTCATCCACCCGCACCGTCGATCAGGTGTTCGCGGAGGCGCGCAAGGACATGCAGACGAAGACCGCGCTCCTTGAGGCCCGGCTCATTGCCGGTTCGCCCGGACTTTACGACGGCTGGGCCCAGGCTTACCGCAAGTTCTACGAAACCGAGGACCAAAAGGAATACATCACCCGGCGCCTCGAAGATCAGGCCCAGCGCCGCGCCAAGTTCGCCGACACCATTTTCAACCAGGAACCGGATGTGAAGAGCGGCGTCGGCGGCCTGCGCGACTTCCACAGCGCCATGTGGATGGCCCGGGTTCAGCTCGGTGTGAAAACCGTCCAGGAACTGGCCGACCAGAACTACCTGCGCCCCGAAGAGGCCACCGAATTTTCCCGCGCGCAGGACTTTCTCCTGCGCGTTCGCAACGAGCTGCATTTTCAAAGTGCCCGCGCCACCGATATCCTGTCCCTCGACATGCAGCCGCGCGTCGCGCTGGACCTCGGCTACCGGCAGGAGGAGACGCTCGCCCGCGTCGAGAAGTTCATGCAGGACTTCTACCGCGCGGCGCAATCCATTTTCCGGACCGCCAAGCTGATCGAGCGGCGCCTCGCCCACGACATCGGACGCGACCCGCAAGGCGCCAAGCTCTCGCTCCTCGAAAGCCTCAAGGCCTCCCGCTTCAAGCGCAGCCACCGCGTCGACGGCTTCGTGCGCCGCGGCGCCGGCGATCTCGCGGCGGAGTCGCCGACGGTTTTCCAGGACGATCCGGTTCGCCTGATTCGCGTTTTTCGCCATGCCCAGCAATTGGGTTGCGGCATCAGCTTCGATCTCACCGAACTCATTCGCCAGCAGGCTCCGCTCGCCGCGACCTTGGTCGAGCGGCCAGACGCTGCCGTGGCATTCCAGGCGATCCTGTCCGAGTTGGGGTGCGTCTACCCCGTTCTCAGCCAAATGCACGAATTGGGCATCCTGGGAGCGTACCTGCCCGAATTCGGGGCCTTGAATCTGCTCGTTCAGCACGAACTCTATCACCGCTACACGGCCGACGTTCACACCCTGAACGCCATCCGCGAAATGGACCTCATTTTCGCATCGCCGGACGAACTCACCCAGAAATACCGGACCGCCATCCACGAGACCGAGGAGCCAACCCTTGTGTATCTCACGCTCCTGCTTCATGATATCGGAAAGGCCAAGGGAATTCGCGGCCATTCCGAAACCGGCGCCGAGCTCGCCGGGCCAGTATTGGTCCGGCTGGGCGTATCCCCTCAACAGCGCGAATTAGTGCTGTTTGTCATCAAAAATCACCTCGCGATGGCACGATTCTGGCAGAAGCGAGATGTCGATGACCCCAAGACCGCAGAGGCATTCGCCCAGCTTGTGGAGGACCCGGACCGCCTCCGGAATCTATATGTCCACACGTTTTGCGATTCCCGCGGAACGTCCCAGGATCTGTGGAACGGCTATAAGGACACGCTTCACACCCGACTTTACCGCGCAACTCTTGAGCAGCTCAAACATGGTGCGGCCCTCGAGGCCCGCCATCAGGCCAAAAAGCAAATGACTCAGCAGGAACTGATCGCCCAGCGCATGCCCGGCATTAGCGACGACGAAATCGCCGCCCATTTCAATCTGCTCCCGGACCGCTATTTCGTTCACACCGACATTGCCGAGGTCGGGCTTCACATCCAAATGGTGAACCAGCTGCTCAAGTCGATCACCACCGCCGACTCGGTCGGATCCCTTCGCCCCGTGATCGAATGGCGCGACGACGTCAACCGCTCGCTGACAGTCGTCAACGTCGTCACCTGGGACCGCGCCGGCCTCTTCTACAAGCTCGCCGGCGCCTTCAGCGTCGCCGGCTTGAATATTCTCGGCTCCAAGGTCATTTCCCGTTCCGACCACATCGCGATCGACACCTTCTACGTCGTCGAACCCGGCCGCGGCGCTGTCCAAAGCACGGCCGCTCAGGAATCCTTCGCGCGCAACATCGAGGCCGCCCTCGTATCGAACAAGGACCTGTACCCGGACATCGTGGCCCAAGCCAAGCGCATCGCCGCCACGCGCTACCTTTCGACCAGCAACCACGACGCCCTGAACAGCTCGTTCCCTCCGACCGCCGAGGTATATCACGAATTGTCGATGCAGCGCACGATCGTCGAGGTCCAGGCGCGGGACCAGCTGGGCTTGCTCTACCGCCTGGCCAAGACAATCTCGGAGCATGGCTTCGATATCACGTTCGCGCGCATCGGCACCGAACGCGGGGTCGCGCTCGACACTTTCTACATCGAGAGCGACAACCACGAACCCGTCGAGGACAACGAGCGGCTGCACGCCCTTCGCGACGCCCTGGCGGATGTCATTGTCCCTGCTCCCGTGACGACCAGCTAGAGCGCGGTGCCTGCGCTGCTTGAGATCGCGACCCTCGCGACCCGCCTCGACAATGCCGACGAGGCGCTTCCGCTCATCCTGCGGCTGATCGCGAACGAACTTTCCGCTCCCGCCGGAGCCATCAGCCTCATCAATCCGGACAGCGGCCGCCTTGAGCTGGAGGCTTATGTCGGCCCCACCCCCGAGGGCCAGACGCCCAGCGGCCCAGCCCAGGGCTTGCCTGGCTGGTCCGCCCTGCACGGCAACCCGGTCCTTTCCCGCGACACCCGGCTGGACAACCGTTATCGGGCACTCACTCTCGGCGTGCTTTGCCAAATGGCCGCGCCGCTTCGCACCGCCGACGGCGACGTCCTCGGCGTCGTTTCCCTCGACGCCTCGCATCCCGGCGCTTTCGGCGAGGCCGAGCTGGATCAACTCGTCGTTCTCGCAGACGAAGCCGGCCGCGTGCTCAAGCGGCTCTGGGACCTGGACCACCTTCGCGCCAAAGCCGGCCAGCTCGAAACCCTCCTCGCGACCGGCCAGACCCTGGTATCGAAGGTGGAGGAGAAGGAGCTGTTCACCGCGCTGACCCGCCACGCGAGCCAGCTCTTTCAAGGCGCGCAAGCCGCCCTCTACCTCCACAGCCCGGGCAGCGAAACGGTGCGGGTCGCTTCCTTCACTGCCGCCGCCCCTGGAGCGCCGGCTTTCCCTGAAGTGCCGATCGACGGCAGCCTCGTGTCTTCCGCCCTTCGCACGCGCAAGACCGTCGCCTTCCTCGATATCCAGGCCAAGGACTACTACGACCTCACCGACGTGCCCCGCGGCCTGCCCCTGCACGCGGCTCTCGTTTCCCCGCTGCTTTCCGAACAGGAGCCCCTCGGCGCCCTCGTCATCTTCCTCGACCGCATCCACCGTTTCGACAACGACGAAAAACGCCTCGGCGCCGCGCTCGCGAGCCTCGGCGCCGTTGCCATCCAGAATGCCCGCCTGTACGCCCGCGTGTTCCTGAGCGAGGAGTCGCTGCGCAAAAACGAACGTCTGACCACGCTTGGACTCCTGGCCGCCGAGATCGCCCACGAGATCCGCAATCCGCTCACTGTCCTCAAGCTGCTCCACGGCGGGCTCGGCCTCGACTTTCCCGAGGGCGATCCGCGCCGGACCGACCTGCGCGTCATCGCCGAAAAGCTCGACCAGTTGGAGGCCATCGTCAGCCGCGTGCTCAATTTCGGCCACGCCCCCGAAAGCCTGCACACCCGTGTCTCCCTTTCCGACATCGTCGAGGACACCCTGGTCCTGATGCGGCTCAAGCTCGCGCAGAACAAGATCACCGTCCACTTCGACGGCCCCGCGCGCCCGTTGATCGTCGACGCCCACAAAGGCCAGCTGCATCAGGCGCTGCTGAACCTCCTGCTGAACGCGATGCAGGCCATGCCCGACGGCGGCAGCATCGTCGTCAGCGCGCGCGCCTCCGTGCGCGGCGGCCACCCGGCCGCCGTCCTGGAAGTTGCGGATACCGGCGGCGGCGTCCCCGATGCGATCCGCTCGCGCATCTTCGATTCCTTCCTATCCGGCCGCCCCGGCGGCACGGGATTGGGGCTGGCGGTGGTGAAGCGCGTCGTGCAAAGTCACCACGGCGATATCGAACTGGTGTCCTCCGCCGAATCGGGCGCCACCTTCCGCATCACCTTGCCGCTGGTAAAAGGTTAGCTGTGTACAAGCCGATCACCCTCCGAATCTTCGCCGTCCTCCTCATCGCCGAAGGCGTCCTCATGGCGTGCGTGCACTCCAAGATGCCGCTCCCCTGGCGCCTCGTCACCGCGGCGATCAACCTTCTCTTCGCGATCGCCCTGGTCGCGGTCAGTCTTCGAGCTCCACGTTCCAATACGCCAGATCCAGGAAATCCTTCCACATCTCGCGATGCTGGGTCCCCAGCACCAAAGAAATGACGGGCCGCCATTTCGGGCGGACCGGCTTGCGGATCAGCCGCATGTTCGCCTCGTGCGGCAGACGGTTCGCCTTGCGCGTATTGCACTTGATGCACGAGCACACGATATTTTCCCAGGTCGTGCGCCCGCCGTGGTTGCGGGGAATGACGTGATCCAGATTTAGCTGTTCGCGCGGGAGCGCGCGCGCGCAGTACTGGCAGGTGTTCTTGTCCCGCTCGAACACGTTGTTGCGCGTCAGTTTCAGCTCCTTGCAGGGCAGCTTGTCGAAAAATGTCAGGAGAATCACGCGCGGCAGCCGGATCGTCCGGCTCGGCGTGTGGACCATCTCCAATTCCACGATCGGCGGATTGGCGGCGGAAAAATCCAGCCAGTCCAGCATGGAAAAGGTGCGAAAGTCATCGTCGTGGTGGTGCACCACCTGCGCATGCCCCCGGGAAAGGAGCCCAAAGGCCCGACGCGCGCCGATCACGTTGACCGCCTGCCACAGGCGGTTCAGCACGAGCACCGGTTGGTCAAGCGCAGCCTCCATACGAGTCTTGGGAATAACGGTTTGCCCGCCGCGCTGTCAAGGGACAGGCTATGTCCTTTCCCGCCATGAAATCGCCACAATGGGCGGCCCTCGCTGCCGCCGCGGTCGGATGTCTGCTTTTCAACGGGTGCGCGACCGCCCCCGCGGCCGCTTCCGCCCCCGCCTCCTCTGCCCCGGCGGCCGCCGCTCCCAAGCCCACCCCGCCCCCCGCGGTCAAGGTGGAGTTTCCCGAGGCCAGCCCGGGGTGCGTTTTGCAGCAGCACCTGGGCCGGACGGACATCGAGGTGTCCTATTCGCGGCCCGGCGTGAAGGACCGTGTCGTATTCGGCGGGATCGTACCGTACGGAGTCGTCTGGCGGACCGGCGCCAACCGCTCGACCAAGCTCACCTTCAGCACCGATGTCCAACTCGACGGGCACGCCGTGCCCAAGGGCACCTATGCCCTCTATTCGATCCCCAATCGCGGCACTTGGACCATCATTCTCGACCGGGACACCACGCTGTGGGGCGCTTACGGATACGACGAAAAGAACGACTTTTTGCGCTTCGACGTCCGGCCCGAGGCCCTGCTGCAGCGCGTGGAAACCTTCACGATCGAATTCACCGACCTTCACGACGACCACGCGACCCTCGAACTGGCCTGGGAGCATACCCGCGTCCCGATTCAGGTCTCCGTTGACGTCGTGCCTGTCGTTTCCGCGGAAATCGACCGGGCGCTGGCGGACGGCCAGCCCAAGAAATTCGGATTCTACCTGAATGCCGCGAATTTCTACTTCGCCCACGGACCCCGCCTCGACCAGGCGCTGGCGATGGCCAACGCCGCGCTCGCGCTCAATGGCCAGGCCGCGTTTGAAGCCCAGTACGTCAAGGCCGAGGTGCTGGCCGCCCAAGGCGACAAGGCGGGCGCCGCCCAAGCGGCGCGGGCCTCCCGCGACGGCGCCATCAAGAACGACGGCCCCAACAGCAGCTTCGTTCGCATGAACAACGATCTGCTCGCGAAGCTCGGCCCATGAGGGCCGCAGCCATGGGACTACTGGCGGCATTCAGCCTGACGGCGCTCCGCGCCCAAACCTCGCCCGTTCCGTACGGCGCCAGCGCGATCCTGCAGGGACTGCATCAGTTCTCCCAGACCGGCACGGTCCTTTACATCGCGGCGCACCCGGACGACGAGGACACCCAGCTCATCGGATATTTCGCCCAGGGCCGGGGCTTCCGGACCGGCTATCTTTCCCTCAATCGCGGCGAAGGCGGGCAGAACCTGATCGGCGGAGAATTTGGCGACGAACTGGGCGTCATCCGCACCCAGGAACTGCTGGCCGCGCGCGGGGTCGACGGCGGCCGGCAATTCTTCACCCTCGCGCGCGATTTCGGGTATTCAAAGGACTATCGCGACACGCTTCGCCGCTGGGACCGCCGCGAGGTGCTGATCGATATGCTTCGGGTGATCCGCACCTTCCGGCCCGATGTGCTGATCACGCGCTTTCCGCCGGAGCCAGGCGGGACCCACGGCCACCACACCGCGTCGACGGTCCTGACCCTCGAAGCCTTTCCGCTGGCCGGCGACCCCAAGGCCTTTCCCGATCGCCTCGGCGATCTGGCGCCGTGGCGGCCCAAGCGCGTGCTATGGGACGCGTATCGTCCCGGCTTTCGTCCGAATCCGGCTCCCGATCAGGCGCCAAAACATGACGAAGCCTACGTCGATATGGGCGGCTACAACCCCGTGATCGGCCTTTCCTACGGCGAAATCGCCGCGCGCAGCCGGTCCATGCACCGATCCCAGGGCTTCGGCAGTCTCCCGACGCGCGGCTCGCGCTACGCGTATTTCAAGTTGCTCGCCGGAGCGCCCGCGCAGACCGATCCCTTTGACGGCATCGATACGTCGTGGGGCCGCTTTCCGGGCGGCAACGCCATCGGCGCCGCGGCGGAAGCGGCCATTCACGGGTTCAATCCGGCGCGTCCCGAGGATTCCGTTCCGGCGCTCCTCGCGCTCCGCGATCAGATCGATGCGTTGCCCGGCGCCTCGACCGACCCGCTGCTTCGGGACAAGCGGGCGGAATTGAATCGCCTGATCGAAGGCTGCCTGGGGCTCCATGTTCAGTCGACCGTTCCCGCCGTGGAGGCCCGGGCCGGCACGGCGGTGACCGTCACCACCACGGTGATCAACCGGTCCGCTCTCGAAGTGACCTGGAACGGGGCGGTTCTGCCATCGAACACTTCCGTTTTGCACGACCGGGCGATGACGGCGCCCGCCCGCGTCACGCAGCCGTACTGGCTGGTCGCCGACGAATCGCCCGGGATGTTTCATGTCGCGCCGGAAGCGGAAAATTTGATCGGGCGGCCGGCCTCGCCGCCCGCACTGACGGTTGAAGAGGTCTTCCTCGTGGCCGGGCATACGCTGCCCGTCACTGCCATCGTCGAAAATATCGTCGCGCAGCCTGACCGGGGCGAGGTTCGCCGGCCCCTCGAGGTCGTGCCGCCGGTCTCGCTTCATTTTTTGCAGCCGGTCGCGCTGCTGCGCCCCGGCGCTTCGATCGACGTAGCCGTTCGGGTGACCCCCAACTCACCGCACGCGAACGGCGTACTGAAGCTTGAACTGGGCGCCACCCCCGGCTCGTGGACGATCTCGCCGTCGTTCCAAAACTTCGACGTCAAAACCCCCACCCTATTCCGTTTCTCGCTCCAAGCTCCGCCGGCCGCGGCGATTCAGCGCCTGACCGCCGACGCCACCGTCGACGGCCGCACCTGCGACACCGACCGCACCGAAATTCGCTACCCGCACATTCCCGACCAGCTCCTGCAGCCCAAGGCCCGACTCCGTGCCGTCAGCCTCGATCTCAAGGTCACGGCGCGCCGCGTCGGCTATTTTGCGGGCGCTGGCGATTCGGTCGCGGACAGCCTGGCCCTGATGGGCTGCACGGTGGTCCCGCTGCGAGCCGAGGACCTGACCGCGGCCACGCTGCGTTCGCTCGACGCGGTCGTCCTGGGCATTCGCGCGTTCAACGTCCGTCCGGAACTCGCCGCCCATTTCGACGCCCTCCTGGCCTATGTCTTCGGCGGGGGCACCGTCGTCGCCCAATACACGACGCCGAACCAGCTCAGCACCGACCGGCTGGGGCCGTACCCGCTGACTCTCGAGCGCGATCTGCCTCGCCACCGCATCGTCGACGAGCATTCGCCGGTCACGTTGATCGACCCGAACCTCCCGGTCCTCACCACGCCGAACCGCATCACGGCCGACGATTTTTCCGGCTGGGTGCAGGAGCGCGGATTGAATTTTCCCGCCACCTGGGACCCTCGCTATCAGACGGTGCTGGCTTCGCTCGACCCGGGCGAGGCGCCGCTCGCCAGCGGGCTGCTGGTCGCGCCGTATGGCCGCGGCTGGTACGTGTACACGGGGCTCTCCTTTTTCCGCCAGCTGCCCGCCGGCGTGCCGGGCGCCTATCGGCTGTTCGCGAACCTGATCTCGCTCAGCTCGCATTAACGCCGTCGATTACATCGTCCTGTTGGCGACGCTCCTGGGCGTCGCGGCGTACGGCATCTACCTGACGCGCGGTCCGCGCTCGCTCTCCGGCTACTTGCGCGGCCAGGCCCCGTCCTCGTGGCTCACGATCGGCCTTTCGGTGATGGCCACGCAGGCGAGCGCGATCACCTTTCTCTCCACCCCCGGCCAGGGCTTCGCGGGCGGACTCAGCTTCGTCCAGAATTATTTCGGCCAGCCGTTCGCGCTGCTCGTGGTCGCCGCCGTGTTTCTGCCGCTCTTTCGCCGGCTCAATGTCTACACCGCCTACGAATACCTCGGGCAGCGCTTTGACCGCAAAACCCGCCTGCTCGCGGCCGGGGCCTTTCTGCTCCAGCGGGGCGTGGGCGCGGGCCTGACCGTCTATGCTCCCGCCATCGTCCTGTCCGCGGTCTTTGGCTGGCGGCTCGACGTGACGATTCTCGCGAGCGGACTGGTGGTCATCGCCTATACGGCGGTCGGCGGATTCGACGCCGTCAGCATCACCCAAAAATACCAGATGGGGATCATCTTTCTGGGCATGGGGGCGGCGTTCGCCATCGCGGCGGCCAAGGTCGTCCACCAAATCGGCTCTCCCGACGCCTGGGCCGTTGCCGGGGCCATGGACCGGCTCAACGCCGTGGACTTCTCGCTGGACTATCATCGTCGCTATACCGTCTGGTCCGGATTGATCGGCGGTTTCTTCCTGTCGCTCGCGTACTTTGGAACGGATCAGTCGCAGGTGCAGCGATACATCGGCAGCGGATCGGTGGCCTCGGCGAAGCTCGGCCTGATCTTCAACGCCGTCGTCAAAGTGCCCATGCAGCTGCTCATCCTGGCGCTGGGCGTCATCATCTTTGTTTTCTATCAATTCGCGCCCGCTCCGGTCGTCTTCAACGAGACGGCGTGGCGCCAAGTTCCGACGTCCGCCGCGCGGGCGATCGAGGCCGACTACCGGGCGGCCCGCGCCGCGGAACGGCGGGCGACCGAAGACTGGCTCGCCTCACGCCGCCTCCCGTCCTCCGAACCGAAAGCCACCGACGAGCTGGAACGCGCCGCCGCGAGCGCCCACGCCCAGGTGGAAAAAGTGCGCGCCCGCGCCAGTGCCGAACTTCGCGCCGCCGTTCCGCACGGAAGTTCGAACGATGCCGACTACGTTTTCATTCACTTCATCGTGGACCAGCTCCCGCACGGACTGATCGGACTTCTGGTCGCGGTCTTTTTCGCCGCCACCCTGTCGTCCAAGGCCGCCGAATTGAACGCGCTGGGATCGACCACCACCGTTGACCTCTACCGCAATCTCATCCGGCCGGACGCGAGCGACGCCCACTACGTGACGGCGTCCAAGCTGTTCACGGTGATGTGGGGCGGCATCGCGCTGGCATTCGCCCTCACGTTTCAGCTGGCCGAAAACCTGATCCAGGCCGTCAACATCGTGGGGTCGCTATTCTACGGCGTCATTCTCGGCCTGTTCCTGGTCGCCTTCTTCCTGCCCAAGGTGCGGGGCACGGCGGTATTCTGGGCCGGCATTCTCGCCGAGGGCATCGTGCTCGCCCTCTTCTTTGGCACGAACGTCGGCTACCTCTGGTTCAACCCCATCGGCGGCCTCGCTTGCGTCGGCATCGCCGCGCTGCTCAATGCCATCCTATGAGCGGCCCCGTGATCTGTTTCGGCCAACAGCCTTGCGGCTTCTTCCCGAAGCGGTTTCTGGCGGCGAAAATTCGCACGGCCCGAACGCTCCAGCGCGAAATCGGCGGCCGGATCGTTTTTTTCTACCACGACAGCGATCACGACCCCCGGGAAACTCAAACGCTGCTCCGGCATCGCCAGAGCGGCGCGGAGGCCAGGCTCAATTTCGCCTTCGCCAATCGCATTCAGAAGAAGTGGTCGCCGCTTTTTCACAAGCGGCTGGTCCCGGGCTGGCAGGAAAACCAAGCCCGCCAGCTCCCCGCTTACGTCGAGTCCGCGGCCGCCGCCGCCTTTCGCGAGACCTCCGCCTCCGATGTGTCGGCCTTCTGCCTGGAGGTCTACCGCCGCCAGGGATTGCTCGAAGGCGTGGAGGTCGTGCGTTCCGGGGATCCCGCGTTTCGGCGCCGCGCCTGCCCCATTGCCGATTTTTACGTGGATGTCACCTACGAGGGTGAAACGGTCCGCGCCCGCCTCGCCCCCGGAAATCCGGGCGACGATCCTTTTTCCCGGCCCCTCCGTCTACATGAGGGTGGCCCCCATTTCATTGGCCTACCGCCCCAGGCGTTCACCGCCGAACAGATCAGCCCGGCCCGCGACACCCGGCTCCGCTGGATGCAATCCGTGGTGGGCTGCACGCACTACGTGTGCGGAGCCGGCGAGCAGGCCTACTTGCGAAAAGAGGATGCGCCGGAAATCGTCTACGTCCCGCGCATGACAATCGACCGCTCGGACGAAGCCTACACCGAGATCGGCCTCGGAACGGACTGACGATGGGCCGCGTCGGAATCACCTGCTATCCCTCGATCGGCGGGAGCGGCATCCTCGCCTGCGCGCTCGGCGAAGAATTGGTCCGCCGCGGCCACGAGGTCCATTTCATCAGCTATGAGCGGCCGGTGCGGGTTCCGGAAAATCTGCCCGGCCTGTCCTTTCATCAAGTGGCCATCCGGGAATACGAGCTGTTCCGTCATCCCGACTATACCTTGCCCCTGTCCGTGAAGATGGCGGAGGTGGCGGAAGAACAGGATCTGGACGTGCTGCACGTTCACTATGCGGTGCCTCACGCCACCGCCGCGTTCCTGGCCCGCTCGATGCTGAAGAGCGCCGGACGCCGGGCGCCGCGCCTCGTCACGACGCTTCACGGCACGGATACCACGCTGCTCGGCCGCGACCCCGGCTATCGTCCGGCGATCCGGCATGCGCTGACCCAATCGGACGTCGTCACGGCGGTCTCGCATTCGCTCGGCGACGAAACCCGCCGTCTCTTCGAACTGCCCGGCCCCATCGAAGTGATCCACAATTTCTTCGCGCCCAAGACGCCGGCGCGCCCGCGCGAGGTGATTCGCCGCGAGCTGGGCGTCGCCGACGACGAATGCCTGGTCATCCACTCCTCGAATCTTCGTCCGCTCAAACGCGTCGATCGGGTGCTGCAGGCGGCCTCGGAGGCCGCCCGATTGCTGGAACCGTCGGCGGCCCGATTCAAACTGCTCATTCTCGCGGGGGGCGATAGCGCTCCCTTGCGTCCGCAGATCCAGCGTCTCGGCCTCGAAGGCCGGGTCATCATTCGCGAGCGGGTCACCGAGGTCGAAGAGCCCATGCTGGCGGCGGACCTCTCCCTCTACGCGTCGGAGACGGAAAGCTTCTGCCTGGCCATCCTGGAGGGAATGGCGTTTGGGCGCCCCGCGGTCGCATTCGCGGTGGGCGGCATCCCCGAAGTGGTCGAAACCGGCCGCAGCGGCGAACTTGTCCCGAACGGCGATGTCGGCGCCCTCGGGCGCGCGCTCGCCGGCCTGATTGCCAATCCCGCTCGCCGCGCCGCGCTGGGCGCCAACGCCCAGACCCGCGCCCGCGCCCATTTTTCGCCCGAGAAAATCGTCCCCGAATACGAGCGAATCTACGGATTCTGAAGTTCGTAGCTCAGGACGCCGAGGGCGTAAATCGCCGCCGTTTCGCAGCGCAAAACCAGCGGTCCCAGCGTGACCGGCACGAAACCCGCGCTCTGGGCGGCGCTCAGCTCCGCCGGCGTAAAATCCCCTTCCGGACCCACCAGCCAAAGCGCTTCCTTTGGGCCGCCTCCCCGCTCCGCGCGAAAATCGGCCAGCACCGCTTTCAGCGATCGAGCGCCCGGCTGCAGGCTCGCGATCAGCTTCAAATCGTAGCCGCGCACCTGCTCCATGTATTTCACCGCCGTCTGCACCGGTTCGATTTCCGGCAGCCACGGGTTGCCGCACTGCTTGGCCGCCTCGATCGACGCCGTGCGCCATTTCTCCACTTTTCGATCACCGCGGTCATCTTCGAGGTGCACCTGGGTGCGTTCGCTTTCCAACGGGATGATGCGGGTCGCGCCCAGCTCCGTCGCCTTTCGCACGATGGCGTCCATCGCGGGCCCTTTGGGCAGGGCCTGACCGAGTGAAACCCGGTAGTTGAGAGGTTTCGCCTTGGAGCGCAGCCGGACGTGGAGCCGGGCTGCCCGGCGGTCGGCCGCATCGAGCGTGCAGACCCACTCCGCTCCGCGGCCATCGAACAAGGTCACGGTCTCACCCTCCCGAACGCGATTCACGGAAATCAGATGATGGGACTCCTCGGCGTCCAGGGTCAATTGGACGGCCTCGGGGTCCGCGGGACGGCAAAAGGCACGGTGATCAGGCATACAACAGTAAGAGCGCCGGACCTCCCGGTCCGGCGCTCTTGCCGACTATTTACACAACAAACTATGAAAACTCCAAAAAGAACAAAGCGTTAAACGCCGGTAGGGCCAAGTCGTTCAATATTCCCCACGAATTTTGCGTTTACAGTGCGGGAGAGCAATTTAACGTATCCTAACTTTTCGGACGCCCGGGTGGCGGAATTGGCAGACGCAGTGGACTCAAAATCCACCGACCTCTAAAGTCTTGTGGGTTCGACTCCCACCCCGGGCAATCCGAGCGCGCAGCGCGCAGGTTTGACCGCGTGGAAGCGGCGGCTCGCCGCTTCCGAGGCCCGGAAAAGCGGCGAGCCGCCGCTTCCGCGCTACCAAACCAACAATCCACCCGCGAAGGTAAACCCCGCCCCGACCGAACAAGAGATGATCTTGTCCCCGGGCGCGAAGATCCCCTCCTCCGCCGCCCAGCCCAGCGCCATGGATACGCTCGCCGCGCTGGTATTTCCGTACTTCGAAATCGTCACGACGAACTTGTCGAACGGAATGCCGACGCGTTTGCTGACGCCGCGCAAAATCCGTTCGTTCGCCTGGTGCGGCACGACCCACGCCACTTCTTCCGGCGTCAGATTCTCCCGTTCCAGCGTCTGCTTGATCTGCTCGGAGAAGCCGAGAATCGCATGCCGGAACACCGCGGCGCCGTCCATCTGCAGATAAAAGTTGTCGAGATCGTAGCCGGTCGGATCCGGCATCGGTTTGCGGGCCCCGCCGCCCACCCGCTGGATGGCCGGATACTGCGTCGCATCGCCGCTCAATCCAAACCGATGCAGCCGATGTCCGCCGCTCCCGCCCGTCAGCACCGCCGCACCGGCGCCATCGCCGAACAGAAACGCGGTCTCGTGATCCTGCGGATTGGTGATGCGCGAAAGCAATTCGGCTGTCACCACCAGCAAATTGCGGGCGGTGCCGCCGCGGATCAGCGACCGGCCGACCTCGAGGGCATACAGCCAACCGGAGCAGGCCGCGTTCAAGTCAAACGCCATCACCTTCGGAATTCCCAGCAGCCGCGCCAGGGCGCTGGCCATCGCCGGAACCGGCTGATCCGGAATCAGCGTGGCCATGATGATGCCATCGATCAGGTCCACCTCCATGTTGGCCTGGGTGAGCGCATGTTGCACGGCGATTGCCGCCAGATCCGTCGCGCTCTCTTCCTCGGTCGCATGACGCCGCTCGCGGATGCCGGTCAGCCGCACGATCTCATCTTCCGTGCGGTAAGGGAACGCCTTCAGTATTTCCGAATTGGCGCGGACAGTGGACGGGACGGCGAAGCCGACTCCGGCAATACAAACGGTATCCGACATGGGGGTCAGGGGGTTCGCTTCAACTTCGCGAGGTATCGAGTAAGGTCGTCGCCGGAAATCCGGCCGCCAGGGCCGGTGGCTTCGATATCGGAAATCGTCGCGGGATCGAGCCCGGCCTCTTGCGCCAGCTTCACCGCGCGCGGCGTCCATTGGGCTTTCACCGCCGGCTTCGGGGCCGCGGCCGCAATCTCCGGCGCCACGCCCGCCTTCGCTTCCAGATGTCGCAGACTGGCATCACCGACTTCCATGCGAATGAACACCGTCCCGGACGGCTTCACTTCGCCCGCGGCGGCGAAAATCGCCGTGACCGTGCCTTCGGCCGGCGACTCGAAGTCGAATACGGACTTGTCGCTTTCAAGCTCCGCCAGCTTCTGGTTTTTGGCCACCCGGTCGCCCGGCGCCACCTTGAGGCCGACCACCGTCAATTCGTTCACAGTCGCGCCCATGGATGGCATCGGCACGTCGATCAGAAAGGTCTCCGACACCGCGCCATACTGGCCCGGAGACTAGCGCACCGTCAAGAGTTCGATCTTTTGCGCCCGGGCCATCGAAGGATCGATCTCGATGCATGCCGCCGACATCCGCACGTCGCCGGTGGCCACATCAAAGCGCCGGGGCATCCCGTCCAGGAACTTGGCAATGACTGGCGCGCAGGCACGGCCCAACACACTTTCGTAAGGACCGGTCATGCCAACATCGCACATAAAGGCGGTCCCTTTCGGCAATATGGAGGCGTCCGCCGTCGGCACGTGGGTATGGGTGCCCAGCACTGCCGTCACCCTTCCGTCCAAATACCAGCCCAAAGCCTGCTTCTCGGACGTGGCTTCCGCGTGGACCTCCACCAAAATTGCATCTGCTTGGCCCTTGAGACGTTCGATCATGCGGTCGGCCGCCGCAAATGGGTCCTCGGCTTTCATCCCCATGTATTGGCGGCCCAATACGGTAAAAATCGCCAAACGGAAGCCGCGGGCCTGGATGACCAAATGATCCCACCCCGGACACGAGGCCGGCAGATTGGCCGGCCGGCAAACCCGGTCAATCTCAGCGATTTCGGCCTCCCAACCGCGCTGATCCCAAATATGGTCGCCGAGCGTCACGGCATCGACGCCGGCCTCCAGGAGGTCGCGCGCCAGCGAACCGGTGATGCCCGCCCCCGCGGCGGCATTTTCGCCATTGGCCACGACGAAATCCAGGCCGAGCTGCTGCCGCAGGCCCCGCAGCCGGGCGATGATGATTTCGCGCCCCGGCCGGCCCACCACATCCCCAATGAACAGCAGCTTCAGCATGCGCCGGCACCTTCATTTTTTTGCTTCGCAATAGCCATGTCAAAAATTAGGGTCGACGGTTGCCATGAAACCCAACACATCCACCGCTACCTTTCCCCAGGCCGAAATCGGCCGCGAAATGAAGGGCGCCGACTGCGTAGTCGAGTGCCTCATTCGCGAGGGCGTGGACGTCGTCTTCGCGTATCCCGGCGGCGCCTCGCAGGAACTGCACCAGGCGCTCGCGCGCACCGACAAGATCCGCGTGATTCTCCCCCGGCACGAGCAGGGCGGCTCGTTCGCGGCCGAGGGCTATTCCCGCACGACCGGCAAAGTGGGGGTTTGCATGGCCACCAGCGGTCCCGGCGCCACCAATCTGGTGTCTGCGATCGCCGACGCCTACATGGATTCCGTGCCGTTGATCGCCATTACGGGCCAGGTGTTCTCGAAGTACATTGGCAAGATGGCGTTCCAGGAGACGGATTTCTTCGGCATGACCTTGCCGATCGTGAAGCATTCCTATCTGGCGATGGATGCGCGCGAACTCCCGCGCATCTTCAAGGAAGCCTTTGAATTGGCCCGCACGGGGCGCCCCGGACCGGTCATCATCGACATCCCAAAGGATGTCCAGATGTTCAAATTTCAGCCGGTGTTTCCGGCCTCCATCGAATTCCGCAATCCGCAGGTGCGCGCCCTCCCGCGCGTTTCCGACGATCGGCTCAAGGAAGTGCTGGCCCTCGTGGCGGAAGCCAAGCGCCCCGTCATTTACGCCGGCGGCGGCATCATATCCTCGGAATCTCACCGCGAACTCAAGGCCTTCGCCGAAAAGGCCCACATCCCGGTCGCGACCACGCTCATGGGCCTGGGCGGTTTCCCGGAAACCCATCCGCTCTCGATGCAGTGGTTCGGGATGCACGGCAGCGCTTACGGAAATTGGGCGGTCGATCAATGCGATCTGCTGATCGCCGTCGGAGCCCGCTTTGACGACCGCATCACGGGAGACACCTCCAAATTTGCGGCTCAGGCCAAGATCGTCCATATCGACATCGACGCCTCCGAGCACCACAAGAACAAGCGCGCGCACCTGCCGCTGGTCTGCGACGTCAAGTACGCCCTCGATCGGCTAAACGCGCTCATCGACGCCAACCGCTTCACCCCGCCGGACACCGCCCCCTGGCACGCTCAGATTGCCACCTGGAAGCAGGAGCATCCCTTCGGCTACGAACCCAGCCGGCACATCCAGCCCCAGGAGGCCGTGCAGGTGCTCTATGAGCTGACCAAGGGGGACGCCATTATCGCGACCGGCGTTGGCCAGCATCAGATGTGGGCCGCGCAGTTCTACCGCTTTGATGAACCCCGCCGCTACATCAGCTCGCTCGGATTGGGTGCGATGGGTTTCGGCTATCCGGCCGCACTCGGGGCCAAGGTCGCCCACCCGGACAAGCAGGTCATCGACATCGACGGCGACGGCTCGTTCATGATGAATATCCAGGAATTGGCGACAGCGCACATCGAGAAGATCGCGGCCAAGGCCATGATCCTGAACAACCAGCACCTGGGCATGGTTGTCCAGTGGGAAGATCGCTTCTACGGGAGCGTCCGCGGCAACACGATTCTCGGCGACGAGACCAATGTCGGCAGCCCCGACAATCCGGACGCCCTGTATCCCGACTTCGTGAAGATCGCCGCCGGCTTTGGGGTCAAGGGCCGGCGCGTGATCGCCAAGTCCGAACTCCGATCCGCGATCCAGGAGATGCTCGATCACGACGGACCATTCGTTTTGGACGTGGTCGTGCCCTATACGGAGCACGTTCTGCCGATGATTCCGGCCGGAAAAACGGTCAAAGACATGCTCCTCAAATAAAAAAAGGCCGGCAAATGCCGGCCTTTTTTGTTTTCCCGTGGAAGCGGCGGCTCGCCGCTTTATCCCCGGTCGAAGCGGCGAGCCGCCGCTTCCACTTTTTAATTAAGCCGTCGGGACCGTCTTGATGGTCTTGATGATCCGCGAAGCCACCAGATAAGGATCGGCGGCTGAATTCGGACGGCGATCTTCCAGGTAGCCCCGGTAGTTGTTGTTGACGAAGCTGTGCGGGACGCGGACCGAAGCGCCGCGGTCGGCCACACCGTAGTTGAACTTGTCGATCGACTGGGTCTCGTGGAGACCGGTCAAACGCAGGTGATTGTCCGGACCGTACACGGCGATGTGCGCGTCACGGTGGGTATTGAACGCAGCCATGAGCTTCTCGAAGTAGGCCTTGCCGCCCGTATCGCGCATGAACTCGGTCGAGAAGTTCGAGTGCATGCCCGAACCGTTCCAGTCGCCGCGGATCGGCTTGCACTGCCATTCAATGTCGATGCCGTACTTTTCACAGGCGCGGGCCATGATGTAACGGGCAATCCACATCTGGTCGGCGGCCGTCTTGGAGCCTTTGCCGAAGATCTGGAATTCCCACTGGCCCTTGGCCACTTCGGAGTTGATGCCTTCGATGTTGATGCCGGCGGCGACGCAGAGGTCGATGTGCTCCTCGACGATCGTGCGAGCAACCTCGCCCACGTTCTTGTAACCGACACCCGTGTAGTACGGGCCCTGCGGGGCGGGATAGCCCTCAGCGGGGAAGCCGAGCGGCTTGCCGTTCTTGTAGAAGAAATACTCCTGCTCGAAGCCAAACCAGGTGCCGGGATCGTCTTCGACGGTCGCGCGGGAGTTCGTGGGGTGCGGTTCGCCATTCGGCAGAAGCACTTCGCTCATCACGAGGAAGCCGTTCTTGCGGGTGGCATCGGGGTAGAGGGCGACGGGCTTGAGCAAACAGTCGGAGCTCTTGCCCTCCGCTTGCTGGGTCGAGCTGCCGTCAAATCCCCAGACGGGGAGGTCGGCGAGCGTCAACTTGGCGGGGTCGCCATCGATGATCTTCGTCTTGCTGCGGAGGCTCGCGATCGGGGTATAGCCGTCGAGCCAGATGTATTCCAGTTTGAGTTTGGCCATAGTCGCTGGCGGTTGTGCACAAACCGTTCCAGACTGTCAAACAAGGGGGTAATAAAAGTCTTAGCAGATATCAAAATTGTATCAATAAGCGCAACTTTGGCACCTGCCGTGCTTTGCAGTACAATTTTATACAAATCGCAGGAATGTAGCCGGGGCGCATCTCGAGGTGGAGCGCGTGGTCCCCACGAGCTTTTCCGCTTTCGACGCCGCCGGCCCGTTCAGCCTTGCCACTCAGAGATTTCGGCGACCCGCTCCTCCCGTGCATGAGATCAAGGACACCCAAAGGGCCCTGGTCCGGATAGGTTATGATGGCCGAGTGCATAAGACATTTCGGGGACCGAACGCCGCCGAACGTTTCAACAACGAGATCAAATCACTGCGGCATCTGGAAGCCCGCGGATGCACGTTTGTCCCCAAACTGCTCTCGATCGAGCCGGATCAGCTTAAGATCATCACGACCAATTGCGGGCAGCGGGTCGATCACCTGAGCGACGAAAAGCGCGGGGAGATCTTCGCCGAACTCGAGAAATTTGGTGTTCGGCACGACGACCCCGAACAGCGCAATATCACCTACCGGATCACCGATGGCCGGTTCTGTGTAATCGACTTTGAATTTTCGACCCTGATATGAGCGGGATCGCCTGGTCCGGACTCACCCACCGCGGGCGAGTCCGCCCCAACAACGAAGACAACTTTCTCGCCCTGACGGTCGAAGGCCACTCGGTCCACTACCTGGGCAAGACCGGCGAACTGCTGCTCGAAGAGTCCGATTTCGTCTTTGCAGTCAGCGACGGAATGGGCGGCGAACGCTCCGGCGAATTTGCGAGCCGCTTCGCGGTGGATCGCATCACCCGCCTTTTGCCGCGCGGCTTTCGCTTGGGCGCCAGCGGCTGGTCGGCGGGCTACGAGGATCTGCTTTCGGAACTCATGCATGCGATCCACGAGGACCTGCTCCAGCTCGGCGCGTCCTATGAAGAATGCGCCGGCATGGGCGCCACGCTCAGCCTCGCCTGGTTCACTCCCGGGAAGATGCACTTCAGCCACGTGGGAGACAGCCGCATCTACGCGCTGGCTCGCGAACCGGTGGAAGGCGAACCGGCCCTGGTTCAGCTCACGCACGACCACACTCACGTCGGCTGGCTTCGGCGCACCGGCCAGATCAGCGAACGGGAGGCGCGTTCGCATCCACGCAAAAACGCCCTCAGCCAGGCCCTGGGCGCCGGCCAGCAATTCCTGGAGCCGCAGATCGGGGCGATCGACTGCCGGCCCGGCGATCGGTTTCTGCTTTGCACGGATGGGGTGACGGAAGCCCTGTGGGACCGGAGGCTCGCGGCGCTGCTGGCGACGCCGGGACCGGTGGCGGACCTGGCGTCGCAGATCGTGAACGAAGCCGTTTCAGAGTCCGGCAAGGACAACACGACCGCGATCGCGATCGAAATCCGGGGTTAGAAGACCTGGAAAGCCGAATTGACGGGTGGAGCGCGTGGTCCCCACGCGCTGTAACCTTTACCCGCGTTTGACGCCCAAGCGCGGGGGACCATGGGCTCCACCCTCCTTGCTTTGGGGCCCATTCGACTCACATTGCCCCATGGCCGTCATCTTTGTCTACGGAACGCTCAAGGAAAACGGGGAAAACCATCGCTACCTCGAGGGCCAGGTCTTTCTCGGCGAGGCGGCCACCGAGTCGTCGTACAAGTTGTATCAGCTGGACGACTACCCAGGGCTGGTCGAGGCCGCCGCGGGCGGCGTCGCGGTCGCCGGCGAACTCTGGGAGGTCGACGATTTCACGCTCCGGCGGATCGACGTGCTGGAAGGCACCAAGGTCGGCCTCTATCGGCGCGGCCTGGTGCGCCTGCTGGCGCCCAACGAAGACATCGAAGCCGAAACGTACTTCTACCTGCGTTCCGTGGAAGGACGCGAGGAGCTGCCCGGCGCGTTCGACGTGCAGCCGCAGAAGCAAGATCCGCATGAAATTCTGGGCGCCCATCGATCGGCCGCGCACCGCCCGCCCTCGGCCAAGCAGATTTCCATCGAGCCCAAGGCGGAGACGGACGAGCCGGCGCCCTTGGATTGAGGGTCTGCGCCGGACGTCCAACGTGGCTTGAGCGGTAGCCGGGGGCGCTGACCCCAGCCGTCCCGCTTTCGACATCAAACCGCGCGGGGGGACCACGCGCTCCACCTCGGGATAGGCCCCCGGCTACAGCAAGCCCGACCGCTCACCGATCGCGGACCGTGATCTTTTCCGCCGCCAGCCGCCGCACCGTCGAAAACTGCGCGCGAAACATATCATCCAGCAATTCCCGCACGTTCGGCGGCACGCGCCGCACCAGTTCGTCAAGCGAAGGCAGCTTTTCCGGAACCGGCTCCCCCGCCGCTGGGGCGCCCACTGGCGCCGTTTCCCGCTGGCCGAGAAACGCCGACTCATCCGCCGTGGAGGGCCAGGGCGCAGCCTCTTCGGCCGGCGCGCCCCCGGCTCCGGTGGAGACCGGCTCGCCCCCCCCCACCACATCGGCCTTCGGTTCAGGGGACGGTTGGATCGGCGCCCCCGGCGGGTCTTCGAAAGCGACGATCGGGGCCATCGCGAGCGCGGCCGCCAATCGAGACTCCAACTCCTCAGCTAGCCCTTTTTTTTTTCGCCTTCGCCCGATTCGGCGATCGCGGTCAGTTCCTTGATGAGACTGTCGATGGCGCGCGCCCGGCTGGCCTCGATGGCCTTGAGCAGCGTCACCTCAAAATTGACCTTTTCCGCGAGCCCCAGCTTCACGCTGCTTTCGCCCTCGCGCAAGGCATCGAGGAGGCGCGTCAGTTGCTCCGTCGTCAGCGCCACGCCCCCGCCCAGCCGGTCGCTTTTCCCTCCGGCCGCGATCGCCGCCAGCAGGGCGTCGCGCACGCTGGCCTGCAAATCGCCAAGCAGCCGCACCAGGTCCCGTCCCGACGCATCGCATTCGTCGATGATCGCGACAATCTTCCGGTCGTTTCCCGACGCCAGCGCCGCGGCCAATTCCGCCACCTTGCCCGCCGAGACCAACCCGTAGACGTCGAGCACATCGCCTTCGCCGATCTCGCTGCCGCAAAACGAAATCATCTGGTCGAAAATCGACTGGGCATCGCGCATCCCGCCGTCCGCCAGCCGCGCAATCGACGCCAGGGCCGCGGCCGACACCGCGATCTTTTCCGCCGCCGCAATCTGTTTCAGCCGGGCTACGATCAGATCCGGATTGATCGGCTTGAGATCGAAACGCTGGCACCGCGACAGGATCGTCGGCAGCACCTTCTGCACGTCGGTCGTGGCGAACACGAACTTCACATGCGCCGGGGGCTCCTCGAGCGTCTTCAGCAGCGCGTTGAACGCCGCCGTCGACAGCATGTGCACCTCGTCGATGATGTAGATCTTGAAACGCCCGTGCGCGGGTGCGTAGCGGACGGTTTCGCGCAGATCGCGAACCTGGTCGACGCCGTTGTTCGACGCGCCGTCGATCTCGATGACATCCAGGTGAGACCCCTCGGAAATGGATTTCACGGCCGGATCGTCCGCCGAAAAATCCACCTTGGGCCCGCCCGTGCAATTTAGCGCCTTGGCGAAAATGCGCGCCAGCGAGGTTTTCCCCGTGCCGCGCGGGCCCACAAACAGATAGGCGTGGGCGATGCGGTTGCGGTCGACGGCGTTCTTCAGGGTCCGCACCACATGGTCCTGCCCCACCACGTCGTCGAAGGTCTGCGGCCGCCATTTGCGGGCAATGACTTGGTACGGAGACGACATGAAGGAGGAACCGAGGAAAAGGAAGTGGCCAGGCACTCCACGGCACTAGGAGAACGTCATTACCGTTGCTGCCTTCCGGCCCTGGCGGAGTTCATGCGCCTGCCCATGCATGGCGCCTGGCCGACGCGGAACATGCCCATTCGCGCGGCGTGCGCAACCCTTTAAAATTCTTCGATCCTGGGTGGATAAAGCGCAGGGGGACCATGCGCTCCACCCCGTCCCCTTACCGCTCCCCCGTCCGCGCTTCCTGCGCGTCCTGCAGGGCGCGCCGCTGATACTCGCGGGAGAACCGCTGAAACCGCTGCCGCTGGTTCTCCACCATCTGGTGGAAATGGTCGCGCTGCTCCGGACTCAGCACCGCGGAGATCTTATCCTGCATGTCCTCCAAGAGCAGCATGGCGCTGTGCGCAGTCTCGACCCGCGTCCGCTGAAGGTCCTCCGCCGCATCCCACACGATGGCCCGAACCTTTTCCTTTTGGTCGGGCGTCAGATTGAGCTCATCGTTCTGCAGCACCCAGCGCCCCACGAGCCGGGGGCCAAACTCCTCGGGTTGCCCGTTCTTGTTGCCCGGTCCCTTCACGCGCATCGGCGCCGGCGCAAAGCGCAGCGTGAAGACCGAGCCGATCGCCCCGCCCGCCACAAACACCACCAGAAAGGCCAGGACAACCTGCCAGGTTTTGTTCACGGTCCGGGTTTAAGAGGAAGCAAGATCGACCAATTCGGAAGTAGGATCGTCCGCGGTCTGCGTGGGAGCAGCGGCCTGGTTATCAAACAGGTGCCGAACGCTCGTAAAGTTGATGGCGACGGCGGCGACGGCGAGGGCGGCCGCCAATCCCATCGCGCGCAGCGAAACGCGTTGAAAAACGAACGCCAGCCCCGGTCGATCGGCCGATTGGGACAACGCCGCCACCCGCGCGGCAAAGCCGTAAGGCGCTGACATATCCTGGTCATACGGCGCGCGCCGCGCCGCAGCGACCAGCCGGTCCCATTCGGGCGGATTTGGCTTCATGATCCTTCCTTTTTCTTAAGTTCAGCGAACAACTTCTGCAACTTCCTTCTCGCCCGGAAAGCCCGCACCTTGATCAGCGACTGGTTCCATCCCGTCAGGGCGCTGATTTCGGCGAGGGTCTTCTGCTCCAAATCAAGCAGTTGGATGACCATGCGGTCTTCGGGCTTCAGTTCATCGAGCAGCCGGCCGACCAATTCCTTCGCCGCCACGCTTTCGTCCGGGGCCACGGCTGCGGTATCGGCCGTCACCGCCTGGAGCACCTCGGCCTCGTTCTCCGGCAGATCGGCCCAGCGGAACTCCGGGCGCCGCTTTTGCGCCCGCAACTGGTCAATGCACGTCGTGACCGCAATCCGCGACACCCAGTGCGGAAACGGCACAGCGCCCTGATACTGATCCAACCGCGTGAACATTTTCAGAAAAATTTCCTGCGCGAGGTCCTCCTCGGCCACACGCCGTGGCAAGTGGGAACGGACAATGCGTATGACGAGGGGGTAAAGATGGTCGACCAGTTGGCGAGCAGCCTCTTGATCGCGGCCGCGCACGCGAAGGAGGCAGCCAGCCAGATCAAACGACTGGTCTTCAGCCATAAAACGATGGAGGCAAGATCAACCACATAGAGCAAGACGCCGCCGATGCCAGCCGCGTTACAACACACTTGACCGATCCCTGAATGTGCCAATGATGAACCTCAGCAGATTAGATGCGAAAACTGGGTCAGGCTCTACGACTTACGAACGCGGGCAGGCTTTAAAGCCGCCCGGCGGGATGCGCTGTTTCCAGGCACATCTCGAAACAATTCACGGCCGCGGCGAAATGCCGCGCAATAGAGCCTAAATGAAGCGGCGGGCCGCCGCTTCCACCTTCCTCTCCCAATCGCTTTTCATTCATGCAATCTGCTCCGATCACCAAATATCAGCCTTTCCCTCCGGTTAATCTGCCGGACCGCCAATGGCCCAACCGCGTCCTGTCCCACGCTCCCATCTGGTGCAGCGTTGACCTCCGCGATGGCAACCAGGCGCTGGCCCAGCCCATGAGCGTCGAGGAAAAGCTCGAGTTCTTCAGCCTGCTGGTGCGCGTCGGCTTCAAGGAAATCGAAGTCGGCTTCCCTTCCGCCTCCCAAATTGAATTCGAGTTCATCCGCCGGCTGATCGACGAGGACCGCATTCCGGCCGGCGTGGCGATTCAGATCCTGTGCCAGTGCCGCGACGATCTCGTCGACCGCAGTCTGGAAGCCATCCGCGGCGCCCAGGAGGTCATTTTCCACCTCTATAACTCCACGTCGCCGCTGCAGCGGAAGTACGTGTTCAACCTGGACCGGCCGCAGATCCGCGACATCGCGGTCCACGCGGTCAAGCGGGTCAAGGCCGCGGTCGCCGACCTGGCGCGCGCGGGCACGCACGTGCGCCTGGAGTATTCGCCGGAAAGCTTCACCAGCACGGAACTCGATTTTGCGCTGGAGATTTGCGAAGCGGTTTCCGACGTGTGGCAGCCCACGCCGTCCGAGCGTATCATCCTGAACCTCCCGGCCACGGTCGAATACGGCACGCCCAACGTGCACGCCGATCAGATCGAATGGATGTGCCGGCACCTGACCCGCCGCGCCGCGACCATCGTATCCCTGCATACGCATAACGACCGTGGAACCGGCGTCGCCGCCACCGAACTGGCCCTGCTGGCCGGCGCCGACCGTGTCGAAGGCACGCTCTTCGGCAACGGCGAGCGCACGGGCAACCTGGATATCGTCACCGTCGCCCTCAATCTCTACACGCAGGGCGTCCACCCCGGTCTGGATTTCAGCGATCTGAATGGAATTCGGGAAGTTTACGAGCGCTGCACCCGCCTGGAAGTACCCGTCCGCCAGCCCTACGCCGGCGAACTCGTTTTCACCGCGTTCAGCGGCTCCCACCAGGATGCCATCAAAAAATCGTGGCCGCACCAGCGCGAAGGCAAGACCTGGGATACGCTCTACATCCCGATCGATCCGGCCGACATCGGCCGCAGCTACAAGGCGATCATCCGGATCAATTCGCAGTCCGGCAAAGGCGGGGTCGCGTATATTCTCGAGCATGAATTCGGCCTGCAGCTGCCCAAACTCATGCACAAGGAAATTGGCAAGGTCATCAACGACCTGGCCGATCAGCGGGGCACGGAGCTATCCGCGGCCGAGATCCATGAGGCCTTTGTCCAGGAGTACCTGCAGCGCGCCTCTCCAGTCGAACTGCACGGCTTCAAGACGACCGAACAGGACAGCCAGGTCGCCTGCGAAGTCTCGCTCACCATCGACGGGGCTAAGCACAGCCTGAAGGGCAAGGGCAACGGCCCCATCAATGCGTTCGTCACCGCTCTCCGTTCGACCGCCCTGCCAAAATTTGACGTCGTGTCGTACTCCGAACATTCGCTCGGCGGCGGCGCCGAGGCGAAGGCGGCCAGCTACATTCAAATCAAAACCGACCGCGGCAACAGCCTCTACGGCGCCGGCATCGACACCAACATCGAGCTCGCGTCGATCAAGGCGATCGTGAGCGCGCTCAATCGCGTGCTGGCGCATCGCAAAGTCTAGGCAGTTGTAGCCCGGGGCGTTGGAATGAAATTTCGCTTCCAACGGCGCTTGCTGTAGGCGGGGGCGCTGACCCCGCCTACAACGCAAGCGTCCGTCAGCGTCTTGCGCCAACCCGCCAGGCCCATCACGATTTACAGTCCCTCGAATGAAATTCGCCCCCGCCAAACCGCCGCTGACCGGCGAAACGCTCGCCTCGCTGGCCGAGCGTCTCGCCGCCCGCGGCGAGCCGGCATTCCGCGCCAAGCAGATTCTCGACTGGCTCTATAAGAAACGAGCGCGCTCCTGGGACGACATGACCAATCTCCCCAAGGGCCTGCGCTCCTGGCTGGACGAAACCTTTACGCTCCTGCCGGCCGCCCTTCTGCTGAACAAGCAGTCCGCCGACATCACCGACAAGCTGCTGCTTGAACTCGAGGACCACTCCCTCATCGAAACGGTGATCATCCGCGCGCCCCAGGATGGCGTGGGGCTGGATCATTCCCGCAAGACCATCTGCATTTCAACGCAGGTGGGTTGCGCGATGGCCTGCGTGTTCTGCGCGAGCGGCCTGGCAGGGCTCAAGCGCGATCTGACCGCTGGCGAGATCGTCGCTCAACTGCTGCACGTCTGCTACCGCGAAGACGGCCGCACTGAACGAGCCAACGCGGAATTAGCGTCCTTCGACAATATCGTGGTCATGGGCATGGGCGAACCGCTGGCCAATTACGACGCCCTCATCCAGGCGCTCACCATCCTTAACGCGGAATGGGGCCTCGGCTTCGGCGCCCGGCGGATCACCGTCTCCACCAGCGGACTCGTGCCCAAAATCCTGCGGCTGGCCGACGAACCCCTCGGCTTCCGCCTCGCCATTTCCTTGCACGGGGCGACCGACGACGTGCGCGCCAAGATCATGCCCGTGAACAAGGCCTACCCGCTGGCCAAGCTGCTGCCCGCGGTCCGGACGTTCTCCGAACGGCACGGCCGGATGGTGACGCTGGAGTTCATTCTCATCGAGGAGGTCAACGCCTCGCGGGAGCAGGCCGAGAAACTTCGCGATATCGCCCACGATTTGCATGCCCACGTGAACCTGATTCCCTACAACACGGTTCACGGCCTGCCGTGGCGCCGCCCGCCGGTGGACGACCAGGAGGCCTTCGCCGACGTCCTGCGCCGGGCCGGGATTTCCGTCACTTTGCGGCGCGAAAAGGGCCACGACATCGACGCCGCCTGCGGCCAGCTTCGGCTTCAAACCGAAAAAAACCCTTGAAGTAGGGCCCCCGGTTACGTTGGGCTGTCCGTTCTCCATGATCGAAGTCAAGGGGCTGGTAAAAACCTACGGCCCGAAACGGGCGGTCGATGGCGTAAGCTTCACCGTTCGCAAGGGCGATATTCTCGGGTTTCTCGGGCCGAACGGCGCCGGGAAATCGACGACGATGAAAATGATCACCGGCTTCCTCCGACCGGACGGCGGAACCGCGCGGGTCGACGGCATCGACGTCGCGGCGGACCCCGTCGCGGTCAAGAAGAAGCTGGGCTACTTGCCCGAAAACGCGCCCGTATACCCCGAAATGACCGTCCAGGAATTCCTGGAGTTCATCGCCGATGTGCGCGGTTATCGCGGGACCGCGGCGGCCGAGCGTATCGACCGCGCGGTAACAATGACTCATCTGGAAAAGGTGCGGCGCCAGACGCTCGAGACCCTGTCGAAGGGCTACAAGCAGCGGGTCGGTTTCGCGCAGGCGCTTCTGCACGACCCCGCCGGACTGGTGCTCGACGAACCGACGGACGGGCTTGATCCCAACCAAAAGAACGAGGTGCGCGCGCTGATCACGCGCATGGCCCCGGAAAAGGCGATCATCCTTTCGACCCACATCCTCGAAGAGGTCGAGGCCATCTGCAATCGGGTGATCATCATCTCGCAGGGCAAGGTCGTCGCGGACGAAACGCCCGCGCAATTGCAGGCGCGCAAGCCCGGCGCGCGCCTCGACGAAATCTTCCGCACCCTGACCCAGTCCGACCTCTGAAGCCCACCGCCATGTCTCAAGTCGCACCTCTGTTCAAACGCGAGTTCTACGGCTACTTCCGGTCGCCGGTCGCGTATGTGGTCCTGGTTGTCTTTCTGATCGCTTCGGTCGGCGTGGCGTTCTTTCTCGGCGCGTTTTTCGACGCCGGCCTGGCCAGCCTCGAGCGGTATTTTTTCTATTTCCCCTTTCTCTACCTGTTCCTGATCCCGGCCACCGGCATGCGCCTGTGGTCGGAAGAACGCCGGGCTGGCACGGTTGAGCTGCTGTTCACCCTGCCGGTGACGACGCTCGAAGCGGTCCTCGGGAAATTCCTCGCCGGCTGGGCCTTCCTGGCCGTCGCCGTCCTGCTGAGTTTTCCGATGGCGATCACGATCGGCTATCTCGGCCGGCCCGACTGGGGCGTCGTATTCTCCAGTTATCTTGGAGCGATCCTCATGGCCGGCGGATACCTCAGCGTGTGTTCGCTCACCTCCGCCCTCACCAAGAACCAGGTCATCAGCTTCGTGATCAGCTTCCTGCTCTGCCTCGTCATTCTCCTGCTCGGCTGGAGCGTGTTCAGCCACGCGCTGAACGACGCGTTCCCCACCTGGCTCAGCGACGTGGTCGCGAATTTCAGCTTCAAGACCCACTTTGACCCGTTCCTGAAAGGGATCATCGATTTGAAGGACGTGGTGTTCTTCCTCTCGCTGATGGGCTTCACCCTGTTTCTGAACGTCGTCGCGTTGGAGCGCTGAACGCCATGAAGACCGGCCAAAAAACCCTCTACGTCGCGCTCCTGTTCGTGGCCCTCGTGCTGCTGAACTATCTGGCGTACCACTTGCCGTTGCGCGCCGATGTGACGAAGGATCGCATCTACACGCTCTCGGCGGGCAGCAAGAACATCCTGGCGAAGATCGAGGAGCCGATCACCCTCGATTTCTACTTCTCGCGCACAAGCGACACGCTGCCGATCGAATTCAAGGACTACGCGGACCGCGTCGAGGAAATGTTGCGCCAATACGTGCGGGCTTCCCACGGCAAGGTGACGCTCCACGTCATCGATCCGGAGCCGGACACGCCGGAAGAGGAACAGGCGACCAAGAACGGCATCGATCCGCAGCGCATCCGCGCGGGCGCGGACCCGTACTATTTTGGCGTCGTCGCCACTCAAGCCGACAAGGTCAACGCGATCGGCTCGCTCACTTCCGACCGCGAACAATTCCTGGAATACGACCTGTCGGAGCTGATCTACAAGGTGCAGCAGATCGACAAGAAGAAGCTCGGCCTCATCACGAGCCTGCCGCTGCAGGGCTCCCAGGGAAATCCGATGATGCAGCAGCAAGGAACGGATCCGCAGTATGTGATCAACGAGTGGTCCGACACGTTCGACATCGTGCCGGTGGATGCGGCCGCGACCGAGCTCCCCGCCAATCTCGACGTGCTTGCGGTCGTCCAACCGGAAAATCTCTCGCCCCGCCTGCAATTCGCGATCGACCAATTCCTCCTCGCCGGCAAGCCGGTGTTCATGGCGGTCGATCCGTCCTCCGTTTGGTTCAAGCAGCAAGGCGGTCAGGAAGCGATGATGGGCGGGCCGCAGCCGAATGTGACCAGCGACCTTCCCACGCTCTTCCGCGGTTGGGGCGTCGCCTTCGACCCGCAAAAGATCGTCGCCGACAATGAAATGGCCCTGGCCGCGGGCGGCGAAAACGGCGCGGAGACGCGCCACGCGGACTGGCTCACGTTCACGCCGGAGGATTTCAATCCCAGCGCGCCGCCCACCGCCCAGCTGAACTCGATGTGGATGTTCGACAGCGGAAGCCTTTCGCTCAAGCCGGGCACGGACCTCGCCTTCACGCCGCTCGTTCAAACCACCGCGGAAGCGGGCGAGCTCGATGCCGCGGCCCTGCAGTTCGCGCAGCCGGACGATATCGCTCGCAAGATTGTGCCTTCCGGCAAAAAGACGGTGGCCGCGCTGATCGCCGGCCATTTCCACACCGCCTTCCCGGCGGGCAGCCCCAAGGACGAAGCCGACAAGTCGTCAGCCAAAGCTCCGGCGCCTTTCCTCAAGGCGAGCTCCAAGCCCTCCACTCTGCTGCTCGTCGCCGACAGCGATTGGCTCCTCGACGCGTTCAGCATCCGCAAGATCAACGTCCTGGGAACGGCCGCCGCCGAACCCTACAACGACAACCTCTCGTTTGCCGCCAATTCGCTCGATTTCCTCGCCGGCTCGGAGGACCTGATCTCGATCCGCACCAAGGGCAGCGCGATGCGCCCGTTCGATGTCGTGCGCAAGATGCAGTCCACGGCCAACGACAAATACGAACGTCAACTCGGCGCCCTGGAAACGCAGCTCAACGACCTGCAGACGAAGCTGTCGGCGCTCCAGAACCAAAAGACCGAGGGCAACCGCCTGGTGGCCACGCCCGAGATTGCCAAGGCGATCTCGGATTATCAGGCGCAGCAGGCGAGCCTCCGCAGCCAGCGCCGCAGCATCCGTCTCGAACTGCGCCGCGGCATCGATCAGCTCGAATACCGGCTGATCGCCTTCAATATCTTGTTTAGCCCGATCCTCCTGTGCGCATTCGGCGTCTGGTATCAGCGCCGCCGGAAATGATTTCGCGATGAAACTCAAGACCCTGGTCGCCGTTGTCATCGTCCTGGCCGTGCTCTCCGGCGCGGCTTACTGGCTCAATCGCCCGCCCGCCCAGCCCGCCCCGGATCCGCGCGTGGGCAAGCTCCTCGTCGACAGCGCCACCATCACCGGCTCCACGACCATCAAGCTGACGGACCAAGGCAAGACGGTTCAACTGTCGAGACAAGCCAATGGGACCTGGCTCGACGACAGTTACTTCGGCCTGCCGGCCGATTTTTCGAAGCTTTCGAGTTTCACCAACGATCTGAGCTCGGCCAAGATCGACCGGCTGGTGACGCAGAATCCCGAACGCATCGCCCGGTTGGAATTCGGTTCGACCAGCCTGGCTCTCCTCGATGCGAAGGGCGTCACGCTGTGGAGCCTCAACCTCGGCAAAAGCGCCGACCAGGGCGGCCGCTTCGTCCGCTTCGGCGACGAGAGCAAGGCGTACCTCGCGAGCCTGAACGCCTGGATCGACAACGATGCGAAGAGCTGGGCCGACGCGCAGCTGCTCAATCTCAAGTCGGACGATATCGCCAAGATCGAAATCCCCCTCGAGGACCACTCTGCGGTCACGGTGACGCGCAAGACCAAGGACGAGGCCTGGAAGTGCGCCGATGCTCCGGCGGGCAAGCAGCTCAATTCGGACAAGCTGGCGACGATCCTGTCGTCGCTCACCAGCGTTCGATTTACCGACAGCAGCTCTCCGGCGGATCCCCAGGCGAAATCCGCTCTCGCTCACGAGCGGGTCTTCAAGCTGACCACGTTCGCGGGCAAGACCTATACGGTCGCCCTGGGCCGCAAGCCTGAAGAGAAGGTGCTGAAGACCTTGGCCGGGAATTCCAAGGTGGACCTCACCTTCAAGCCAGGTGAAGGCAAGGACGCCGCCAAAACGCCGACGCCGGAATACGAAACGATCCCCGCCGGGCCGGTTTATGTGTGGGTAACTCCCATGCCGTCGGATGCCTATGACAAACGCACGTTTCAGATCGACGAGTACACGTTCACGAGCCTGCCCCAGAAGGCGGACGATCTTTTCCAGGCGGCCGTAAAGAAGTAATTTACATATCAGATTATTCTGATACGTTGATGTGAATGCTGCCCGACCGCGCGATTTCGGAATTGCTTCACCGCGCTGGCTCGCCGGTGAAGTCGGTCGAGTTTTTTCCGCCTAAGGACGAAGCGGGTGTCGATGCGCTCCGCCAAACGGCGCTGGCGCTTCGGCGGATGAAGCCGGACTTCGTTTCGGTGACTTACGGCGCCGGCGGAAGCACCCGTGAGCGCACGCGTCAAGTGAGCCGCCTGCTGCGGGACGAACTTGGTTTCACCGTGATGCCGCACCTGACGTGCGTGGGACACACGCGCGGCGAACTGGAAGGCATTGCGGAGACCCTCTACGCGGATGGGTTTCGCAACATCATGACGCTGCGCGGCGACAAGCCGCAGGGCGCGGCCGTTTTTCCCGTGCTGCCGGGCGGCCTGCGCAACGCTTCGCAATTGGTTGAGCTCCTGAAGGCGCGTCACGCGGAATTTTGCCTCGGAGTCGCCGGTTATCCGGAGAAACACACGGAAGCGCCGAGCGCAGAATCCGACTTGGATCACTTGCGCGCCAAGGTCGATCAGGGAGCGGCATTCGTCACGACCCAGCTTTTTTTCGACAACGCTCTTTATTACCGCTTCGTCGACCGCTGCCGAAAAATCGGCATCCAAGTGCCCATCGTGCCCGGCATCATGCCGGTGCTCTCGTTAAAGCAAATTCAGCGCTTCACCCAGCTCTGCGGAACGTCGCTGCCCGAAAAATTGGTCCGCCGTCTCGAGGCCGCGGGCGATGCGCCGGAAATTGTGGAATCCGTCGGCATCGACTGGGCTCTGGGACAAATCCGGGATCTGCTCGCGAACGGGGCGCTCGGCTATCATCTGTACATTCTGAACCGAGCACGCGCGGCGCTGGCGCTCGCGGCCGGACTGGCGGCTTAAGTTCATGGGATAGGGGTAGGGACAGGAATGGAACCTGCCCCTCCCTCCGAACCGGACGTGCGGAACTACCGCATCCGGCTCTCCGGTTGAAGAGTGCCCGTTAAGGGACTGGAAGAGACGCGCGCCAGAGTTGCTCCAGGCTGAG
>DASXYY010000066.1:0-34923 GCA_036502225.1 Opitutaceae bacterium
GCATCCAGGCCTGGGCCGAAGGATCGGTGGTTTTGGGCACATGACCGAGGGCGAGCAGACTCTTGAGGCGTTTGAAGGCCAGTTCCACCTGCCAGCGGTGGCGATAGAGATCCAATACCTTCCAAGCACTGCCCCATTGGATCGGCAGCGAGGTTAACACTAAGACGAAGCCCGCCAGGTCGAGGGTGGTCGGCTGAACCTCGTGACCTTTGCGCAGCGAATCCCGGGTGGCCTTCTTGCGGGCTTTAGCGGCGGCAGTTTCGCTCTTGCGCAGAGCGCATAAGCGCAATGCCCGGCGTTGGCCGTTGTAAGTGAACCACACGGGGATATCGAGCGCACGTTCGAGTTCCAATTGACCCACCAAAGCGAGCAGATCGAGCGGACGCTTCTTCTCATCCTCCAGCGGCAACGCCGCGCTGTTGAGCCGCACGACGACATCCGCCCCCTGCGCCAGGATCTGCGCCACGCCCGCCCGATTACTGTAGCCTCGATCCGCCACGATGATCTCGCCGCGGCGCACCGGCAGATGCTTGAGCGTCTCGCCGGTCGTGGCCGCGGTAACGCGCAAAAAGTCGCAGCTCAGCTGCGGCAGGCGCAGGCAATAGTGCAGCCGCCAATCGGTCCCGCTGGGCCCGGGCTCCTGAATGTCGGTGGCATCGATGATCCGAATCGGCCGATGGCCCCAGTTCTCTCCGCTCCAATCCTGCGAGCGCGCATGCCCCATCTGTTGCGTCATCCACTCCAGCCAGCGCCCCGAGCGGCGCAGCCGCTTGAACAGCGCGACCGCCGACAACGTCGCCAGTCCCTGCTCTCGGGCGCGCATCACCGTTTGCTCCAGCGAAAGCCCCCCGGCCGCGTGCATCAGGATCAGACGCAGTAGCAACTCGGGACTGCGAATCTCTCCGCGCGCTCGCTGCATCGCCTCGCAACTCTTCGCCTGCTCCTGCCAGCCTTCCGGCAGAAACCGCGACAACACCTGCCACGCCTCCATTCCTTCGCTGGATTGCATCGCCTATCGATGCCAGCCTGCAATAGGCAGCGCAAGCTTAGGTTAATGCCTATGGGGCGTTGACCCCGGCACGTGCGACATCGAAAGCGGGTCTGCCGGGGTCAGCGCCCCCGGCTACAGCGCAAGCGTTCTCACACGGCCTGGTCCGGCGGCGGCTCCTTCAACTCTTCCTTCCACGACTGCATGCGGGCCTGCGCGCCAAAGTGTTCGGCTTTGGGCTTGTTGCCTTTCTCCATCCAGACGCGGGAAAGGGTCGTGTTGATGAAGAGGTCGTTGGGGCGGAGGGCGTGGGCGGCCTCGGCGGCGGCCAAGGCCCGATCAAAATTGCGATGGGCGAAATTGATCTCGGCGAGGGCGTGCCACGCCTCAAAGCACTTGGGATCGGCCGTGGTGGCGCGATCGAGCTTTTCGATGGCTTCAACGTCCTTGCCGACCGCGTGGTCGTACGTCGCGTCTTCGATCAGGGTCTCCAGCTCTTCGGGTGTCATCGCTACAAGATCAGCATCGCGTCGCCGTAACTCAAGAAGCGGTAGCGCGCGGCAATGGCTTCGGCGTAGATTTCGCGCAGCCAGCCGATGCCCGACTCCGAGCCGGGCGAGAGAAATGCCGACACCAGGCACAGCAGGGTGGAGCGGGGCAGGTGAAAATTCGTGATCAGCGCGTCCACGCCGAGAAATTCCGCCGGAGGGTACAAGTAGAGCGCAGATTCGCCACAGAAGGGAGCCTCGAGCGGCGCCGGGTGCTTCCGGAGAAAATCCTCGATCGATCGCACCGCGGTGGTGCCCACCGCCACCCGCCGGCCCGGCGGGGGCGGTTTCGTAAACAGCGCCTGCTGGGTTTCGACCGGAACCTCGTAAATCTCACGATGAATCGGATGAGCCTCCACGGTGTCGGTCGCGATCGGCTTGAAGGTCCCCATGCCCACGTGGAGGGTCAGGTTGTGGAAACCGACGCCCTGGGCCGCCAGTTGAGCGAGCAGCTCGTTCGTAAAATGCAGTCCCGCCGTCGGCGCCGCCACCGCTACGGCCTGCCCCTTGTCCGCATAAACGGTCTGGTAGCGGTCCCGATCCGCGGCCACATCGGCGCGGGCGATATAGGGGGGGAGCGGGATGTGGCCATGCCGCTCCGCCAGGGAGAGGACCGTGTCCGGGGGGGATAGGTCAAATCGCACCAGGGATTCCCCTTCGACGCCCCGTTCGACGACCTCGGCGGAAAAGCTGCCGCGCTCGCCTCCGAAACGGGCTCCGGCCGGCAGCTTGCGCGCCGGGCGAAGCAAACAACGCCACACGTTGGCATCACTGGTCGGCGCTAACAGAAAGCACTCCACCTTTCCGCCGGTCGGCCGGACTCCGCCCAACCGCGCGGGGATGACCGCGGCGTTGTTTCGGAATAGCCTGTCCCCTTTTCCCAAGTACTTCGGAAGATCCGAGAAATGGGCCTGCTCCGTGGAATGCTCGCGACGACGGACGACCAGCAGGCGGCTCTCGTCCCGCCGTGAGGCGGGCGACTGGGCAATCAGTTCGGCGGGGAGCTCGTAGTCAAAGAGATGGGTCGGGAGGCTCACTATCCCGATGTAGCCGGGGGAGCTGCCCCCGGCAATTGCGATGTCGAAAGCGGGTCTGCCGGGGTCAGCGCCCCCGGATCTACATTCGAATAAGCCCCCGGCTTCGCGAACCTGACGGGTTCTCTAAAGAGCCAACAAAAAGGGCGTGCCTTTTCGAGGCACGCCCGCAGAGAGAAATTTTAGCCGAAAGGATCAGTTCTTTCCCGGACGACTGGGCCGGCGATTCTTGGCTTCCATGAACTCGCGGATGACCGCCATCCGTTGCCGCATGCGCTCTTCCTGTTCGATCTCGTCGACGGAGCGAATGGATTCGTTGCGGGTCATCGCCTTCCGCATTTTGGACAGGGCGATGTACTCGAGCTGGCGAATCCGCTCGCGCGTCACATTGAACCGCTTGCCGACCTCTTCGAGCGTCAGCTCGTCATGGCCGTCGAGCCCGAACCGCAGTTTGATAATCTCGGCCTCGCGCTTGTCGAGCGAGTCCACCATCGCGTGCAGGTCGGAGTTCAGGTTCTTGTCGCGCAGGCCTTCGAACGGGCTGACGGCGTTTTCGTCGCCGACAATCTCGCCGAAGGTCGTGGAGTCGGATTCTTCGCCAATCGGCGCGTCGAGCGAGGCCGGACGAACGCTGACTGACTTTAGGTGAGCCACCTTGGAAGTGGGAATCTGCAGTTCCGCGGCCAACTCCTCGTCGGTCGGCTCGCGGCCCAGGCGCTCGGACAGCTGAAGCGCCGTCTTGCGCATGCGGGAGATCTTGTCGACCAAATGGACCGGCAGGCGGATCGTCTTGGACTGATTCGCCAGCGCGCGCTTGATCGATTGCTTGATCCACCAGGCGGCGTACGTGGAGAGTTTGCCGCCCTTGCGAGGATCGAAGCGCTCGACCGCCTTGATCAGGCCGATGTTGCCCTCGCTGATGAGGTCCAGCAGGGGCAAACCGAAGTCCTTGTAATCCATCGCAATTTTGACGACCAACCGAAGGTTGGCCTTGATCATGTGATCCCGGGCCGAGCGATCGCCGCGGCGAATGCGTTTGGCCAGCGCGATTTCCTCGTTGATGGTGAGAAGGGCAGTTTTGCCGATCTCTTGGAGGTACAGCTGCAGGTTGCTGCGCTCCAAGGGAGCGGCCTCAGGAGCCGCGGGCTCCGCCTTTTCCAAAAAGGACGGGGGAGCATCCAGCGTCTCAGTGTTGGCTTTGTGAGGCATGTTAATCCTTGTATTTATTGGAGAACCGAAGCCCCGCTTTGTTCCTGAACGGGACCGATACTCCCTGGCAGGTTCTGATAATAAGGCACCTAACCATGTAATACGAGCGGGAGGCCCCGGAAGTTGCACGAGCCCCACACCCTATTAGCCGCCCTTATGGGCTCCTATACTTGTGCCGCGATCTCTGCCGCTTTCAACAAGGCCGAGGCCTTGTTGATCGTCTCCATATACTCCGCGGCGGGGTCCGAATCAGCCACCACGCCGCCTCCCGCCTGGATATGTAGCTTCCCATCCTTTATCAGCCCGGTCCTCAACGTGATGCACGAGTCCAGGTTGCCGTCGTAGCTGAAATACCCGAGGGCGCCCGCGTAAAAGCTGCGTTGGATCGGCTCCTTTTCCGCAATGATTTGCATCGCCCGGATCTTGGGGGCCCCGCTGACGGTCCCGGCGGGAAAGGTGGCCCGCATCAAGTCGAACGCGTTCTTGCTCTTGGAGATATGGCCTTCGACCTGTGAGACGATGTGCATGACGTGGGAGTATCGCTCAACCACCATCTTTTCGGGCACCGTGACGGTTCCGAAGTCGCACACCCGGCCGATGTCGTTGCGGGCCAAGTCGACGAGCATCAAATGCTCCGCCAGCTCTTTTTCATCCGCCAGGAGCTCCTTTTCCAATTCCAAGTCCTCCGCCACGGTCGCGCCGCGGCGCCGGGTGCCGGCAATCGGGCGAATTTCCACCAGGCCATCGGTGAGGCGCACGTGGACCTCGGGCGAAGCGCCGACCAGCGTGAAATCGCCCGCTTCCAGAATGAACATGTAGGGGCTCGGATTGACCGAGCGAAGCGCGCGATAGAGCGAAAGGGGCGCGTGCGGAAAGGGACGGGTGAACCGCTGCGAGGGCACCACCTGGATGATGTCGCCGGCGCGGATGTATTCTTTGACGTCGTCGACGAGCTTCTCGTAGCCGGCCCGGGTGAACGATCCAGGGGGCGGCGGCGGCGCGGCCACGTCGGCGACCGGCGCGGGCGAGAGCTGGCCCGGCTGGCAGAGCGTGGCGGCGAGGCTGCGGACGTCGTCCGCCGCTGCGCGGTATTCGCGCTCGATTTCCGCGGGTGACGCGCCCGCGGGCAGGCGCGCGTTCACGCAGAGGCGGAGCGTCTGCTTCACGCGGTCGAAAATGACCAGCGTGTCCGACAGCATGAAATACGTCAGCGGGATCCCCAGTTCGTCGCGCGGCGCGGCCGGCACCGTCGGCTCGATCCGCGTGATGTATTCATATCCTATATACCCCACCGCGCCGCCGGTGAAGCGCGGCATGCCGGGCAGCCTGACCGGCACGTGCCCGGCGATCTCCGCCTGCACCAGCGCCAGGGGATCCGCCGGAGTCGGGACCGTCTCCGGCGCCCGGCCCGGCCGCCGCAGCTCGGTGGTCCGCGGCCCGCTGGCGATGACCAGGCGGGGGCGGCAGCTGATGAAGCTGTACCGATAGAGATTTTCGCCGCCTTCGACCGATTCGAGCAGGTACGCGGGGCCGTCGCCCCGCAGCTTGGCGAAGACGGAAACCGGCGTCTCGAAATCCGCCATCAGATCGGTGTAGACGGGAATCACATTGCCCTGCGAGGACAGGCGCTGAAATTCCGGCAGGGAGGGATGGAGGATCATCGGGCGAAGAACGGGTTGTGCGCCTTTTCCTGGCCGACGGTGGTCAGCGGTCCATGCCCGCACGCCAGGACCGTGTCGCGCGGAAGGCTGAAGATTTTTCCCTGGTCGTTGCGATGCTGGTCCGCGTAGTGGCCGGCGCTCCCGCCCATGGAACTGGCGAACAGGGAGTCGCCGACGATCGCAAGGGGAAAGCTCAGCCCGGTGATGTAGAAGGTCGTCTGACCGGGCGAGTGGCCCCACGTGGACAGGGTCTTGATGGCGAGGCGGCCGATATGAAAGTGCGCGTTTTCGCGAAACGTTTTGGCTCCGGCCCGCGGCGCCGGTTCGAGCTCGCTGGCCCACACTTCGGCGCCCGTCGCGTCCGCGAGCGCGTCCAGCGCGGCGACGTGATCGTCGTGCGTGTGGGTGAGAAAAATGTACCCCACCTTGATCCCGTCGGCGCGGGCCAGATCGATCAGCTCGGAGGCGTCCGCCCCGGTGTCGAAGGCCGCGCCTTCCTTGGTTCGGGGATCCCAAACCAGGTAATGGTTCACCCCCATGCCGTCGTAGGAAGTGTGAAATTGGGCGAAGCCGCGCTGGAAGTCAGGGGCCGATGGATACCAGCGGTCGTGGGCCAGATCCTCGAGCGCGTCGGGGTCGAGCCGCAGATGGCGGGCGACGCGCCGGATCACGGCGTCGATCGGCTGGCCGCCCTTGACCGCCGCCAGGTCGGCCGCGCTCACCCCGGCGAGGCGGGCCAGCTCGGCATCGCCGATCTTCAGGCCGCGCTGGGCTTTGCCGATCACGTCGGTGTAGTTGTCTTCGAGCGGGAGTCTAGCCACAAGGTTCAACCGTGACGGCAAGGCCGGTCGTTGCCAAAGCCAAAAAATGGCCCCGCCGGCGGCACAAATCCAACCGCCTTGTTACTATTAAAATCGATTTATATTTAACGCGTATTAGTGGCGTCTATACCGCTTGCTATAACTAAACTTAAGGATAACGCTTAACCCTCATGGTTACTGACAAACTCAAGGAACTGGAAGCCGCCAAGGCTCGTTTGGAAGAACTGCAGCGGGTGGTGGCGCAACAATTGCGCAAAGAGCTGGCCGGTTTGCCGGCCAAGTATGGATTCGATTCCATCGCGGATTTCACCCGCGCCGTCGCCGAAGCGGCGGGCGGTCGCGGGCGCAAGGTCGCCGGGCGCCGCGGGCGTCCGCCGGGCTCGAAGAACGCGGCCCCGAAGCGGAGCGGCCGCCGCCATCGCGCGGTGATCACCGATGCCATGCGGTCCGAGGTCAAGAAACTGTCCGAAGCGGGCCGCACCGGCGCCGAAATCGCCAAGACGGTCGGCGTTTCGCTGCCGAGCGTGCAAAACATCAAGAAGGCGCTCGGACTCGTCAAAGCCCGCAAGTGATCCGGCGGTGAGCGCAGCCGATTCACGCGCTTCCTCCGCCTCTCCCTTCGTCCAAGCCAACACCGACGGCCGGCTGCATTCCGCGGACGAGCCGTCGTTGTCGCCGCTCAACCGCGGCTTCCTGTATGGCGACGCCATTTACGAAGTCTGGCGGACCTATGGCGGAGTCGTCTTTGCCTGGGAGGAGCACTGGACGCGGCTGGAGCGTTCGGCCGCGGCGCTCGATTTGCGTCTGCCGTGGAGCCCGGCTGACATTCTCGGGCAGATCCGGCGTGCGACGGCGGCCTACCGCGAGCGCACCGCGGACACGGGCGAACTTTATATACGATTGCAGATCACCCGCGGCGAAGGCCGCATCGGATTGGATCCGGCGCTCGCCGACCGTCCGATGTATGTGCTGCTCGTGCAGGGGTGTCCCGTCCTGACCTCCGCGCAGGCCCACCACGGCCTTCGGCTGACTGTCGCCCGAACGATCCGGCGCAATCCGGCGGCCGCGCTCGATCCGGCGTGGAAAACCGGCAACTACCTCAATAATTTGCAGGCCCTGCGCGAGGCGCGGAGCCGGGGCGCGGACGAAGTGCTCATGCTGAATCTGGCCGGAGAATTCACGGAAGCGGCGGTATGCAACGTGGCGTGGATTCGAGGCCAGGGTGCGGCCGCGGAACTGGTGACACCCCCGTTGAGCGCTGGAATTCTGCCCGGGATCACCCGGCAAACGGTGCTGGGCGCCGTCGCAGCTTCCGCCCGCTTGACGGTGCGCGAGGAGCCGATCCGGCCGGAGGCCCTGACCGGATTCTCGGAGTGCATGCTGCTCTCGACGACCAAGGACATCGTGCCGGTCGCGCAGATCGACGAGGCGGCTTATCCGGTCCGTCCCGATTCGGCGACCGCCCGCCTGAAGCAGGCGTTTGCCGATTTCGCCGGCCGCTATGCGGCCGGGCATGCGGCGCAACGCGTGTGAGCCGCTGTCTCGGCATCGACCACGGCGAAAGGCGCTGGGGTCTCGCCTACGGCGATGAGATTGGCGTTGCCACGCCACTGCCGGCGCTCATCCAGAAGGACCTCGCCGTTCGCTGGAACGCGCTGGCGGCGCTGGCCAAGCAACGCCGCATCACCGATTTCGTGCTCGGGCATCCGCTGAACATGGACGGGACTTCGGGCCCCAAGGCCAAGGAGATCGAAGCGTTTGCCGTGCGCCTCCAAGAGGCATTTGGCTGTCCGGTTCATTTGATCGACGAGCGTCTGACCAGCTACGAGGCGGAGGCGAGCATTCCAGCGCGGGAGCGCCGATCCCTGCGGGCGAGCGGGATCGTCGATTCGCGCGCCGCGACGCTGCTCTTGCAGGATTATTTGGGTCAGCGGTTTCCCTTGCCATAATGAAGGGCATGACTCGGTGGCGCTGCCGCTGCGCGTACGACGGAGGCTCGTTCTCGGGCTGGCAAAGCCAGCCCGACCGCAACGCCGTGCAGGATGTGATCGAAGCGCGTCTGGCGGCGATTTTTCGCCGCGACGTGCGCATCCACGGCAGCGGACGCACCGACGCGGGCGTGCATGCGCGGGCGCAGGTGTTTCACTTCGATGCCGAATGGCGCCATGGAACGCCCAAGCTTTTGTCGGCGCTGCGCGATCGGCTGCCGGCCGGTCTCCAGATCATTGCGGTGGCGCGCGCCGGCGCCGAGTTTCACGCGCGATTCGACGCGACGGGCAAGATCTACCGGTACCATCTGCATTTGGGCGACGCGGATCCTTTTATGCGGCCCTACTGCTGGACGCTTTTTCGCCCGCTGGATTTTGCCGCGATGGAATCGGCGGCCCGGCATTTGCGGGGCAGGCACGACTTTCGTTCGTTCAGCGCGGAAAATGGTCCCCGGCGCGAGGACACGGTGCGCACGCTGCGCCGCCTGGATTTGCGGCGGCGCGGCAAGCGGGTCGAGATCGTCGCCGAGGCGGACGGCTTCCTCTACAAGATGGTTCGCAGTCTGGTGGGCGCGCTGGTCGCGGCCGGGGAGGGCAAGCTGACGCTCGGCGAAATCGATGCTCTTCTGCGCGGCGCGCCCCGGACGGCGGCGGTGCAAACCGCTCCGCCGCAGGGCCTGTTTCTCGAGCGGGTTATCTATTGACCGGGATGTTTCGTGAATGCGCCTCCTTTTTGCGGGAAGACACCTGTAGCCGGAGGCGCTGACCCCGGCACGTTTGACGTCGAAAACGGGACCGCCGGGGTCCGCGCCCCCGGCTACAGGATCCCGCTACCTGTCATTGGCGATTTTGAGGCGCATTCATGAAATTTTCCGAATGCCGGCAACGCGGCGCTGGCTGGGAGTTTTTTTCCCGCCGCAGTGCGTGGCTTGCGGCGGGCTGATCGAGGATGGCCCGTTTTCCTCGCTCTGCGCGAATTGCGGCCAAAGTCTTGAATTCGTATCCCCGCCGGCCGCCGTGCGATTCGCCGGTCCCGCTCGCGAGTTGGTGCTGGCGCTCAAGTACCGGAAGCGGCGCGAGGTGCTGGGCGACATCGAACAGGTCTTCCGCCGCGCGGATTCCCTGATTGCCTTGGCTTCCAATGCCGTGCTGGTGCCGGTCCCGCTCTCGCCTTTGCGGCAGCGCGAGCGGGGATTCAATCAGGCGCATCTGATTGCCCGTGCGCTGGCGCGGGTTGCGCCCGGCGCTCGCGTCAGCCCGCTGCTGGCGCGGGTGCGGGAGACTCAGATCCAGGCTTCGCTGGGCCGAGATGCCCGGGCTGTCAGCGTCAAAAATGCCTTTGCACTGGCCCCCGGGGCGCGGCTTAATTCCGGTCCCCTGCATTTGATCATCGACGACGTCATCACCACCGGCTCGACGGTGGAGAATTGCGCCCAAGCCTTGCGCCGCGCGGGCTGCGCCCGGATCGACGTGGCTGCGTTCGCCCAGGGCTGATCCGCCATGCACTTCGACAAGCCAACCTACACGGTCAAAAAGACGAAAAAAAAGGACATCCCGAAGGGCCTTTACACGAAGGACCCCGTCACGGGAGAGATTCTCTTCAATCGCGAGATCGAGGACAACCTGATGGTGGTGCCGAAAAGCGGGCATCATTTTCCCATCGGCGCACGGCAGCGGCTCAACAAGCTGTTCGACGAGGGAAGCTGGGAGGAGGTCGACGTGGCGGTCAAATCCAGCGATCCGCTGCACTTCGTCGATTCGCAGCCCTATTCGGAGCGCCTCAAGCGCTATGAGCGCGACAGCGGCCTGCCCGAGGCGGTCGTCTGCGGCACCGGCCGCATTCACTCGATCGATGTCGGCGTGGCGGCGATGGATTTTCGATTCTGCGGCGGCGCCATGGGCGCGGCGGCCGGAGAGAAGATCACGCGCACGGTCGAACTCGCGCTCGGACGCAAGACGCCGTGCATCGTGTTCAGCGCCTCCGGCGGCGCGCGCATGCAGGAAGGCATCTTTTCCCTCATGCAGATGGCCAAGACCAGCGCGGCGCTGGGCCGGCTTTCCGCCGCGGGGCTGCCGTTCATTTCAGTTCTGACTCATCCGACCATGGGCGGCGTGACCGCGAGCTTCGCGACCTTGGGCGATGTGATTCTCGCCGAACCGGGCGCACTGATTGGCTTCGCGGGCGCGCGGGTAATTCGCGACACCACCAAGCAGACGTTGCCGGCGGGATTCCAGACGGCCGAATTTTTGCTCAAGCACGGCCTGGTCGATCAGATCGTCAGCCGTCTCGAAATGCGCGATCGCCTGGGCACGTTGTTGCGCGCTTTCCACGTGCGTTCGAAGTGACCGGAACGTCAGACTACGCGGCGGTTCAGGATTATCTGTTCGGGCTCAAGGCGGCGGGTCCGCGCTTTGGCATCGATCGCATGCGCGCGCTGGCCGCGGCGCTCGGTCATCCGGAGTCGGCGATGCCGATTGTCCACGTCGCCGGCACCAACGGCAAGGGTTCGGTTTCCGCGATGATCGAGTCGCTCCTGCGAGCCTCCGGGCTTCGCGTGGGACTCTACACTTCGCCGCATCTCGTGCGCCTGGGCGAGCGGGTCCAGGTTGATCGCCAAGCCCTGACCGAAGCGGAGATTTGCGCTTTCGTCGCCGAATTGCAGCCGATCGCGGACCAGCTGGGCGCGAAGGATCCGCTCGATCATCCCAGCTTCTTTGAATTCATGACGGGAATGGCGCTCCTGCAGTTCCAGCGGCGCCGTTGCGATGTGGCGGTAGTGGAGGTGGGGCTGGGCGGCCGGCTGGATGCGACGAATATCGTGGATCCGGCGGTCGCCGTGATCACGTCGATCGGCCTCGATCACTGCGATCTGTTGGGCGACACGCTGGGGGCGATTGCGGCCGAAAAGGCCGGCATCATCAAACCGGGCCGGCCCGTCGTGATGGGCCGCGTGCCGCCGGAAGCCGAGGAGGTCATTCGCGGGCGCGCGCAGCAGGTCGGCGCCCGGGTGATTTCGGTCCGCGAGGAATACGGGGAAAATTTCGAGAACTATCCGCGCACCAACCTGGAAGGGGACTACCAGCGCTGGAATGCGGCGACGGCCCTGCTGGCGGTCCGCAAGCTGAAGGCGCCGCCCGTGTTTTCGGCCGCGCGAACCGAGGCGGCGCTGCAGGCGGTGGATTGGCCGGGTCGCTGGCAGCGCATGTCGATTGGCGGCCGGCGGGTGATTCTGGATGCGTCGCACAATCCCGAAGGCGTGACGACGCTGGACGCCAACTTGAAGCGCCTGCGCGAGACGATTGGCGCGAAGCCCATCATCGCGCTGGGCGCGCTGGGATCCTCCCGCGCCTCCGCCGTGCTCGAAGTCGCCTGCCGGCACGCGGCTGAAATTCGCCTGATCGTCCCGCACCAGTCGCGCGCGTGCTCGCACGACGAGCTCGCGGGCCTTGTTCCGAAGACATTCACCGGGCGCATCGCGCGCGAGACGGTCGACGGCTTGTTCCCGTCGGCGAACACGTGCACGGCCGGGGCTCCCGGGGACACGGTGGTGGTCACCGGTTCGATCTATCTATTGGGAGAGGTGCTCACGAAACTGGAGCCGTCGCGCGGGCCCGGCGAGGGGCGGCTGCAGGATTTCTGAGAACGTGAATCTCGCTTTTTGCCTATCCCGAGGTGGAGCGCGTGGTCCCCACGCGCTGTTCCGCTTTCGACATCAAACACCGCGTTAGGGACAACGCGCTCCACCTCGGGATAAGCCCCCGGCTACAGCGAGACGCGTTTACAGTCGTTTGATGAGATCCCGAGTGGCGGGAATGTCGTGAATCAGCTGCGCCGGCAGCGGTCCCACGCCCAAATACCGCAGATTCGGGACCGACTCGGGCCAGGGTTCCCCCGCATAAGCGACGTCGAGCACGCCCTTTACCATCGCGGCAGTATAGTTCTGCGCGGCGCCCGGCAGGTCGGCGAATTTGCGGACGCCCGACAGATCCTCGGACCAGCCCGGATAATTCTGATACACCGGCTTGAGCGTCCGGCGCACGGCTTCGTTGCGCGGCACGTGCGTGTAGCGCTTCCCCGCGGCGTCCGCGTAGGCGACGCAAATGCGGAGCTGACCCTTCCACTCGCCGCCCCAGGTCAGGGCATCGAGCTTGTTGATCATCAGATCCTGGAAGCCCCCGTAGCGGAGGGCGTCTCCTTTTTCGACCGCGTCGTACCAGCCCACCATGCGCTGGCGGCCGGTGCTGGTGCCGAATTCGAGCAGCTTGAGCCGCGTGCCGAGTGGGTCGTCGTCATCCATCCGGGTGATGAATGTGTGCGTTCCCACCTTGGTGTCGTAGGCCTTGGCCACGCCGAACGTATGAATCGGTTGAACCGGAATGCCGGCGCTTTCGAAGAATTCCGGCGTGAAGGTATGCGACGCCGTGACGTTCGGCGAATAGCCATGGCGTTTGTCGAGCCAGTAGGCCTGGCCGAATTCGCCGATGATGGTGCGGCCCGCCCGCAGTTCGCCCAGGATCAGCTCGCGCACTTCGCCGATGTTTCGGGCGAGGGCAGTGCCGGCCGCCCAGTAAATCTCGGCCAGGCGCGCGACATTGATCGTAAAAGGCTGGTCGCCGCGGAATTGTCCGAAATCAAATTCGTCCTTCGACAGGACTCCCAGTTCGACCGCTTCCGAGTTGGCGCGCAATTCGGCCGTCGTGAGCGTGTCGAAGTACCGGTGCCACGCCTCCGGCGAGGAGCGGCACACGTGCTCGATGGTGCGGGCGGCACGGTCCGCGCGTTGGGCCAGCTTGCGCGCGAAGAAGTTGGGCCCCCCGAGAAAGTCGGCGAACGTGATCTGCCATTGTCCGACTTCGTCGAGGTACGCCGGCGTGATGCCGCGCCCCGTCGAACCGCGCGGCTCCTCCTGGAGCTGATTCACGCGGTAGTCCTCCCAGGCCAAGTCCAGGAGACGATGGGAAACGTCCGAGACCATCGCGCGTTCGTCGATCAGAAGGCGCTGAACGACCGTGTAGCCTTTTTTCTCCAGCGGCTTGGTCTCCCACCAAATCTTGCGGGGATCGGCGACGACGCCGCTGCCGATGGCCAAATGGGAGATCTCCTTTTCCACGATGCCCGAGGGCAGCAGGTTGAGCTTGATGCCGCCGGCGGTGTGGCCGGAGTTGGCGCCGCCGTTCACCTTGAGCACGACGCTCACGGGCGAACGGGTCGTCCGCAGTTCAGCGGCTATTTCCGGGATCAGCCGGCCCTTGCCTTCATCGCCCAGGGAGATGCCGACGTCGGCGATCAGCCGGCTCGAAAAGGGAGTCAGCGCCATGGTCAGTTGGTGCGGGTGGAGACTTCGACGACGTCGTGCGGGGCCGCTTCTTTCTGGCCGGCCGGGCTGATCCGCACGTAGCGGGCGCGGGCGCGCAGCTCCGTCAAATTCGCCGCGCCCAGGTAGCCCATGCCGCTTTGGACGCCGCCGATGAGTCCGCCGAGCACGTCGTCGACGGAGCCGCTGACTTCCTTGAGCGCTTCGATGCCTTCGGCGGCCGCCTTGCGCAGACTTTCGGCGCCCTTGTCATGTCCGTACCGCGCGGCGCTGCCGGCTTTCATCGCGGCGAGCGAGCCCATGCCGCGGTACTGCTTGTAGACCTTGCCGCCGATTTCGATGATTTCGCCCGGCGCTTCGCGGCAGCCGGCGAAGAGGCCGCCGCACAGCACGGCGTCGGCGATGGTGAGAGCCTTGACGATGTCGCCCGACTTGGTGATGCCGCCGTCGGCGATCAGGCGCACGCCCTTCTTGCGGGCGGAGCTCGAGGCCACGTGAAGGGCGGTCAGTTGGGGAATTCCCACCCCGGCGACGATGCGCGTGGTGCAGATCGAACCGGGACCTTGGCCGATCTTGATCGCATCGGCGCCGCAGTCGGCGAGGAACTCCACGCCGGCGGCGCTGGTGACATTGCCGGCAATGAGTGTCACCTCGGGGATGATCTCGCGCACCACCTTTACGACTTCGCCCACGCCCTTGGTGTGGCCATGGGCGGTCGAAACGGCGATTGCGTCAATGTGTTCCTCGGCGAGCTCGTTCAGGTGCGCGACCAGTTCGTCGCGCTCCAGGGACCCGTCGGCACGCCGGCGCGGAGAGACCGCCGCGCCGACCATCAATCGGAAGTCGCTGTCGCGGGCGGGCTTTCGGCGCGTTTTGGCCTCTCCCGTGATCCGTTCCACGTCCGATGCGGTGACCAGGCCGCGCAAATGGTCGTTTTTGTCGACCACCAGCATCTTGTTGATGCCGGTATGACGGCTGAAGAACTTATCGGCGGCTGAAATGGGATCGGCAGCGACCACGCTTTCGCTTTCGGTGATGAGCTCCGCTCGCGCGGTCATCACCTCGGAGACGATTTTCGACTTGTAGCGGTCCTTGACGACGTTGCCCGAAAGAAGCCCGACCAGACGGCCGTGAGGATCGACGACCGGAAAGGTGGAAAATGCGAAACGGCGCGCGTCGATCATCGCCAGAATGTCGCCGATCGACTGCTCCGGGGTGACGCTGATGGGATCCTGGATGAGACCGTGGATATGACGTTTGACCCGAGCGACTTCCTTAACCTGATCGCGAGCCGACATGTTGTAATGGATCAGTCCAAGTCCCCCGTTGAGGGCCATGGCGATGGCCATCCGCGACTCCGTGACCGTGTCCATGTCCGCCGAAATGATCGGCACCGGCAGCCGGAGGCGGTCCGACAGGGTGGTCGAGACGTCCGCATCCTTGGGCAGGATGTCCGAGTACAGGGTGGCCAGCGAGACGTCATCAAACGTGAGCGCCGTCGGGAGGTTGGCGCGGAAAAAGTCATCCGCGGGGCGGTAAAACTCGGCGTCCATTGCGAAAGGATTTGGACGTTAACCGAACAAGCGCCAGGCGCCACTGGCAAATGATTTCGGTGGCAGGGGGAAAGCCTATGGGGACAGACTGTTTATAATGGATTCCCTCCGCTTCGCCTATCGACGGTACCGGCTCGCATTTAGGCAACCGGTTCGCACTGCTCGGACCGTCTGGACCGAACGTGAAGGTTTGATCGTGCGGCTGGAAAATGCGGACGGCAGGGTAGGCTGGGGCGAAGCTGCGCCGGTGCCCGCCTTCGGGATGGAGCGAATGGAGACGCTGGAAGCCGGCGCCCGCGCCTGGCCGAATTTCGACCCTTCGGCCGTGCCGACCTTGGCCAACGCGGTGGCGTCCGCCCGGGCCGATCTTGAAAGGGGACAGGCTATTTTGCCGGGCTCAGAGGGGAAGGCGGATTCGGCCTTGCCGGTGGCGGCACTATTGCCGGCGGGGAGGGCGGGGGTGAAAGCGGCGGCTGATCGGGCCGAAGCGGGTTTTCGGACATTCAAATGGAAGGTGGGGGTGGAGGCGTGGAGGGATGAGATGGTCTTGTTGGACGACCTTTGTGCGGCGCTGCCTGACGGCAGTAAGGTGAGGCTTGATGCCAATGGAGCCTGGGACCGCCGCGTGGCCGAGCGCTGGCTGGAACGGTGTGCGGATCGGCCGGTCGAATTCTTGGAACAGCCGGTAGATTGGGCGAGTCCAGGCGCAGACGATTTGCTGGCGGGGTTGGCGGCGGACTACCCGACACCGATTGCGTTGGACGAGTCGCTCGTGGGATTGAATGATCTTGAGCGTTGGCTCGGAAATGGCTGGGAGGGGGTATTCGTGATCAAACCAAGTTTACTGTCTGACCCAAACGGGGCGCTGACGCGCTTGGCTGCGGCCAAGCGCAGCGTGGTGTTTTCTTCGTCGCTTGAAACGGCGGTTGGAGCGCGGGCAGCGTTGAGGCACGCATTCCGATGGACGGGCGAGCCGGCTGCGCTCGGATTCGGAGTGTGGCCGATTTTTAGCGAACGACAGTTTGACGGTCCCGCGGCGGCTCCATTCATTCGCCGCTCCGATGTGGAGCGCATGGATATTGAACCACTATGGAACGCGTTGAATTAGCGGCCGCCTTGCGGAGCGCCCTCGGCACCGACCACGAGATCGCCAAGCATGTCGCGGGCGATTGCGGCGTGTTCCTGAAGGATCCGCAGTGGGGCCTGGCGGAGTTGGACCAGATGCGGGCGATTGTCCCGCCCGCGCCGGCCCCGAGCGGGCCCCTCGGCTGGCTGATGATTCCCAGCGGTGGCACAGGCGGGCGGCTCAAGTTTGCCCGCCACGATCAATTCACGCTTGAATCGGCGGTTCGCGGATTCTGCACTCACTTCGGGGTGGGCCGCGTCAATTCGGTCGGAGTGCTGCCGCTGCATCATGTCAGCGGACTCGTGGCGTGGACCCGCTGTGCCGTCACTGGCGGCCGCTATGTCGACTGGGAATGGAAAAAATTGGAGGCGGGAATATTTCCCTCCCTCCCCCGGGGCTGGAATAGCATTTCGCTGGTGCCGACCCAGCTTCAGCGGCTGCTGATCAATGCGGCGGCGATCGGATGGCTGCGACAGCTCGACGCGGTGTTCGTCGGCGGCGGAGCGCCTTGGGATTCGCTCCTCGATTCTGCGGCCGCGGCTCATTTGCCGGTGTCCGTCGGCTATGGCATGACGGAAACCGCGGCGATGGCGTGCGGTCAGCGGCCCGAGGAATTTCTGGCCGGCGACCGCAGCAGCGGTTCGCCCCTGCCGCACATCCGGCTCTCCATCACGGCGGACGGGGTGGCGGTGCTGGCCGGCGAATCGATTTTCCGCGGCTATTATCCGGCGCAGGCGGGCACGGTGCGCGAACGAAGTTTTGTCACCGACGATTTCGCGCGGATCGATGAATCCAATCGCGTCTATCTGATGGGGCGGCGGGATGCGGTCATCATCACCGGCGGCAAAAAGGTCGATCCGACCGAGGTCGAGGCGGTCGTGCGCGCGGCGCATTTGTTCTCTGACCTGGCGGTAGTGGGCTTGCCCGACTCGGAGTGGGGACAGGTGGTGGCGCTCTGCTATCCGGCGACCGATCCGCAGCCGACGGACGAAGCGCTGGCGGCGGCGTGCGCGTCCGTGGCGAATTTCAAACGGCCACGGCGGGTCATTGCGATCAACGCGTGGCCGCGCACCGCGCAGGGCAAGGTTTCGCGGGCGACGCTGGCGGAGTTGGTCAGCAGTGGAAGCGGCGTCCCGCCGCTTCAGAGGGCGTGAGGGAAGCGGCGAGACGCCGCTTCCACGATTGGCGTTGACGCCACGCTTGCGTTGTAGCCGGGGGCGGTGACCCCGGCAGATTCACTTTCGATGTCAAACAGCGCGTGGGGACCACGCGCTCCACCTTAGGATAACCCCCGGCTACAGCCAATCAGATGCCATCGACCCAAGCGGCTAGGCTGGCCGGGAGGGGTTGGCGTTCGCGGGTCTGGCTGTTGAGACAGACGTGTTCGGTGCGCGCCGTGGCCGCGCGTTTCTTGGCCGCGCCCTGGCGCATCATCTCGAAGTGGAGTTCGAAGGTGTCCGCGGAAAGACGGTGCGGCTTCACGCTGACGCTCACCTTGTCGCCGGTCTGCAGGGGCCGCAGGTAGGACATTTCACTTTTGGAAATCGGCACGATCGTGCCCGTAGCGGCAAAGTAACGCCCCAGTTCCATGCCCGCCGCCGCCAAGGCCTCTTCGTAGGCCTCGTGGCAGATGCGGAGGTAGTTGGCGAAAAAAACGACCCCTGCCGCGTCCGTGTCTCCAAAATGAATCGTGCGGACCCAGGAAAACTCCATACGCTATTGGTGCTTATGGCGGCCGCATTGAGCAAGAAAGAGATTGCGCAAGTTCTCGAAGAAATCGGGGTTCTCCTGGAACTGCAGGGCGAGAATCCCTTCAAGGTCCGCGCCTATCAGGCAGGGGCGCGGGTGCTCGAAGGCATGGAGGAGGCCGTGCTCGACCAGCTCGTCACGGCCGGCGAACTCCAATCGGTCAAAGGCATCGGCGAAGCGCTGGCCCAGAAGATCACCGAACTTCGCACGACCGGACGGCTCGTTTTCTACGAAAAGCAGCGTGCCGCGGTCGAACCGGGCCTCGTGGAAATGCTGCAGATTCCGGGTCTGGGGCCGAAAAAGATCCGCGCCATCCGCGACAAGCTCGGGATCGCGGACATTGCCGCTCTCACCGCCGCCTGCCAGGACGGCCGGGTCGCCGCATTGGACGGGTTTGGCGAAAAGACGCAGGAGAAAATTCTCACGGGCATACGCAATCGGGAAGCCTACAGCCGGCGGCACCTTTGGTGGGACGCGGAAGAAACCGCGGAGCCGATTTTGAAAGGCCTGCGCGAGCATCCCAAGGTCAAGCGTGCGGAATCGGCCGGAAGCTTGCGGCGCGGGCTGGAGACCGTGGGCGATCTCGATTTTCTGGCGGCCGCCCCGCTGGCCGATGCCGCGGCGATCATGGATTGGTTCGCGGGTCTGCCGGGCGTCAAGGAAGTCACCGGCCGCGGCGAAACCAAGGCGAGTGTGCGCTTCGACACGGGCCTGCAAGCGGACCTTCGGGTTCTGCCGGAAGACCAATTCGCCTTCGCCCTTCATCATTTCACCGGTTCAAAGGACCACAATGTGCAGATGCGCCAGCGAGCGCTGGCCCGCGGCCTGAGCTTGAGCGAATGGGGGCTCGCCCCGGCGGAAGGCGAAGGCCGGGTGAAGGAAAAGGTGGCGGCGGTCCCTGCGCCGCCGACGATCCGCACCGAGGAACAGCTCTTTGGCGCGCTCGGCCTGCCCTTCATTCCGCCGGAATTGCGCGAAGGCCGCGGTGAAATCGAAGCGGCGGAGGCCGGCCAGCTGCCCAAGCTGATCGAACACCGGGATCTGCGGGGAGCATTTCACAATCACACCACGGCCTCGGACGGCCACAACACGCTGGCGGAAATGGCCGCCGCCGCCGCCGTGCTTGGTTGGGAATACCTGGGCATCGCGGATCATTCCAAATCGAGCGTTCAAGCCCGCGGACTGACCGAGGAACGGCTGGCCGGGCAGATCAAACAGATTGCGGACTACAATGCCGGCCCCGACGCGGCGCTGCGCGTCTTGACGGGAGTGGAATGCGACATCCTGCCCGACGGCCGCCTCGATTTTGACGACGCGGTGCTCGCCTCGCTCGATTACGCGGTCGCGTCGGTTCACAGCGTGCTCGGCCAGGATCGGGCCGTCATGACGGCCCGCGTGCTGCGTGCGATCGAACACCCGCGCACGACGATCCTCGGTCACGCCACCGGCCGCCTGCTTCTGCGGCGCGAGAGCAGCCGAATCGATTTGGATAAAGTGATCGACGCCGCGATCGCCCACGGAGTCGCCATCGAGCTCAATGCGAGTCCCGAACGCCTCGAGCTGGATTGGCGTCACTGGCGCAAGGCGGCCGAGCGGGGGCTGCGTTGCACGATCAATCCGGACGCCCACGAAACGGCGTCGCTGGGCTACGTTCGGGCGGGAATCAACATCGCGCGCAAAGGCTGGCTCACCGCCGGCGACGTGATCAACACGCGGCCCCTGGGTGAGATCCTGGCGTGGCTTGCGCAGCGGAAAAGCCGGACGTAGCCTCGCCGCCCATGCCCATTTACGAATACTATTGTCCGGACAATCACCGGATCTATCAGTTTTTCGCGAAGACTTTCGCGCAGGGGCAGCGGATTCCGAAATGTCCGGACAATCCGAAGTTTCGAATGGAAAAACTCCTGTCGGCGTTTTCGGTCACCAGCCGGCGCGCGGAGGAAACCGCGGGCGAGGCCGCCGGAGCCGAGGCCGGCGCGACGGAAGATCCGCGGCTGGATTCGGCGATGGCTTCGATGGAACAGGAGTTTTCGCAGGTCGATGAGAACGATCCTCGGGCGATGGGGCGAATGATGCGCCGGATGGCCGAACTGACCGGCGAGAAAATCGACGGCGAGATGGAGGAAGTGGTTCGCAAATTGGAGGAGGGCGCGGATCCCGATTCGCTCGAGGAGCAATTGGGCGGCGACGGTGCGGGCGCAGAGGGCGAGGAAGGCCTGGCCTCCGGCGTGACCGGCGCGCCGAAAGACGCCGGAAAAAAGGAACGCCGCCTGCTTCCGTGCCGCGGTCCGCGCGTCCGGGATCCCCAATTGTATGACTACGAATAGTACCGGCAAGGCGAGCCAAGCCAAGTTGCTCCCGGAAATGGAAGCGCGAGCCGCCGCCGCGCGCGAAGCCGTTCTGGCGCAGACCGACTTCCTGCATGCGCAATTTGGAAAGGTCGAAAGCCGCTGGAAAAGCGACGGCACGCGGGTGACCGCCGCGGATATCGCCATTTCGGAGGGCGTCTTTGCCTTTCTCGGCGCGCGCTTTCCCGAGGATCAATTTTTCAGCGAGGAGCTGAACGACAGCGGTTCACCGATCGAGGTGCGGTCGCGTTTCGCGTGGATCCTCGACCCGATCGACGGCACGAACAATTTTGCCCTCGGCATTCCGCATTGCGCGATTGCGCTCGCGCTGGTGGACAATGGCATTCCCGTTTATGGAGCGATCTACGATCTCAGCCGGCGGGTGCTCATGCACGGCGGACCCGCGTTTGGCGCCTGGAACGGCGATCATCCGTGCCGGGTTTCCACGACCGAGCCGCGCCGCGAGAGCCTGATCGGATTTCACAGCCCGTACGACAAGGCGCTCGTGGAGGGCGCCAAAGGCGTGCTCTCGCAGTTCAAGATTCGCGGGCTGGGCAGCGCGACCCTCCATCTGGCCTACGTGGCGGCGGGGCTCCTCGACGGCGCCATCGACTATAATGTGAAAATCTGGGATCTCGCGGCCGCAATTCCGCTGTGTGAAGCCGCCGGCGGCGAGGTGCGTTTTCTCAACGGGCCTCAGCTGCCGATCCGGCAGTTCAACCTGAGGATGTCGCGGATCATCTACGTGGCCGGGTGTCCGGGGATGTGCGATCAGCTGGCGAAGCTGACGGGCAAAGTTTCGTGAGGTGGAGCGCATGGTCCCCCTGCGCTTTGACGATTGCCCGCGTTTGGCGCCGAAGCGCGTGGGGACCACGCGCTCCACCCTTCCGCTTTCGATGCCGCAGGTGCCGGGGTCGGCGCCCCCGGCTACAGCGGCAGCACAGTTGACTTTGGAGTCAGTTCCCGGACTGGAGCACTCAGACCTGGTAAGTCTGCAGCGGCACCGGATCTAGAACCTTCGCCGTCGGCAGCCGGACGCTGAGCTGCTGCTTGAACCAGCCCCGGGCCGGCGGATCGCCGTGCGTGAGCACGATCGAGCGGGCTCCGGTCTGCACCGCGAATTCGAGCAATTCGTTTCGGTCCGCGTGGCCGCTCAATTCAAAGCGCTCGATGCGCGCCTTCACCTTGGTCTGCACGTGGGCGCTCTCGAATACGAACGTGTCGCCCGGCTTGGCCTTGAGCAGCTTGCCGCCGGGGCTGTCGGGGTCGCAAAAACCGACAAAGCCGATGGTGTTGCGCGCATGGCCCAACAGGCCCGACGCGAGAGTGTAGCTCGGCGTTTTCTCGACCATCATCCCCGAGCTGATGATGTAGAGGGCATTCTGTCCCGGATCCTCTCCGGCGTTCAGCTTGCGCGGCAGCGGTCGGATCTTGAGCTCTTTTAGGATATTGCGGTTGAACTGGACGTGCTTCGTCTTGCGCGCGATGTCATCGAAATAATCGACCAGGTCGAGGCCCAGGCCCGAGGCAAAAATCGGACATTCCGCCAGCCGGCCGAAGCGCCGCGCGTCGTGGATGATGGACAGGATCTCCTGCATCCGCCCCAGAGCGAACACGGGAATCAGATACGATCCTCCCCGGCGCAGAGTGTCGTTGATGCTGGCGACCAAACGGGCCATTTCGGCCGCCCGGTTTTTCTCGGGCGGGCGCTCGGTGTCGCCGCGGGTCGTTTCGGTGATCAGCGTATCGAACTTGCCGGCCGGAAAGCGGGCGCCTTGCAGGGTGCGCTGGTCGTCGAACAGGACGTCACCGGTGATGAAGATGCCCCGATGCTTGTGGCGCAATTCGACGGCCGCCGCTCCGGCCACATGGCCCGCCTGGTGCAGGATGATTTCAATTTCATCGCCGCCGGCGCGAAAACGCTTGGACATCCCGAACGCCAGGCCGGTCATGCGTTTGGCGCACCGGTCGATCTCCTCGTGATTGAACAGCGGGTAATCCGGGATGCGTTCATCCTCGCGCTGCCGCACCATCACGTTCGCCGAATTGTGCAGCATCCGCTCGATCAGCATGCGGCTGGAGAGCGTCATGATGACGGGCGTATCCGGATGTTCGCGCATCACCACGGGCAGCGACCCGATATGATCAAGGTGGCAATGGGTGATGACGATGAGGTCCAGATGCACCCCCCGCAGCGCCGTCAGGTCCGGCGTCGCCGCCCTCCCGACCTTTTTGGGATGAAGTCCGGAGTCGATCAGCAGATGGATGTTTCCAATCTGCAGGTACGTCGAATTCGCGCCGATTCCACCGTCGCGATTGAGATCGATCAGCTTCATCGGATGGCTCCTTTTCCGGCGTCGCACAGCCGTTGAATTACCTGGAACTGCTTGGGCGAAAGCAGGCGGCGGGGCACGCGGCGGCTCGCCTCCTCCACCAGACGATCCCAGTCGTCGGGCGAGGGCAGGTGCTCTTCCCAGGGCGTGTGATGCCCTTGTTTGCGGCGCCATTCCAGTGCTCCACCGTGCACAGCAGCCCGCACCTGATACTTGCCTTGATCAGGATCGCGATTCCACCAACCGAACTCCGTACTCATGAACCGAAAAGCTTACCGCCTCGCACCATCCAGGCGCAACTCCGCAACCACGGGTCCCGGGTAAAATTCCCGGCCGCGCATTTCGACCAGCCGGACCACCAGCCGGTCCGAATGCAAATCAACGACGCGGGGACGAAACGGCCGACAGAAGGCCCCGGTATTGATGATCGTGGGCCCACCCGGCCGGCGCCAGATGCCCGACCAATGGCTGTGCCCGGTCAGGATGTATTTGGCGGACAGCCGATGCTGTTCGGCCAGGTTCCAAACGAGCCGGGGATACGTTCGCCAGGCCTCCAGCATTCGAAGGCTGCGCCAGGGAGGCGACAGGAGGTCCTTGGTCAGGAAGAGCAGGTAGATCAATGCGTTGCGCTCGGAGTGGTGGCGCTGGGACACCTTGCGCCCCACCGTCCGATAGACGTCCAGACGCTCGGACAGAGTGAGCGGGCGGTTGCACCGGGTGCTCAACTCGGCGGCGATCATCGCGCCAATCCGTTCCGCGTCGATGCTCCACGGAATGACACTGGGATAGAGAATATCGCCGTGAGTCAGGAAAACTTCCCCGCCGGCGAGATCCAGCTGATGCACCGCGGAAATATCGGGATCGTGATTGCCCGTCAGCTGGGTGACCGGAATTTGCAGGCCGCGCAGGAAGCCGGTCAATTCGCCCAGAATCTGGGCGTTGTAATCCGGGTGCGGCCCCTGGCGCGTGTCCAGGCTGTCCCCGTTGATGATCCAGGCCTTGGCCCCGTCGGCGAGCGGCGCAAGGTCCGCCGGGCGCGCGATCCGCGTCGACCGGTCGCCATAATGGAGATCGGAAAAGATGCGGATGACTTCTTGGGGCATTCCTATGACCGATCTTGAGACGTTTTCATGAAATATTCAGGCTAGAGCGACAACGTGAACTATCGCCACCACTACCATGCCGGAAATTTCGCCGATGCGTTCAAGCACGCATTTCTGGTGGCGCTGGTTCGGCACCTGCAGGCCAAGCCCAAGGGACTCCTGCTTTTGGATACGCATGCGGGCCGGGGGGAGTACGATCTGGCCGCCGCCGGCCAAGGCGACTCCCGGCCGCGCGAACCCGAGCACCCGCGCGGAATCGGCCGCATTCTTTCCGGGCTGGCGGCCCTGGGAGCCGACGTTCCTCCGGCGCTGGCGGAATACGCCGCCCTGATCCGCGCTTTTTCGCCTTCGCTCGATCGCTATCCGGGGTCGCCGCGCCTGCTGCAGCTTTTGGCGCGCCCGGAGGACCGGATTTTTCTGTGCGAACTTCAGCCGGAGGAATTTGAGACCCTGCGCGTGGTCATGGGGCGCAGACCCCAGCTGTCCGTGCAAGCGATGGATGGATACGCCGCCCTGAAGTCGGCGCTGCCCCCGCCGGAGCGGCGTGCGCTCGTGCTGATCGATCCGCCGTTCGAGGATTTGGCGGAATGGCAACGATTGCGTGACGCCCTGGCGGAGGCGCTGCGGCGGTTTCCCTCGGGCACCTACGCCCTCTGGCATCCGGTCACGGCCCGCGCGGATGCCGATCGGTTTTGGGACGACTTGGCGGCGCGGCCGGGCCCCCCGACGTGGGCGGCTCGACTGGTCGTCGATCCGCGCGCCGACGGCCTGCGCGGCTGCGGACTCATCGTCCTCAATCCGCCCTGGGCATTCGGCAACGAGGCGCACCGCCTGCTGGCGGCGCTCGGCAAATTGCTCAGCCCGAACGGACTGGGGGAGACGCCGCAGCGCTGGCTCAGGCCCGAGGCCTGACCAAATCAGCGAATCTCAGCGTGAAACCGGTTTCGGCGCCCACTCCGTGAAGAGTTCGCGCAGGTCCACCTCGGGCGGATCGATCCGCAGCGGAGGCGCCTTGAAAATCCACCGGTTCCAGCTGGCTTCGCCGAATGCCACCTTCCGGCTCGAGGCAGAAGCCTCGAAACCAGTGGGACAGAAGCTGGGAATCGGCAAGGTCATAGCGGGCTCTGACCTACGAGTACGCGAAGTGTTTCATCTCGCCAGTAGAATTTCGTAGGTAGTATCACGCCACCCGCAGCGCGAGCCGCGGCGTCGGCGCGGCCGCGGCGGCGGCCGCGCGCTTCGGTAATGTGATAGTGAGTACGCCGTCGTGGATGGAAGCGTCCATCGATTCGTACGCGAAACCCCGGCCCAGCCGAAGGTTGAGCCGGTAATCGCGTTGTGCGCCCTCCAGGTGGAGGGATTGCCAGTTGACGCGGACGAAATGGGCTTTCTGCGCGGTGATGCGCAGATCGGCTCCCCGGGCTTCGATATTGACGCCGGCGGCGTCGACGCCGGGGATGTACACGATCAGCTGCATGGCATCCGCTTCATCGCGGCAGTCGTACAACGGCCGGCGAAACGCAGTGTCTGGGCTGGATGGGATCGTGGTGTTCATGGTGGGAATGGCAGTTGCCTCCTCGGGGGTGGTGACCTCCGGGCTTCAAAGGGCTGAACTAGTTCCGATTATCGGAGGTTCAGGCCAGGGAGCCCGTGCCGGTCTGCTGTTTGTTCCAAAGGGAAATGGAGACCGGTCGCATTTGCCCACCACCCATACGCGTGCAGGCCTTCGTATACGAAGCGCCGACGCAATTGGCGGGTTGATGGTGCGACCGATTCATCTTGGAACAAAGCTACCCTCGCCCAATGCAGCTCTTGTGCCAAGTAAATTTTTCTGTCCTGTTTTTCCTATGACAGACTCCACGACCACCTTTGCCGCGGCCAAAGACCAGGTGATGGCCTTCGCCCGCGAGCGCGATTGGGAGCAATTTCATTCGCCGAAGAACCTCAGCATGGCGCTCGCCGCCGAGGCGGGTGAATTGATGGAGCACTTCCTCTGGTCGACCCCCGCGGAGTCCATGGCGCGGACTCAGGACCCGGAACGGCGGTCCAAAATCGCGGATGAACTGGCCGATGTCGTGATTTACGCGCTCGAATTCGCGAACACGACGGGCTTGGACCTGGCGGAATCGATCGCCCGCAAGATGGAGGCCAATGCCCGGAAGTACCCGGTCGAGAAGGCCAAGGGGAACGCGGCGAAGTACACCGAATTGTAACCGGAAGTCTTCCCGATTGGATGCCGGTTTTGGATTGCGGGGGGTGGGTATCACGATTCTCTGAGAATTGCTTTCATTACACCCTATGTCCGACTCCGCCGTACCCCCCCTCAATCCCGATACCGAGGTCTGTGCCGTCAACGGGCGCCGCTATCCTCGCAGTGAGATGCTCAACTACGAAGGCAAGTGGATCGCCGCCGAGAACAAGGACGTGTTTTTTCAGCGCTTGCGCGAAGGCGTGCCGGCCGACCGGCCGAATTTCCAGTACGGCGGCTTCTGGATCCGGTCGGTTGCCTGGTTCATCGACTTTGTTTTACTTTTCGTCGTCAGCACCGTTGTTGGATTGCTGTTGGCCGAGCTGATGCTGCGCGATGTCGTTTTCGCAATCCGGCCTCCCGCGCCCGGAGAGATAGCGGCCAGCAGCTATTGGATGTTCGTAGCCGTCCGGTTTCTGATTAATACGGCGATCAGTCTGACCTATTTCGTCGCCCTCATCCGCCGGTACGATGCGACTTGGGGCAAGATGGCGCTGGGCTTGAAGGTCCTTCGTCCGAATGGCGACAAGCTCGGCGTCGGGCGAATTATCGGGCGCGAATTTGCGAAAGCTCTCTCCGCGATGATCATTTTTTTGGGCTTCATCATGGCCGGCTGGGACAAGGAGAAGCGCGCGCTGCACGATTATATCTGTGACACGCGAGTGGTGAAGAAATGACCGTCGGCACCGACTTGCCGTGCCCGCGGTGCGGCCGGCGGCTGGACGCGCTTTGCTGGCAGGATGCCGAACGGGGACAGTGCCGTGCGTGCCTGGCGGATTTCACCTTCAAGGCCTTGCCGGCCCTCGTGCAGACGACGGAGGTGGCAGCGGCCGAAGCATCGGTCATCGGCCAGGAAGCAACTTGTTTTTTTCATCCGGAAAACCGGGCCGCCGCCGTCTGTGAATCCTGCGGCCGGTTTCTCTGTCCGATCTGCGTCGTGGAGGAAGGCAAGCGGAAGCTCTGCCCGCGTTGTGTCGCGCTGACGAGAAAGGCCGGCACGGATCTGGCGGGCTTGGGCGATCGCACGCTGTGGGACAGCATCGCCTTGACGCTCGCCGCCGCGCCACTGCTGATTTATCCCCTGATTTTTGTCACGGCACCGGTTTCGTTGGGGACGGCGATCTACGGATGGACACAACCCTGCAGCGCCGTTCGCGGCCGCAAATGGAAGCTGGTGGCCGCGATGACGTTGGCAGTTCTGGAAATCGCCGCGATTGGGTTGGGCCTCGCCCACCTGATCAAGGCCAGTTCGCAGCTGAAATCGCACTCGTCCTACTATTATAAGGCCCAGCCGAACTACACGCCCCCATGAGCCGGCTGGCCCAGTTAAATTCCTACCTTCGCCTGGCCCGCCATCGGACCGGCAGCATTTGGCTGGGCGATGACCACCTTTTCATCGTGGCCCGTTCCGGGTTCACCGAGAAATACCTGCGGATCGCGCTGAAGGACGCGCAAGGGATTTTTGTGACCTCGACGGAGCGGCGGACGCTTTGGGCGCTGCCGGCGGCGACGGTCGCGTGCTTTAGCGCGATTGCCCTTGGAGTCACCTGGTTCAGGGGCGATCGGCCCTACATTTCATTGCCCTTGCTGCTGGTGGCGTTGATCGGACTGGCCGTCAATCTGATGATGGGCGCCGGAACCCGGGCCTATTTGCTCACTCGGGTTCAGATGTTGTCGCTGCCAGCGATGCGACGCAAAGGCCCGGCCGAACGTGTCGCCAACCTGATCGAGGAGGCCTGCCGCCGACAACCGGTCCCGGCATCGGGACCATGACGGAGCTGGTCCACCTACGGCGGTGCGTGCGCCACTCCGATCGCGAGGCGGCGGCGCTGTGCCGAGGGTGCGGGATGCCGTTTTGCCGCGAGTGTGTGACCGAACACGGCGGCCGGCTGCTGTGCGCGGGGTGTCTGGCGGCGGAGACCGCCGCCGCCCGCCGGAGCCGAACGCTCCGTACGCCGGCGTGGCTGCGATTTTCGGCGGGAATCGTTGCGGGCGTCTTTGTGCTGTGGGTCCTGTTTTGCCTGGCGGGCGAAGTGGTGCGCAGTTCGCGATGAGCGCCGCCCAACGTCCCGTTCCCGGTCCGTTGCGCCTGATCGAGGAAGCGACGCATTTGCTGCGCCTGGCGGGACCTTCGGCCTGGTTGGTCTACCTGGCCGGTTCCCTGCCGTTCTGGCTTGCGGTGCTCTATGCCTGGGCGCTGCTCACGAAGGGCCCGGCTCCCTCGGTCCCCCTGCTCGCGCTGCTGCTCATCCCCTGGTATGTCGGCATGAAAGCGGCGCAGGCGCGCTTTTGCAGCCGGTTGCTGTCTGTCCGGTTGCGATCCGAACCGGCACGGCTTGGGCTGCGCGGCTGGCTGGGGCTGGCCGGCCGGCAGGCCCGCGTGCAACCCCATGCCGCGCTGCTTTTTTGGCTGGGCCTTGGCACGCTGGCCGCCTTTCCGTGGGCGCTGGCCTATGGTCAATGCCTTTCGGTGCTAAGCGACGAGCCGCAATTGGCCCGCGCGGCACGGCGGCAGGCGGCGCAGAGTCCGCGCGGCTATCTGATGACGCTGCTGATCCTGCTGCTGTTCATGGCGGTCGTATTTGCCAATGCGCTGGTGGCGTGCGGAATGCTGCCCTGGCTGGCCGCCCATCTGTTCGGCTGGCAAAGCAGTTCCTCCCCCTTCGGCTCCACCATTTTCAATGGCGCGTATCTGTCGGTTTCGCTCGTGTGCGCGTGGCTGGCCGTCGATCCCATCCTGAAGGCCGTCTTTGTCCTCCGCGTGTTTTACACCCGGTCGCTCACCACCGGCGAGGACCTGCAGGTGGATTTTCGCCGCATCGTCCGGCGCGCCGGCGGGTGGGGCCGGACGGCCGCCGTCCTGCTGGCCTTCCTGCTCGCCGCGGCTCCGGTGCGGGCCGCCGCCACGCGAGAGGCGGGGACGGAACTGAACCGCAGTATCGACAAAATGGCGACAGGGTCGGATTACGACTGGACGCGTCCGGACCCGGCGGAAAATGTTTCCGAACCCACCTCGCCGATCGGCCGGATGGCCCGCGGCCTCTGCCAAGGAATGGAGGACGCCGGGCGGGCCCTGCGCCGCGCGGCGGACGCCATCGGCGACTGGATCAGCGGGCGCAAATCCGTCGACGAGAGCGGCCACACCTCCTCGACCGGAGGATCGGCGCCGGCGGTTCATTTGCTGGTCATCCTGGTTGGGGCAGGCGCGCTGCTGCTGGCCATCGTCATGCTGGCGGACGGCGACCGGCGCCGCCGCGTGCTCAAGTCGAAGAGCGATGGCGTGGAGACGGCGAAACCGGCCGAGGGTCCGCCGGCCTTGGACGCCTCGCGTCCGCCCGCGGGAGGCTGGCTCAAATTGGCCCAGGAACTGGCAGCCCGAGGCGAATGGCGTTCGGCCTTGCGCGCCACTTACCTGGCTACGCTGGCCCGCCTGGCGGAAGACGGCCTCGTGCGGCTTGCGCGCGCCAAGACCAATCTGGACTATGAGCGCGAATTGCGGCGGCGGGCAGCCGGGCGGCTGGACCTCGTGGCGCAGTTTTCGGGACGCCGCCGTCAATTCGAGTCGGTTTGGTATGGCCGCGAGGACGCGATGCCAGAGGACGTGCAGGCGTGGATCGGCGAACTGGAGCAAAAGGTGCGCCCATGAATTCAACGGCGGCAGGCTGGTGGGTGATCGGACTGTGCGTGGCTGCAATTGCGGGCGTCGCCGCCATATCGGGGCTGCGGCTGCAGGGAGGCGCCGACTACCCGGACTATTGCTCCCTGCGCGCGGAAAAAGGAGGGACCAAACTCCTCGCGGATTCGTTGGCCGGGATGCCCGGCTATTCGGTGGAAAGGAATTTCCTGCCGCTCGCCGCGCTGCCGACGAGGCCGCCGCGCCTGATTCTGGTGGCCGGACTGACCGCCCGCCAGTTTCGCCAGTGGAACGCGGCGGATGTGGACGCGTTGGAGGAAGCAGTCCGGGCGGGAAGCCGGCTGGTATTGGCGTTTTCCGGCGGAATGGAATTTGCCGGAATGGAACCGGATCGGCCGAGCCCGGCGGAGGCCAGGTGGGGATTGAAGGTGCCGCGCGTCACCTCCCCGGACGCCCAGCCGGAAATCGGGTTTGCCCAGCCGGAAAAGTGGCAGCGGGGGCCCGCCAAGGACGGGCGTCCGCCCGCCTTTGCGCGTGCGATCGGCTTCGGGGAGCTCGTGGTCGTGGAAGGGGCGCATTTTCTCACGAACGAGGCGCTGGTCGACCAACGGGACACGGATTTTTTGGTGTGGACCGCGGGCGGGCGGCGCCGGGTGACCATCGACGATTCGCATCTCGGCGTGGACACCAAGCCAGGCGTGGTCGCGCTGGCTCGGCACTATGGACTGACGAGCGGCCTGCTTCTGTTGCTGGCCGCATTCGCCGTTTTTGCCTGGCATCGAGCAGCGCCGTTGGGCGGGTTTGCCTCGGACGCCGGCGAACGCGGTCCGATTTACCGCCCCACCGCCGGTTTGACGGCCCTCTTGCACCGCTCGCTGCGGCGCGACGGCCTGGTGCAAACCTGCGTCGCGGAGGCCGCCGCGGATCCCCGGCTGGCCGCCCGCCCGGTCGCCGCGCCCAAATCCGGGGCCCGGCTCGCCGATTGGTATAACTCCCATCTTTCGCCTCCCCGCCCATGTCTCCCTCCATTGAACGACTCACTGTGATTCTCGCCGACGTCCGCAAGGAAATCGGCAAAGTCATCATCGGCCAGGACGAGGCCGTTGAATTGGCCCTGATCGCGCTCCTCGCGCGCCAGCACGCCCTCATCGAAGGCGTGCCGGGCGTCGCCAAGACACTGCTGGTGCGAACGCTGGGCGCCGTGCTCGGCGTGCCGAGCGGGCGCGTGCAGTTCACGCCCGACCTGATGCCGTCGGACATCACCGGCATGAACATCTTCAATTTCCAGACGAGCCAGTTCACGCTCGTGCCCGGCCCGGTGTTCACCACGTTTCTGCTGGCGGACGAAATCAACCGCGCGCCCGCCAAGACGCAGGCCGCCCTGTTGCAGGCCATGCAGGAACGCACTGTCACCATCGACCGGGAGACGTTTGCCCTCGCCGAGAACTTCACGGTCTTTGCCACGCAGAATCCCGCCGACGCCGAAGGCACCTATCCTTTGCCCGAAGCCCAAAAGGACCGGTTCATGTTCAAGATCAAGATGGAGGCGCCGGAGCGGGAGGACGAAATCCTGCTGGCGCGCCGGACGCTCGGCACGGATGCGCCTGAGACCGTGCTGGCCACCGGCGCCGTGGGCGTAGTCGCCGCGGCGGACGAATGGTCGAAGCTGCGCCTGGCCTTGGGCGAAGTCGCGCTGCGCGAGGAATTGATCGCCTACGCCGTCGACCTGGTGCGGGTCACGCGCAAGCACGAAAGCGTGCTGGTGGGCGCGGGGCCGCGCGCCACGCAGGCTCTGCTGCTCGGCAGCCGGGTGCGCGCCGCCTTGGAGGGGCGCGATTTCGTCACGCCAGACGACATTCGAAGTCTGGCGGCGCCGGTGCTCGGCCATCGCCTGCTCCTCCGCCCGGAGTTCGAAATCGAGGGCCTGACGATCGACGAGGTGGTTGCCCGCATCGTGGAGCAGGTGGCGGTTCCGCGTTGATCGCCGATGCGCTTTGCTCCCACAAGCCGGCTGGTGGTTCTCCTGTTCGCCTTGGCGGCGGGGGCGGCGGCCTTCGGTTTGTACGCGGGCCCTTCGTGGGGATATCTGGGAGCGGCCGTGCTCGCGCTGATCGTCGTCGCCGATCTCTGGCGGGGATCCCGAGATCGCGTGCCGCCCGCGTCCGAGACGGAGCAGATCGTTCGGCTGACCGAGTTGCGCCCCTCGGATTTCGTCGTGACGCACCGGTTCGCAGCGGGCGCCCGCCGGGAGTCGTTTCGCGTGGCGATCGGCTTTCCGCCCGAACTCGGCGCGCGCGTGGTCGTGCAGCGCGCGGCGAATCCGGCCGAAGTGCAACGCCTTTCCTGGCATTTGTGCCCCACCAAGCGCGGCCGGATTCGCGGCGTTTCCATTCGATTCGAGTATTCCTCGCCGGCCGGTCTTTGGCTTTTGCGGTATCAGCGTGAATTGCCGGCGGATTTTCGCATCTATCCCAATCTGATGGCGGAGGGCCGGGGCACCGCACGCCATTTCCTGCCGCGGGCGGCGGGCCAGCGCGCCGTGCGGGGCGCGGGCCGGGGGCGGGAATTTGAGAAGCTGCGCGAGTACCTGCCGGGGGACGGATTCGACGAGTTGCATTGGAAGGCTTCGGCCAAGCGCAGCCGTCCGGTCACCAAGGTTTTCCAAATGGAGCGCACCCAGGAGGTGCTGGCCGTGGTGGATGCGTCGCGTCTTTCCGCGCGTTCCTCCGGCGGCCGGGCGCCTGATCGGCCGGTCCTGGATCGCTTCGTGCCGGCGGCGCTGGCCTTGATCGCGGTGGCGCAGCGCCAGGGAGACAAATTTGGCGTGGCCACCTTTGACGATCGGATCCGCGCCTTCGTTGGCACGGGCAGCGGCCGGGTCCATTACGGCGCCTGCCGGGACGCGCTGCTTGAGCTGCAGCCGAGCGATGCCGTGCCGGACGTGGCTGAAATTGTCCGGTTTTTGCGCACCCGCGTGCGGCGGCGAACCTTGATGTTCCTCTTTACGGACCTGTCGGATCCGGTGCTCGCGGAGGATCTGTTGCGGTACGGCCGTCTGCTGACTCCGCCGCACCGCGTGTTCATCGGACAAGCCCATACCTCGGAGGTCGCTCCGCTGTTCGGCGGCGCCCCCGTCCGGGCCGACGACGAGGTTTATGCGCGGCTGGCGGGCCACCTGCGGTGGAAGGAGCTGCGCGCCGTGGCCCGCCGCCTGCGTCCGTCGGGTGTGACGGTGGTTCCGCTGCACAGCGCGACCATGGCTTCCGACGCGATTCAACACTACCTGGCCGCGCGGCGGAAGATGGTATGATCGTCGATCAGGAACGCTTCATCGCCGCGGAACGGGCCAGCTGGGAACGGTTGGGGAAGTTGCTGGACGAACGGGCGGCCGATCCGTTTGGAGGGCTGACGCTCGAGCAAGCGCGGGAGCTCGACTCGCTGTATCAGCGGGCAACGGCGGATCTATCGCGCCTGGCCGGATATGCGGCCCATCCGGAGGTGTGCCGGCATTTGGAGGCGATCGTCGCCCGCGCGTTTGCAGAGATTTACGGGGCGCGCACGCCGACCCGTTGGTCCCCCTGGAGTTGGGTTTCACGAGAACTTCCGCAGACTTTTCGGCGCCGGTGGCGGGCGTTCGCGCTCGCGTGCCTGCTCTGCCTGACCGGCGTCGGTTTTGGCGCCGGGGCGCTCTGGTTTGACCCCGCCGCCAAAGCGGTCGTCATTCCACTCGACTACCTGCAGGGCGATCCGCGCGACCGGGTGGCGCACGAAAAGGAGGACCAGGGCAAGCGATTGGACGGGAACAAGGCGGGTTTCTCAGGCCTGCTGATGACTCACAACACGCAGGTGGCGCTGGCCTGCGCGGCGGGCGGGGTGACGGCGGGAGTCCTGACCGGCATCACCACGTTCTACAACGGAGTGATCCTGGGCGCGGTGACGGCGGACTATGTGCGAGCCGGCGAAACGGCGTTTCTCTGTGGCTGGTTGCTTCCGCACGGCTGCATCGAGATTCCCGCATTCCTGATCGCCGCGCAGGCCGCCTTCGTCCTGGCGGGGGCGATGCTGGCCGCCGGCGGCGGGCAGCGTTTGTCCCGGCGCGTCCGCGCGGCCGCGCCGGATTTTGCGACGCTGTGCGGCGGATGCGCGCTCATGCTGATTTGGGCGGGCCTGATGGAGGCTTTCTTTTCGCAATATCACGAGCCAGTCGTCTCCTATGGGCTGAAGATCTCGATCGGCTTGGCCGAAGGGTGCGTGGTGGTGCTCTATTATTTTCGAGCGGGGCGGTCGCCGGCGAAGCAGGGGGAACGGTCGTGAGCGGGATGACCGACCGCCTGCTCGTGCGGACGCCGGAGGGAGCCGTGTTTTCATTTTCGCTCGCGAGCCCGCTGGTGCGAATGATCGCGATGGTGGTGGATTTGATGGCGATCTCCGCCGCCTGGAGCGTCCTGGTCCAGTTTCTTTCGCTCGCTGCGGCGATCTCCACGGATGTGTACCATTTCGTGGAGATCGTGGGATATTTTGTTTTATCGCAGGGGTACTTTTTGGTGATGGAAGGAGCCTACGGCGGACGCACTTTGGGGAAGGCGCTTTGTCGATTGCGGGTCGTCGACGCCGACGGACTGAGGCTGTCGTGGTCCCAGGTGATCGTGCGATCCGTGCTGCGATTTGTCGACGGACTGCCCGCGTTCTATCTGGTGGGCGGAGTGAGCGCGCTGCTTTCGCCGAGGGCCCAGCGGCTGGGCGATTTGGCGGCCGGGACGGTCGTCGTGAGCGAATATTCCGAGAAAATGCCGGACGCGTGGGAAGTGCAGTCCCAGATGTTCAACTCGTTGCGCGCCTGCTCGGGGGCTTCCGCGCGGTTGCGGTATGCGATTGGACCGGAGGAAGCGGCGCTCGCCGCCCGCGCGCTGGGCCGGCGCGACGCGCTCGAAGATTCCGCCCGCGCCGAAATTTTTGCCACGATGGCGGAGCGATTTCGAACCGCCGCCGCTTTGCCGCCCGAGGCGGTGGAAGGGCTGACGGACGAGCAGCTCACACGCAATGTGGTCAGCATCCTGCTCGGTCGGTAAAGGGGGTGGCGCGCGTGGTCGCCACGCGCTTCGGCGCCCAACGCGGGTCGAGGCTAAAGCGCATGGGGACCATGCGCTCCAGTGCGTCATCAAATACATGAACTCAGGATGTGAAAGTCAGACCCCGGTATCGGCATGGATATCGGCAGCGGAAGGAAACTGCGCCGCCGCGAGGCGGGGTGGGAAGCAACCGGAA